>CANJJT010000033.1:0-40110 GCA_947474715.1 Betaproteobacteria bacterium
CGCGCGGCTTGTCGAGATTGGCGAAGAATATTTCATGTTCGGGGCGCAGATTGAGTTGCGCAGGGCGCCGCTTGCCCCACGCCTGCCAGAGCAGCAGGGCGCCAATGTGATCCAGACGCTGAACACCGGAGAGATCCCAGGAGCCGGCTTCGGCGGCGGTGCGCAGCAGCACCTGCCGCAATGGTCGGGCCCGCGATTCCAGCGCGCGGATGTCCCAGGCACCCGTTACCAACGCGACTTTCCCCGCAGCGTCCCCCTGCCTCAGGTCAACTTCGGGATTGCGAACAGGGGCTCTATTGTCCTGGATCATGCCGAATCAAAGATGGTCGGTCGGAATTGGCTGCGACGACTGCACAACGGCCAATCCTTGTTGTTGGATTTTTCTCCCGCCTGGAACGGACCGCAGACGCATGCCCCAGACAGTGCGAAGCTATCAGCTTGGCCGGCAATAGGCAACGCATGATCCGTGTGCTGCACAGGACAGAATCACTCAGGTCAGCAAAAGACAAGACACTCGAATGCTGTGCAGGATGGATCGCATGAAGCGGATATAATTCGCGTTGCTCGGGCATGCCCTATTCAAATGCCTGATTCCGCATTACGCCCCGGTAGCTCAGTGGATAGAGCAGCCCCCTCCTAAGGGGCAGGTCGGACGTTCGATTCGTCTCCGGGGCGCCAAATCTCCTAGTAGGTGGAGATTTTTAGCTACTTCAATTTTTCAGATGTCGGCTTATGTAGGCAATGTGTAGGGATTCACTGAACAAGGGGGCAAGCCCCCTTGTATATCCCCCACTTCAGAGGGAAGCGCGCGACGGCGTTGTGCATATTCGCAACTTGATAAGCGCTTCCATAAGTTTTGGTGGCAAATCCAGCTGGATGGTGTTGACGACGATCTATTGGGTTCTTCTGACCCAATCCCGCCACATCATCCGCAGTTGCTCCGACGGTGACTAAGATCAAGCCGCCAATCTATGCTCGTAGAACGGTCGGTACCGATCTTCCCGCAACGCATACATCGCGTCTACCGATGCGCCCGCTGGGCTCAACCAGGCAGCCACGTTCTCGGGCTTCAGCGGCACTATGCAGCGGTCGTGGTCTGCTGCAGCCACTTCTGTCGGCGGCTCGTCGGTGATTGCGGCGAATGACAGCAAATCCGGCTCCCCATGGGCCGAGGCCAAAGCCAGAAACAGCGTCGCGGCTGCGTAGAAAAGGCAGGCGATGCCACCAAATCCCGGGATGCAGCCAAATCGGCAGAAGCCACCAGGCCCTGGCGGCCGCAAACGTCTGCTGAATTGGAGATGGCGTTCCGCAAGCATCAATTGGAGCAGTCCCATCCCCCCCAATCGTCAGGAGGCAGGTTGATCGAATGACAATCAAACCGTTATGGCGCTCGCCATCGAAGGCTCCGGGCGACTAGCCGCTGAGAAAAATAGAAATACCCTCTTTAACTTCTTTGACTAGGCGTATTGTGGCACGATAAACTTGTAAAACTCATTTAAATCATTAACGGTATTAAATACATTTGCAGTATTACAATCAAAGATATTTTCATGGCAACCAGAAAACGCTCCGCAAGCGTCCACGGCAAGGCTCCTCGGGGGCAGTCATGGATGAAGCAGAGCAAACGGCCATTGGTCGGAGCGTTGCGCTGTCCGCGCGGCCTGCTCCATACAATCGGCGCCATGACCTGCGATCTCGAAGCCGCGACATGACCAGGGCCACCCCGCCGGCGAGGCAAGCGGGCGTCACGCTTATTGAGTTGATGATCGCCGTGGTGATCATCGGGATCATGGCGACGCTGGCGGCCCCTGCGATGAAAGACATGATTTTCAATGCGCGAATATCTTCCCAGGCGAGCGATCTGCTGACGGATTTCGCTTTTGCCCGAAGCCAGGCCGCCAATCGCGGCCAAAGAGTGACACTGTGCTCAAGCAGCAACGGAACAACCTGTGCATCGGTTTCCTGGGCCCAGGGCCGCATTGTGTTCGCCGACGTCAATGGTGACGGCGCGTTGGATGTCGGGGAAGAAATCCTGCGCGCTGTTCCCGCCATGCCCGGAACTATCACAGCTGCCACTGAGGGCCTGAGCAATACGTACAAGATCCAGTTTCGATCCTCCGGCATGGCGGCAGGTCTCTCGGCAGCGACCGCAACCTTCACGCTATGCGATGACCGGACCGGGGCCTACGGGCGCTTGATAACGATTACCGCAACCGGGCGCACCCGGACTGCGACCAAAACGTGCTGAGGTAAAGGTGTCAAGCCACCTAAAGCGTTGCGCAGGTTTCACCATGCTGGAAGTGCTGGTGTCGGTGCTCATTCTCGCCATCGGCCTGCTCGGCCTTGCGGGCATGTACAGCTTCAGCCTGAAGAACACCGCGAATTCGAACGTGCGCTCCGTTGCCACCACCCAGGCCTACGACATCATTGAAAAAATGCGCGCCAACCGCACCGGCCTGGATTCGGGCTATTACATCAACCAGCAGGGCCAGCAGCACACCTCATGCTTTCTTTCCACGGGCTGCACCTCGCAGCAAATGGCGCAGATGGATGTATTCCAATGGAATGAGTTAAACGCCCTGTTCCTGCCCGGCGGCGTCGGCATTGTTTGCACCGACAACACCCCCAACGACGGCACGCCTGCGGTGCCCGCATGCGACGGTCTTCCCAATTCGAATTACGTGGTCAAGATTTGGTGGGACGAGCGCGTCACCGATGGCTCGCTGCAGCGGTTCATTACGGCGTTCAAGCCATGAAGCCCCTTAAACACCTGCCTATGGGCTTCTCACTGGTCGAACTCATGGTCGCCATGACCATCGGACTTGGCCTCATGCTGGTTGTGGCGCAACTGTTCCTGGGATCGCGCCAGATCCAAGCGACACAGGATGACCTTGCCCGCATCCAGGAGGGTGCGCGCTTTGTCGTCGAACTCATGGCGAAGGAGTTGCGCATGGCGGGGTACAAGAGCTTCGATTCGACCGGTGATTTCGACGCAGCGAATCCTGCGATTACCGGCAGCAACGACACCGGCACCAATTTAAGCGACCAGATCCAGGTGCGCTATTTCGGCAGCAGCAATACCGCAGCGACCGCTGTGGACAACACCGTGTTGAATTGCCTGGGCAATGCGGTGGGCCGAGACGAACGCGTCAACGACACTTTTTTGATTGCGGCAGATGCCACCAACGACAACGAGCCGACGCTGTTTTGCCGCTCCGTGGATACCCTGGGGGTCAGCACCGACAACGCGCTGGTTCCGGGTGTCGAATCCATGCAGATTCTCTACGGCATGGATACCGACGGCGACAAGACCGCCAACGCCTATCTGAAAGCGGACGACGCCGCGCTGGTGTGGGACAGCGTGGTGGCGGTGCGCATATCGATGCTGCTTCGCTCCAGCGGCAATTCCAACACTGGTGTCAATTCCCGCGTCTACAACCATTTCGGCGCCTCCTATGCGCCCGGAGGCGTCGCCCCGGCAGGTGACACCGGCGCGGTATTCAACGCTGCCGGAGGGCAACTCGACTTTCGCATGAGGCGCATTTTTCAGACAACCATTACGGTGCGTAATCGTGTCAACTGAGGCCCTGAGACATCTGCAAACCCGGCGCGCGCAGCGCGGCGCCATCCTGGTGGTGGTGCTGCTGTTCATGACCATTCTCACCATTCTGGGCATATCCGCGCTAAGCACCGGGGTTTTGGAGGAGAAGATGGCGCGCAACTCGCGCGACTACAACATCTCCTTGCAGGCCGCCGAGGCGGTTCTCCAGGACGCCCGCTTCGACCTGCAGGGGATAGGCACGCGCAATCCGGTGATCATCGGCAGCGTAGGGTTCGAGGTCGGTTGCAGCGCGGCACTGTGCATCAAGGCGGCCAGCGGAAGTCAGAATGTCTGGGAAGATGAAGCCAACTGGACCGACGCCAGCAAGAGCGCCAGATACGGCCAGTACACCAACAATCTTGCCCTTCCGGTGGCGCCTTCTCCCGGGGGCGTTGCGGCGCCGCCGCGCTACCTGATCGAGTACATCGCGGCGGTGGGCTCGCAGCACATGTACCGCGTTACCGCGCGCGCCTGGGGTTCTTCCACCAACACCATGGTGATGGTGCAGGAAGAGATCGTGAAATAGCGCATGCAATATTGGAGACACTGATGGACAAGATCACCCTGCCGTATCAAAAGTTTTTCTCAGGCGTTGTGCTCGCCCTTTGCAGCGCCTCGCCGTTCGCACAGCTTCTGACGCTTCCCGTCACCCCCCTGTACATCGGCGGCGCCAACGTGCGGCCGATGGTGATGCTGTCGCTCACCAAGGACCAGGAACTCTACAAGCGATCCTATGACGATTACACCGATCTGGACGGCGACGGCCAGTTCGATACCACCTACAAACACAGCATCACCTATTACGGCTATTTCGACTCGTTCAAGTGTTACTCCTATGTCAGCGCCAGCAAGCGCTTCGAGCCGAAATCCGACACCAGCGGCCTGGCGGCCGCGAACCAGAAGTACTGCGACACCGTCCCCGGGGAATGGAGCGGCAACTTCCTCAACTGGGCCACCATGACGCGCATCGATTCGGTGCGCAAGATGTTTTTCGGCGGCGCGCGCTCGCCCACCCGCACCAACGGCGACGGCAGCGGGCTCGCGGACGGCGACACCACGACGGGAACGGTGCTGGAGCGCGCCTTCCTGCCCACCGATGCCCACGCGTTTGCAAAATATTACGATGGCGCCGATATCGCCAAGCTGACCGACTTTACCCCCACGGTGACCACCACCACCAGCGTGACGAGCCGCCCTGTTTCGGTGGCGACGCTGGCATTCACCGTCGCATCCACCGCCAACATGGCGGTGGGTGACATTGTCGAGATAGCCTCGACCGCCACGCCGACCACCACCTGGATGCGTGGCGCGATCGCCGCCATCAACGGCGTCACCATCTCGGTCAATGTGCTGTTTACCTCGGGCAGCGGCACCCTGGCCGCCTGGACCATCAAGAACATGAGCAAGGGCGGGATAACGGTCTGCAACACGACGCTGGGAGGCGCAATACCGCAGGATAAATCGCAGACCAATACCAATCTGCCGCGCATGCGCGTCGCCCAAGGCAACTACGCGCTGTGGAATGCCAACGAGAGGTGGCAATGCTATTGGAGCGGGGAGGCGTCCGCCTCGAATGCGAACAGCTTTGCCTCCAGTGGCCTCGCCGCAAGGAGCAGCAACCCGGCGATCGGCACTGACGGCTTCGGCACCGGTTTGGGCGATTTCTTTGTCAGGGTGCAGGTCTGCGTCGCGGCGCTTCTGGGCACGGAAAGATGCAAGCAGTATCCGACCGGACCGGTATATAAGCCCATCGGCCTGCTGCAAGTCTACGGGGAGCCGGGACTGATCGACTTCGGTCTGATGACCGGCAGCTACGACAAGAACGTCTCCGGCGGCGTGCTGCGCAAGAATGCGGGCACCATCACCAATGAGATAAACAGCAGTACCGGCCAGTTTCTGGTTCCCGCCGGCGGCAACATCATCACCAGCATCAGCAAAATGAGGATTTACGGCTATAACTACGGCGACGGATCTTACCTGGGGGCGGGCGGCGACAATTGCGATTACCAGCTGACCACGATTACCCAGGGCAGTTGCACCAGTTGGGGCAATCCGATGTCGGAGATTTTCTATGAAACACTGCGTTATTACGCCGGCGGCCAGCCCAAGGTCAAGGGACTTCCCCAGCCAACGGCGGCTTACAACTTAGGGGGGGTCGTCAAGGACGCCGCCATCGGGCTCCCTACCAATACGACCTGGGCCGATCCGATCAGCGCGTCCAACTACTGCGCGCCGCTCAATGTCATCATGATCAACTCAAGCGTGTCGAGTTACGACAATAACCAGATACCGGCGGGCAGCACCAAGTCCTACCTTGGCACCATCGATCTGCTCACACCGCTTAACGCCAGCATCACTTCCTCGGCCCCCAGCCCCTCCGCCCCGACGCGGGATGCTGAAGGGTTTACCAAACTTGTCGGTGATGTCGAGGGCTACACGGGCAACTCTTACTTCTTCGGTCGTCTGGGCGCGTCCGGTGACGAGCTGTGCAGCGCGAAGCAGATTACCAACGCCAACCACCTGGGCAAGGTCTCCGGCCTGTGTCCGGAAGGGCCCACGGTGGGGGGAAGCTATTTGATGGCGGGGCTGGCCTACACCGCGCGCATCCGCAACATCCGATCCGATATCACGCCGTCGGCGTCCCAGCCCAACGCGCTCAAGGTGGCAACCTATGCGGTGCAGCTTTCGTCCAGTTCTCCAAGGCTCGAGGTCACTGCGCCGTCCGGGACGCAGAAAATCATCATTCAGCCGGCCTGCCGGCTGTATAACGGGGGCGCATTCGGCGGATGTACGTTGGTTGCGATGAAAATCGTTTCTCAGGAAAAGACCGCCACCTACGCGAAGACCAGGCTATTGATCAACTGGGAGGACTCAGAACAGGGCGGTGACTACGATCAGGACATGATGGGAACGCTTGAATACTGCATCGTTGGCGCGGCCACCAGCACTGCCTGTCCCGGGCAGGCAGCCAACACCATCAGGGTGACGACAAGGCTTTTCGCGGATTCCACGGCTAACGGCATCGGCTTTGGCTTTGTGATCAGCGGAACAACCAAGGACGGCCCTCACTTCTACTCCGGCCGCGGGGGATTCAACTATAGTGATCCGAGTTCGATCACGGTCACGCCCACAACCAACGTGGGCGCCTCGGGTGGCTGCAACGGATGTCAGTACACGGATGCAGCCAAATCGGCGACCTTCAGCTTTGGCGCCTCCGGAGGACAGTCACTCCAGGACCCGATGTGGCTCGCGGCGAAGTTCGGCGGTTTCACGGAGACCTCGGGCAGCGGCAACAGCAAGCCCGATGTCATCGCCGAGTGGGACTCGAAACTGACCAACGGCAGCCCGGGGAGCGACGGCATACCCGACAATTACTTCCTGGTCACCAATCCTTCCGGCCTTGAAACCGCCCTGGACAAGGCGTTCGTCGCCATCCTGGCCACCTCCGCCGCCTCATCGGTGGCCACCAACTCGACTTCGCTCAATACCGGCAGCCGGGTCTATCAGGCGCGCTTCAACTCGGCCGACTGGAGCGGGCAACTGATGTCCCTGCCGATCGATATCAACGGGGTGATCGCCACAGCCGCGGAGTGGGATACCGGGCAGATCATCAACGCCCAGAACTTCGATACGGGCCGCGTCACCATCACCATGAACAGCAGCACGCGCATTGGTGTTCCGTTCCGGTGGGCCAATATCAGCGCCACACAGCAGGCCCAGCTCAACACCAACAATGCAAACGTCAACGATGGCCTGGGCTCCTCACGGCTCGATTACGTGCGGGGAAGCGGCGCCAACGAAGGACTGGGCGCCACCAATTTCCGGCGCCGCGTCACCTCCAAGCTGGGCGACATCATCAACTCCAATCCGCAGTACGTCGGCCCGCCCTCGGAGGCCTACTCGGATGCGGCCTACCTCACCTTTAAATCGACCTACGCGAACCGCACCCCGATGCTGGTGGTGGGCGGCAATGACGGCATGCTGCACATCATCGATGCGAGCGCCAATACGGTAACGAGCGGCAAGGTGCTGCTCTCCTACGTTCCCACCCGCACCTTCTACAAGCTGTCCTGGCTCACCGAGAAGAATTATGCGCACAGGTTCTTTGTCAACGGCACGCCGACCATCAAGGACGTCTACATCAACGGCGCCTGGCGCACCGTGGCGATCGGGACTTACGCCGAAGGCGGCCAGGGCGTGTTTGCCCTGGACATCACCGACCCGAGCAGGTTCAGCGAAGACAACGCGTCGAGCATTGTTCTGTGGGAATTCACCGACGCCCACCATAGTGGCATCGGCAACGCCTTCGGCCAGGTGCAGATTGCGAAGATGAATAACAACAAGTGGGCCGCCATCGTGCACAGCGGGTTCAACGACACCTACGCCTGCAACGCCGTGCCATGCACCTACCCCGGGGCGGGCGACTACCTCGATAGCTCTGTCTCCGCGATAGGCAATGCCATCATCCACATCCTGTTCATCGAAGACGGTGTCGACGGCCTCTGGTCGTTGGTGACTGACGGGGCCATGGTGGACACCGGGGTCGGCGGCATCAGCAACTTGGTGAACGGCGCTTCGGGCGTGCGCACCATCGACACCAACGCCGATGGCAAGGTGGATTACCTCTATTTCGGCGATCAGCGCGGCAATCTTTGGAAATGGAATGTCACCAGCGCCAGTGCGGGCAGTTGGGCAAACGCGATAGCCGCGGGGACCCCCCTGTACTCGGCGAAATATCCCGACGGCACAGCGCAGATCATCACCACAACGCCTGAACTCTACACACACCCGAGCGGCGGCTACCTAGTCTATTTTGGCACCGGCCAGTACATTCAGACCAGCGACCCCAGCGGGCCCTACACCACGAATACCATGTACGGCATCTGGGACAAGCCCTCAAACGGCCAGGTCGCCAGCGTCACCACGCGCACCAGCAAGACGCTGCTCCAGCAGACCTTATTTGCCCAGACCACCGTCGGCAGCACCACGGTGCGGGTGGTGAGCAGCAACGCAATCGACTGGTCGACGCATCTGGGCTGGTATATGGACCTGCCAAGCTCATCGACCACGGGCGAGCGCATCGTCGCGGACCCTTTTATCCAGACAGGCAAGCTCGTGTATCAACCGCTGATACCGTCGACCCTGTCCTGCGACTCCGGCGGCACCAGCTTTCTCATGGAGGTCGACCCTCTGACGGGCGGGCGTCTGACTTTCTCAGTGTTCGATATCAATGGCGACAAAAACTTTTCATCCGGCGACTTTGTGAAAATAGGCGACGTCAGCTATCCGGTGTCGGGAGTCCAAACCGGTGTCGGCATTACGCCCAAAGCCACCGTGATCGCGGGAGGTCCTGGCAAGGAGTTCAAGGTGCTCAGCGGATCGACCGGCGGACTGCAGGTGGTGCTTGAGAACCCGAATCCGGCGAGCACCTCTTCAATCACTCGCCGCTCGTGGCGCGAGCTGCTGCGTAACTGAGGAGGTCGGGCCAGGGGTTCGGGGTTAAAATTCGACCGGCAAAAAAGGAGATTTTGATGTTGTTCAAAAAATCGGGCTTCACCCTGATAGAGCTGTTGATCGTCGTCGCGATCATCGGGCTGTTGTCGCTGATCGCCTGGCCCTCCTACCAGGATTACGTAAAAAAGGGGAAGCGCGCCGAAGGAAAGTCGGCTCTTGCCCAGGCGGCGCAGGCGATGGAGCGCTACTTCACCAACAATAATACCTACACGGTGGATTTGGCCGAAGCGGGTTTCCGGGCCTATTCCGGGGAGAGCGCTGCCACCAGCGGCTATACGCTCACCGCCATTGCGGGGGCCACTACAACCATCGCCACCAGCTTTATCTTGACCGCAGAGCCCAGCAATTGGGACGACACCACCGGATGCGGCAATCTGACCATCAATCAGTCGGGAACCAGAGGCGTATCTGGCGGCGCCTATACGTCGGCCCAATGCTGGTAGGTCTTTCCTGCTGACGTTGTTTGCATTAGACGCAGCGATACCTGGTTAAGAACGTCTCCGCTTGGATCATCGAGATTCCCTATGGCTCGTGCTCCTGCTATCGAGTGTTGCTGGCTACCACTACGCTGGTCCTTTGCTCAAGGATGCCGGATTGATTCTTGAGCCTCATGCTGGCGGGAAGATCGCGGGTGCCCTCATCTTTGCCTTAGGGAAACACTGATCCAGTCTCGAATCGAGGATCACCGTTCAACTGTTTCCTCTGACGTCGGGGATAGACAAGCGGGCGTAGCCCACTTGTTCAGTGCTTCCTTAGCGGCATTCCTGGTGTCGGCGGTAGTTATGGGGCCAATTCTTGTCCTCATTGATATTCGAAAATCAATCAGATCTTTGGAAGTGAGGGACGGCAGCTTTGCCGCTTGGGCCCAACAAACAGAACGCAAGGAGCCATCCTTTTGAGAAGCCACCCAACTGCGATGCGGAGATAAAGGGGCGTCTGCGCCCCCAAGCCGGTGCTGACCGGCATCACACACGTCCTTATAATCTGCCAAGGCTTCCCCTGAAACGACTTCGAATGGAGTCCCCTTCATGCTGACCACCTCTATCCCCGCCTGTATCACCACCCTCCTGCTCGCTGCAGCACCCTGCGCCACCCTCGCCCAGGACTACCCCACCAGACCCATCCGCATCCTGGTGGGCTACACCGCCGGCGGAGGTGCCGATGTGGCGGCGCGGCTGGCGGCGCAGAAGCTTCAGGAGGTGCTGCAGCAGTCCATCATCGTCGAGAACCGCCCCGGGGCGAGCGGCTCGATTGCCATCGAGGCGGTGTCGCGCGCGGCCCCTGATGGCTACACGCTGCTGCTCATGACCTCGGCGGGCGTGGCCCAGGCGGCGCTGGCGGTGAAGCAGCCCTATGACGTGCAGCGTGATTTCGCGCCGGCGGCCATGCTGATCACCGGCCCCTATGTGCTGGTGGTCCGCCCATCCCTTGCGGCGAAGAACGTGCCCGAGCTGGTGGCGCTGGCCAAGGCGGCGCCGGGCAAGCTGAATTACGGCTCGTCGGGCATCGGCGGGCAGGCGCATTTCGCAGGCGAATTGTTCGATGCGCTGGCAGGCACCAAGATGACCCATGTCCCGTACAAGGGCGCTGCCGAGTTTGTTGCTGCCACCGTGGCGGGGCAGATCGACCTGGCCTTTCCCAGTGTGGCCTCGGCCGTGCCGCTGCTGGGTTCGGGCAAGCTGCGGGCGCTGGCGGTGACCAGCCCGGCCCGTTCGGCGCTGCTGCCCGATGTGCCCAGCCTGGAGGAACTCGGGCTCAAGGGTTATGACCTGGCGGTGTGGTACGGTCTGCTGGCCCCGCGCGGCACGCCCGTACCCGTGGTGAGGCGCATCAATGAGGTCATCAACAAGTCCTTCGGTGCAACCGAGATGAAGGAGCAGCTGGCCCGACAGGGCTCGGAGGTTCGCCTCATGAGCCCGGAGCAGTTCGCCACGCTCATCCAGAAGGAATTCGCGCAGAATGTGCAGCTCATCAAGGCTGCCGGCATCAAGCCCGAGTAGGAGGATTTCATGCACGTATGCTCACCCGTCGGCCCCTCGGCCGGACACCGGATAGTATTCGCCGACAGGCCCACCTCGCTGGAGGGGCTGCGCATCGGTCTGCTGGACAACCAGAAGGCGCCGGTGGACCGCATCCTCGACCATCTGCGCGCGCGCCTGTCTGAGCGCTTCCCAGGCACGAGTTTCGTGTCCGCCGCCAAGAAGCTCACGGGGCACCCGGCCGCCGAGGACGTGCTGCGCAGCCTCGAAGGCTGCGATGTGGTGATCAACGCCCTGGGCGATTGAGGCTCGTGCACGTCGTGGAGTGTCCACGACTCGGTCGAGATCGAAAAGCGCGGGGTGCCCTCGGTGCTGCTGGTGAGCACCAGTTTCGACGGCCTGGCGCGCAACCAGGCGCGCGTGCTGGGCATGCCGGCACTGCCGCGCGTGGTGCTGCAGCATCCCATCGGCGGCACGCCGCTGGAGTCGGTGCTGGCCAAGGTGGATGCCGCGCTGGAGGAGATCGTCACCCGCCTGACCTCGCCGCTGGAGGCCGAGCCGGCGTTGCAGGCCGCTGCGCTGGCCGACTGGGTGGAACTGGAAAGCGCCGATGACTGGACCGGTGTGCAGGACGAGTTCCTGCGACGTGGCTGGAGCGACGGCCTGCCGGTGGTGCCGCCGACGCGCGAGCGGGTCGCGGCCATGGTGGCGGCTTCGCGTCTGCCGCCGGACTTCGTCGCCGGTCTGGTGGCGCCGAAGCTGGGCATTGCCACGGTGGAGCTGATCGCCGCCAATGCGGTGATGGCCGGTTGCCGGCCACAGCACATGCCGCTGCTGGTCACGGCGGTGCAAGCCATGACCGAGCATGATTTCTATCTCAAGAACATGCAGGCGACCACCCACCCCATCACGCCGCTGATGATGGTGGGTGGTCCCTTGCGCAAGGCGCTGAATGTGCACAGCGGTAGCGGCCTGTTCGGCCCCGGCCCCTGGGCGAACGCGGCGCTGGGCCGCGCCATCCGGCTCATCCTGCTCAATATCGGCGGCGGTCGCCCGGGTGACACCGACAAGGCCACCATGGGCCATCCGGGCAAGTACAGCTACTGCATTGCCGAGAACGAAGAGGCGCTGCCCGCGGCCTGGCCTTCGCTGCAGGCCGAGCGCGGCCATGGTCCGGCAGTGAGCACGGTGACCATGTTCGGCGGCGAGGCGCCGCACAACATCAACGACCACGAAAGCACCAGTGCGGGTGGTGTCATCACCATGGTGGCAGGCGCGATGGCGCAGGTCGGCCAGAACAATGTCTACTACGAAGGCGAGATGCTGCTGGTGCTCTCGCCCGAGCATGCCGCCACCATCGACGCCGACGGCTGGAGCAAGGACGACGTGAAGCGTGCGCTCTACGAACAGGCCCGTGTGCCGCTGTCCGCCTTCTCGCAGGAGAACCGCGAGCGCCGCCTGCAGCGCTGGCTGGCCAAGCGCTATCGCGACCGGCCGCTGGACACCCTGGTGTCGGTGGTGCAGCGCTGGGAGGACATCTTTGTGGTGGTGGCGGGAGGAGCGGGGAAGCATTCAATGTATGTGCCGACCACGGGTTCTTCGAAGGCGCAGACGCGCGCCGTGCTCAAGCCCGACGGCAGCCCGTGGCTGCCGCAGGATTTTGCGTGAGCGGGTGGCAGGCGCATGCAGGAACAGGAATAATGAACAAGCGCAACAACAACGAGCCAGCGCGAAACACCAAAGGAGAGCAGGCATGAACAGGAATCGAGTGGTGCAGGGTCTGGGGATGCTGCTGCTGCCGGCAGTGATGCTGTCCACCGCGATGGCACAGGAAGCAGCCCAGAACTATCCCTCCCGGCCGGTGACGCTGGTCATCCCCTATCCGGCAGGCGGCCCGAATGACCTGGAGGGCCGCTTGTACATGGGCAAGCTGACCACGGCGCTGGGCAAGCCCTTCGTGCTCGATTTCAAGCCAGGCGCGGGTGGCGCCATCGGCCATGACCATGTGGCGAAATCGAAGGCCGACGGCTACACCCTGCTGCTGGCCGCGGGCAGCTTCACCATCCTGCCTTCCCTCACGCGCAAGCTGCCCTACGACACGGTGAAGGATTTCGCGCCGGTGTCGTTGATGAGCCGGCGCGCTTCGGTGCTGGTGGCCAACATGAACTTTCCGGCCAAGACCTTTCAGGAGTACCTGGTCTACGCCAAGGCCAATCCGGGCAAGATCAATTTCGGCACCACCGGCGTGGGCAGCACGGCCCACATGGGCGGCGCCTGGATGCACAGCGCCTCCAATGCCAAGGTGACCTACGTCCACTACAAGGGCCTCGGACCGATGCTGCTGGAACTGGTGTCCGGGCCGCTGGATGTGGGGCCCTCGGGGCTACTCTCGGCGATGCAGTTGATCCGCTCGGGCAAGCTGCGGCCCCTGGCCATCATGGAAGATCGTCGCTCGAAACTGCTGCCCGATCTGCCCACGGCGGCCGAGCAGGGCATCCCCGGCTTCAACAACGTGCTGTGGCTGGGCGTGCTGGCGCCGGCCGAAACACCGGCCGGCATCGTCAACAAGCTCGCCGACGAACTGATCAAGGTGGCCAGGGCGCCTGACATCGCCGCCAAGATCGAACCCGAAGGCAGCGTGCTGGTGGGCAGCACGCCGGCCGAATTCCGTGAACTCATCACGGTGGAAACCGCCCGTTGGCAGAAGGTCGTGCGCGAGGCGGGGATCAAGATCGAGGATTAAGCCGCTCCGGGTAATGACGGGCGATTTTTACCTCCCCTAGTCAAAGGGACTTCACCGATTTCCGGGGACGAGAGCGCAACAGGGCTGTGGGTGTTAACCCCCTTGTCAAAGGGGGCCGACTCGTGAGCGCAGCGAACGAGCGGGGGGATTTTGGCCAGCCGGACGGATGCCCGACTTCGTCAGATCATGACGCGAGTCCCCGCCTGCGCCGGAATTGCAACCTTGAGTTTTTGTGCTCAGCGGATTACCCGTGCACCTCATTCAAAGTGCTTGAGCAGGCAAGACAGGCCGGACGGACCATGAAAAGCGGAAAGGGTGGTTTGCCATTCCGCCTTTCGTTTGCTTGGCTTGGCTCACGCCTGCCCTGTTCCAGGATGTTCATCTGCGCCGATAATATGATCATTTTCGTACAGAATATATGACCATAATTGAACAATTCGATTAAATGTGATCAAACATTACCTCGCCGTGAGGTCATCCCATGTCCCTGGCATGCGGATCGCCTGCCAGCCCTGCCTGCCAAGGTCCCGGACACCTGATCGGCCTTCCATGCGCCGGGGGCCGCGCACGGGGCACCGCTTCTTCCTGTGGCAAACTCGCGGGCCGGAACGCTGAACGTCGCCGGAACCGCACACGGGAGCAACCCGGATCACACTGGAGGAAAGCATGAGTGATTCATCGCAGCCGCCGCTGCTGGAACATGCCACACGCGACCTGGCGAAATTCGCCGCCGGACTGCGCTACGAAGACATCCCCGCCGAGGCCATCGCACGCATCAAGTCGAGCATCATCGACAGCCTGGGCTGTTGCCTGTTCGGCGCGACGCTGCCCTGGACGCAGAAGGTGGCGGCCATGGCCATGGCCGAAGGTGCGAAGCAGGAGGCCTCGCTCATGGGCATGGGCAAGAAATCTTCGGTGGCGCTGGCCTGCCTGGTGAACAGCACCTCCGGACATGCCTTCGAGATGGACGACATCCACAAGGAGTCCATCGTGCACGCCGGTTCGCTGGCGACACCCGTGGCCTTCGCCCTGGCCGAGAGCCGCGGCCTGTCCGGGCGCGACATCCTCACCGCCATGGTGGCGGGCTATGAAGTGGGCACGCGCGTGGGCAATGCCGCGACCATGAGCCTGTTCTTCCGCGGCTTTCATCCGCAGGGCACTTCGGGGGCCTTCGTGGCCGTGGGCACGGCCGGCCGCGCACTGGGCCTGGATGCCGGGCAGTTCCAGCATGCGCTGGGCATCACCGGCTCGCAGGCCGGCGGCCTGATGGCGGCCCAGGAAGGCGCCATGGTGAAGCGCTTCCACAGCGGCCGCGCGGCGCAAAGCGGTGTGTACGCCGCAATGCTGGCCAAGGACGGCTTCACCGGCATCCTCGATGTGCTGGAGGCGCCCTACGGTGGTTATCTCAGCAGCTATTCGGACAAGCCCAATGCCGCGCGCATCACCGATGGCCTGGGCTTCACCTGGGAGACGCTCAATGTTGGCTACAAGCCGCATGCCAGCGTCACCAGCATCCACACCGCCCTGGACGGCTTTGGCGAATTGCTGAAGGAAAACGGGCTGAGCATCGACGACGTTGAGAAGCTGGAAGTGGGCCTGAGCAAAATGACTCATGTGCACTGCGCCTGGGAGTACAAGGCGCAGGGCGTTACCGCGGCGCAGATGAACCTGTTCTACGGGCTGGCGGTGATCGGCATCGACGGCGTGGCCTTCACCGACCAGTACCGTGAGGACCGCCTGCGCGATCCGCGCATCCTCGGTTTCATTCCGCGCGTGGTGGCCACGGTGGATGCCGAGATCGAAGGCAAGGGCCCGGCGGCGCGGCATGCCGCCCGCCTGAAGCTGACCACCCGCGACGGCCGCAGCTTCGGCAAGTTCATCATGAACCGCCGCGGCAGCCCGGAGAATCCGCTGTCGCCGCAGGACATCGAGCACAAGTTCCGCCACGTGGTGCGCTCCTGCATCCCCGATGCCCGGGCGGATCGCATCATCGAACTGGTGTACGCACTGGAGACGTTGGACAACCCGGCGGAACTGCTGGCGGCTGCGGCCGCGCCGCTCAAGGCCTGATCGGGGGCGCCTGCGGTTTGACAAGGGGGTCAACCGCGCCGCAGCTACGTTTCCCCGTTCTGGCGTGGCGCACCGGGGACAGGATCACACGCTAGCGCAACCCGCCGGTCCAGAGTCCGTCAGCGCTTGCGCGCGGCGTCGTCTCCGAGCAGGAAGCCCAGTTGGCTGGCGGCCTTGCGCAGGTGCTGCAGGTGCCGGGTGACGGCAGCCGGCGTGAAGCGCGGGATCGGCCCGGACACGGCCACCGAGGCGATCAGGGTGTGGTTCACGCCGAACACCGGGCAGGCAATGCTGGCCACCTGCGGGTCGCGCTCGCCGGCCACCACGTGGTAGCCGGCGAGCCGGATCTTGTCGTAGAGCGGGCCGGGTTCGTCGGAGAAGGCGAGCAGCACCTTGCCCACGGCACCCAGCTGGATCGGGAAGATTTCGCCGATACGCACGTGGTGGCGCAGCGCCTGCGGGCCTTCCGCGCGCGCCACGCAGATGCGCGAGTTTTCCTCACGGATGTAGAAGGCGGCGCTCTCGCCGGTCTTCTGCGACAGCTCGCGCAGCACCGGCTCGACATGCGCCTCGCGGTCGAAACTCGCTTGATAGCGTGCGCCCAGCCGGCCCGCCGCCGGCCCCAGGCGCCACGCGCCTTCGGGGGCTTGCACCAGATAACGCGAGGCCGCCATGGTGCGGGCAATGCGCAGGGTGGTGGTCTTGTGCAGCTTGGTCCGGCGTGCCAGCTCGCCCAGGGTGAGGAAGGCTTCGTTGGGCTGAAAGGCGTCCAAGAGCGATAGAGCACGGCTCACCGAAGTGACGCCTGTGGCGCTGGAGCGGGTGGGATCGGTCTTCTTCACAGGTTTCATTCTACGCAACAGAGTTGCGCAATGCACCCCTTACCGCGTATTTTTTGTCAGCTCACCAGCACCGGTGGGCGTGGCGGCAGGCGCCTTGAGGCATACTCGCACTCCGGGTGATACCGGCATGCACCTGTCTGGTGCGGAAGCCCGGATGGCGCAGCGCAGCGGCATGAAAAGGCGGTTGTTTTCAGGGGGAGGGCTGGCCAGGGTCACGCCCCATCAGGAAGCGGCCGGAGACCCTAGATCAGCACGACAGACCAACCAGCGGCGCGGGCGCCGCGGCAGAAACGAGGAAACCCATGTTCAGCAGAATTCTCGGGGTGCGGTGATGGCATTGCCCCTGTCCGGAGTACGCGTGCTTGACCTGACCAATGTGATTGCCGGGCCGCTGGCCTCGTATCAACTGGTCATGCTGGGCGCCGAGGTGATCAAGATCGAGGTGCCCGGGCGCGGTGATCTGGCCCGCAAGATGGGCTCCGATCCGAAAATGGGCCAGGCCAATCTGGGCGCATCCTTTTGCGCCAACAATGCCGGCAAGAAATCGCTCACGCTCAACCTGAAGTCGGCCCGCGGCCGCGAGGTGTTCAAGAAACTGGTGGCCGGCGCGGACGTAGTGCTGGAGAACTTCCGCCCCGGCGTCATGGACAAGCTGGGCCTGGGCTACGCCGTGCTGAAGGAAGTAAAACCCGACATCGTCTATTGCGCGGTGTCCGGCTTCGGCCAGAAGGGGCCGCTGTCGCAGCGCCCCAGCTATGACCAGATCATCCAGGGCTGGTCCGGGCTGATGAGCGTCACCGGGGACGAGAACTCCGCGCCGCTGCGCGCCGGTTTCGTGGTGTGCGACACCATGGCCGCCATGACCGCCGCCTTTGCCATCTGCGCCGCGCTGTTCCGCCGCGAGAAGGCCGGCCACGGCGAGATGATCGACATCTCCATGCTGGATGCCTCGCTGGCCACCATCAGCTCCTGGTCCATCTCCAATTACCTGAATGCCGGCAAGGCGCCCTCGCCCATGGGCAACGAAAACGTCACGGCGGCGCCCTCGGGCACCTTCAAGACCGCCACCGGCCCGCTCAACGTGGTGAACAACGAGCAGAGCCAGTACCACAAGCTGTGCGACGTGATCGGCATGCCCGAACTGAAGACCGACCCGCGCTTTGCCGACCGCGACGAGCGCATCGCGCGCCGCTACGAGTTGAAGCCCATCATCGAAGCGCGCCTGATGACGCGCAGCGCCGAGGAGTGGGAGCACCTGTTCGACGAGGCCGGCGTGCCGGCCGGCCCCATCGCCACCATTCCACAGGTGCTCAGGCACGAGCACGTGTCCGATCGCAAGCTGATCCGCCGTTTCGAGAATGTCGCCGGGGTCAACAAGGACATCTCGGTGCCCAAGACCGGCGTGATGCTCGCCAGCGGCCAGCCCGATGTCAGCACCCCGCCGCCGCAACTGGGCGAGCACACCGATGCTGTGATGGCCGAGGCGGGTTACTCGCCAGAGGAAATCGCTGCCCTGCGCAAGGAAGGCGTTCTGTAGCCATCGACATCCCCGGCACCGACTGCCGGGGGAAACATCGCCAACGAGGAGGCAGCATGTATTTCGGACCACCCCCGCAGGACATCCCCACCGAAGTCTGGAGCGTCGTTCCGGACGAGATCCGTAACGCCAAACCGCGCGCCAAGAAGGGCAAGCCCAAGGTCTTCCTCGAAGGTCCGTCTTTCGACCGCCAGGGCAACCTGTACTGCGTGGACATTCCCTTCGGCCGCATCCTGCGCATCACGCCGGACAAGCAATGGGACGTGGTCGCCGAATACGACGGCGAGCCCAATGGCCTGAAGATCCACAAGGACGGGCGCATCTTCATCGCCGACCACCATCACGGCATCATGCTGCTCGACCCGGTGCGCGGCACGGTCGAGCCCTTCCTCGAATCGGGCACTGCCAAGGATCGCTTCAAGGGCTGCAACGACCTGATCTTCGCCAAGAACGGCGACATGTACTTCACCGACCAGGGCGGCACCGGCCTGCATGACCCGACCGGCTGCGTCTACCGCTACACCGCGGCCGGCCGCCTGGAGTGCCTGATCGACACCATCCCCAGTCCCAATGGCATCGTTTTCAATGTGCGTGAGACCGAGGTCTTCGTCGCCGTCACGCGCGCCAATTCGGTGTGGCGCATCCCGCTGGATGACACGCGCGGCATCAGCAAGGTCGGCCTGTTCGTGCAGTTGTTCAGCCCCGGTCCGGACGGCCTGGCGCTGGACGAGGCCGGCAATGTCATCGTCACCCATCCGGGCATGGGCTATGTGTGGGTGTTCAGCAAGCGCGGCGAGCCGCTGTACTGCGTGAAGTCCTGCGGCGGTCGCTCCACCACCAACATTGCCTATGGCGGCGAAGACCGCAAGACCCTCTACATCGTCGATTCGCGTGACAACCAGATCCTCACGGCGAAGATGCCGGTGGCCGGCAAGATGATGTATTCGCACATGTAGCCTGCGTTGGGGGCCCGGCTGGCACATCAGCCAGGGCCATGATCCGGCAGGGCGCAAGCCCCTGCCTTCCCCTGCAGCCGTTTGGAGGACCACCATGAAAATCATGCACGCCTGCCTGCTCGTCACAGCCCTGCTTCCCGCCCTGCTGGCCGGGTCGTTGTCGGCACAGACCTATCCCAACAAGCCGGTGCGCATCATCTCCCCCTATCCGCCGGGTGGTGGCAATGACACGCTGGGCCGCATCATCGGCGAGAAGATGGCCGAGGGCCTGGGCCAGCGTTTCATTATCGAGAACAAGCCCGGCGCCAATACCATCGTCGGCACCGACTACCTGGCCAAGTCGGCGCCGGATGGCTATACGCTGATCCTGCTGCCCAGCGCCTTTGTCACCAACCCGGCCTTCTACGCCAAATTGCCCTACGACACGGTGAATGATTTCTCGCCGGTGGGCCTGGTGGCCAATTCGCCGCAGATGATGGTGGCCCACCCGGGTACGCCGGTGCAGTCGGTGAAGGACGTGGTCGCCACGCTCAAGGCGAAGCCGGAATCCCTCAGCTACGCTTCCTCGGGCAATGGCTCGCCCGGACATCTGGCCGGTATCCTGTTCGAGGGCATGGCCGGGGTGAAGTGGACGCATGTGGGCTACAAGGGCACCGGGCCTGCGGTGGCCGATGTGGTGGCGGGGCATGTGCCGATGATGATGTCAGCCATGATCGCGGTGCTGCCCCATGTGAAGAGCGGCAAGTTGAAGCTGCTGGCCGTGACCACGGTGAAGCGCCTGCCCATCGTGCCCGACGCACCCACCGTCGCCGAGGCCGGCGTGCCCGGCTATGAGGCCGGCTTCTGGTACGGCATGCTGGCGCCCGCGCGCACGCCCGAGGCCATCATCAGGGCCCTGAATGCGCAGATCGACCTTGCCCTCAAACAGAACGATGTGATCGACAAGCTCGCCAGCCAGGGCGTGGAGCCTTACTACTGCACGCCCCAGGCCTTCTCCGCGCGTATCAAGGAGGAGCTGCCGAAGTGGATGAAGGTGATCACGGCCTCCGGGGTGAAGATCGAGTAGCAAGGGCCGCCCAGTATCAGCATCGACAGGCTGGTTGTTCCGATAAGCGAAGGCGGCCGACAAACCGGCGGTGCTTTTGCACTTTGTCAGCGGGTATGATGCAATCCTTTCCCGCAAGCATTTGTGTATGGCATCAGTCGCCACACAGCAAGGCGAGGTCGCCAGCGATGGCCTGTCCTGCCGGCTTCCGAGAAGGCTGATCCCGAAAAACCGATTTTCCCCAGGAGGATGAAACATGCATGCCATAGCCACTGAAGAAGTACCGCTGTCAGCCGACACCGTGTGGGCCGTCATCGGCGATTTTGGCGGGATCCGCAAATGGGCCCCGGCCGTGATGGAGGAGTCCGTGGACAAGAATGCCGCTGAAGGCGTGGTCCGCACCCTGAAGATGCCGCCGGATGGCCGTGTCATCCGCGAACTGCTGGCCGCCCAGGAACAGTACGCCTACACCTACCGGTATGTCGGCGAGCACCGCTTTGCCACTGAATACCAGTGCACCATCCGTGTCACGCCCATCGACGCCGGCAAGTCGCGCATCGAGCTGAAGTCCGAATTCACCCCGCGCCCGGAACTGGTTGCCGACGAAGTCGTGGGCAACATGCAAAAAAGCGTGAGTGGCAACCTGAAGGCGATGAAGCGCGCATTGGGTCTGCCCAAGGACGCGTGAGTCACGACGCGTGAGTCAGGACGCGTGAGTCAGGACGCGTAACTCGGTACACGCCATTCGGAGCGATTGTCTCCGGCGAAAAAAAGGGCTGCGCATGCGCAGCCCTTTTTCATGGCATCCAGCGCGCCCCATGCCGGGGCGGCAGCGGAATCAGCCCTTCACCAGCAGCTTGGCCAGTTGACCGGCGTCCTGCTGTTTTTCCAGGTTCAGCATGAAGTCGCGGATCTTCTCGACTTGTGCCTTGGGCAGGTTCTTGCTGGCGAGCTTCTCGAACTTTTCCACCACGTCGGCTTCGCTGGCGAAGTTGTTCTCGTTGCCGCGACCGGCTTCCACGGTGCGGTTCATGCGGGTGCCGTCCTTCAGGCGCACTTCGACGTGTACCTTGTGGCGCTTCTTGGAGCCGGCCTTGGTGATTTCCTCGTCGTGCTGCACTTCGACCACTTCGGCCAGCTTCATGCGCTCCGGATCGGCCACCATGTCTTCGGTGAACTGGTCGACGAAGCAGTCATTTTCGATCAGCCAGGTGGCCACGCAGTAGGGCAGGTTGAGCTGGGCCGAGGTGAGGCCCTGGGGCGAATACTTCCAGCCCACGTGGTCCATGGTGACCTGCGAGCCGCGCACGATGATTTTCTCGACGTCGTTCTTGCCGAAGGGCTTTTCCTGCTGCATCAGGCGGATGGCATCCAGCGTGGAGTGGTTGCTGCCGACGCAGGAGTAAAACTTCAGCGCGATGCCCATGGTCTGCCACACCGAGCCGAAGCCGGCGGTGAGTTCGGCCAGCTTGAAGCGGTCGGTGGAGCGCGACATGGTGGTGCAAAAGCCGCCGTATTCGCTCTCCAGCACGTTCAGGATGCCGGTGAAGCCCTTCTCGGCAAACAGCGCGCCGTACAGGCCGCTCTGCGAGGCGCGGCCGGCGTGCATGCGCTTGACCATGGCGCCGTACTGGGCGGCCATCAGGCCGGAGGATTGCGTGCCGGCCACGCCCAGGGCGTGCACGGTCTTGTCAACGTCAAGCTTGAGGCCGCGGGCGGCACCGGCAGCGGCGGAGAACACGCCCAGCGTGGCCCCGGAATGCCAGCCCTGGGCGATGTGCTCGGGGCCCATGCAGATGCCCACGCGCGGTCCGATCTCGTAGCCGGCCACGGCCGAGGCGAGGAACTCCTTGCCACTCATGCCGGGGCGCATCTCGGCGATGGACAGCAGCGCCGGGATCACCACCGCGCCCACGTGCAGCACGCCCTCGCGGTGCACGTCATCCAGTTCGAAGCCCTGCACCTGGGTGCCGTTGATCAGCGCGGCGTGCGGTGCGGAGACGCGCTTGCCGGTGGCCCACACCACGCAGTCGCCCTTGTCCATGCCGGACAGGGTGTCCTGCAGGATGCGGCACCACTCCAGGTCGGCGCCGTAAATGGCGCAGCCGACGGAGTCGAGCATCAGCAGCTTGATGCGCGAGAGCACTTCCTGGGGGATGGCGTCGTAGCTGAGGCCGGAGACGAACTCGGCGATGCCGCGGGTGTAGGGATTGTCGTGGGTTGCGTCGTGCGCCATGAATGCGTGTCCTGTGAGTGGTAGGGTCGTTCGGGAATCGATGCCCCGGAACAGGCTTGCGGAAGCGGGTTCCGCATCTGCGGTGTGCCCTGCGTGCTTCGCTGCATTCTGGGCATCGCGCCTGGTCGGGAAAGCGGTGAAATTATAGCCGGTATGCCATGGTAGTCTGGCCGTCCACCGGCGCAAGCGGAGGGCAGTCCCGGGTCGCCGGCCGGGCGTCATGCAGGGGCATTTCTGGAGGGAGCTTTGATGAAACAGGTTGGCTGGATGACGGTCTTGCCGATGCTGGGTCTGAGCCTGGGGCTAAGTCTCGGTCCCGGGCTGGCCGGTTCGGCGGAGGCGCAGCGTGGTCCGGCCCGACAGGAGTGGATAGATACGCACTTCCATCTGATCGCCGACCGGAATGCCGACGAAGCCTTCGAGGCGGCGGCGCAGGAAGCCCTGAAGATCATGGACGCCGATGGCCTGCGCACCGCCATCATCATGTCCCCGCCGCGGCCACGCGAGAACTTCGATGTGGAGAGCATTGCCGGCGTGGTGCGCAAGCACAGCCCGCGCATGGTGATGATGGGCGGCGGCGGCAGCCTGAACCCCATGCTGCAGGCAGCCGGGACAATGCCCGTTGTGTC
This sequence comes from Betaproteobacteria bacterium, assembly GCA_947474715.1. Classification (GTDB taxonomy): domain Bacteria; phylum Pseudomonadota; class Gammaproteobacteria; order Burkholderiales; family SG8-39; genus CAIYPG01. Next base: position 23,153 of record CANJJT010000033.1, read on the forward strand.
GGAGGCCTATACCGAGCAGTTCCGGCAAACCGCCGAAGCCATCCTGGCCCAGGGGGCGAGGGGCTTTGGTGAAATCACCGCCCACCATCTTTCGCTGACGCCCTCGCACGGCTACGAATGGGTGCCACCGGACCATCCCTTGCTGCTCCTGCTGGCCGACATCGCAGCCAGCCATCAGGTGCCCATAGACCTGCACTTCGATCCGGTGCCCGAGGACGTGAACACGCCATCCTTCCTGAACTCACCGCAGAATCCGGCGGTGTTGAAGGCCAATCTGCCGGGCTTCGAGCGCCTGCTGGCTCACAACCGCAAGGCCACTTTTGTCTGGGCGCATGCCGGTTCTGATCCGCTGGGCTATTTCACGCCGGCATTGGTGCGTGCCATGCTGGGGCGCCACGCCAACCTGATGTTGAGTGTGCGGCCGGTGAATCCGCGGCCGGGGTCCTTGCTGACCCCCAAGGGGCCGGCCGATCCGGACTGGATGGCCCTCTTGCGGGATTTTTCGGAGCGCTTCGTCCTGGGCACCGATACCTTCGTCGTGGCAGACAGTTACTCCGGAGTCGATGCGCCGCGGGTGCTGGCGCAACGCAGCGCCATCCAGCGCCAGGGCGTGCGCCGGCTGCTGTCGCTGTTGCCGCCGGATGTGGCGCGCCGGATCGCCATCGACAATGCGGAGCGTATCTACTGGCTGCGATAAACATGTCAACGGCAGAACCCAGTGGGGGCAGGATGGATCATTCCGATGGTCATGACTGCCTGCAGATATCATAGGGCGGTGGTCGATTTCCCTCGCAGTTGATAACAATAGAGAAAATACAAAGGAGGAGCAGACATGTCTGATGAACTGCCGCATGGCCAGCGTTTCAGTGCACTGCGTTTCAGCCAGCTCACACCCGAGCAGAAGGCGATCACGGACCGGATGGTCAGCGGACCTGCCAAGCGGGTGGCGGGGCCCTGGAATGCCTTCCTCAGGGACCCGGCCCTGGGCGAAATCCTGGAGCAGCTCAGCCGTTATGTGCGCTTCCAGACAATGTTCTCCGAGCAGTTGTATGAATTCGTAGTCGTGATTGCCGCGCGCCACCTCACCGCCCAGTATCCCTGGTCGGTGCACAAGCCGGCGGCCCTGCGCAGCGGCATCAGTGCGGCGGTGATCGACCAGATCGAGGCGGGCACGAGGCCCGACGGGCTCACCGATGAGCAGGCCGATGTCCACGATTTCTGCATCGAGCTGCTGCGCACGCGTGATGTCAGCGACAGCACCTATGCGCGCATGCTCGCCCGCTTTGGCGAGAAGGGCATCGTGCAGATCACGGTGCTGCTGGGCTACTACTGCCTCAACAGCCAGATCATGTTCGTGGACCGCATGCCGCCCAATCAGGGCAGTGTTCCACTGAAGCCCCTCGCCTGAGGGTTTTCAATCTCCGTGAACGTTGTGGTGGCGTGTCTCCTGGGTGATCCGGCGCAATGGCGTGGCCACGCGCAGCGCCTGCATCGACCGTCAGGTGATGCGTGCACCGGGGTGAGCGCGGCATGGCCAATGGACAGGCGGGCGACTTTCGCCCTCCCTTAACCACTTGCTACCCTTGCGCCGTCCCGGTCAGGCGGCGCACGGTTTGCACTATCACTTCGCCTGCCAGCGCCTCACCCTGGCTTTCGGTCACAAACTCCGGATTACCCTTGAGGACAATGGCGATGGATTCGGGGATTTCCCGCGAGCGCATGAGCGACTGTGCCAGCTTGGCGAATTGCTCGCTGATGACCAGTACGGCCGGCATGCCCCGCTGCAGCAGCTGTATCGTGTCGTGGACACTCCACGACGTGCATGAGCCTCAATTGGCCAGGCCGACGACGGCCGCATCGCAGTCCTGAAAGATGCGATCGAACATTTCCGGTGCTGGCGGTCCCGCCGTCGGCACGGGATAGGTCTGCATGCTCTCGAGTCCATATTCCTGCCTGAGGGTTTCCTCCATGCGGGCGCCGATTTTCGTGAAGCTGCGCCAGCCGTTGTTGACGAAGGCAAGCCTCCTGCCTTTGAGGTCTCCGAGCGTGCGGACCACCAGCTTCGCATCCGCGATGACACCGGTGGGATCAAGGTACTCGATATAGGAGGATTCGTTCATCGTCATGTTCAGGTTCCCTGTGCTGGGATGATTTCTGCCGTGCAGGCATCGTTGGTGCCGAAACTCGGTATATAGGTGATGTGATAGGCCTCCGGTCCGCCTGCCACCACGATGCGGATGTCCTCCGGCCTGCGCGCGATCTGGCACATGCGCTCGGGCGGGTAATCGGCATACACCGGGCCGGACGGCTGGGTTTCCGGGATGTAGGCGCGCGGTATCTGGGTGCGCTCGAACAGGGCCGCCTTGATGCGCGGCTTGTCCCAGCCCTGGGAGGCGAACACCTTTGCATGACCCGGCGTGATCACCACCAGCGGACTGCCGGTGGCGCGGAAGAAATCGTTGTTGCCGTAACAGCGCATGCCATCGGCGAGCATGTGGATGATGTTCTCGGCCTGTTGCAGGGTTGCGTACAGGTTCTGGGTGCCCTGTCCGGCGAAGGCGGTCACGGTGCTTTGTTCCCGTTGGTAACCCATTTCCACATGCAGCGGATCCCAGGGGCTTTCCTCCTCCAGTTCGCCAAAGCAGAAGGTGAATTTTCCCGGCATGCCGTGTATGGCCTTGTCCACGTCACCGGGCGGACAGTCCCCGATGTTGAGCAGAACCAGGTGCAGCGCCCGTCCAATGGTGGCATTGGCGCGCCATCCCGGTCCCATGCAGCCCCGCCCGCAATTGATGTCGAGCCGCGCCCGTATCGGGCCATTGACGACCAGAACCGGTGAAGCCGGATTGGTGGTGGTCTGAATGCTCAGCAGATTGAAGCCGGGTTGTACCACGGCCTTGAGCGCGGCCACGACCACGGGGAAGTATTCCGGGAGGCAGCCGGCCATGACCGCGTTGATGGCCACCTTCTCGGCTGTGGCCACCGCGCATTTCGGGGGCACTTCGGCAATCGGTTGACCTGCCTCCAGGCCGGCGTGGTCCAGCATTTCCTGCACGGCTTCGGCGGTAGGCGGAATCACCGGCAGGCCATCGGTGAGTCCGCGTTTGTACATGTCGTCGAAGACGGCACGCACGTCGCCATGCACTCTGAACCGCTTTGAAGCAAGCCCGCTCATCGGTCAGTCCCTCGGTGGTGCCGCTGCTGTTTGAAACATCGTTTTAGCGTGAATCAATATAGCAGAAAGGATTTCTGCAAAAGCCGTTCGCCTGTTTCCCGACGTTGAGGAAGGTACTGACCAGTGGGTCAGAAAATCCAGGCATCCGCGGTCCCGGGAGCCGTTTCCGCAGCCTGTTGGCAGGGTTTGGAAAAAGGGGGATACGATCCCCCTTGACCCCCTCAATCGGCGGCTATTGAAAATCCCTTCCCTACGAAGCATGTATGCATGGTTTGAACAGGGATCACCCGGGAATCGTTTTTCAACAGCCTGTTAGAATTTTGTGAGACTGGTGAGCAACGCATACACATCCCTACCAGCACACAAGCAGCGTTTCCACGTCTGATCGTTCACCCGCGGGAGGAGAATCATGAGAATCGCACCTGGCGTTGTTTCCGGTCTTGCCATCGCCATTTTCTCGACGAGTGTCTGGGCGCAGACTGCCGGCAGATTTCCAGTCCGGCCGGTCCGCATCATCGTGCCGGTGGCGGCCAGCGGCAACGTCGATCTGGTCGCCCGTGGCATCGCGCAGCAGATGACCGAAAGCATCGGTCAGCAGATCAATGTTGAAAACCGGCCTGGCGCCAGCGCACTGGTGGGCACACAGTATGTGGCCAAGTCCAAACCCGATGGCTACACCATCCTCGCGGTGGGAAACACCTTCACGGTGGTGCCGGCCATCATGGCCAACTCTGGCTATGACCCGCTGGCGGACTTCACCGGCGTCAGCGTCACCTGCCTGGTGCCGCAGGTGCTGGTGGTCAACCCCGCGCTGCCCGCGCAATCGGTCAAGGACCTGGTTGCCCTGGCAAAGTCACGGCCGGGTGAACTGACCTATGGCACCTCAGGTTCGGGTGCGACAGGGCATATTGCCGCGGAATTCTTCAGCCGCCAGATGGGCATAAGCCTGACACACGTGCCTTACAAGGGAACCGCGCAGGCGGCCGTGGACCTGATAGGCGGGCAGCTGTCACTGATGTTCGACCAGATCAGCACGGCCACGCCGCAGATCAAGGCGGGCAAGCTGCGCGCGCTGGCCGTCACCAGCCGCACGCGTTCACCACTCTTCCCGGACCTGCCCACCGTCGATGAGTCCGGTGCTCCCGGCTACGAGGACGTCACCTGGAACGGCCTGGTCGCTCCCGCGGGTACGCCGCGCGAGGCGCTGGTGCGCCTGCATGAAGAGGTGGCCAAGGCCGTCCGCATCCCCGCGCTGCGCAAGCGTTTCCTCGACAGCGGCGTGGAACTCCATGCCAGCGCCTCGCCTGAGGCGTTCACCGCCTACGTCCGGGGCAAGGTGGAGAAGGACAGGAAGCTGGCGACCGAGGCGAAGATCAAGCTTGATTGAACTGGGTTGCGGCCGCACGGAAAATTTTTTTCGAGGACACACTGAACGAGTAGATTGAAATGATCAATTTCGTGTACTACTCATTATCTTCATTGGGTTTGCGAGCATAATATAATCAAACGTCTGGCGGACATCCAGGCTTTGCGGCCTCAGCTGTAGTCTGCCTTGACTCGAGCGCCTCGCTTCAGAATGCCGCCGGCGAAGTGTATTCCCCGAACACGTCCTTGAGGGCGCCGCAGATTTCGCCCATGGTGGCGTAGGCGCTCACCGCTTCGGTGATGGCGGGCATGATGTTTTCCTGGGTGGCGGCGACCTTGCGCAGAGTGTCCAGGCAGCGCTGCACCTGCTGGCCGTTGCGCGTCTTGCGCAGTTCGGCCAGGGCTTGCGCCTGCGACTCGCCATCGGCCGGGTTGACCATGTAGGGCCGCATGGCGTGGTTTTCCTTCTTTTCGGCAATGAACTTGTTGACGCCCACGCGCACGTCCTCGCCCGATTCGAACTTGCGCTGCTGTTCGTAGGCATCCTGCAGGATGGTGCGCTGCACGTAGCCGGATTCGATGGCGTTCACCATGCCGCCCATCTCCTCGACGCGCTTCAGTTCGGCCATGATCTGTTCCTCCATGTCGGAGGTGAGCGACTCGAGGAAGTAGGAGCCCCCCAGCGGGTCCACCACGCTCGCGATCTGGGTTTCGTTGCCGACGATGAGCTGGGTGCGCACCGAGGCCAGGGTCGAATCCTCGCTCGGTATGCCCAGCACCTCGTCCATGGTGCGCAGGCCGATGAACTGCGCGCCGGACAGCGCGCCGATGATGCAGGCGATGGCATTGCGCGTCTGGTTGTCGATGGGGTGGGGCCGGCACAGCGTGGAGCCGCCATTGCTGCTCAGCACGCGCATCATCATGGATTCGGGGTTCTTCGCGCCGTAGCGCTCGCGCACGGTGCGCGCGAGGATGCGCCGCTGGGCGCGGAATTTGGCGATCTCGCCGAAGAAATCGGTGTGGTCCTGGGCGATGACGAAGGAGAAGCGCGAGGCAAAGCGGTCGATGTCGCCGCCGCGCCGCACCACTTCATCCATGTAGGCAAAGGCGTTGGCCAGGCCGTAGGCCGCCTCGTGCACCAGGTTGGCACCCGCCTCGGACAGATGGATCTGCCCGAGGTTGATGGGGAAGTATTCCGGCACTTTCTCCATGCAGTACATGAAGCTGTCGCCCGCGAGCCGCATGCCGTGGGCGACCGGATAGATGAAATTGCCGCGGCAGATGTATTCCTTGAGGACGTCGTTTTGCAGGCCGCCCTTGAGCGTGGCCGGGTCCAGGCCCTGTTTCTGCGCCATGCCGATGTGCATGGCCAGGGTCACCACGGCCTGGGCGTTGGACACCGAGTTGACGAAGATGGTGCCGATGTCGATGCCTTCGAAGACGGTCTCCCAGTCCCTGAAGGAATTGATGGTGAGGCCGACCTTGCCGACTTCGCCGAAGGCACGCGGGTCGTCCGAATCCATGCCCAGCTGCGTCGGCAGGTCGAAGGCAAGCGACAGCGCGGTCTGGCCCTGCTTGATCAGGGTCTTGAACAGGCGGTTGGTTTCCTCGGCCTTGGAGAATCCGGCGTACTGGCGGATCTTCCAGGGCTGCGATCGGTACATGGTGGCGTTGATACCGCGCGTATACGGGTATTCCCCGGGCTGGTTGATGTGCTTCAGATAGTCAATGCCGCGGTCGACCAGGTCGAGCGGGGTGTACACCCTTTGCAAGGGCACGCCGGAGTCGTTCCTGAAGCCCGCCTTGGGTTCGGTCTTGAACTCCTCGGCATGGCGCGACTCCCATGCTGCGACTTCCTGTCTGAGTTTGCGGATGAATTCATCTGAGTACATGGCGGGACTCCATAAGCGGGGCGTTCGCGGCAATGGGTGGATGCGTGGGGGTGTGGACGCGGGGACGCTTTGACGTGGGGACGTGGGGATGTAAGGACGCCTGGACCTGGGGACGCAAGTCGGTCAGTGGCGTGACGCTGGCAGCGATCGGGCGATCCTCATAACGCGCCTTCGTTCATGAGCAGGCCGCAGATGTCGTCTTCGAGCGCCCGGCGTAGGATCTTGCCGCCATCGGGCGTGGTGGGCAGTTCGTTGCGCAGTTCGATGCGCTCGGGGAACTTGTATTTGGCCACGCCGCGCCCGTCGAGAAAAGCCGCCATGCTCTCGACCGTGGGCTTGCAGCCGGGCCTGGGCACGATGTAGGCGCAGCATTTTTCACCCAGCGTGCGGTCGGGCATTTTGACCACGGCTACCTGGGCCACATCCGGGTGCTGCTGGATCATGCCCTCGACTTCGGCCGGGCTGATGTTGATGCCACCGCGAATGATGATTTCCTTTTTTCGGCCGACGATGGTGAGAAAGCCGTCCTGGTCGACCACACCCAGATCCCCGGTGGGAAACCAGCCGTCGCGGTTGAGCAGCTTGCGGTAGGCATCCGGATCGCGCCAGAAGCCCAGCGACAGGCCGGGCCCGCGGTAGGTGATCTCGCCCACGTCGCCGACGGGCGCCTCGCTGCCGTCCTCACGCGCCATGCGCAGTTCCATGCCCTGCATGATGCGCCCGACCGTGCCATGGCGCTTCGCGGGGGGATCGCTTCTGGCGGTGCAAAAAGGCGTGGCGCCTTCCACCGAGCCATAGGCGCTCAGCACCACGCAGCCGAAGCGTTGCTCGGCTTCCTTCGCGCTGTCCGGTGGCATCGCGGCACCGCCATTGACGACCATGCGCAAAGCGCTCAGGTCATAGCGCCCGAAATCCGCCACCTGCAGCATCTTGATGAGCTGCGTGGGCACGCCAATGGCGATGGTGGCCCGGGTGGTTTGCAGCCATTGCAGGGCGCCCTCCGGAGAGAAGCGCTCCAGCAGGGCCATGCTCGAGCCTGCGACGACGGCCGAGGCGATGCCGGCGTAATAGCCCATGCCCCGGGTGATGGGGGCAAGCCCGGCGATGATGTCGGCGCCCGTGAAATGGCCGCGCTGTTCGACGAACTGCCTTGACGTTGCCAGGAAGCAGTTGGGCGTGCGTACCACCAGCTTGGGCGCGGCGCTGCTGCCGGAGGTGGGCACGATGATGTCGACTTCATTGGCACCGGGGCGGCGGGCACGCAACCTGGCGGCGCCATCGGCCTGCACGGCACCACCGGCGAGGCCATTTTTCATGGCCGTCCATCCCGGAGGCAGGGATGGGCTGTCACCGGCCACCAGGCGCATTCTTAGGGTCGGCATGCGCCCTTCCAGGTCGGCAATTTCCTGCATGTAATTGCGCCCATGGAATTCGAACGGAACGATGATGCCCGCCGCCTCGGTGGCCCCCAGGACCTGCTCGACTTCCTTCTGCCGCCAGTCTATGGGCATGGGCACGGTGACCGCGCCTATCCGGGCGAGCGCAAAGCGCGCAATGAGGAATTCGCGCCAGTTGGGCAATTGCAGCGCCACGCGCTCCTCGGGCTGTATGCCGATGTCGAGCAGATGCAGGGCGAAGTGGTCAATGAGGGCGCGCAACTCTCCGTAGTTCAGGCTGCCCTTTGCGTCGATGATGGCCAGGCGTTCCGGCGCGGCGTCGGCCGTTGCATCGATGTGGTCGGGCCAGATGCGATCGCCCCACTGGCCGTTCCGCGTGTATTGCTCTATCAGTTCGGCGGTGAGGATGGTGGCGATGCTCATTTCGACTCTTGGCGCAGCGGCAGGCTCTTGATGAATGCAACCACGCTGTCGATGCGGGTGTCGGTGTCGAACACTTCGCGCACACCCAGCGTCTTGATGGCCTCGATCTCGGCCTGGTCGGGCATGAAGCCGCCGGCGATGACCGCAATGTCCAGGGCATCGTTCTGTTTGAGCAGCGCCATGATGCGCGAGAGAATCGCGGACTGCCCGCCGGAGAGCATGCTGACCCCGATCACGTCCACGTCTTCCTGCAGTGCGGTGTTGACGATGTCCTCGCAGCTGCGGTGCAGGCCGGTGTAGAGCACTTCGAAGCCGGCATCGCGCAGGCCCAGGGCGAGCACCTTGGCGCCCCGGTCGTGGCCGTCCAGGCCCGGCTTGGCCAGAAGAATTCGCAATGGTTTCATGATGGCATTACCCGATTGACCATAATTGGAGGGCTGTCACTGCGTCAGCGAAAGGCTTGCGACCCGGCCCACCGTGGCGGTCGCAGCGAGCAGGTTGGTTTCCTTGTGCGTGTACCACTACTTGATGCCCAGCTCAGTGACGATCTGGCGGTAGCCTTCGGCACGCTCTTCGAGCATGCGCTGATACTCCCTGCCGCCCAGCGAGAAGAGCGGTTGTTGCAGCTTTTGCGCGCCGCCAACGAATTCAGCGCTTTTCATGGCGCGCAGCATGGCCGATTCCAGCTTCGCTCGGATCGGCTCGGGCAGGCCCTTGGGTGCCCAGATGGATCCGATATTGAAGGTGGCGAAGTCATAGCCGACCTCGGTGATTTGCGGCACGTCCGGCGCCACGCTCCAGCGCTCGTCATTGAGCGAGAGCAGCATGCGCAGCTTCTTGCCCTGGATGAGGGCGGCGACGTCGGTGGGGCCCTGTATGGCCGCATCGATGTGGCCGCCGACCAGTGAGGTGATGGTGTCGCTGGCGCCCTTGAAGGGGATGTGCGTCCACTGGATGCCGTCCTTCTTGGCAACACGCTCAAATACGATGTGCTGCATGGTGCCGGTGCCGGCGGTGCCGTAGCTGATCTTGCCCGGATTGGCTTTCGCATAGTTACGGAAGTCGGCCCAGTTGCGCCATGGGGCATCGGGGCGGACCACCAGCGCGAAGTGGGTGGTGTAGAAACCGGCAATCTGCACCGAATCCCTGATGGGATCGAAGGGGATCGTCTGCACATGTGGTGCGATGAGGTAGAAGGACGCGCTGCCCAGTCCCAGGGTGTAGCCATCCGGTTTTGAGTTCATCACGGCGATCGAGCCGATCAGGCTGGCGCTGCCGGGCTTGTTCTCGATGAGGATGGACTGCTTGAGTTCGGCGGCGGTGGTGCGTGCCAGTAGCCGGGTCATGCTGTCGCCGCCGCCCCCGGCAGTCCAGCCGACAACGATGGTGATGGGCCGGCTGGGGTAGGCGTCCTGGGCCAGGGCGGGAAACGGTCCACAAAGGCTGGCTGCCAGCAACAACAACAGGGACAGGCGTTTCACGTGATGTGTCCTCCAGTGGTGATTGCGCATGACAAAGCTCAGTCGAGATACGCGAGAATCACTTCGCGCTCCGGAAGCCTCGCCCATCCTGGTGGGGGATTTGTCGTTCCGGGAATGCACCGGCTGCAGGCGTTGCTGCCAGAGTGTCGCGATTCCTGAGGGCAGTATATTCCGAAAGGAAGGCGCGTAAACAAGCAGCTGTTTCAGTATGACTGAAGCAGCTCCGAAGTCGGGGTCGGGGAGCACGAGGGGCGCGGTCACGACGCCGTTATCACGCTGTTACGGATACGAGCCTTTCACTTTGAAACCGGCTCCAGAAGTCCCTGACAAGCAGTTGGAGAATGGGGCGCACCTCGCATATTGTTTCCGGCGCAGCCCTGTCCGGGCATTGCGTTTTCGTATATTCTTCCCCTCGTCTCCTGAGTCCATCCAGGCATTCCAGAACAATAAGAAGCGCCGCGCTTGCCGCTGTCCTGCGCGGAATTTGGAGACGCAGCCTGTGCAGGTGAATGGCCCGATAGTGGCTGCAATCGTCGCAGCAAACGAAGCCCGAACAAGGAGGGGCATCATGAATAAACTTATCGGAGCGACTCTGGTCGCCGCGGCACTATTGGCAAGTCATGCGGCGGTGCAGGCCCAGGACCAGTACCCGACCAAGCCCATACGGGTGGTCATTCCTTTCGCAGGCGGGGCATCCGGCACCAACATCATCGCGCGACTGGTTTTCCCCATGCTCACCGAGCGTGTCGGACAGCAGGTGCTGATCGACAATCGCCCGGGCGGCAACAGCACCGTGGGTGCGGAGGCGGTGGCCAAGGCCGCCCCTGACGGCTACACGCTGCTGATGACGGTCAACACCCACCTGACCAACAACCTGCTGGTTCCAAATCTGTCCTTCGATACCATGAAGGACTTCGCTGCAGTGGCCCCCATCGCGATCAGCGCTTATCTGCTGGTGCTGCATCCTTCGATTTCGGCGAACAACCTGAAAGAATTGATTGCGCTGGCCAAATCGAAGCCGGGAGCGCTCAACTTCGCTTCAGTGGGCACCGGCGGGCCCTCCCACCTGTCCGGGGTCTATCTGCAGATGAGGACCGGGATCCAACTGCAACAGATTTCGTACAAGGGTGCGGCACCGGCCATGACCGATGTGCTCGGTGGCCATGTGCACATGCTGTTCAGCCCGCCCATCGCGGCCATCAGCGCTGTGAATGCCGGCAAACTCAAGGGCATTGCCATCACCGGGGATAAGCGGCTGCCGGGGATTTCTCAGGTGCCGACCTTTGCCGAGGCGGGCCTGCCGAAATTCGATACCAGCGCCTGGTATGCCGTGCTGGCTCCCGCCGGCACACCCAAGCCGGTCATAGACAGGCTGTCCGGCGAGCTGATGGGCATACTTCGCCTGCCTGACATGAGGGAGCAGTTTGCCAAGCAGGGTGTCGAACCCTACATCGCAACACCCGAACAGTTCGCAGCCCAGATGCAGGCGGAGCATGCCACTGTCAGCCAGATCATCAAGACTGCGAACATCAAGCTGCAGGACTAGGGATGCTCTGGAGATTTCCGCCAGGCGCTGCGGTACCTGGCCGGCCCTTCATCCACCACAGACAGAGACGCCTCTCATGAGACTCACCCCTGACCGTAGCTTCAATGACATTCTGTACGAGAAGCAATCGAATGTCGCGACCATCACCATCAACCGCCCCAAACAGCTCAACGCCTTCACCGGGGACACGCTCAACGAATTGGCGTTGGCCATCGAGGACGCCGGCGATGACGAGAACATCGGCGCGGTCGTCCTCACCGGCAGCGGTGATCGCGCCTTTTGTGTCGGCGGCGACATCAACTGGGAAAAGGACGGCGGCCTGGAGCGGCAGGTGCTGGAGCCCTATTCAATGCACATTGCGGTGTCGCGCTGCCCGAAGCCGGTGATCGCGCGGGTCAATGGCTTTGCCATCGGCGGGGGCAATCATCTAGCCTATTACTGCGACTTCACCATTGCCGCCGAGCATGCTGTCTTCGGCCAGAACGGCCCGCGCGTGGGCAGCCCCGCCAGCGGGGCCACGGTGAACTATTCGGCGCGCATCCTGGGCCACAAGCGGGCGCGCGAGATGTGGATGCTGTGCCGCAAATACTCCGCGCAGCAGATGCTGCAGTGGGGGCTGGTGAATGCCGTGGTGCCCATGGCCCAGCTCGACGAGGAGGTTCGCAAATGGTGCGACGAGATCCTGATGCTCTCGCCCACCTGCCTGCGCGTGCTGAAGGCTTCCTTCGTCTCCGACGTGGATCCCCTGTTCGGCAGCGGTGATGCGATACGCCGCCACATCCTGCCCCCGGATTTCTATCAGACTGAGCAGCAGGAGGGCGCCCGTGCCTTTCTGGAGAAGCGCAAGCCGAATTTCTGGAAATGAGCAGCAGGCGGCGATCCGTCGGACCGGCCGCATTCGAATCCACGACCGTGAGCGCAAGTACACGGACCGGGAACAAGGAGTGAGCGCGTGAAGATCGAGCATTCGAAAGAGCTGGGCCGCAACATCCGGCGCGAGGACTTCGACACCTTGAGCGATTCCACCTGGGATGAGGTACGCGCCGCGGTGCGCGAAGGCCGGGTGGAGGAGGCTATTGCCGGCATCGAGTATGGCTGCGCCGAGGCGAAGATGATGCACGACAGCATGTGCTCGCTCGCCGACGATGCCCTCACCCATCTGGCCGGGGTGGCGGGCGAGGAGGAAGTGTTCAAGGTGCTGAAGAAGCGCTACGGCCCGGTGATGGACAAGTGGCTGGCCACTACGCACAGCCTGAAGGAAACCATAGAGCGATGCACCGAGTTCCAGCGCGGCCATTTCGGCAAGACCTCGATACGCGAAGAGGCCGAGCGCTTCGTGGTGACCTGCGATCCGTGCGGCAGTGGCGGCCAGCTTCGCCGGACCAAGCAGGTGGGCAAGTCGAAGGAGGCGCATGACTGGACCTGGGGCAAGAAGGACGTGCCCTACTACTGCACCCATTGCTCGGTGATGTGGGAAATCCTGCCGCTGGAAAAGCAGGGCCATCCGATCCGGATCAACTTGCCGCCGGAGAAGGACACTGACCCCTGCGTGCACCTGTTCTACAAGGACCCGGCGGACATTCCGGCGGAGTACATCGAGCGTATCTCGCGCAAGAGGGGCATTCCGATGAAATTTCATCCGACTGTCGGCGGCAAAACATCGAAACCCTGAGACCGACACAGGCCGGCTCGCTCGTGGTCGCATCCTCCAACGGCAATCCCCCGGGTGCGCAGCCGCCGCCCGCCGATGACGATGGTCTGGTGGCCGCGGCCTGCCGGGGGGACTTCCGCGCGCTGTCGCGACTGATTTCACGCCTGGACCGGCGCGACGAGGCGGCGATCCGTGCTCTGTATGCCCGCGGCCGTCCGGCAACACGGGCGCATGTGGTGGGCATCACCGGCGCGCCCGGGGCTGGAAAATCCACGCTCATAGGCCGGATGGGACTGGAGTACCGGCGCCGCGGTCGCAGGCTTGCGGTGCTGGCGGTCGATCCTTCCAGTGCGATCAGCAAGGGGGCGATCCTCGCCGACCGTCTGCGCATGGGTGAACTTGCCAGCGACCGGGATGTATTCATACGCAGCATGGCCACGCACGGTGCGCAAGGGGGGCTCTCCGAGGCCAGCTTCGATGCCATACAGGCGCTGGAGATGACCGGCTTTGACACCGTGATTGTCGAGACGGTGGGGGTGGGGCAGGACGAGATCGACATCGCCTACATGGTGGATACCACCGTGGTGGTGTCGGTGCCGGGCCTGGGCGATGCGGTGCAGGCGATCAAGGCCGGCTTGATCGAGATGGCCGACATCCACGCGGTGAACAAGGCTGACCGGCCGGACGCGCAAAAGACCGTGAGCGACCTGAAATCCATGCTCGCCATCGTGGGCAGGGGCGGCGGCCACGCGCGCCCGGGGACATGGGACATACCAGTGCTGTCGGTCAGCGCCGAGGCCAGGACCGGGATCGTGGAACTGGTGGACGCATTCGAAAGCCACCGCGCGTTTCTCGGGCAGTCCGGGACGCAGCCACGCCGGGCGGACTTCCTGGAGCGGCGCATGTGGCAGTCGCTGCAGGCAGCCTGCGAGCAAAAAATTCGGGAGGTGGTGCAAGCTGATGCGCTGCAGTCACTCACCCGGGCGGTGATGGAAAGACGGCTCACGCCACAGGAAGCCGCAGAATCACTGCTGCGCCAGATCGGCGTGCGCTGAGCGGGTGACACTGATCGGGTGATACATGGGTGGCCCCGCACGGGCCGCGCCGGGCTTGAATGGACAGACAGGTGGACAGACAAGAAAAGGGCAAGCAATGAAGCTGGGCATGCTGATGAACACGCAGTTTCGACAGGGCACCGATGCACGTGCCGTGGTGCCGCAGATGATCGAGCAGGTGCGCGTGGCCAAGGACAGCGGCTTTTGCTCGCTGTGGTTTCCACAGCACTACCTGACCGCGCCCATGCAGATGTTCCAGATGAGCGCCATGATGCCATACCTGCTGCGCGAGGCCGAGGGCATGACCATAGGCGGGGACATCCTGATCCTGCCCATGTTCAATCCGGTGTTCGTCGCCGAGGATGCCGCGGCGTTGGACGTGCTGTCGGGCGGAAAATTCGTGCTGGGCGTGGGCCTGGGCTACCGCGATGTCGAGTTCGAGGCCTTCAACGTCCCTTTGTCCGAGCGTGTGCCGCGCATGGTCGAAGGCATCCATCTCATCCGGCGGCTGTGGCGCGAGGACCGCATCACCCATGCCGGCAAGCACTTCAGGGTCACGGATTCGGGCATCGGTCTGAAGCCCCTGCAGCCTGGCGGCCCGCCCATCTGGATGGCGGGCCATGTGGATGCCGCGGTGCGTCGCGTGGGCCGCATCGGCGATGCCTGGCTCATCGTGCCTTCGGTGAGTTTCGACCAGATCGTGCCGGCGATGAAGGTCTACCGCGAGTCGCTGGCCGAACACGGCAAACAGCCCACGGAGTTTCCCATCACGCGCGAGGTCTATGTGGGCACTTCGCAGGCGGGCGCCATGCAGGAATGCATCGAGCATCTGAAATTCAAGTACGCCACCTATGCCACCTGGGGCCAGCGCGTACAGCAGGACAAGCCCGCAGCCGATGCCTTCGAGGAATTCGCCCGCGGGCGCTTCATCATCGGTGACTCGTCCTTCGTGAAGGAGGAGATCATCCGTTATCGCGAGGCCTTTGGCGTCAACCATTTCATCGGCCGCATGCACTGGCCGGGCATGCCGCAGGAACTCACCTTGAGGAGCATCCGGCTGCTGGGCAGGATGTTTGCAGAAGGTTTCTAGCGTCGCCGGCCGCTTGCACAGGCATCGTCATCAGGATCAGGGGGACAACATGAAAATCTGGTACCAGAGTTATTCGCAGATCGGCAAGGACCCGAAGTGGAAGGCTTACGAGGAAGACCTCAGGGCCTACGTGAAGAAGGTGGCACGGCCGGGGACCCGGATCGACGTGTTCGGCGTGGACACGCTGGCGCCGCAACTGTTCAACTCCGGCTACATCCAGCACATGCACGTGGACCAGGTGGTGAACAATGCCCTGCGTGCGGAGCGTGAAGGCTACGATGCCTTCTGTGTCGGCGGAACGCTGGATCTGGGCTATGCCCTGATCAAGGAAATCCTCGACATTCCCTCGGCCTTCATCGGCGAGGCCGGTTTCCTCGCCGCCTGCCTGGTCTCGCGCCGCTTCGCGATTGTCGGTCAGGGCCTGAAATCCCTGCAGCGCAAGGAGGAACTGGTGCGGGAATACGGGCTGGGCAGCCGCTGCTCGCCTGGCGCCCACATGGGCACCGACAATTTCGTGATCGTGGAGATGATAGACAAGGACCCGCAGCGCTTCATCGACATGTTCATGAAGTGCGCCCGCGAGTGCATTGCCAACGGCGCGGGTTCCCTGGTGCCGGGCTTCGGCGCCATCGGCTCGTTTCTCGGGCAGCGCGGCATCCACGAGGTGGATGGCGTACCCATCATCGACATCGTCGCCGTGGTCATCAAGACCGCCGAGATGCTGGTTGATCTCCGCCAGCTGGGCATGCAGCCCAGCCGCGCGGCCATGTTCAACTATGCCACCAAGGCGGAGCTGTTGGAGGCAAGAAAAACCTATGGCGTGGACTGAGATCGCCTGAGCATGGACAATGGACAACGGACAAGCTGAGGTGGGGATGTCTCCCACGACAGCCCATCTCCGCCATTTCCGGAGTTTCAGGCGCCGGCCGCGCTGATTGCGAATGATTCAGAACAGGAGGAATGCACGTGAAACTCTGGCTGCAGAGCTGTGGCGATCTGGGCGTCAATCCCATGTGGGCCCCTTACGAGAAGGCACTCAACAAGCACTTTGGGAAGGTGGCCCGACCTGATACCGAGGTGAAACTGAACGGAACCCGCGCGTTCAGCGGGCGCACCAACCGTTATCAATACGACGTGTTCCTGCATACCTCGCAACTGATCGAGTTTGCGATCCAGGCCGAGCGCGAGGGCTACGACGCCTATGTGCAGATCGGCATGCAGGACTATGGCTTCCTCGAAATCCGCGAGGCGGTCAGTATTCCGGTGGTCTTCCCGGTGGAGAACGCCTTGCATGTGGCCTCCATGGTGGCGCCCAAGATCGCCTTCCTCTGCTACAGCAAGGTGCTGCTCGACCGGCTCAACGACAAGGCCAAGGCCTATGGCTTCGAAAACCGGGTGACGGCGGGCGGCTCGGCGGAATTGACGCCGGCCGACCTGAATGCCGGCTTCAAGAATCCCGAGCCGTTGCTCAAGGTGCTCACCGCCGAGGCGGAGAAGATTGCACAGCAAGGGGCCAACGTGATCATCACCGCGGGCAATCCCATCACCATGCTGCTGGTCGAACTTGGGGTGACTGAACTGGCCGGGGTGCGTGTGCTCGACTCCCAGGGCACCCTGATCAAGATGGCCGAATTCATGGTTGACCTGCACCGAATGGGCGTCACCCGCGACAAGGTGGGCTGCTACGCCCCTCAGCCCAGGGACTTGTTTTCGGCCACGCGTAAACTCTACGGCATTGAGTGATTGCCGTCACGGTTTGGTTCAAATAATATGATCAAATTCAAGTAATTGTCATTGACTTCAGTAAATAAAAAACAAGAATGTGATCATGCTTCAGGTATGTTTCTGCCGGATAATCCCTACCACGCCGCTGACAGCATGAC
>CANJJT010000034.1:0-40035 GCA_947474715.1 Betaproteobacteria bacterium
ACCACCGGGCAGAACAATGTCTATTATGCCGGCGAGCCGCTGCTCATCCTCAGCCCGGAGCACGCCGCCACCATCGCCGCCGATGGCTGGAGCAAGGCCGATGTGCAAAGGACGGTGTACGAGGATGCGCGCATCCCGGTGTCGCGCTTCTCGAAGGAAAACATCGAGCGCCGGCTGTGGCGCTTCCTGCCCCGGCGTTATCTGGACCGTCCGCTGTCCACGGGTGTGTCGGTGGCGCAATGCCCCGAAGATGTGATGGTCATCGTTGCGGGTGGCGCCGGCAAGCATTCGATGTATGTCCCGACCTGTGCGGTGGCGCGGGCTGTGACGCGCGTGGTCTGCAATGCGGATGGATCAGCGCTTGTCCGGAAGGCGGAGTGAAAAGAGCTACTTGATGTCTTCGACAGGGATTTTCGCCTCCTGTGCCACCCGTGCCCACTTGTCTATTTCAGTCTTGATGTAGGCTGCAAACTGATCGGGGCCGTCTCCGCTAACCTGGGCGCCTTGATTGGCGTAGACCTGGGTCACTTCGCTGGTACGTATGACGGCTGCCACGTCGCTGTGTATCTTGTCCAGGGTCGGCCGCGGTGTGCCGGCCGGCGCCAGCAGTCCGTACCAGGTCGCAAACTCGTAGTCCTTGAGGCCCGATTCAATGATAGTGGGCACATTGGGCAACAGTGCAGAGCGCGTCTTGCCGGTCACAGCGAGGGCGCGCAACTTGCCTGAGCGTGCGTGGGGCATGCCAGCCAGCATGGTGGCAAATATCAGATCAACATGGCCGCCGATGACGTCGGTCAGCGCCGGGCCGGCGCCCTTGTACGGGACATGCAGCATGCGCGTGCCAGCATAGGTGTTGAACAATTCTCCGGCCAGATGCGAGGAGCCGCCGGTTCCGCTGCCGGCAAAGGTGATTTTGCCCGGTCTTTCCTTGGCGAGGGCCACCAGCTCGCGGATGGAGCTTACGGGGAGGGCCGGGTTGGCAACCACAACGCTCGGCGCTTCAGCCAGGTTCACCACGGGGGCGAAATCCTTCACGATGTCATAGGGAAGGTTGTGCTTGATGCTGGGGTGCACGGCATGAATCGAGTAGATCAGCACCAGGGTGTAGCCGTCGGGTGCAGACTTGGCCACGGCATTGACGCCTATGGTGCTGTCGCCCCCGGCTCGGTTATCGATGATGACAGCCTTTCCCCAGCGGTCTCCGAGGCGCGTGCTGAAGGCGCGCACCAGGACATCCGCGCCGCCGCCCGGCGCGAGAGGGATGACCAGACGAACGGGTCGCTGCGGGAATTCCTGCGCCCAGGCGGCACCGATGGTGCCGGCGAGCAGCATGCCAGCGAGACAAACGCGCGCTTTTTCGTTCATGTTCCCTCCTCTCACGGTTTGGATGGAAGCGCGGCGGTCAGATCGCCGAAGCGTTCGAGTTTTTCGAGAGACCACAACTGCTTGAGGATGTCCCCTGCTTTTCGCGCACTGCCAAATTGCAGGAAAAGGTCCGTGAATTTGGCATCCACCTGCTGGTCTTCCATGGGCAGATTGACATGGCCCTTGGGATACTTCACATCGATGACCAGGGGCGCTGCCGATCCGCAATTGATGCTGAGCCGGCAGCCGGCGGTGTCGGGGTAGCCATCCGAGAGACCTGCATCCTCTTCCACCTTCACCTTTGCCATGATGTCGCGGATGGCGCGGTCGACTAGGCGTGCCGGAACGAATGAACTGGAGTTGATCTCGCCATGCTGCAGCGCTGTGGCGACCACGAAAGGCAGGCTGTGGTCGGCCGTTTCCTTGGATTCAGGCGCCCAGCGTGACGCATCAGCCCCCATCATCGCAACCGCCTGCCGGTAGGTGGCCACCTTGATTTCCCGGATATCTGGCACAGAGACTGATTTGCGTGCCTCCAGGGCAGCCCAGGCTGACGACTGGCCGTGATAGCAGATGGGAAAGCACTTCATGTGTGTCTGGTTGATCTTGTGCTCGCCCTTTGCGGGGAACTGCCAGTCGAACTCACCCACGATGGAGAACAGGCCGCTCTTGCCTTCGAAGGGTTCTGCGGGTCCTGTCATGCCATTCTGCACCAGCCGGGCGGCAAAAATCGCGTTACGCGAGGCATTGGCTGACGCACAACCCTTCCAGGCCGAGAGCTGGCCCATCCGGGTCTGATACATCGCCATGTTGGGGACCAGCGCAAGTCCGAGGGTGTTGCGGAGCTGCTCTCTGTCAAAGCCAAGCAGCTGGCCGATGCCCATGCTGGTGGCAATCACCGAATAGACCGGTTGGTCCCAACCCTTGGTGTTGATGTCCAGGGCATCGCAGAAGCTGCAGTAGACATCGTAAGCGAGCGTGACGGCGCGTATCACTTCCAGGCCTGAACTGGATTCGGCCTCGGCCACCGCCATGATGCCGGCCATTACGTCGCTGGGGTGGCCGCGGCTCTTGCTGAGGTAGGTATCGCTCAGGTCGAGCACACGGAGCATGACGCCATTGGCGAATGCCGCATCCTCCTCGGTACAGGGCTTGCTTTGACCCCAGATGACGGGGCCGGAGGCCACATGATGACGGTCTGAAAAACTTCTCGCCGTGATGCTGACAGGATCCTTATAACCCCCGAATGCACAGGCAAATGTGTCGATGATGCGACGCTTGCATTCATGCACTGTGGCATCGGAAAGGGTGCGTGGGGCTGCAAACACATAATCAACCAAGCGTGATCCGGTCTTGTCCATACGTATCTCAATTCGGATTACCAAAATGGCATTATTCAGCATTTACCGTCATACAGACTACCGGCATTCCGTTTGGTGGAATCGGGGTTGGCCCGGGTTGTTTGGGGCTGGCCATTCACAGAGGGCAGGGGATATTTCCCGAAGTGCTCAGAGCTTCTCTAGTCGTCATCACTCGCCGCTGCGCCTGAGCGGAGCAGCGCGGCAATGCGTTCCTCCGTATAGCCGGCCTCCCGCAGCACTTGCACGGTATGTGCACCCAGGCGGGGTGCCGGGGCGGGGACATCGGGGCGGGATTCTGACCACTCGGTGGGGATCGCGGTTGTCCTGATGCGGCCTTCCGAGGGATGGTCCTGCCAGCCGAAGAAGCCGATGGCGTTCAGGTGCTCGTCCTGCAGCATGTCGTCCACGGAATACATGGGCGCAGCCGGGATATCGTTACTGCGAAACAGTGCGATCCATTCCGCAGTCGGGCGGGTGAGCAGTTGTTCAGCGACAAAGCCATAGACCCTGGCGATGTTGGCGTGGCGAACTGGATGGGACGAGAACATCGGGTCGGCGAAGAGTTCGGAGCGGCCGATGGCAGTGAGGAAATTCTGCCAGTGCTTGTCGCTGTAGATCATGGTGCAAAGATAGCCGTCACGGGTACGGTAGGGGCGGCGATCCGGCGTCAGGCTGCGCTGGTAGCCGACTGGTCCCTGTGGTGGATCGAACAGGTGCCCGGCCAGGTGCTCGCCTAGCACAATTGAAGCAAGTGTCTCGAACATGGGTACATCGACTTTCTGGCCGCGGCCGCGGCCGCTGCGCTCGCGATGCAACAGCGCGCCCAGCAGCGCATTGGAGACCATCAGGCCGACCATGCGGTCGGCCAGGATCATGGGGCCGTAGCGCGGTGTTTCCGCCCCCTGCTGCAGCGATAGCCAGGGCAAGCCGGCCATGCCTTGTATCAGGTCATCGTACGCAGGGCGGTCTGCATAGGGGCCGCGCTGGCTGAAGCCGAAGGCCCCGACATAGACGATGCGCGGGTTTACCGCGCACAGGTCCTCGTAGGCAAGGCGCAGGCGTGCCATGGCCTGTGGCCGGATGTTGTAGACGATGGCATCAGCGCCGCGGCACAGGTCCAGCAGCGCCTGGCGTCCGTCAGGGTTCTTCAGGTCCAGCACCACCGAGCGCTTGCCACGGTTGGTGGTGAGATAGAGATGGCCCATGCCGGGATGGGCGGCAGGTCCTGCGGCGCGCATGATGTCGCCTTCGGGCGACTCCACCTTGATCACGCTGGCGCCGTGATCACACAGGATCTGGGTGGCATACGGACCCATGACCACCGTACTCAGGTCGATGACGCGGATGCCTTCAAGGGGGCCGCTCACGGGTGCTGCGTCCGCATAACCGGTTTGCCTGTCATGCCCTTGCAATCGGTCTGCGTCTGGGATGTGCCGATGCAGATGTTGCGCACGATCATGTGCTGTCGCTTTCCATGTCAGTCTTAACTCAAGAGGCGGCTATCGCAGCAGCGTGTTCAGCAAAGCCGAGTGCGAATTATTGTTGGGGACGTATCGCGCGCACTGCTTATTGGCCCGTGTACACCGGCTTGCGCTTCTCCAGGAAGGCGGCGACTGATTCCTGGTGGTCCTTGGACAGGCCGACGACGGACTGGTAGTCCTGTTCAGCACGGAAGCAGGCCTCCAGGGTCTGATAGCTGTGGGTCATGGCTGCTTTGGTTAAGGCCAGGGCCAGCGGTGGCACGGCGGCGAAACGCCGCGCCACCTGCAATGCCGTCGCCAGCGTGGCGCCGGGTTCGGTCAGTTCATGGGCAATGCCCCAGCGCTCGGCATCGGTCGCCTCAAACACGCGTCCCGATAGCAGCAGATCGCGCGCGCGTCCCGGGCCGGTGCGGGCGGTGAGCAAATAGTAGAGCGCCACATCCGGGCAGACACCCCGCAGTATCTGTGCGGCACACCAGCGGGTGTTCCTGGCCGCCACGGTGTAGTCTGCCGCGCAGGCCAGCGCCAGTCCGCCGCCGTAAGCCACGCCTTCGACGGCACTGACTATGGGTTTGGGACCTTCCACCATCATGCGGATCATCGGGTGATACAGCGTGGTGAAGCGCATGCGCAGGGCGACGAAGCTTGGCTCGGCTGCGGCGGCGCGTCTGGCCATGGCCTTGACATCTCCCCCGGCGCAAAAAATCCCGCCATCGCCGCTTAGCACGATGGCGCGACATCTTGGGTTGGCGATGAGTTCGGCCAGGTGGCGCAGCAAATCGCGATTGACCTCGTCGGACAGTGCATTGCGGCGTGCCAGATTGCAGATCGTGAGCAGGGCAATGTCCTCCTCCCAGCTCAGTTTTACTTCGATGACTTCCGGTGCAGTTTGCGTCATGGCGGCCTTGTTCTGAAATGAGCGCCCGTTACGCCAGGGCATGGGTGGGACCGATTATTCGAGAGCGTGTGATCCCGCGCGAGCCCGGTTTCTGCACGCTGAAAATGGCGGCCCAAGCCGTTGAGCAGATGCCGATTTTGCGGCAAGTTAAACTCTACTTTTCATCCTTAGCGCTGTCTTGATGCGCAATGGCGCAACTGCTCCGCGGTCCTGAGGAAATGCGGCACCAGTTCCTTCTGCAGGCGTGCGTTGAAGGTTTCGCTGGTGGCGCTCAGCCCCAGAACATAGCGCTGGCGGTCATGGGTTTCGATCGGAGTAGCAATGGCGGCAACCCCTTCCAGCCACATCGCCAGGCAGTAACCCTGGCGTCCCACGTTCACAATGGCCGTATCGATCTCGGCACGGATGCGCTGCCAGTTGTCCAGATGACGCTTTCTGAAGATGGTCATGAGCCGGCGGCGTTCCGCATGTGGAAGCGCGGCGAGATGGGCTCGGCCGAAGGCGGTCATCTCCATTGGCGTGCGCCGGCCGGCGCTGCTGCGGCGTGCAAACCCGGCGCTGGGTATGCGCACGCTTTCCAGATAAACCATGTCGCATTGGTCGGCCACACTGACACTGACATTCACTTGGTGACTTTCTCCCAGCTCGCGCATGAACGGGCGCGCAGCCCCGAGGAATTCCGAACCCGAAAGCAAAGCTTCGGACAAGCTGAGCACCGGCGGTCCAAGACGGTAGGCCTTGGCGCGTGCATCGTGTTGCAAGAAACCGCACGCCACCAGCGTCTGGGTCAATCGGCTCACTGTGGAGCGGGGTAAGCCGGTGCTTTCGGCGATATCGCTGTTCCCCAGTACGGTTGATCCAGGACGGAACACGCGCAGTATGCGTAACCCGCGTTCCAGGGATCGGTTGGCCGCCAAGGCGCCGGCTTCGGACGCAGTTCTTGCGGGCACAAGTTCCTCCTATGAATCACAATATTACGGATTCCATTCCATAGCGCGGAATGAAGGGAAGTATATACCCATGGTCACCATCCATAATCCTCAGCCTTCTCATTTACCCTGCTGCGCAGACTGTGTTGCTGTGCACAAGATCAGGAGCAAAATTGTGTCCGAGCGTTCTGAAACCGTCGCCATGCTGGCTGAAGCCGTGCGGCGATTCGCCAGAGAAGTCCTCATCCCTGCAGAAGCCCAAGTGGATGCCGAAGACAAGATACCTGAGCAAATCATCGCCCAGTTGAAAGCCCTGGGTTTATTTGGGCTTTCCATCCCCGAGCAGTACGGCGGGCTGGGCCTGACGCCTTATGAGGAAGCGCAGGTGGTGTTTGAGATCGGCTATGCAGCGCTGGCTTTCCGCTCGTATTTCGGCACCAGCAATGGCGTGGGCACGCTCGGGCTCATCATCGATGGCACCGAGGAGCAAAAGCGCAAGTACCTCCCGCGGGTTGCCTCAGGTGATCTGTTGACTTCGTTTTGCCTGTCCGAGCCGGATGCCGGCTCGGATGTGGCCTCGATCGCAACCAAGGCAGTGCGCGAGGGCGATCATTACGTCATCAACGGCATGAAGCGCTTTACCACCAACTCTCCGCTTGCCGGCTTGTTTACCGTGTATGCGCGCACCGGTCCTAAGGAAGCCGGCATCGACGGCATCTCTGCCTTTCTCGTGGAAAAGGGCACGCCCGGCATCCAGGTGCAGAAGCCCCACGACAAGATGGGCCTGCGCGGCAATCTGGTTGCCGATGTCGTTTTCGAAAACTGCCGCGTGCCTGCCGCGACGTTGCTGGGCGGAGCCGAAGGCGTGGGTTTCAAGACGGCCATGAAGGCGCTGGATGTGGCACGCATTCACATGTCTGCGGTGGCGACCGGCCTGTGCGACCGCCTGATCGACGAGGGCACCCGCTATGCCCTGCAACGCAAGCAATTCGGCAAACCGATCGCGGATTTCCAACTGGTGCAGGCCATGCTGGCCGACTCGGCGACTGAGGCGCTGGCCTGCCGCGCCATGGTCGAGAAGGTTTCCAAGATGAAGTCCGATGGCCGCAACGTGACGCGTGAGGCGGCCAGCTGTAAGTACTACACTACCGAGACCGTGGGCAGGATTGCCGACCGCATGCTGCAGATCCACGGCGGCTATGGCTACATCAAGGCCTACCCGGTAGAGCGTCTGTACCGGGACGTGCGCATCTTGCGTATTTACGAAGGCACCAGCCAAATCATGCAACTGATCATTGCCAAGCAGCTGCTCAAAGAAGCAGCGCAGCACTGACCATGCCGACCTGAAGGAGGAGATCATGGAGAGGATGTCCCGCTGCCTGGGCCAACTACTGGCTGCGCTGTCGCTGTGCCTGCTGCCGATGGCGCTGGTGCTGGCGCAGGGCTGGCCGCAGAAGGCCTCGCGCATGATCATTCCCTTTGACGCCGGCGGCGGCACCGACATACAGGGCCGCCTACTGGCGAAGAAAATGCACGAGAGCACCGGCCTGTCTGTGGTGGTGGAGAACCGGCCCGGCGCCAGCGGCCTGATTGGGGCTGAGGTGGTGGTGCGATCGCCGGCGGACGGTCATAGCATGCTGTTTACCAGCGGTTCGCTGGCGGTGAATGTCAGCCTGTACAAGAAGCTTTCTTTCGATCCGGTGAAGGACCTTGCTGCGGTGTCGAAGATTTCCTCCTCCCCCATGGTGTTGCTGGTGCATCCCTCGGTGCCGGTCACCTCGGTGAAGGAACTGGTTGCCTACGCCCGGGGCAATCCGGGGCGTTTGAACGTGGCGTCTGCCGGCATTGGCACCGGCACCCATCTGGCGATCGAATTGTTCAAGCTCATGGCTGGCGTTGAAATGACCCATGTGCCCTACAAGGGCAGTAACAGGGCGCTCACCTCCACGCTCTCCGGAGAAACCAATCTGTTCTTTGCCACTTTCGTTTCGGGCAGGCCGCTGGCCGAGTCTGGCAAGGTGCGCGCCATTGGGGTGACCTCGTTGCGCCGTGCAGCCGCGTTTCCTGACGTGCTCACCATCGATTCGGTGATTCCGGGTTACGAATCCGAATCCTGGTATGGCATGTTTGTCCCGGCGGCAACGCCGCGGGAATCGGTCAATCGGATTCACGCCGAGCTGGCAAAGGCGCTGCGCTCACAGGAGCTGCGTGATTTCATGGCCAAGGAAGGCGGAGAGCCGGCCGGCAGCACGCCGGAGGAAAGCACGGCTTATTTCCGGCTTGAAGTGGACCGTTATGCCAGGGTGGTCAAGGCCACCAACATGCAGGCCGAATAAGGGAAGACACCAGAGCATGTTCAATTCGTTTAATCTGGCCGAGCTGCACCTGCCACCCAATCTGGCTGATCTGCGCTCTGAGGTGAGAGAGTTTGTCGCGGAGGAGATGAAAGCGGGGGCCTTTCGCCGCTGCGCTGATGGCTGGGATGTCTGGGATCCGGATTTCAGCCGCAAGGTGGGTCAGCGTGGCTGGATCGGCATGACCTGGCCCAGGCAGTATGGCGGCCATGAGCGCACGGCATTGGAGCGCTATGTGGTGTCCGAGGAACTGCTGGTGGCCGGCGCTCCGATTCGGGCGCACTGGCTGGCCGACCGCCAGTTCGGCCCGCTGCTGCTGGCCTATGGCACGGAGGAACAAAAGCACAAACTCCTTCCCAGGATTGCCGCTGGCGAATGTTTTTTCTGTGTCGGCATGTCCGAGCCGGATGCCGGTTCGGATCTCGCCTCCATCCGTACCCGCGCCGACAGGGTGCACGGCGGCTGGCGTGTCGAAGGGCGCAAGGTGTGGACAGGATTCGCCCATCACGCCCACATGATGACACTGTTCGCGCGCACTGCGCCGCGCTCCGAGGCGACGCGTCACGGCGGTGTCAGCCAGTTCCTGGTTGACCTCAAATCCACGCCCAATATGAGCATACGCCCGATCTACAACCTGGCCGGCGAGCATGATTTCAACGAGGTGGTGTTTGATGGTGCGATGCTGCCCGAGGACGCGCTGGTGGGCACGGTCGACAATGCATGGAGCCAGATATCTGGGGAGCTGGTCTACGAGCGCAGCGGCCCCGAGCGCTGGTCAAGCACCTATGGCCTGATACTGTCACTGATGGACGAAATCGGGCACTCGCCGGAGCGGCTCGATGCGCGCGAGCTGGGACGCCTGGTGTCGCATGTGTGGACCCTGCACCGGATGTCCTTTGCCATCGCCGGCATGCTCGAGCGTGGCACCACGCCGACCATCGAGGCGGCCTTGGTGAAGGATTTGGGCAATGCCTTCGAGCAGGAAGTGCCTATCGTCGCGCGCCGCGTGCTGACCGAATCGAGAAGAGCCGCCAGCGCCATTCGCGACGACCTCGAAGCGGTGCTGGCCCGGGCGTTGTATTACGCGCCTTCCCACACCATCCGCGGAGGCACCAAGGAAATTCTGCGCGGCATCGTCGCCAAGGGCCTGGGTCTGCGCTAGTGTCCTGAATCGTTAGTTCGTTGAATCTGAAAAAGTATAAGACATGCTCCAAGATTGCGAAAAAGGCCGAAATCGGTGCCAGACAAGGCGCAAAGCGGAGCAAGGTTGACCACCTTGCGAGCATTTGCAACGCCGTATGGCGCCGATTCTCGGTCCTTTTCTTCAGCGAATTAGCGCTTCAGGACACTAGTGCCACTGTCGCACGCATGCCATCTTTGCCATTCACTCATAAAAGGTAATCATGTCCGAGCAAATGATCCTGTTTGATGTCCGAGCGTCAGGTGTCGCCACGCTAACGCTGAACCGGCCCGAAAAATACAACGCGTTTACCCCGGAAATGATCGACCAGTGGGAGGCGGTGCTGCGCAAGGCGGCCGATGACCCTGCGGTGAAGGTCATTGTCCTCACCGGTGCCGGCAAGGGGTTCTGCTCCGGCGGTGATGCCGGCAAGATGGAGAACCGCGCCAGCCTGGATGCGCTGACGCAGAAGCATTTCCTGTGGCGCCAGGTGCACAGGATTCCGCTGCTGCTCGAGCAAATGGACAAGCCCATCATTGCTGCCATCAACGGCGTGGCGCGCGGTGCGGGCCTCGACATGGCGCTCATGTGCGACATCCGCTTCATGGCCGCTTCAGCGAATGTCGCCGAGAGTTACGTGAACCTGGGCCTGGTGGCCGGTGACGGTGGCGCCTGGTATCTGCCGCGCATGATAGGCATGGACAAGGCACTGGAGATCTTCTGGACCGGCCGTGCAGTGGGCGCCGAGGAAGCCGAGCGCCTGGGCATGGTCACGCGCGCTGTTCCCGATGATGAGTTGATGAGTGTCACCTATGACCTGGCCGAGAAAATTGCCGCGCAGCCCTTCGAGGCCGTGCGTGCCTTCAAGCGCCTGGCCTACCAGGGGCGCACGGCCACGCTGGCCGCACACCTGGATGCGGTGTCCTCCCAAGTCACCATACTGCGCGATACCGATGATCACAGGGAGCGTGTGGCCCAGCTTGCCTCGAAGCAGAGAAAAACCTGAAGTCGGGGAGTATGAGGAGCGCAGTTACACGCAGTCACGACTCATTTGTGAATATGCGTCTCCTCATTTTGAAATCGGTTCGTACAGAAGGCAGACATGAGCATTTCCGAATTCAGATTTGAGCCTGCCCACTTTCCGGCCTCGCTGGAAAGCCTGCGGCAGGAAATACGCGAGTTCCTCGCCGAAGAACGCGCCAGCGGCCGCTTCCCGCGCCCCGACCGCGTCAGCATGTACGTGGACAAGGCGTTCACCCTGCGCATGGGCGAGCGCGGCTGGATCGGCATGACCTGGCCGAAGCAGTATGGCGGGCATGAACGCACGGCGCTCGAGCGCTACGCCGTCACCGAGGAACTGCTCGCCGCCGGTGCACCGGTGCGCGGCCACTGGGTGACCGACCGTCAGACCGGGCCGGTGTTGCTCAAGTTCGGCACCGAAGAGCAGAAGCTCGAGTACCTGCCGCGCATCGCCCGTGGAGAAGTGTTTTTCAGCATCGGTCTCTCCGAACCGGACAGCGGATCGGATCTCGCCTCACTGCGAACCAAGGCGGTGAAGGTGGCCGGCGGCTGGAAGTTGTCTGGCACCAAGCTGTGGAACAGCAATTCCCATCACGCCAAATACGTGATCGTGCTGTGCCGCACCTCGCCTGCGACCGAAGACCGTCACCATGGCTTCAGCCAGCTCATCGTAGAGCTGTCATCGCCCGGCGTGACGCTACGGCCCATCATCAACCTGCCCAACGAGCATGACTTCAATGAACTGGTGCTCGATGAAGTGTTCGTGCCAGAGAAGAATTTGCTGGGCGATGTCGATCAGGGCTGGCACCAGGCCAGCACCGAGCTGGCCTACGAGCGCAGCGGTCCGGAGCGCTGGCTGAGCGCTTTTCGCCTGCTGGCCGAGCTGAACGAGGCGCTGGGCAGCAAGGCCAGTGCCGCGACCATGGCGGCAATGGGGCGCCTGTTTGCCCACCTGCTGACGCTGCGGCAGATGTCGATGTCGATAGCCATGACCCTGGAGACCGGGCGCGCACCCAATCTCGAGGCAGCCATCGTCAAGGACCTGGGCACCTGCTTCGAGCAGGAGATGGTGACTGTTGCACGGGACATCGCCCAGACTGAAGGCCTGCCCGCCCAGCAACGCGGACGGCTGGTGCAGGACCTTTTGGATCACGCGCAGCTGTGGACGATTGCCTTCACCATCCGCGGCGGGGCAAAGGAGATCATGCGCGGCGTCATAGCCAGGGGATTGGGACTGAGATGAGCGATAGCATCAACATGTTTGCTGAAGCAGCGACGCGCCTCTTTGAGGACAAGTGCACCAAAGCCGCCCATGAGGCGGCCGAGGCGGGTGGCGTGCAGCCGGCGCTGTGGAGCGCGCTGGTGGATGGCGGATTTACCGCCA
This sequence comes from Betaproteobacteria bacterium, assembly GCA_947474715.1. GTDB lineage: Bacteria > Pseudomonadota > Gammaproteobacteria > Burkholderiales > SG8-39 > CAIYPG01. Next base: position 11,973 of record CANJJT010000034.1, read on the forward strand.
TGCTCGTGCCTGAGCGGCAGGGCGGTGCCGGTGCCTCCATGATCGATGTGATGGAAACCCTGCGCGTGGCGGGCCGCTACAGCCTGCCAGCACCCATTGCCGAGACCATCATTGCAGCCTGGGTGCTGGCGCTGGCCGGCTTGCCCCCCGTGCAGGGCCCGCTCACGCTCGCCCTCGGGACGAATGCAGCTCCATGGCGGTTTTCCGGCAGCACGGGACAATGGAAAGTGAGTGGCAAGGAGGCCGATGTGCCCTGGGGGGCGACGGCAAGCGTGGTCATTGTTGCGCAGGATGGCGCCGAGGCGGTGGTGGGGATGGCCGAACCGGGGCGACTGTCGGCGGAACCGCGCAGCAACATCGGGAGCGAGCCGCGCGACGGGTTGAAAGCCAGGGGACGTGCCCTGGATGGCGTAACCCGCACCACCAGCGTCAGCCGCGACCAGGTGTTTCGCTACATGGCCATGGCGCGCGCCGTGCAGATCGTCGGCGCGCTGGGTCGCGCTCTGGATCTGTCAGTGCGCTACGTGGGTGAGCGCAAGCAGTTCGGCCGGCCATTGAGCAAATTTCAGGCGGTGCAGCAGCAGCTGGCAGTGCTGGCGGGCGAGGTGGCCTCCTCCTCGGCCATCACCGATGCCGCCGCCGCCAATATCGACAGCGCCGATGCCGATTTGCTGCTTGCAGCCTGCCGGGCGCGTCTGGCCGACGCCATCGACAAGGTGGGCATCGCGCATCAGGTGCATGGCGCCATCGGCTTCACGCGCGAGTATCCGCTGCAGCTGGCAACCCGCCGGCTGTGGGGCTGGCGTGACGAATATGGCAGTGCGGTGCAATGGCGCGAGCGGTTGGGCCGGCAGTTCGTGGGCACTCCGGCGGACGATTTGTGGGTGAGGCTGGCGGCGGTCGGAATGGCCGGGGCCCAATAAGGTCAACAGCAGTCAATTTCGACCTATACAAGGGGACAACATGCGCGCCGTGCTTTGCAAGCAGTTCGGGCCACCGGAATCGCTGGTGATCGAGGATGTTCCCTCTCCGGTAGCAACCGAAGGGAAGGTGGTGGTGAGCGTCAAGGCGGCAGCAGTCAATTTTCCCGACACGCTCATCATCCAGAACAAGTATCAGCATAAGCCACCCATGCCCTTCTCGCCGGGCGGTGACCTGGCCGGCGTGGTAAAGGAAGTCGGTCCCGGCGTCACCGGTTTCAAGCCCGGTGACCGCGTCATGGCCTTCCTCACCTGGGGTGCCTTTGCCGAAGAAGTCCCGGTAGCCTCTGCGGCACTCGCTCATCTGCCGGACAAGGTGCCCTTTGACCTGGGCGCAAGTTTCGGCATGACGCACAGCACCAGCTATTACGCCCTCAAGCAGTGCGGCAGACTGGGGCCGGGGCAGACGCTGCTGGTGCTGGGGGCCTCGGGCGGAGTCGGCATGGCGGCGGTGGAACTGGGCAAGCTGATGGGGGCACGAGTGATTGCCTGTGCTTCGACTGCGGAGAAGCTGGAAGCCTGCAGGAAGAGCGGTGCGGATGAACTGATCAACTACGAAACGGAAAACCTGCGCGAGCGACTGAAGGAACTGGTGGGCGAAAAGGGCGTCGATGTCTGTTATGACCCGGTGGGAGGAAAATACGCGGAGCCGGCTCTGCGCAGTATGGCCTGGGAGGGGCGTTACCTCGTGGTCGGCTTTGCCTCGGGGGAGATCCCGAAGATTGCGCTCAATCTCGCGCTTATCAAGGGCTGCTTCATCATGGGCATCCGTCGCGGCCAGTTCATGCTCCGCCGTCCCAAGGACAGCGCCGAAAATATCCGCGAACTGCTGCAGTGGATTGCCGAGGGTCGCCTGAAGCCGGTGATCAGCGCGCGCTATCCGCTTGAGCGTGCCGGCGATGCCATCAACGATCTTGCCAACCGCCGCATCATCGGCAAGGCCGTTCTTGAAATTTGAGCGCCTGAGCGAGCGCAAGCATGAAGCCATCACCCGGGAGAAGGTCATGACAACAGGGAAGAGCGCATTGAGATTCGCGGTCCTGCCGGCCATGCTGGCGGTTGCCGCTGGTGCGCTTGCGCAGTCCGACTATCCGTCGCGGCCCATCCGCATGATTTCCCCCTTCGATGCCGGCGGCGGATCCGACCTCCTGTCCCGGGTGCTGGCCCAGAAAATGGCCGAGCAGATGTCGGTACCGGTGCTGGTGGAAAACAAGCCCGGGGCCAATGCCAACATCGCCGCCGAATTCGTGGTGCGTGCACCGGCTGACGGATACACGTTGCTGTTTCACACCGCGGGCTTGGCGCTCAATCCGGCCCTGTACGCCAAAATGACGTATGACCCGCTGAAGGACCTGGCGCCGGTGGCTCTGACGGGCACCAGCCCGCTGGTGCTGGCGGTGCACCCGGGCCTGCCGGTCAACAACGTGTCCGAATTCATTGCGCACGTGAGAGCCAATGCGGGCAAGCTTTCCTATGCCTCTGCCGGCCACGGCAATATCACCCATCTGGCGGCCTTTCTGATCCTGCAGGGCAATGGACTTGAGGCGGTGCAGGTGCCCTACAAGGGCGGGGCACCCGCCGTGGCAGCGGTCGCCGGTGGTTTTACGCAGTTCACGACCCAGACCCCAAGCACGGTGACGCCGCTGGCAAGAAGCGGCAAGGTGAAGGCGCTGGCCGTGACCACGCTCGCTCGCACGGCATCGCTGCCGGATGTGCCGACGTTCAATGAGACCATTATGCCGAAGTTCGAGGTCAGCACGTGGCAGGCGGTAATGGCGCACGCGAGAACCGCTCCGGCGCAGATCACGCGACTCAACGCCGAGATCGTGAAGGCCCTGCAGAGCGCGGACGTGCGGGCGAAGTTCCTGGCCCAGGACACCCAGCCGCTGGGTTCCACACCGATCGAGTATGGGGCTTACCTCAAGGGCGAGATCGAACGCTGGAAGCAAACCGTTAAGGCGGCTGGTATCAAGCCTGAGTGAATACGCAAACTGGAGATGACATGACTCAACCGAATTCTGCCGCCCCGACGGACAATCAGGATCAGCGCCCGCTCAGCGGCTTTCGGGTGCTCGACTTCACCAGCATCATGTCTGGCCCGTTCTGTACCCGGCTGCTGGCCGATATGGGCGCTGAGATCATAAAAGTTGAACCGCCGGGCGGCGAGCATTCGCGTTACCGGCCGCCGTTCCAAAATGGCGAGAGTGTGCATTTCGCGCAGCTCAACTGCGGCAAGCAATGCATCGTGCTTGACCTCAAGAGCGCTGCCGGCAGGAAAGCGGCGCTGGATCTGGCGATGAAGTCCGACATAGTGGTTGAGAACTGGAGGCCCGGCGTGGCCGGCCGCCTGGGCCTGGACTACCAGTCGCTGGCGGCGAAGAAAGGCGATCTCATCTATTGCTCCATCTCAGGCTACGGTCAGGAAGGTCCCTCGTCACAGAAGGCCGCCTATGCCTCCATCGTTGAGGCGGCCAGCGGCTTTGCCCATGCGCAGATGGAAATCAATGGCGCAGACAAGCCGCCCACCTCCGGCACCTTCCTGGGCGATTCCCTCACCGCGCTGTGGTCCTTCTCTGGCGTTCAAACCGCCATCATCCAGCGCCTGCGTACCGGCAAGGGGCAGTACCTGGATGTGTCCATGCTGGAGAGCATGATGTTCATGCTGGTGAATGAATCCCACGCGGCGCTGGTGGGGCCCTACATCAGGCGCTATCACCTGCCGCTCAAGACCACCGATGGCTATGTGGTTATTCCTCCCATCAGCGGTGCGAACTGGGAGGCGCTGGCCCGAACCACAGGCCATCCCGAATGGATCACTGACCCGCTTTTCAACAGTGTCGATGCGCGCAACAACAACTGGTTCGAAATGATGCGCCTGACCGAATCATGGACCAGCCGGCACAGCATGGACGAGTGCGAGGCGATCCTGCTGCCGGCCGGCGTGCCGATTTCGCGCTTTCGCACGCTCAAGGAAGCCTTCGAGGACCCGCAACTGAAGACGCGCGGCGCCCTGACCACGCTGCAGGTCGGCGGTAAGCCCTATGTCATTCCGAACATCCCTTTTCTCACGCCCGGCGCCAGCACGCGGCCACGCACTTTTGTCGGAAAGCTCAATGGCGATGCCCAGTCCGTGTTGGGTGGACTGCTCGGTTACACGGCAGAACAGATTGCGGCCTGCTCGCCCGAAGGCAAGGGCGGCCATGACTGAGCGCAAGCAGCAGGTGCGGAAGCAGGAGGCCGAGTCATGAGCGAGATGCGCCCCCTCCTGGTGGATTCGGCGGCACGCCTGTTTGAGCGGCATTGTACGAGGGCCGTATTTGAAGCCAGCGAGAAGATGCAGTGGCAGCAGGACCTGTGGGATGCGCTGGAGGCGGCGGGGTTGCCGCGCGCATCCCGCAACGAGGCCCGTGGCGGTGATGGCGCTGATCTGGGCGATGCGCTTGCCTTGGTGCGCGAGGCCGGACGTGCCTGCCTGCCGGCGCCGCTGGCTGAGACCCTGTTGGCCGAACTTTTGCTGGCCGAAGCGGGGCTGGCGCCGATGCCGGGTCCGTTGACTGCCAGCGGCATGCTCGATGGGGACACGCTGCAGTTGGTGAAGCGGGACGGGAGCTGGGCGCTCAGTGGCAGGTTGCACCGCGTGCCCTGGGGGCGCCATGCCCGCGCGGTGGTTGCGGTGGCGGCATGCGATGGCAGACTGGCCACTGTCGTGGTGGAAAAACCACCGCTAATCGAGGCAGGCAGCAATTACGCTGGCGAGCCGCGAGACGACTTGCAATTCGATGGACTAGCTGTGCCCGACCGGCTGGTTGCCGTCGCTTGCGCCATGGCGCCGCAACGGCAGCGTGTTCTGGGCGCGGCGTTTCGTGCCGCGGCCATGGCTGGTGCCCTGGAACGGGTGCTGGCGATGACCATCCGCTATGCCCAGGAGCGACAGCAGTTCGGTCGGCCCATTGGCAAGTTTCAGGCGGTGCAGCAGCAGATTGCCGTGCTTGCTGCGGAAGTGGCGGCGGCTGGAGCTGCGGTGGATGCCATGCTGGATACCGTTGGCGTGTCCGCCGCCGACTTTGAGATTGGCATGACCAAATCGCGCGTGAGCGAGGCGGCTGGCACGGCCACCGCCATCGCGCACCAAGTGCATGGCGCCATCGGCTTCACCCATGAGCATGCGCTGCATCGCAGCACGCGCCGTTTGTGGGCCTGGCGCGACGAGTACGGCACCGAAGGCGAATGGGCCGAATGGGTCGGGCGCTGCATTGCCGGGTTGAGCAGTTCCGAGGCGCTGTGGCCCTTCATCACCGCCAAGGAGGCGCTGCTCTCCGGCAGCAGTCCGGAACACTAGTCCGCTGGAACAAACTGGAACATGCGGGAACGCACAGGGACACAGGGCATGAAAGCATTGCTAGTCAAGCAACTGGGGCTGCCGGACAAACTGGTCATTGAGGATATGCCCTCGCCGCGCCCGGGTACGGGTGAAGTGGTGGTGAGCGTGAAAGCGGCGGCGGTGAATTTCCATGACACTCTGATCATCCAGGGGCTGTACCAGCACAAGCCACCGCTGCCGTTTTCCCCCGGTGCCGATGCGGCTGGCGTGATCAAGGAAGTGGGCGAGGGTGTGACCGGCTTCCAGCCTGGTGACCCAGTGCTCGCGCTGATGCGCTTTGGCGCATTTGCCGAGGAAATCCTGGTGCCGCTGAATCGCCTGACCCGGTTGCGTCCGGGCACCTCGTTTGAGCAGGCGGCAGCTTTCGGCCTGACCTATACCACGGCCTATTACGGCCTGCATGACTGCGGCCATCTTGCCAGGGGTGAAACCCTGGTTGTGCTGGGCGCGGGCGGCGGTGTCGGGGCGGCCGCGGTGGACCTGGGCAAGGCCATGGGCGCACAGGTCATCGCCTGCGCTTCCTCGGACGAGAAACTGGCGGCTGCCAGAAGCCGGGGCGCCGATGCCCTGGTCAATTACGCCAAGGAGGATCTGCGAGAAGCTTTGAAAAGGCTGACCAATGGCAGGGGCGCCGATGTGGTGTGTGATCCAGTGGGTGGCAATCTGGTTGAACCGGTGGTCCGCAGCATGGCCTACAAGGGGCGATACCTGGTGATCGGTTTCGCCTCCGGAGACATTCCCAAGCTTGCGCTGCACTGGACCCTGCTCAAGAGCTGCTCCATCATTGGCGTCAGTCGCGGCAACCTGATGGACATAGAGCCCGCGGTCGCCTCGCGCAATGCCGAAGTGCTGGCTGAGTGGCTGGCCGAGGCCCGTCTGCATCCGGTAATCACGGCGCGCTACCCTTTCGAGCGCACTTCTCAGGCTTTGCATGATCTCATGCACGGGCGCATACATGGGAAGGCAATTATTATCATATAGAAGTATGTCTGAATGACTAAATTAGATATAAAGATAAATTGTTATCAATTAGGAGCGGCAAGCATGGCTGAAATTCGTACTGTTGCAGTAATCGGCGCCGGCACCATGGGCAATGGCATTTCGCAGAGTTGTGCCATGGCCGGCATGGAAGTCACCATGGTGGATACTCAGGAGAGCTTTTTGCAGCGTGGCATGGACAGCATCAAGACCAGTCTTGCGCGCTTCGTGAAGTCGCAGAAGATGACGCAGGAGCAGGCTGATGCAGTGTTGAAGCGCATTGGCACCAGTACATCGCTGGCCGATGCCGTCAAGGATGCCGACATCATTGTCGAGGTGGTGCCCGAGAAGCTCGAGCTCAAGCAGGCTGTGTTCAAGGACATTGCCAAGCATGCCAAAGCCGACGCGGTGCTAGCCACCAACACCTCGCAGCTGTCGATCACAGCTATCGCCTCGGCCATCGACCGGCCGCAGGACGTCATCGGCACGCACTTCTTCAATCCGCCGGTGATGATGAAGCTGGTGGAGGTGGTGCGCGGGTTGAAGACCTCCGACCGCGCTTTGGACGTGGCGCTGGAACTGACACGGAAGCTGGGCAAGGAAGCCGCCGTGTGCAAGCGCGACACTGTAGGCTTCATCACCACGCGCGCCATTGCCGCGCTGCGCCTGGAGTGCGTGCGCATGTATGAAGAGGGCATTGCCTCCATGGAGGACATCGACAAGGCCATGCGCCTGGGCTTCAACCATCCCATGGGCCAGTTCGAACTCACCGACTTCAACGGTCTTGATGTGGCCCTGCTCAACACCATGTCGCTGAAGGATGCCTATGGCGAGCGCTTCAACCCGCCGCAGAGCCTGGTGTCGCGCGTCAAGGCCGGCCAACTGGGGCGCAAGACCGGCGCGGGTTGGTACGACTACACCGATCCCAAGTCGCCCAAGCCCACCAAGTAGGCGCGCAAAGCGCCTGACCCCGCACTGATCATCAAGAGGAAATGAACATGGACTACAGCCGCTACCAGCACCTGCTCATCGACATCGACGATGGCCTGGCCAAAGTAACCATCAACCGCCCCGAGGTCTACAACGCCGTCAACCACAAGCTGCACCAGGAGCTGGGCGACATCTGGCGCGACCTGGATCGTGATCCCGATGTGCGCGCGATTGTCGTGACCGGCGCCGGCGAGAAGGCTTTTTCCGCCGGCGGGGATCTTTCCATGCTGGAACACCGCATGGCCCTGCCCGCCGAGGAGCGCTTTGACGACATCACCAACAATGACGCTCGCGACCTCGTCTACAACATGATCAACTGCGACAAGGTCATCGTTGCCGCCATCAATGGCGTGGCCGTGGGTGCCGGCCTCGCAGTGGCCATGATGTCGGACATTTCCATCATGGCCGATGATGCCAAGATCGGTGACGGCCACATGAAGCTGGGGGTGGTGGCGGGCGACCACGCCACCATGATCTGGCCGCTACTGATCGGCATGGCCAAGACCAAGTACTACCTGCTGACCGCGGAAATGATAGACGGCAAGGAAGCCGAGCGCATGGGCATGGTGAGCAAGGTGCTGCCCCGGGCCGAGGTTGTGCCTGCCGCCATGAAGCTCGGCCGCCAGCTGGCCGATGGTCCGCAATGGGCGCTGTCGCTCACCAAGCGCTCGCTCAACCAGTGGCTGCGCCTGGGCGGCATCACCTCCTTCGACTACTCCATGGCCGTGGAGAAGATGGCCTTTTTCTCGGCCGACACCCAGGCTGGCGTGAAGGCGGTGCGCGAGAAAAAGCCCGCGGACTTTCCCTCCAAGCGCAAGGGCGCGAAGAAACACTGAAACAAGGAAACCGACATGACTGAACCCGTGGTATTGCTGGAGCGCCCCGCCGAGGGCGTCGCGCTGGTGCGCATCAACCGTCCCGATGCACGCAATGCGCTCAACATGGATGTGCGCCGGCTGATTGCAAAGTATATGCTAGAACTCAGCGATGACGACTCGGTGCGCTGCGTCGTGCTCACCGGTAACGATAAGGCCTTTGCCGCGGGCGCGGACCTGAAGGAGATGGCGACACTGGATTCCATCGCCGCCATGGCGCGCAAGACCGACAAGCTGTGGCGCGACATGGCCTCCTGCACCAAGCCGGTGATTGCCGCGGTGAGCGGGCTGGCTTTGGGCGGCGGCTTGGAAATGGCCATGGCCTGCGACATCATCATCGCCGCGGAATCGACCAAATTCGGGCAGCCCGAAGTGAAAGTGGGCGTCATGCCCGGTGGTGGCGGCACCCAGCGCCTGATCCGCGCCGTGGGCAAGTACAAGGCGATGAAGATCTGCCTGACCGGGGAGCTGTTCACGGCACGCGAGGCTTTCGACATGGGCCTGGTCAGCGAGATCGTGCCCGACGGCGAGGCCGAGAAGCGCGCCGTGGCCATGGCTGCGCACATTGCCGCCATGCCGCCGATTGCCGTGCAGCAGACCAAGGAAGTGATCAACGCCGGCCAGGATGTCAATCTGGACACCGCCCTGCGCCTGGAGACCAAGGCCATACAGCTGCTGTTTTCCTCGCAGGACCAGAAGGAGGGCGCCAAGGCCTTCATGGAGAAGCGTCCACCGAAGTTCACTGGCAAGTAGGCCGGCATAAAACGGGCGGCGGCACATGCCGGCTCGAAATAACAATCCACCGCCCTATGAGGCGGATGGCAATCCACCAGGCACGAGGAGACCATGACATGAGGAAATGCATCGGAAAGTCCCTGTTGATTGCCACGGGCATGGCGCTCGCCGCCTTATCCGGTCAGGTGGCCGCCCAGGCCTGGCCCACCAAGCCGGTGCGTATCCTGGTCGGCTACGGCACCGGTGGATCCACCGACACCACCGCCCGACTTCTGGCCCAGCACCTGGCGGATCCGCTGGGGCGACTCTTCATTGTCGAGAACCGGCCCGGTGCCACCGGCACCATCGCGGTGGATGCCGTGGTCAAGGCGCCAGCGGATGGTCACACCCTCATCATCATCGCTGCCGCCGATGCCATCGTGCCGGCGGTGCGCAGCGATCTGCCCTACAGCCTGGAGAAGGATCTTGCCTCGATTGCGCTGGTGACCTCGGCCCCCTTCCTGCTGGTGGCGCATGTGTCGGTGCCTGCGGATGACGTGAAATCGCTGATTGCCTATGCGCGCGCCAATCCGGGCAAGCTCAACTATTCCTCCTCGGGCATAGGCAGTTCGGCCCATCTGGCCGGGGAAATGATCAACCTCATGGCCAAGGTTAACATCGGTCATGTGCCTTACAAGGGATCGGCCGAAGGTGCTGCTGCGGTGGCTAGTGGCCAAGTGGAACTGAGCTTTCCCAGTGTCACCGGCGCCATGGGCATGCTCAAGGCCGGCAGGATCAAGTCGATTGCAGTTACCAGCGCCAGGCGCTCCGTCCTGCTTCCCAATGTCCCCTCCATGAGCGAAGGTGGTCTCACCGGCTATGATCGCACTGGCTGGTACGGAATGCTGGCTCCGGCCGGCACGCCGCGCGACATCATCAACCGGCTCAATTCGCTAGCGGGCGAGATCGTCAACAAGCCCGAGGTCAGGGAACAACTGTTCAAGCAGGGGCTGGAGTCCGAGCGAGGCACCCCCGAGCAACTGGGCGCGCTGATCAAGCGCGAGATCGAGCAGAACCGCGAAGTGGTCAAGGGGCTGAAACTGTCGTCGAACTAACACGCTTGTCTGGGAGTCCTGCATGAAGGAAACCGTCCGCACGTTGTACGACAAGATCTGGGCACGTCATGCCGTAGTGACACGCGAAGGCGGCCTGACCCTTTTGCATGTGGGGCGTCATTACATTCATGATGGTTCGCATGCGGGCTTCCGTGAGCTGGCGCGCCTTGGACTAAAGCTGCGGCGGCCTGACCGCACCTTCGGTTCGCCGGATCATTATCTGTCCACCCTGACCCATGATCTGACGCAGATGACAGCAGAGCGCGCCCGCGTAATCCAAGTCATGGGTGACAATGCCAGCGCATCCGGAGCCACGCTGTTCGGCCTGGATGATGTACGTCAGGGCATCATGCATGTGGTGGGGCCAGAACAGGGCCTGACGCAGCCGGGTATGGTCATTGTGTGTGGCGACAGCCATACTGCCACCCATGGTGCCTTGGGGGCGCTGGCCTTTGGCATCGGCGCCTCAGAGGTTGCGCATGTCATGGGCACCCAGACCTTGTGGCAGAAAAAATCACGCAACATGCGCATCAGCATCAATGGCCGGTTGCAGCGCTGGGTGAGCGCGAAAGACATCATACTTGCCATCATCGCCCGTATCGGTATCGGCGGTGGCGTGGGGCATGTCATCGAATATGCTGGCGAGACCATTCGCAGCCTTTCAATCGAAGGACGACTTTCGCTGTGCAACATGTCCATAGAGGGCGGCGCACGAGCGGGGATGGTGGCCCCCGATGACAGTACCTTCCAGTATCTCGCAGGGCGGCCGTATGCGCCGCAGAGAGCTCACTGGGACAGCGCCATGACCTACTGGAAAGGCCTGCCGAGCGATGCCGGAGCGGTGTTCGACACTGAGCTGGATCTGGATGCCAAGGACATCGAGCCGATGGTGACCTGGGGCACTAATCCGGCCCAGGCGCTGCCCATCTCCGGACGAATTCCCGATCCGGCGGAGGGCGATGTGGCGGCCGATCAGCGCCGCGATATGGGCAAGGCACTCGAGTACATGGGACTGCAACCCGGAGTGCCAATCGAAGGGCTGCGCATCGATCGTGTCTTTATCGGATCCTGCACCAACAGCCGTATCGAGGATCTTCGCGAGGCCGCGCGCGTGGCTGACGGCAGGAAGGCGCTGATTCCGGCGCTGGTGGTGCCTGGCTCGGGCCTGGTGAAGGCGCAGGCCGAGGCCGAAGGTCTGCATCGCGTATTCATTGATGCCGGATTCGAGTGGCGGCTGCCCGGTTGCTCCATGTGCGTGGGCATGAACGGTGATACGGTCGCGCCCGGGGAACACTGCGCCTCGACCTCCAATCGCAATTTCGTCGGGCGGCAGGGCAAGGGCGCGCGCACGCATCTGCTCAGTCCGGCCATGGCTGCGGCTGCCGCAGTGACCGGACGGCTCACCGATGTGCGCCGGCTCGGGAGCGCATCATGAAACCCTTTGTCAGACTGCAGGCTTGCGCCATCCCCTATGACGCCTCAAACGTCGACACTGACCAGATCGTACCGGCCCGCTTTCTCTCCCGCGCACGCCAGGACGGTTTTGGCGGGCAGTTGTTCCATGATCTGCGATTTGGCACTGACGGCACGCCCAATGCGGCGTTCATCCTCCATGATCCGGCATTCCGCGATGCCCGCATCATCGTCGCCGATGAAAACTTTGGTTGCGGCTCCTCGCGCGAGGTGGCGGTGTGGGCGCTGATGGATTACGGCATCCAAGCGGTAATCGCGGCAAGCTTCGGGGAGATATTCCACAGCAACAGCCTGAAGAACGGCCTGCTGCCGGTGACGCTGCCCGCTGGGGTCACCAGGGGGCTGCGCAATGCGCTGCTCGAAGGCAGCTATCGCCATCTCGATATCGATCTGCACGGCCAGGTGGTGCGCACCCCGGACGGGGAGGAGCATGCCTTTGCCATCGATCCGCTGCGCCGGCAGTTGCTGCTGCAAGGCACCGACGAGATCCAGTTCACCCTCGAACACAAGGCCGAGCTGGATGCTTTCGAGCAGGACTACGATCGTGATTTTCCCTGGCTTGCCCGGCCGGCGACGGGCTGATCGATCAATTGAACGCCAGAGATCGGAGCTAGTTCTGGCCTTGCGGGACAGCTCATGGACAGACACCCAGTACCGAGGAGCAGTGAATGAAGATTGCCATTCTTGACGACTACCAGGACGCGATCAGGTCGCTTCGGTGTTTTGGCAAGTTGGCCGGGCACGAGGTCACCGTCTGGAACCATCACACCAAGGATGTTGCCCTCCTGGCTCAGCGCCTGCGTGACACCGAGGCGCTGGTGCTAGTGCGTGAACGCACCCCGATTCCCGCGGAACTGATACTCAAGTTGCCTCAGCTGCGCATCATCAGCCAGAGTGGCGTTTATCCACACATCGATGTGGCTGCCTGCACCAGCCACGGCGTGATCGTCAGCGCCGGTCAGGGCTCGCGCCCGTCCTATGCCACGGCGGAACTGGCCTGGGGCCTGATGATCGCCTCGCTGCGCAACATTCCGCAGGAAATGGCGGCGCTCAAGGCGGGACACTGGCAATCCACTATGGGACAGGGCCTGCGTGGCAAGATCTTCGGTATCTATGGCTACGGGAAGATCGGTGCCGTCATGGCCGGCTATGCCAAGGCCTTCGGCATGAAGGTGCTGGTGTGGGGGCGGCCCAGCACCCTGGTCAAGGCCGGAGAGGCGGGCCACGAGTTAGCCGCCGGTCGCGCCGCCTTCTTTGCAACTGCAGATGTGGTCAGCCTGCATGTGCGAGCTACCGAGGAGACGCGGGGTCTGGTCACAGCGGTCGATCTGGCGCTGATGAAACCCACCGCACTGTTTCTCAATACCAGTCGCGCATCGCTGGTGGAGCCCGGCGCGCTGGTGGCGGCGCTGCGGGCCGGCCGACCGTGCATGGCTGCCGTGGATGTGTTCGATGAGGAGCCGGCACTGGGTGCGCGCGACCCGCTGATCCAGTTGCCCAACGTGGTATGCACACCGCACCTGGGTTATGTCGAGTCGACCACGTATGAATTTGCCATGGGCGCAGCCTTCGACCAGGTCCTCGCCTACGCAGCCGGCAATCCGGTAAATGTGGTCAATCCCGATGCGCTCGCGGGTGCGCGACATTGACTGGCTTTCCATTTTCATGCAATGCAGCCGGCCTATGCTCACAGGTCGGTCTTACGCGCGAGGGCATGGATTACCTGTTGGACTTGAACCACCGCATCTAAGCTGGAACCTGGAAGCGGCCAGGGGATGCTGCTCCCCACTACAACCAAGAAGGAGGATAGGCTCATGAGCACAATGTCTGATCGTGTAGCACTCATCACTGGCTGCGCCAAGGCCGGCGGCATAGGTGCGGCCTGCGCTGCAGCGCTGGCCGCGCGCGGCATCGTCGTGGTGGTCGCCGATATCGAGGCGACTGGCGTGCACAACGCCCTCGATCCACAAGGAGCCGAGGACAAGGCGAACGACGGCCTGCACAAGCTGGTAGACAGGATCACCGCAACGGGCGGCCAGGCTTCCTGGGTGCAGGGCGACGTCAGTAATGAGGCTGATGCCATCCGCATGGTAGCCACGGTGATTGAGCGCTACGGCCACATTGACATTCTGGTGAACAATGCGGGCGCCCCACACGGCAAGGACCGCCAGGACTTCGAGAGCGTGCCGCTGGAGGCATGGGACTTAGTGATGGGTGTCAATGCCAAAGGATGCTTTCTCATGTCGCGCGCCGCGATTCCCCACATGAAGCGGCAGCACTGGGGGCGCATCATTAACATGTCCTCGGCGGCTGGCAAGGTGGGTCGCAAGCACATGGCGGTCTATGCGGCCTCCAAGGCCGCCATCATGGGCCTGTCGCGCGCGATTGCGATAGAAGTGGCCGCTTTCGGTGTCACCGTGAATGCCGTCAATCCCGGCCCCATTCTGACCTCGCGCGCCCTGAGTTCGGCTAAGCGCGAATCCGGAGACCTTGCCACAGGGCTAGCCGCGCGCGCCGCGCGCGTGCCGGTGGGGCGCCAGGGTACTCCGGAGGATGTCGCCGAAATGGTGGTCTACCTTGCATCGGATGCAGCCAGCTTTGTCACCGCGCAATCCATGAGCGTGTGCGGTGGAACAACCTGAAGCGCTATCTCGGGTCCAGTGGCATGGCGCCAACTGGGAAATCGGATGCTTTCGGGATGACAACCAAGCCGCTAGCGCGGCTGATTCTCACCGGAGCAACCGCAGACGCCCCCATCAATCACAGGAATTGTTGTTCCCTTAAAGAAAGAGACTTCAAATGAGACGGCGTGATTTTTTGAAGCTGGCCGGCACGGCCACGTTGGTGACTGTGGTCGGCGTGCCGGTGTCGCCAGTTTTGGCGCAGGGCAAGTATCCGGACAGGGCCATCCGTCTGGTGATTCCGTTTGCCGCCGGGGGCTCCACTGACGTCATGGGACGCCTGTTCGCCAGCCGTATGGGGCCCCTTTTGGGGCAACCCGTGGTGATCGACCTGAAGCCGGGTGGTGGTGGCGCCATTGGAATGGCCGAGGTGGCACGTGTCAAACCCGATGGATACACCATCATCTACGGCTCCTCATCGACTCACGTCATTACGCCGTCCACGAGTAATGTGGCCTATGACCCACTCAAGGATTTTAGCCACATTGCCATCGTTGCCAATCAGCCTATTGCCATCACGGTAAACATGATGGTGCCGGCCAAGACGCAGCGTGAGTTCATTGCCTATGCAAAGGCCAATCCGGGCAAGGTGAACTACGGATCGGCAGGCACTGGCAGTACCACCCACATTGCCGGCGAAATGTTCAACAAACTGGCCGGCACCAACATGACCCATATCCCTTACAAGGGTGGCGGCAACCTGGTCACCGATCTGGTCGCCGATCGTATTCAATGGTATCCGGGCACCACCGGCGGCATGATTCCGCTGGCCAATACGGGCAAGGCACGCGTGCTGGCGGTGACCTCGGAACAGCGCATGAAGAGTTATCCGGACATTCCTACCTCGTTAGAGGCCGGCCTGCCCGGCATGGTGTTCGGTTTAGTGACCATGTTCTCAGCGCCAGCCGGCGCCGCCAAACCCGTCATCGATACGCTCTACGACTCGGTGGCCAAACCATTGCTCGACCCGGCGTTTCAGGCTGAGCTGATGAAGCTGGGTTTTGAGCCTATGGTTGGTTATACCCCGGAAAAAACTACGGCACATATCAAACACGAACTTTCCACCGTAGGGCCGCTGGCCAAGTCACTGATGCCCAAGGAGTGACATGGGTCTGTTGACATTCAACGTGAATGTCAACAGACCCTGGCACCACGTGCCTGGTAGTTGATGCGCGCCGGCATTTTTCCTGGCTTCGAGTACGTATCGATGGATGTCCATTTTTCAATTGGCCGATACCACCCTTCAATGACGGAGACAACATGAGCAATTCAAGCATACGGATTGTGATGTGCGCAGCGTTGGCACTGGCGGCGCAGCATTTCAGCCTGCCGGTGCTGGCGCAGGCTTTCCCGGCCAGGCAGGTGCGCCTGGTGCTGGGCTACGCTCCGGGGGGCGGTGCCGATGTGCTGGCCCGGCTGATTGCCCAGAAGCTATCTGATGCGGCGGGTCAACCGGCCATTGTCGAGAATCGCCCCGGCGCGAGCGCTCTGCTGGCGCTGGAGCAGGTGTCCCGGGCGCCGGCCGACGGTCACACCCTGCTGGTCATGGCCAACTCCAGTATTCTGGCCCAGGCCCTGCGTGCCAAGCCAGGGCATGACATCGAGCGTGATCTGACGCCAGTGTCGGTGGTGGCAGTACAGCCCCTGATATTGCTGGTGCATCCTTCGGTGCCGGTGCAGAGTGTGAAGGAGTTCATTGCGCTGGCCAGAGCGAAACCGGGGCTCATCAACTATGGTTCCTCGGGAATCGGCGGGGCCTCGCATCTGGCCGGTGAGCTGTTCAATCTGCTCGCTGATGTGAGACTGTTCCATGTGCCCTACAAGGGCGGCGGTGAAAGCGTGGTGGCCGCTGCCGCCGGGCAGATACAGGTCACTTTTGCCAGCACCACCTCGGCTCGCTCCCTGCTCGACGCCGGGCGGCTCACGGCAATTGCCGTCACCAGCCTGCAGCGCACCCAGCTGCTGCCCTCGGCGCCCAGCATTGCTGAGTCCGGTGTCCCCGGCTATGACGCGGTGGTCTGGTACGCCGTGATGGCCCCTGCCGGCATCAGTGGCGAATTCGGCGCGCAGCTGAATATGCTGTTCAATCGTATCGCCAGTGCGCCTGAGATGAAGGAACACTTTGCCCGCCAGGGTTTTGAGCCGCAGTCCGGCACGGTGCAGCACCTGCGCACCCTGATCCGCAAAGATTCGGAACAGACGCTCAAGCTGATTAAAGCTGCCAACCTCAAGGCCGAGTGACAGCCCCGGCCGCCATTCTCAACCCGGGCTTGCTTCGCACAGGCTCGTACCAGATCGCCGCAATGGAGCTATGCCATGACTACTCAGGTTGACCTCATCGAAACCGTCATGGACCATGTGCTTGGCTGCCAGTACGACAGCCTGGGCAAGGCCACCGTGGCCATGATGAAAACCCTGATCATCGACACCATGGGCGTGGCGGTGGCCGGCAGTTCGGGTGAGCGTCTTCCGGAACTTGCCGCGCTGGTGCAGGACTGGGGCGGAAAACCTGAGGCCAGTCTGCTGGTACATGGGCAACACGTTCCGGCGTTTCATGCGGCGCTGGTCAATTGCACCATGGCGCGTGCCTGGGACTTTGACGAAGTGCACGAAGGCGGCGGCGGACATCTGTGCGCCAGCGTCATTCCGACCGCGCTGGTGCTCGCGCAGTGCGCCGGCGGCAAGGTCTCGGGTAAGACTTTGCTGCTGTCCCTGGTGCTTGCCACCGATCTGATTGCGCGGCTGCGTATGGCGCAGACGCGGCGCTCCGGCTGGGTGGCCGAGACCTTTGCACCCTTTGGCGTGGTGGCCATGGCCAGCCGCGTCCTGGGCTTGGATCGTGACCGCACGCGGGCGGCCATGGGGCTGGCCTATGCGCAGTGCGCCTCCAATACCCAGGGCACGGTCGATGGTTCCCTCAGCGTGCGGCTGCAACAGGGCCTGGCGGCCAAGTCGGGGGTGCTCGCGGTGCAGCTTGCGCAAATCGGCTTTGCCGGCCCACAGCAGATCCTGCAGGGTCGCTTTGGCTTGTATCCGCTGTACACAGGTGGTGAATACGACCCGGGGGTGATCACCGGCGAGTTGGGACGGCGCTTTGAATCCGACAATACCAGTCTGAAGCCCTATCCCAGTTGCAAGCTCACTCACATTCCCATTGCGCTGGCCGCGGCCATGGCCAGGGAGCACGGCATCGTCGCTAGCGACATCGTCAGAGTGGTGGTGCACACCAACCGCGATGGCTTTGACAAGTGCGCCTCGTCCCCGTCGAAACGGCGCCCGCGCAGTGTGCCGGACATGCAGTTCAGCCTGCCTGTGACAGTGGCAGTGGGGATACTGCGCGGCACAGTCACGCTCGCTGACCTGACACCCACAACCTGGAACGACCCGCAAGTTGCCGCACTGGCCGACAAGGTGGAGGTGCGCGTTGATCCCGAGCTGGACGCCTTGCCGCTGCTCATTTCCCCGGCCGTGGTGGAGATCGACACTTACAGCGGAGCGCATTACCGCAAGCGTGGCGATGCCGTGTCCGGCGCACCGGAGCAGCGCATGAGCGAAGCGGAAGTGGCCGCCAAATTCAGGGGGTGCGTGGCCGCTTCGTGCAAGCCATTGCCGCGGGCGAAAAGCGAGGCGTTCCTGCAGCAGGTAGGCCAGTTGGAAGGGCTGGATGATGTGCGGCCGCTGGCAGACTTGCTGATCGCCTGAACGGTCTGACGCGATGCGTGTTTTGAGGGCCACCTGACCTGACCTTCAGGCGGCCTGAGGTGGGGCGCGAGGAGGATCGAGACGAGCATCCCCCTGGTCATTACTTGCTCGATTGATCAGGCATAACAAAGGAGACCTGCATGACTTATCCGCTGACTGCCGAGTTGGGCAAGCTGGTGGGACGCACCCGATTCACTGATGTGCCGTCCGCGGCCGTGGAGGCCATGACCGGGGCGCTGGTAGACACCGTGGGCGTGATGATCGCCGGTTCGCGCGAACCGGCGCCGACGCTACTGCGCCAGATGCTTCAGTCTGCGGGAAGGGAGGCCACGCTGGTGGGGCCGCCCGGGCGTGCCTCGGCGGCGGAAGCGGCCTGGATCAACGGCACCGCGGCGCATGCGCTGGACTATGACGATGTGGCACAGCGCGGTGGCCATGCGAGCGCGGTACTGCTGCCGGCCATTCTGGCGCAGGCTGAGGCGAGCGGTGCTTCCGGGCGCGACCTGGTGCTGGCTTATGTGGTGGGGTATGAAGTGTTTACCGAGGTGGCCTCGCGAGATGCAGATCAGCACCATGACAAGGGCTGGCATCCGACACCGGTGTTCGGCGCGCTGGGTGCTGCCGCTGCCTGTGCCTCGCTGCTGCGCCTGGATGCTGGGCAGTCAGCGATGGCGATCGCCCTTGCCACCTCCCAGGCGGGCGGGTTGATGTCCAACTTCGGCACCATGACCAAGCCTTTCCACGCCGGACGCGCGGCGCACGCCGGCGTAGTCTCGGCCAGGCTGGCCGCAGCTGGTTTTACCGCAGCCATGGATGCCCTTGAGCACACGCCGGGATTCCTGCAGGGGGTGTCTCCTCACGGCAGGGTTGACCTGGAACGTCCGGTTCCAACAAAGCCAGATTGGGCCCTGCTCGGACATAACAGGCTGGCGGTGAAAAAATACCCTATGTGTTACTGCACTCACCGTGTCCTCGATGGCGCGCTCGATCTGGTCGTGGCTGTCAGGCCGGATCCGAATGCGGTGCGTACTGTGACCGTGACACTGAGCCGGCGCAATGCGCAGATTCTGCGCAATCACGCCCCGGTGACCGGGCTGGAGGCGAAGTTCAGCGCCGAATTTGCGATTGCCACCTCGCTGGTGCGCCGGCGCGCCGGGCTGGCAGAGCTCCAGGATGAGTTTGTGCAGTCTCCAGAGATTCAGGCGTTGATGAAGAAGGTGGTCATCAAGGAGGACACGCGTGATGATCCACGCCGTCCCGGCTATGCCATCCATGACCGGGTCGTGGTGGCCATGCAGGACGGAACGCTGCATGACAGTGGCCCGATCAGCGTGGTGCGGGGCGATCCACAGGCGCCGCTCACGCGCCAGGAGCTGTGGCTGAAATTCGACGATTGCGTGCGGGCCGGTGCCCCAGGACTGAAGCCCAGAGAGCTGTTTGAAGCGCTGCTCAGCTTGCCTGACGCCGAGCAGCTTGCCGGCATCCTGGACAAGACGATGCTACATGTCGCATAGGCGGCACCGCAGCGGTCGCCGCCAGGCCTGCACACCGTGGCCGCAGAGCGTGTCATGAAGCCCATCCACCTGCTGGTGGCGTATCTCTCGCTCAACCAGGCCGCCCTGCTCGGTGTGCGCTTTGCCGCGGTGCTGTATGCGGTGAGCCATCCGTATTCCCCGGCCATCGTGGGCATGCTGCTGTCGCTGTACTCGATCAGTCCGCTGCTGGGCGCGGTGCACATGGGGCGCTGGGCCGACCGTATCGGCACCCGCCTGCCGCTGGTGAGCTGCTGCATCGCCATGCTGGCCGGGTCCTTGATGATGGCGTTGTCGCAGGACTTGTGGGTGCTCTGCCTGGCCGCCCTGATCTGGGGCGGTGGCGGCTTTGGCCAGCATGTGCTGGCCAACACCCTGGCTGGGCGCAGCGGCTCTTCCGAGCAGCGCTCGTCTAATTTCGTCATGCTGACCATGGGCATCGCTGGAGCCAACGCGATTGCGCCCTATGCCATCGGGCTGGTGATCGATCATGTCGGCAACTATTCGCTGATCTTTGCCCTGCTGGGATTGATGCCGCTGGCCGGCCTGTTCTTGATGCGCATGGCGGCTTTTCCGCAAAGCGAGGGTCGTCCGGCCGGCCAGCCCGTGCAGAAGAAGGCCGCGTTGCAACTGCTGCGCAATGCCGACCTGCGCCCCATCCTGCTGGTCAGCACGGTGTTCGTGCTGCTGTGGGACGTGGTGGCCGTGGTGACGCCGCTGCATGGCAAGGCGCTGGGCTTGTCGGCCTCGCAGATCGGCCTCATCGCGAGCGCCTTCTCGGTGGCCGCATTCGCGGTGCGCGTGGTGCTGGGGCCACTGTCGCGCCACTGCCGGCCGTGGCGACTGCTGCATTGCGCGCTGCTGGTGGCCGCCGCCGGACTGGTCGGATTCGGCCTGGCCACGGACCTGACCCTGCTAGTGGTGTGCGCCTTCATCATCGGGGCGGGCCAGGGCGTGGGGGCGCCCCTGTCGAGCACCGTGATGTATGACGTGGCGCCGCCGGACCGGTTGAGCGAGGCCAATGGCCTGCGCCTGTCCCTGGGCATGGCCACCCACACCTTCCTGCCGCTGCTGGTGGGCGGGCTGGGGGCCATCATCGGCGTGGGGCCCTTCCTGTGGCTGGGCGGCCTGCTGCTGTGCGGCACGGTGCTGTGGTACCGCCGCTACTGGTGAGTCCTACCGCAGCCCGGTGACCTCGGCCAGGGCCTCCAGCTGCTCGCTGTAACGTGTCACCGGATTGAGCAGCAGGTGATCGGCGCCGGCGCGGTGCAATTCTTCCAGCTTGTCGCGCACCTGCGCGGGGGTGCCCCAGACGGCGCCGTTGTCCATCAGTTCGGGGCGGTGGTAGACCTCGGTGCACCAGCGATTGAGCTCACGTCGCGCCACCTCGGGATTGTCATCCACCATCATGAAGACGCGCTTGGAGAGGGCGAATGTCGCGGGGTCCCTGCCGGCCTTGTCCAGTTCCTGCTTCAGCAGGGTGATGGCCGCGGCGAAGCCCGTGGCGCTTTGTCCGCCGGCACCAATCCAGCCATCGCCCAGTTTCACCGAGCGCTTGATGGCGTTGGGATGTCCGCCGCCCAGCCATAGCGGTGGATGCGGCTTCTGCACGGGTTTCAGGGCGATGCCGGTGGTGTCCAGCGTGTAGAAGTCGCCGTCGTAACGGACGCTGTCCTGGGTCCACAGGGCCTTCATCACCTCGATGCCCTCGCGAAAGCGGCGCACGCGACGCTCCAGGGGAATCTGGAAGTCGTGATAGTCCTCCTCCCGCCCGATGCCCACCCCGAGGATGGCACGGCCATTGCTAAGGAAGTCGATGGAGGCGATCTGGTGGGCGATGTGGATGGGGCTGTGCACCGGCAGCACCACCACCGCCACGGCCACGCCGATCTTCGATGTCACTGCGGCGGCATGCGAGAGCACCACCATGGCATCCACGGAAAAACACTCATCCAGGGTGTTCTCCGTGACCCAAAGGTCGCGAAAGCCCAGCGCCTCGGCGCGTTGCGCCACGTGGGTGATCTCGTTGCGGTCCAGCGGGTCCTGGCTGCGATGCGGCAGCACCATGCCCAGTGCGATGTCATCTTTGAGTGCCATGTCTGTTCCTCCTGTGGATGCGTCCCGTGGGCACATTCTGTATGGATGTTCGGTGCGTGCGTGCATGCGTCCGGTTGTCGGGTCTGATCCGGGCCAAGTCCGGATTATGCATTGCAGGACCAGGGTCTGAATGTCAAAGACGCTGGTCTGGCGTGCATTGCCGCAGGTTGGTGCATCGTGTCATAAGGGTTGGCGTACACGCATCCTCCGGTATCCATCAGTGTCCCATTCTGGTGTGCGCTGCGTCATTGAACACCGGGGCGCATCACTGCCTGATTTTTGTGCCCGGGCAAAACCCCCAGTGAATACGGCGGTTTGTCGACTATCCACAATGTTCAGCACAAACTTGTCCACAGAATCTGTGCATAAGTCTGCCGGTAGTCTGATTGCTCCGATCCTGCGCGATGTGCTGTGTCATTGATCAGGATCATCCCGGCTTGGTGGTCGCTGCATGCCGGCTGGAGTATCATGCGACCACCCGGCACCCTTCCGAACCGGCAGCAACAAGAAGAGGGAAACATTCCCTTGCGGTTTCCGTAACAGACCAAGAGGAATCACCATGCAGATCGGCATACCTGCCGAAACGCGGGCGGGGGAGACGCGTGTCGCGGCCACGCCCGAGACGGTCAAGAAACTCATCGCTGGCAAGCATACCGTGCTGGTGCAGTCCGGCGCGGGTGTGGCGGCCAGCATTCCCGATGCGGACTTCGTTGCCGCCGGCGCGCAGATCGCGGCCAGTGCTGCGGAAGTCTGGGAAAAAAGCGACATGCTGCTCAAGGTGCGCGGCCCGCAGGCCGAGGAAAGCGCCCATCTCAGGTCAGGCCAGGTGCTGATTGGCATGCTGAATCGCTTCGACACCGCCGGCCTCGAAGCGCTGGCGCGTCAGGGCGTTACCGGATTTGCGCTCGAGGCGGCGCCGCGCATCACGCGGGCGCAGTCCATGGACGTGCTCTCCTCGCAGGCCAACATCGGCGGCTACAAGGCCGTGATCATGGCGGCCGACCATTACGGACGGCTGTTTCCGATGATGATGACCGCCGCCGGCACCATCAAGGCGGCGCGCGTGGTGGTGATGGGCGTGGGCGTGGCCGGATTGCAGGCGATCGCCACGGCCAAGCGGCTGGGCGCCGTGGTGGAGGCCACCGATGTGCGCCCCGCCACCAAGGAGCAGGTCGAGTCCCTGGGCGCCAAGTTCATCGACGTGCCCTTCGAGACCGATGAAGAGCGAGAGATTGCCAAGGGCGTGGGCGGTTACGCGCGGCCCATGCCCGAGTCCTGGATGAAGCGTCAGGCCACGCTGGTGGCCGAGCGTGTGAAGCAGGCCGACATCGTCATCACCACGGCACTGATCCCCGGCCGGCCCGCGCCGGTGCTGGTGAGCGAAGACATGGTGAAGTCGATGAAACCGGGTTCGGTGATTGTCGACATGGCTGCGGAACAGGGCGGCAAT
The DNA here is from genome assembly GCA_947474715.1 of Betaproteobacteria bacterium. Lineage (GTDB taxonomy): Bacteria > Pseudomonadota > Gammaproteobacteria > Burkholderiales > SG8-39 > CAIYPG01. The sequence continues at coordinate 34,941 of CANJJT010000034.1, forward strand.
TGCCCGCTGACCGAGCGCGACCAGGTGGTGAACAAGCACGGCGTGACGCTGATCGGCCACACCAACTTCCCGGCGCTGGTGCCTGCCGACTCCTCCGCGCTCTATGCGCGCAACGTCATCGACTTCCTCAAGCTGATCGTGGACAAGGAAGGCAGCCTGGTGATCGACAAGGCAGATGAAATCGTCGCGGCCTGCCTGATGTGCGAAGGCGGCAGTGTCGTCAAGAAGTAGTCGCAGCCGATACCGGTAAAGAACAGGGAGAGCCCAGCACTATGACCGTTGATCCAACCATCAGTTTCATTACCGTGTTCGTGCTGGCGATCTTCGTCGGCTACCAGGTCGTGTGGAACGTCACCCCGGCCTTGCACACGCCGCTGATGGCGGTGACCAATGCCATCTCCGGGATCATCCTGGTGGGCGCGATGCTGGCAGCGGGTCCGCTGGAGACGGACTGGGGCGCCTGGCTGGGCGGCGCCGCTGTTGCGCTGGCCTCGGTCAACGTGTTCGGCGGTTTCCTGGTGACGCAGCGCATGCTCGAGATGTTCAAGAAAAAAGAGAAAAAGGGAGCGGCATAAATGTCCCCCGCCCTTTTGTCACCGAACGCCGTTGCGCTGTCCTATCTGGTCGCATCCGTTTTCTTCATCCTGGCGCTGAAGGGGCTGTCCTCGCCGCTGTCGGCACGGCGTGGCAACCTGTTCGGGATGCTGGGCATGACGCTGGCCATCCTGACCACGCTCACCCAGACACCCAATTTCGGCATGATCATCGGCGGCATCGCGGTGGGCGGTGTCATCGGCACCCTCATCGCGCGGCGCGTGCAGATGACAGCCATGCCGGAACTGGTGGCCTTCATGCATTCGCTGGTCGGCCTGGCCGCGGTGTTCATCGCCATCTCGGCGGTCAACAACCCGGGCGCGTTCAATCTGCAAGTGCCGCTGCCCATGGGCAACAAGCTGGAACTGTTCCTCGGCAGCTTCATCGGCGCCATGACCTGGTCGGGTTCGGTGATCGCCTTCCTCAAGCTGTCCGGACGCATGAGCGGGGCGCCCATCACCTTCACCGGGCAGCATCTGCTGAACCTGCTGATGTTCGTCGTCATGATCGGCTTCGGCCTGTGGTTCTTCCTCGACCCCCAGACCAACTGGCTGGCGTTCGCGATGATGATCGGCCTGGCCTTCATCCTTGGCTTCCTCATCATTGTCCCCATCGGTGGCGCCGACATGCCGGTGGTGATCTCGATGCTGAACAGCTATTCGGGCTGGGCGGCGGCGGGCATCGGCTTCTCGCTTAACAACACCATGCTGATCATCGCCGGTTCGCTGGTGGGCTCCTCGGGCGCCATCCTCTCCTACATCATGTGCAAGGCCATGAACCGGCCCTTCCTGTCGGTGATCCTGGGCGGCTTTGGCGCGGAGAGCGGCACCGCGGCGGCTGGCGACGGCACGCAGAAGACGCACCGCAGCGGCAGTTCCGAGGACGCCGCCTTCATGCTGTCCAATGCTGACACCGTTATCATCGTTCCGGGCTATGGCCTGGCGGTGGCGCGGGCCCAGCATGCGGTGAAGGAGATGGCCCACAAGCTCACCGAGAAGGGCGTCAACGTCCGTTATGCCATCCATCCGGTCGCCGGACGCATGCCCGGCCACATGAACGTGCTGCTGGCCGAGGCCGAAGTGCCCTACGACCAGGTGTTCGAGATGGAGGACATCAACAGCGAGTTCGGCAACACCGACGTGGTGCTGGTGCTGGGCGCCAATGACGTGGTCAACCCGCTGGCGCACGAAAAGGGCAGCCCCATCTACGGCATGCCCATCCTCGATGTTTCCAAGGCACGCACGGTGCTGGTCAACAAGCGTTCCATGGCCTCGGGTTATGCCGGCCTGGACAACCCGCTCTTCTACATGGACAAGACCATGATGGTGTTCGGCGACGCGAAGAAGGTCATCGAAGACATCGTCAAGGCCCTGGATTAATCCGGCCACTCAGACAACGTGAGCCGGCCAGTTGGCGGGCCTGCCCGGGTGGTACCCGGTGATATCCGGGCCAGGCGAAAAGTCGGGAGATGTGCATGAGCCTCGATGGTTCGGATGACGCCCGCAGCAACATACTGAGCCGCATCCGCAAGGGACTCGGCCGCGGCGCGCACGCCTCGCCGGCAGAATTGCAATCCCTCGATGCCTGGATGGCAGCGCGTCCGCGCGGTCCGCTCAATGCAGTCGAAGGTGAGCTCGTCGAAGTTTTCCGTGCCCGCGCGGAGGCCATGCAAAGCACCACGGCGCGCGTGGCCACCCTGGGCCAGGCGCCTGCCGAGGCGGCGCGCTACCTTGCCGCCCGCGGGCTTCCCGTCAGCGGTTGTGTCTGGCCGGCAATGGCTCAACTGGACTGGGCCGGAAACGGCATCCGCGTCGAGGCGCGGGTGGCGGTGGATGCCGACAGCCTGGGCATCAGCGGCGCCTATGCCGCCATTGCCGAGACCGGCACGCTCATGGTGGTGTCCGGGGCGGATACGCCGGCTTCGGTGAGTCTGCTGCCGGAAACCCACATTGCCATTGTCGAAGCGCGGCGCGTCGTGGCCCACATGGAGGATGCGTGGGCGCTGTTGCGAGGCGAGCCGGTTGCGCTGCCGCGTGCCGTCAATTTCATTTCGGGGCCTTCGCGCACCGGCGACATCGAGCAGACCATCGTGCTGGGTGCGCACGGGCCGTTCCGGGTGCATCTGATCATCGTCGGTTGAACGAGGGGGTTGTTGAAGATGGTGCGAGGCAGGGCGGTTGCGGTAGCAACAATGCCGCTCCTTGCTTTGATCTGGGTCAAGTCCATCGGTTTCACTGGTCGGAACTAATGCTGATTAATAGAACATGTGATAGCATTATTTTCATTACTGCAGGCATTCGTCATTCCTTAATTCAAGGAGCTTCAGCCATGATCTACACCCAGAGTGGCGCCGACGCGCTGGCCAAACGCGACGTCATCATTTCCCCGGGCACCGGCATTCCGCATTGGGGCACGGTGTTCTTCGGTCCACGCTCCTCCACGGATCGTGCTCCCGGCCCGCAGGCGACCATGTCGGAGCTGAATCCCAATGAGGCGGTGGTTCCCCATTTCCATGGCGTCACCATGTTCCAGCTGTTTGTCGGCGGATCCGGGACGCTAGGCAAGAAGGAAATTCCCCTGGAGCCCATCACGGTGCAGTTCAAGGATCATCACACCGCCTACGGTCCGGTGGTGGCTGGTCCCCAGGGCCTCGCCTTCATGGCGCTGCGCATGTACACGGGCGACTCCGCCCCGGTTTACCTGGACAAGCCGGGCTACAAGGAAAAGCTCAAGCCGAGCAAGCGCCGCAACCTCACTTCGGCCCCGGTCAGGACCTCGATCGAGCCGGTGCTCAAGGCGCGCAAGGAGGCCGTCTGGGAGCCCCTGTTCGAGAAAGGCGATGACGGCATGGCGGCGCATGTCGTGCGCCTGGGCGCCAACATGAGCGTCAGCGGACCTGACCCGAGGGCGGCTTCCGGCTACTATGTGTTCGTCATCAACGGCAGCCTCAAGCACCAGGGCAAGGAACTGCCGCTGTGGTCCATGGTGGTGGTCGAACCCACCGAGGCAGCCTTCCAGATCCAGGCCGGCGACCAGGGCCTGGAAGTGCTGGTGCTCGAATACCCGCGGGAAGAGACCACGCATTGACGTGGTGACGCGGCGCGGCTGTTTTTCAGCCCCGTTCCGTTGAAATGACTTGGAAGGCGCATTCCGGCAACGGGATGCGCCTTGTCACATGTGCTGCACGTTTCACCTTCACCTTCACCCGCCATATCACAATAAAAACACAGACACGCCATAAAGGAGGAAATGATGAGGTACCTGAAAACTTTTCGCATTCTGCTGCTGATCTGCCTTGCCGCCCTGCCTGCACTCACCGCCCATGCCCAGCAATACCCGTCCAGAACCATCAGGGTGTTCATCGGTTTTGGCCCGGGGGGCACGGCAGATTCCATTGCCCGCTACTACGCCCAGAAAATGTCGGCCACGCTGAACGTTCCCATCATCGTCGAGAACAGGCCGGGAGCAGGCCAGATTGCCGCCGCCAAGGCCATGATGTCCGCGCAACCGGACGGTTATTCGCACTTCTTCGGCACCGGCAGCGCCTTCAGCCAGGGGCCGGCCCTGCGCAAGGACCTGCCCTATGACCCCCTGAAGGATTTCACCTTGATCGGCCTCATGGCGGTGGCCCCCGGGGTGATCGTGATGAGCAATGACCTGCCGGTGCGCACCATGCGCGAGCTGGTGAACTACTCGATCGCCAACCCCAACAAGCTCAATTACGGCTCCTCCGGTGTAGGGGCGGCCAGCCACCTGCAGATGGAGTACCTGATCAGCCTCACCGGCCTCAAGGCCACCCACATTCCCTACAAGGCAGACGCCGACATCATGCGCGAGATGATGGCCGGCACCGTCCAGCTCGGCATGGGGCCGATACAGGGCGCGATTGCGCTGATCACCAGCGGCAAGATTCGTGGTTTGTCCGTGACCAATACCCGCCGCCAGAAGAGCCTGCCGGATGTGGCCAGCCTGTCGGAGATGGAATTCAAGGGCATCGAAAGCCTGGACCCCTACAGCTTCTACGGGCTGGCTGCTCCACTGGGCACCGCTTCGGCGGTGGTATCAGTGCTGAATGACGCCATCAACAAGGTGTCGAAGACGCCCGAAGTGGTGACCTACATGCAGGAAAAGCTTTATGCCGAACCCGGGACCGGCAGCCCGGCCGCCTTCAGGAGCTTCATCGAGAAGGACCAGGAAAAATGGAAACCACTGGCGAAGGTGATCAAGCTGACTGACTGAACCGATACATAAAAAAACGAGAACGCAGAACAACCGAGGAGAAATCGAAATGCGCGTGAAAGACAAAGTGGCGGTGGTGACGGGCTCCGGTTCCGGCATGGGCAAGGCCATTGCCAATCGGCTTGCCGCAGAGGCGGCGCGCGTCAAGGTAGTTGTCGCCTCAGTCATGCTGCCAACGGTTGAATATGGCCACCAGCCAAATGTGTTTTTATGACGGAGTCACGTTCCGGATTGAGCGTGACTGGACCGACGGGCGACCAGT
>CANJJT010000035.1:0-37947 GCA_947474715.1 Betaproteobacteria bacterium
CAGATATGAAGCCATTGTTTCGGTAGGCACTGCAGACAGATTCGCAGATACCAGACCTTTCCCCGGAAATCGGTGAAGAACCTTGTCAAAGGGGGTTAACAAGCGGCCTCCCCGGAATCCGGTGAAGAACCTTAAACTGCGGGCCTGCGCGGTTTCCGCAATCACTCCCATATCAAGGAAGACCATGAACAAGCAGCAGACCTGCCTGGAAGGCGTGCGCGTCCTCGAGATGGCGCGCGTGCTCGCCGCGCCGCTGGCCGGACAGACCCTGGGCGACCTCGGCGCCGAAGTGATCAAGGTGGAGCGCCCGAAGTTGGGCGATGACAACCGCTGGAGCGGCACACGCGTCGCCGGTGACAACGACATCGCCCCCTACAGCAGCGGCTGGGTCTCGGCCAACCGCAACAAGAAATCCATCACCGCCGACTTCGCCAAGCCGGAAGGGCGCGAACTCATCCTCGCGCTGGCCGAGAAGTGCGACATCTTCATCGAGAACTTCCTGCCCGGCACCCTGGCCCGTTACGGCCTGGGTTACGAGCAGATGGCTGCGCGCAATCCGCGCATCGTCTACTGCTCGCTCACCGGCTTCGGCCAGAGCGGCCCGCAGGCCAACCAGCCCGGCTATGACGCAGTGTTCCAGGCCACCAGCGGCATGATGGACCTGTCCGGCCTGCCCGACGGCGCCCCCGGTGGCGGGCCGCTCAAGGTGGGCTTCCAGATTGCCGACTTCGCCTCGGGCATATACCTCGCCACCGCGGCACTGGCGGCGCTGATCGAATGCCGCCGCTCCGGACGCGGCCAGCACATCGACGTGGCGCTCTCCGATGTCGCCATGTCCTCCATGGCCATGAAGGCGCAGGAATACCTGGTCACAAAGAAGACCTGGCCGCGCCTCGGCAACCTGCACCTCACCAATAAGTGGATGAGCAATGTCTTTCCCTGCGCCGATGCGCCGGTGATGATCACCCTCAACACCGACGAGCAGTTCCGCAAGTTCTGCGTCACCTTCAAGCGCCCGGAAATCGCGGAGGACCCGCGCTTTCACACCTCCCCGGAGCGCCAGAAGCACATCGAGCCGCTGCTTCAGCTGATGAACGGCATCACCGCGCAGTACCAGGCGCGCGCCCTGCTCGACATCTGCCATGACGCCCAGATCCCGGCCGCCCCGGTGAACAACCTGGAACAGGCATTCAATGAGCCGCAACTGAAGCACCGCGGCACCGCGGTAAAGATGACCAGCCCCTTCAACACCGAGTTCGAGGTCATCGCCAACCCGATCAGGCTGTCGCGCACGCCGGTGCGCTACGAGGCACCACCGTTGCTGGGCCGGCACACCGATGAAGTGCTGCAGTCGCTGCTGGGCATGAGCGAGGCACAGGTGGCGGCCCTGCGGGCCAGCGAAGTGATCTGAACACGGACCATACGTCTGATATCAATTGCTATTTTTAGCCAATGATGGAAACGTATTATGTTCGTATTTGATAATTATCACTCCACCCGTACTGACCCGGCGGCCGTTCGTTGCAGGACATCCAGTCGGTGCCCACGATGGCAATCCTGCACAATGCTTCGAAGCCACCCACATGGATTAAAGTTGATTAAAAATTGATTCTTAACAAATAGCTGACTGTCCATTATAAAATAATTATCTAGATATGCGGCGGAGATAATCATGCAAGCGATGACGCTAGAGCAGTTTCGTGCGACCAATGACGCGGGCGGCGTGTTGTCCGTCACGTTGAAAGCAGATGGCGCAGGTTTCGAGATGCAGATCGAAACGCACCGAGGGCCGGCGCGACTGGTGAAGACCCGCGACCGGAGCGCGGCGCGGCGCTTCGTTGATCCGCTCAAGGCGTTGCTATTGCTGCGCGATTTGGGTATCCGCAAAGCCCAGATAGACAGCGAGATGTGGCGACCGGGCGAGATTGAATTCGAGCGCAAGCCCCGGCCGGATCGCGCCGAGGCGATGAAGGCGGCGCACCAGGCGCTTTCGCATACGGACTGGCTGAACAATAAATTGGCCCAATCGGCTGCTGACGATCAACCGCACGTCGCCCATGAAGAAGTCATGAACGATGCGCAGGACATCATCGATAGGAAGCTCAAAGCCCATGGAAACCCCGCCTAGCCTGGCGTGGCGGGCAGCGGCCCGCGCCGACTTGTTGGCAATCATCGATTACATCTCCGACGACAATCCGCAGGCCGCGCAAGACCTCAAGGACGAGATCGAAGCCAAGGTCGCAGCATTGCCGGCCAACCCAAAGAAATATGCCCTCAGCGAGCGTGCGGCGGGCTATCGCCAATTGACGGTGCGCAGCAATTACCTGGTGTTCTATCGCTTGCTGAGCGAGGACACCCCGCTGACCATCGAAGTGGCTGCCGTGGTTCATGCCCGCCGCCAATGGCCAGCCTCTTGATGAAACGTTGACAAGATGAACAAATAAGTGATCTGGATACGGAGAAAAAGTCTGATATCAATCACCTTGTTTAACCTATGCTGTAAATACGTTACGCTCGTATTTGATAATTATCACTCCAGCCGGTGTAAGCGACACCACGGTGCAGCGTATTGGGAAGGCACGCGGGTTGAAGCCGCACCGGATAAAGCGTTTCAAGGTGTCGCGCGATCCCCGATTCGTTGAGAAGCTCGAAGACAACGTCGGTCTGTATAGGTCCCCACCTGAGCACGCGCTGGTGCATTGTTGCGACGAGAAGCGCCTGGTGCAGGCCCTTGATCGCACCCAACCCGGCCTGCCGATGAAGCCCGGCCGTGCTGCCACCATGACCCATGACTACAGCCGCATGGACTGCCAAACCACGGCCAGACAACAGGCAACCCCGCAAGAACTTGCGCCAGACCCGACGCTTGGATAAAGTCTGCGTTCTTATATTCGGCAACCGTTTGGATATGCGAATGAACCCTGAAAACGCCGCCTTTTCCACCCCGTCCGCTACGGCCATCGAGTCCTCGTCCGCCGCCACGTCCCCTTCGCTGTCCGGCGACAGGCCGCGTACGCCGCCTTCGGCCCCACGCAGCGGTCCGATGTCGGTGCACCGCACCCTGGCCATCATCGATCTGCTGGCCAACAATTCGAAGGGCCTCAGCCTGGCCGAGATCAGCCGCAAGCTGCGCTCACCCAAGGCCAGCGTGCTCGGCCTGCTCAAGGAACTGACGGCGCTGCGCTACATCCGCAAAAACGACAGCGGCCTGTTCGAACTGGCCGCCTCCTCCTATCGGCTGGCGGTGGACATCAGCGCCTCAGGCTCCCTGCACAAGGTCATCGCCAACACGCTGATCGACCTGTCGAAGGAACTGCGCATGAGCGCCGCCTTCGGCTACCTCGACCGTGAGCGACGCTCGCTGGTCTACGGCGACCGCTGTGAAGCCAACAGCCCGGTGCGCTATGTGGTCAAGCTGGGCGAGCGCCTGGACATCCATTCACGCTCCATCGGCAAGCTGCTGCTGGCGCAGGAACCGGAACGGGACTGGCCGCTGTGGCTGGGCCCGGAACCCTACTACCAGCACACCCGCCACACCCGCACCCGGTTTGCGCAGATCGTCGCTGATGTGAAGGTGATCCGCCGCAAGAAGCTCGCCTGGACGCTGTCCGAGCAGTACGAAGGCATCGCCGGCTGCGCCTGCGGCGTGCTCGACAAGGACGGGCGCATGGTGGCCGGCATCGCCGTGCAGGGCCTGGTGGACCGCGTCACCGAACACAAAGTGAAAGTGGCAGCGCTGCTCAAGGAGGCCTGCGACACCATCTCCGACGAGCTGCGCCTGCGCTCCATCGATTCGCGCTCGCTCAGCATGTTCATCTGAGGCAGTACTGCACCAGCGGGATTCGCCCGCTGGCATATCCCCGCTTCGGCGGGGCGTTTTTCAGTCATTCTCTTCATTGGGGACTTGATCAGAGCTTCCCTGAGCCACATAAGGATCCGGCATGAGCACCGTCACTTTCGAAGCGCGTGGCGAAATCGCGCGCATCACCCTCAATCGCCCCGACCGCCTCAACACCTTCAATGGCGCCATGTTTGGTGAACTGAACGCCGCCATCGACCGCTTCCGTGACGATGACACCCTCAAGGTGGCCATCCTGGCCGGGTCGGGCGAGCGCGCCTTCTCCGCCGGTGTGGACCTCAAGGCCATGCAGGAGGACCTCGCAGAGGGCCGCACCAACAAGGTCCCGCACATGATCCACTTCGTCGATCAGGGCTATTGCAACAAGCCCGTGATCGCCGCCATCCGCGGCTACTGCGTCGGCGAAGGCGTGCATGCGGTGCTGGCCTGCGACTTCCGCGTGTGTTCGTCCGATGCCATCTTCTACGTGCCCGAAGTGGCGGTGGGCATGGCCCTCGCCCGCCTGTCCTGGCAATGCGTGCGCACCATCGGCCTGCCGGCCGCCACGGAACTGTGCCTGCTGTGCGAGAAGAAGGACGCCGAGTGGGCGCTGAAGCACCAGCTGGTGCACAAGGTCACCGCACCGGGCGAAGAAATGGCGGCAGCGGAAAAAATTGCCGAGCGCCTGTGCACCATGAGCATGCCGGCCCTGCAGGCCACCAAGCAGACGCTCAACCGCGCCTACGAGAAGACCTATCAGGAGATGCTCGAGTTCGGCCTGCCCCTGCGTGCGCAGGTGCTGGCGGCAGGCGACGCCACCGCCCGCAGCCAGGCTTTCCTGAACAAGAAAAAATAGCCGCTGTACCATGGCGTGCCCGCCACGGCAGGCACTGCACCGCCACCCGCAGGCCCCAGCCCCAAGCCGACAAGGCAGCCCCATTTCCCTGAGGAGGAGAACATGAAGCACAGCCGTTCCACGTTCCAGTGCCTGTCCACCCGCTGCAGCGCAGCCGCCCTTGCCGCCGCGCTGCTGGCTGCGACCGGCATCGGCCACGCCCAGCAGTATCCGGTCAAACCCATCCGCGTCATCGTGCCTTATGCCGCTGGTGGCTCGCCCGATGTCCTCACCCGGGTGCTGGCCAAGGACATGGAGCCGCGCCTGGGACAACCAGTGCTGGTGGAGGCGCGCCCAGGCGCGGCCGCCATGCTCGGCCATGCCCTGGTGGCCAAGGCACCACCCGACGGCTACACCGTGCTGCTTGGCAGCAACAGCGGCATCTCCGGCGCGCGCGGCATCTACAAGACCCTCTCCTACGACCCGATCAACGATTTTGCCGGCATCACCATCTACTCCGAAGGGTCGCTGCTGCTGGTGGCAGGGCCGGAGGAAAAGGGCTTCAGCGTGCCGCAGATCATCGAACGCATCCGCACCAATCCAGCGAAGTATTCGATGGGGGGGCCGAATTTCACGGCGCAGGTGTTCCACAAGCTGATCGCCAATGCCACCAAGGTGGACAACACCTACGTCCCCTACAAGGACTCCAACGTCATGGTGGGCGACCTCCTGGGCGGGCGCCTGGGCCTGGCCGCCCACACCATGACCGGCTCCATCCCGATGATCAAGGCGGGCAAGATGACGCCCATCGCCGTCACCGTGGCCACGCGCATGCCCTCCATGCCCGATGTCCCCGCCATGGCCGAGTTCGTCCCCGGCGCCGCGGTGGGCTTCTGGCTGGGCTTCTTCGCCCCGGCGAAAACGCCGAAGCCCATCATCGACACCCTGCACCGCAATCTCGTCACTGCACTGAAGACCCCGGATGCGCTCAATCACGTGCAGACCGGCGGCCGGCCGATGTACCTGACGCCGGAGGAAACCGACGCCTTCATCCGCAAGGACGAGGCGCGCTGGCTGCAGATGTACAAGACGGCGGGCATACAGCCGGAGTAGCCGCCGGCGGGTCGCCCGCCACTGTGGGCCTTCAAATTCACCTGCCACCGCCACTTTCAGACGATTCGGGCACGCTGAAAGTGGCGTATCCCGTCTTACAATAAGCCCATGAAAACCATCCCGCTCTGGATCGACGGCCAGGCCGTCAGCGTGAACACGGCGCGCAGCGCGCCGGTCACCAACCCCTCCCGCGGCGAAGTCACGGCCCAGGTGCCGCTGTGCGGGGCTGCCGAGATTGACCGCGCAGTGCAGTCGGCCAAGGCCGCCTTCCCGGGCTGGCGCGACACTTCGCCGCTGCGCCGCTCGCGCGTGATGCAGCGCTTCCTGCAACTCATCCAGCAGCACCAGCCGGAACTGGCGCGGCTGGTCTCCGAAGAACACGGCAAGACCCTGCCCGATGCCATGGGGTCGGTGCAGCGCGGCCTGGAGGTGGTGGAGTTCGCCTGCGGCATCCCGCAGTTGTTGAAGGGCGAGCATGCCGCCAATGTTGGCGGCGGCGTGGACGTGCATTCACTGCGCCAGCCGCTGGGCGTCTGCGTCGGCATCACGCCCTTCAATTTCCCCGCCATGGTGCCGCTGTGGATGTTCCCCATGGCCATCGCCTGCGGCAACAGCTTCGTGCTGAAGCCCTCGGAGAAGGTCCCCTCCTGCAGCCTGCGCCTGGCCGAACTGTTCAAGGAGGCGGGCCTGCCCGATGGCGTGTTCAACGTCGTCCATGGCGACAAGGTCGCGGTGGATGCACTGCTCGCCCATCCCGATGTAGCCGCGGTGTCCTTTGTCGGCTCCACGCCGGTTGCGCGCGGCATCTACCAGACCTGCGCGGGTAACGGCAAGCGCGTGCAGGCCCTGGGCGGGGCGAAGAACCACGCCGTGGTGCTGCCCGATGCCGACCTCGAATTCACCGCTGACTCGCTGATCGGCGCGGCCTACGGCTCAGCCGGCGAGCGCTGCATGGCCATCTCCGCCGTGGTGGCCGTGGGTGCCGTGGCTGATCCGCTGGTCGCCCGGCTCAAGGCCAGGGCGCAGCTTGTGCGGGTCGGCGCCAGCGACGCCCCGGACGTGGAGATGGGGCCCCTGGTCACCGCTGCACATCGCGACAGCGTCGCCGGCTTGATCGCCCAGGGCGAGCAGGAAGGCGCGCGCCTGCTGCTGGATGGCCGCAGCCTCCAGGTGCAGGGCCATGAGAACGGCTATTTCCTCGGGCCGACACTGTTCGACCAGGTCAGCACCGACATGACCATCTACCGGGAAGAGATTTTCGGTCCGGTGCTCATCGTGCTGCGTGTCGACACGCTCGACCAGGCCATCGCCATGATCAATGCCAATCCCTACGGCAACGGCACCGCCCTGTTCACCGCCTCGGGCGAAGCGGCACGCCGCTTCGAGAACGAGATCCTGGTCGGCATGGTGGGCATCAACGTGCCCATCCCGGTGCCGGCGTCTTTCTTCTCCTTCGGCGGCTGGAAGGCCTCGCTGTTCGGCGACCTGCATGCCTACGGGCCGGAGGGGGTGCAGTTCTACACCCGCGGCAAGGTGATCAGCTCGCGCTGGCCGCAGCAGCAGGCCGTGGCCACCGGCTTGTCGATGCCGACACCCTGATTAATCCTGATAATAATTTATTCATTCATTCAATAACAACAACACCCACTGTTTAATACTGATAATAATCACCAGGAGGAAATAGCATGCTGAAGATCTACGGTTCCGGAAAATCGCGCGCCCGCCGCACCCTGTGGATGGCCGGTGAACTCGGCCTGCAGTACGAACACCACGCCTACGCGCCGCGCTCGCCTGAAACACGCACGCCGGAGTTCCTCGCCATGAACGCCAATGCCCGCGTGCCGGTGATCGATGACGAGGGCTTCATCCTGAGCGAGTCCATGGCCATCAACTTCTACCTGGCCAAGAAGCACAAGAGCCCGCTCTATCCCGCCGACCCGAAGCACGAGGCACTGGCGCTGCAGTGGAGCCTGTGGGAAACCGACCGCCTCGACCGCCAGATGACCACCTGGGCCCAGCACACCAGCATGCTGCCCGAGCCCGAGCGCAACAAGGCGCTGGCCGACGCCACCTGGAAAGAGATCGAGGCCGCCCTCGACGTGCTGGAAGTCGCGCTGAAGAAATCGACATGGCTGGCCGGCAGCGACTTCTCCATCGCCGACCTCAATGTCGCCGCCGCCATGTTTCGCGCCCTGTCCATGGACCTGGCGCGCTGGCCCAACGTGAAGGATTGGCTGAACCGCTGCTGGGACCGCCCGGTGGGGCAGAAGGTGCGGGTGATGTAAACCGCCTGAGGGCAGTGCGCGGCAACGGGGTCCATGCTCCGCTGCCGCGTTGCCGCGCTGTCTCGCTGCCTCGCTGCCCGGTTTGCCGATATCAATGCCCTTTTCGTCCCACGAAGACGACTTGACCGTCTTTCCCGAAGCCATCCGCGCGCCTCACGCAGGTGCAGCAGGAAGTCGGGCGACTCATCCCCGGCGCCACCCGGTGCATCAGCTACAACAGGCCTGCGTTCAAACACCAACGCACCTTCCTTGACTTTGCGGCTTTCCGGAAGCACATCGGCATTTATCCCCGGTGACGCAGGATGCGGCACTCATTGCCGAAACCGCCCGGTGCCGCGACCCCAAGGGCAATCTCTCCTTCCCCCACCACGAGCCACTGCCTGTTGAATTAATCGGCAGGGTCGCGCTGGCACACGAGTACCGCGACCGAGCCCAATAGCCGGCACGCGCCCGCAGGCCTGCACCAGTCCGACACATTGGTGGCTTGCGCGCGGCGGGAGTACGCAGGAGACGCTGTCGAACGCCGGGCTCGGCGTGCGATGGACCGGATCCGGCAAATGCCGCGCATTCTGCCCCCCGGGCACACAACGCGACTCCGCCCTGTGGCCCGGTTGCAGCGCTTTCCGGCGGGCCCCATACTTCGCCCGCACAAGAACACCACCCGATCATCGGAGGAGACAACATGAAGACATCTCACGGGGTATTTTCCCTGTCCGCGCTGGCCCTGTCGGCGCTATCCGGCCTTTCCGCCCTGGCTACCCTGGCCGCGCTGCCTGCCATGGCGCAGAACTACCCGTCCAAGCCCCTTCGCGTCGTCGTCAACTATCCGCCGGGTGGCACCACCGACATGGTGGCACGCACCGTCAACAACAAGGTGGGCGAGTACAACAACGTCTCCGTGCTGATCGAGAACCGCCCCAGCGCCAACGGCACCATCGGCTCGCAACTGGTGGCGCGCGCCCCGGCCGATGGTTACACGCTGATGTTCACCACCGCCGGGCACACCGCCATCCCCTACGCCATCGAGGGCGACAAGCTGCCCTTCAACCCGATCAAGGACTTCGCCCCGATCACCATGCTGGTGCAGAGCACGCAGATGATCGTGGTGCACCCTTCGCTGGGGGTGCGCACGCTGCCCGAGTTCGTCAAGCTGGCGAAATCGAAGAAGCCCGGTGAGCTCTCCTACGCTTCCGCCGGCATCGGCACGCCCAACCACCTGGGCATAGAGCTGCTGAAATTCATGGCCGGTTTCGAGATGACCCACATCCCCTACAAGGGCGGTGCGCAGGCGGTGCTCGACCTTGGCGCGGGCCGCACGCACATGATGCTCAACAGCATGGTCTCCATCATGCCCTTTGTCACCGCGGGCAAGGTGATCCCGATCGCCGTGGGCGCGGGCAAGCGTTCGCGCACCATGCCGGATGTGCCCACCGTCAAGGAATCGGGCTATCCCGACTATGAAGTCTCGACCTGGTATGGCATGTCGGCACCGGCGGGCACTGCGCGCCCCATCATCCTGAAGCTCAACGCCGACATGAACAAGGCGCTGCTCGACCCGCAGATCCAGGCGCAGTTTGCCAAGCAGGGCGTGGAGCCCGATGGCGGCACCCCGGAGGATCTGGGCAAGGCCATGCGCGACGAGTACGAGCGCTGGAGAAAGCTCATCACCGTGGCGAAGATCCAGATGGAGTAGCCGTCTGGCGGCAAGAGGCCACGGCTTTGGCTGAGGCCTGCGCCACCCTGGTCCGCCCCATGGGAAACTCCCGGCCGGGCGGACCATCATGCCCTTTCCGGGAGGCATCATGCACATGCTGTTGAAAGTCCTGGGCACCGCCCTGCTGGCCGGCAGTTCACTGGTGGCGGCACAGGGGTTTCCAGCCAAACCCATACGCGTCGTGGTGAACTATCCACCCGGTGGCGGCACCGACCTGGTGGCACGCACCGTCAACAACAAGCTCGGCGATTACAACAACGTCACCGTCCTGATCGAGAACCGCCCCAGTGCCAACGGCACCATCGGCTCGCAACTGGTGGCACGCGCCCCGGCCGACGGTTACACGCTGATGTTCACCACCGCCGGCCACACCGCCATTCCCTACGCCATCGAAGGCGACCGGCTGCCCTTCAACCCCTTGCGGGACTTTGCCCCCATCAGCATGCTGGTGCAGAGCACGCAGATGATTGCGGTGCATCCCTCGCTCAATGTGCGCACGCTGCCCGAGTTCGTGAAACTGGCGAAGGCCAGGCCTGCCGGCGAGCTCTCCTATGCCTCGGCCGGCATCGGCACCTCCAACCACCTGGGCGTGGAATTGCTGAAATTCATGGCCGGCTTCGACATGACCCACGTGCCCTACAAGGGCGGACCGCAGGCGGTGCTCGACCTGACCGCCGGACGCGTGCACCTGACGCTGAACAGCATGCTGTCGTTGCTGCCCCACGTGAAGTCGGGCAAGCTCACCGCGCTGGCAGTGGGCGCCTCGAAGCGCTCCCGCACCGTGCCCGACGTGCCCACGGTGGCCGAGTCGGGCTATCCGGATTACGAAGTGTCCACCTGGTACGGCATGTCGGCGCCGGCCGGCACGCCACGCGAGATCATCATGAAACTCAACGCCGACATGAACAGGGCGCTGCTGGAACCCTCGGTGCTGGCCCAGTTCGCCAAACAAGGCGTCGAGGCCGACGGCGGCACGCCCGAAGCCCTGGGCAAAGCCTTGCGCGACGAGTACGAGCGCTGGAAAAAGCTCATCACCGTGGCAAGGATACAGATGGACTAGCTGGTCCGGTTCACCCGCCTTGCCATACGCCTTGCCGCGCGCACTGCCGGGACCACCAACGCTTGCCGACAACCCTGGTCACCCCCACCCCGGGAGACATTCAATCCAGCAAGACTGATCAACATGGAATCCGCACCTTTCCCATCCGACTCGCTGGCCGCCCGCGCTGCACGCAATTTCTTCACCCACAGCGGCCATGTGCCGCTGGTTCTGCTCATCCTCGAAGCGCTGCTGGCACAGCCGGGATATTTTTCGCGGGCCGATCCTTACCTGCTGCTCTTCTCGGGAATGCTGCAGGCCTGGTTGATGGAGTGGCTGGCCACCCGTGGCCGGCCACTGCCGTTTGCATCCAATCTGGCCGGGCCCCTGGTCTACTCCCTGGTGGAAGCCGGTCTGGAAGGGCTGGCCTTCTTCTCCCACTGGCATCACCAGGCCTATTGGGCGTTTGCGATCGGCTTTGCTGTGCTGCAATGGGCACAGCCACAACGTCCCAGGATGACTGCGGCCCTGGTGCTGTGTGAAAGCGTGCTGCGCTCGGCCATTCCACTGGTGATGTACGCCCTGTTCGAGGCACGCACCAAGGGCACCGGACTTTCGCTCGACGTCTTCTTTGCCGACCGGGCCCATGATTTCCTCGCGGTGGTGTTGCTGCTGCTCGGGGTCCTGCTGGGCTTTGCCGAGGTCAATCTGCGCCGTTCCATGGCCACGGTACGATCACTGACGGCGCGCCTGCGACAGTATTCAGAGTGGTCACTCGGCCGCGGCATCCTCGACCGCGCCATTGCCGATGAGGGCACCCTGTCGCTGCAGCGCGTGGTGCGCAGCGTGCTGTTCATGGATATCCGCGGATTCACCGCCTGGAGCGAGCAGCAATCACCCGAAGCCGTGGTCGGCATGCTCAATGACTACTACCGCACCGCCGAAGACGCGCTCGGCGACATTCAACCGATCAAGCTCAAGCACACGGCCGACGAGGTCATGGCGGTGTTCGCCAATGCAGCGGATGCGGTCCATGCCGGAACGAGCATGTTGTCTGCTGCCCAGGCGCTGCTGTCCGCTTCGGGACTGCAGGCAGGGACCGGGGTGCATTGCGGCCTGGTCGTCGAGGGGGTGCTGGGAAGCCAGGGGGCCAAGGCCTATGACTTCATCGGGGACACGGTCAACACGGCACAACGGCTGTGCGATGCCGCCGCACCCGGTGAACTGCTCGCCTCGGAAGAAGCCTGCCTTGCCGCGGGTATTGCACCAGCCATTCAGCGGGAGATCCTGGCCAAGGGCAAGCGCCAGCCGCTGCGGGCGGGAGTGATCGTTGCGTCCCTGCCAGGCAGCGTGGCAACGAAAGCAGGATGACCTGCCTGGCGAAGGGCCAGGCCGCGGCATTCGCGCCCGCATGCCTCACGTGCCGCTGAAAAAAACCAATACACTGGCCGGACTCATAACAACACCCGGGAGGAAACCATGCATCGCACGAACCTGAACCGATTCATCCTTGCCGCAGCCCTGGTCACCAGCCTGGGCGGCTGCGCGTCCTACGGCACGCAGGACAACTGGACCCATCTGGTGGACGGCACGCGCGGGCTGGAGAATTTCGACCGCATCGGCGACGCGGTTTGGAAGCCTGCCGATGGCGCCATCGAGGCCACCCAGCCGGGCAAGGTAACCGGCTACCTCGTGACGCGGAAGAACTACCGGGACTTCGAGCTGCGCGCTGAAATCTGGGCCACGCCCGATGCCAACAGCGGCATCTTCATGCGCTGCAAGGACGCCAAGGCCATCAATGATGAAAGCTGCTACGAAGTGAACATCTTCGACCAGCGCCCGGACCAGACCTATGCCACCGGCGCCATCGTCAAGGTGGCTGCCGTGGCGCAACCGGCGCCCAAGGCCGGCGGCAAGTGGAACACCTTCGAGGTCAGCATGAAGGGCAACCACCTGGTCGTGGTGATGAACGGGCAGAAGACGGTGGACGTGCGCGACAGCAAGTTCGCCGATGGCCCGATCGCCCTGCAACTGGGCCGCGGCACGGTGAAATTCCGCAAGGTGTCGGTGCGCACGCTCTGATCAGGGCCCGCTGACCGCGGGCGGCAGGCCACGAAGAGCCACCGGTCGCGCGCGCTGGCGGGTGCAGTGCTGCCCCGCCAGGACCACCCGCCTGGCCTGGCCTGGCCTGCGCCCCCTCCCCATTGCGCCATGCCTGCCTCCAGACCAGCTGGCCTGTCCGGATTGCCCACGGCGGCGGCTTCAGCCCGGCGCCCTCCGGCCGGCATACTTCGATTTTTTCTGATCTTTCCCGCAATTAATCCGCATTTTTAAATCATGTCAGCCCCCTTATCGTGGCGCTGCACTGATCCGGCACCAAGGCCGTGACGGGCATTGACCAACGCATGAGGAGCGTAGACATGAAGACTGCAATCTGGATTGTGTTCTGGCTGGGCTTGGCCGTGTGGACCGGGCTGGTGTCGCTGAGCGTGCAACTGGGCGAGTGGCTGGTGGCCGCCTTCCAATCGGGGCAGGCCACGCAGCTGCTGCAGACGCCGGAACAGTGGCCGATGCCGGCCTGGCTGAGTGCCATCATCGATCCGGCACTGCTGCAGGCGGTGTCGGTGGCCAAGCTCGGAATGATCGAATGGCTGAACAGCGGCCTGGCTACGGACGATGGCCTGATGGCCTGGATGTCACGGCTGGCCTGGGGCCTGTGGGCCACTGGCGCCATCGCCATGGCAGCCCTCGCCGCGGGGCTGCAGTGGCTGGCCGGCCGTCTGCCCGGAAATCCCCCTGGCAAGATGGACGCCGTAGCGTGAACACGTGACGGTGTCAGCTGCTGCGGTATCCCGCAGCAGCGCCGGCTGCAACGCGGCCGGCCTCAATGTTGCCGACCTCGATGTTGCCGGCCTCACTTGCCCAGGTTGAAGCGCCGCTCCGGCGGCGTGCCGGCGACATAGTGCGTGCGTGTCAAAGCCGGAACGACGTTCGGCGTGCAGGTCTTCTGGATCCGGTAGACCTCGATGGGCGGCTCCCACTCCGAGCGCAGCTCGCAGCTGACCTGGACGCAGGAGATGCCCTTGAGCCAACTGCACACCTTCACTTCCTTGCCCTCCGCGTCGAACAGGCGCGTGAGGTAGGGCTCGTTGCGGTAGAAGGGGGCGTTGATGCCGCGTTCCGAGTTGACGTCCTGCAGCACGGTGTAGAAGGCACCGTTGGTCTCCAGCAGGTCGAGGACCTTGCCGGTGAAGGCGGACAGATCATCGGTGTAGGAAAATCCGCCGAGCAGATCGGTGATCACCTGGAAACGGCCGATCTCCTGGGTGGCGTAATCGCGCAACGGCTTGTCGAACAGATACTGGATGCGATCCCCGGGCACGCCCGCGGCAACCTGATGCCACTGCGGCGTCCGGCGATCCTCCATGGACATGGCCACTGCCCTGGCCTTGCGGCCTGCCGTTGCTGCAGCCGGAGCATCCGTTGGAGCCTGTACCGCCCCCTGTGCCTGCCCTTTGGCAGCGGTAGCGTGGTTCACGCTGTAGCCGGGCGCGTAGTAATCCAGTATCGCCTGGCCCCGCCCGGCCCCGATGTCCAGCCAGCGATCTTCGAAGCCCAGGCCGCGCAGCCGGGTGCTGAACTCAGCCGGGAGGGCATCGGAATACGCATCAAGACCGCGGTCAATGACGTAGCCCTTGGGCCGGCTCTCCCCTTGCGACAGATAGATGGCCCGTTGCCGCGCCAGTTCCTCCCGGAAATCTGGCGCTGCGGTCGCCGGCTTTGTCGTCGTGACGGTGTTGGCAGTGCTCGCAGCAGCAGCAATATCTGCACTGCCGGCCTTCTGGTCTGCCGCGACTGCCGGCATCAGGCACATCGACTGCACCAGCAGCAGGAACGACCTGCGCAAGGCTTGTTGCTTCATTGGTATCCCCTCCCCTTTCATGGCCGCCCGCTGGAGGCATCTTTCCGCGGTGACCATGAACGACGGGATCGCCTGACGGTGTGCCTATGGGTGCAGTCTCCGAAGATAGACTTAACCGCAGCTTAAGCCTTTATCTGCAGGCGCGCCGCTCCCTTTCGCCTGCAGACCTGTCATATACTGCCGCACCCGGAATGGAACGCCGTTCCGCCACCCGTTTCCGCGGGCTGGCGGAGACGCTCAAACAACAGCACAACGCAACGATTTGCAGTCAGCAAAAGGAGGTGTCATGCGCTTCACCCGATTCATGCTTTCCCTCGGGCTCGCCACGGCAACAGCCGTGTCAGCCACGGCCACCTGGGCCCAGAATTTTCCCAACAAACCGGTTCGCATCCTGGTGGGTTTCACCCCCGGCGGCGGCACCGATGCACTGGCGCGCATGCTGGGCGCCAAGCTGAACGAACGCTGGGGCCAGTCCGTGCTGGTGGAGAACCGTCCCGGCGCCGATGGTGACATCGCCCTGGAGGCCATGCTGCGCACGCCAGCTGATGGCTACACCCTGACGGTCGCCTCGAATGCCTACACCATCGCCCCGGTGCAACGCAAAGTCTCCTATGACCCGCTGAAAAGCTTCACCGCCATCCAGCAGATTGCGATCTCCCCCGGCTTGCTGGTGGTGCGCGCCTCACTGCCGGTGAACAACCTCAAGGAACTGATCGCCTATGCCAGGGCCAACCCGGGCAAGCTCAATTTCGGCTCAACCGGCGTCGGCACCACGCCCTACCTGCAGATGGCGCTGCTGATGAAACTCACCGGCACCGAGATGGTCAGTATCCCCTTCAAGGGCACCCCCATCGGCGCCATGGTGGCAGGCGATGTCGACCTCGGTTTCTCGGCCATTCCAGCCAGCATGTCCATGGTGAAGGCAGGCAAGCTGAAGGCCTTCGGCGTCTCCACGAAAAACCGCGCCAGCCAGATGCCTGACGTGCCCACGGTGGCCGAGCAAGGCTTCCCCGGCTTCGATGCCGCCACCTGGTACTCCCTGCTCGGCCCGGCCGGCATTCCGCGCGACATCGTCAACAAGCTGCATGCCGATTTCAGCTGGGCTGGACGCGAGCCCGCCGTGGCGCCACGCATGAACGACATGGGCTTTGTCTCGATGTTCGCCGGGCCCGAGGAACTCATGGAAGTCATGAAGGGCGACCTGGCCCGCTGGGGCGACCTGATGAAGAGCATCAAGGTGGTGCAGTAATCGCAGCAAGGCCTGGAGAAAAAAAGGCTGCACCGAGCTCCCGGCAAGCGGGCGCTGCAAGGCTGCGGGCGTTAACCCCCTTGTCAAAGGTTCCTCACCGATTTCCGGGGGCGACGAGGTTTACCCCCTTGTCAAAGGGGGCCGACTCGTGAGCGCAGCGAACGAGCGGGGGGATTTTCTCCCGCTGCCTTGATCGTTAGCCAGTCATGACCGGATGCGGGCCCTGAATGTCCTCCGGTGCTTCCCATCTGCAAGGCAACAGCCGTGCTCAGGGTTCATGCAATGTCAGCAACAAGCCATGAGACCAGCCCGCCTGGCCAAAATCCCCCCGCTCGGCTTCGCCCTCATTTACGTGAATGAGGGCCCCCTTTGACAAGGTTCTTCGTCGAATTCCGGGGCGTTCAATTCCCAATACCGTCATTCCGGACGCGCTCGCTCATGGCTGTTCATGAGCGAGCGTGAGCCGGAATCCAGCGTCTTTAGCTTTGTTGAGGCGACAGACACTGGATCCCCGTTTCCACGGGGATGACGCCGGGATTTGACAGTCTTCAGCAATGCTCAAGTCGCAATTTGCAGGCACCGAAAGGCGCTTATCAGGAAAAGGACGCGGTGTATTGACGCATCCTGGTTCACAGGTCATTCCCCCGGAAATCGGTGAAGAGCCTTTGACAAGGGGGTTTACACCGCCAGGCCTGCCAAGCTTGCTGCCAATGCCGTCCCCGGAAATTGACGAAGAACCTTTGACAAGGGGTAATCCGCGCTGCAGTCTCGTCTCCCCGAAATCGGTGAGGAAAAAAAGAGGGGGCACTCGCCCCCTCCTCGTCACTGCCTGCCGGCTGAACATCCGCTCAGTTGAGTGTGCCGCGCTCCAGCTTGGCACTGCGCGCCACATTGGCCCATTTCACCAACTCGGTGTTGATGTGGCTGGACATCTCCTCCGGTGAACTGCCCACTGGCGAGAGGTCGAACTTGGCAATCTGCTGGCGCACCTCGGGCACGGTAATGGCCTTGACGATCTCCTGGTTGATGCGCGTCATGATGGGTCGCGGCAGATTGGCCGGCCCGACCACGCCATACCACCCGGTCGCCTCATAGCCGGGGACACCGGCTTCGGCAAAGGTCGGCACATCGGGCAGCGCCGGCCAGCGGGCCGGACTGGTCACCGCCAGCGCGCGCAACTTGCCCGAACGAACGTGGGCCGTGGCCACCGACATGGCGCCGATCATGAACTGCACCTGGCCGCTCAGCAGGTCATTGGCTGCCGGCACACCACCCTTGTAGGCAATGTGGTTGATGTCGAGCTTGGCCATGGTCTTGAACAGCTCGGTCGCCAGATGCAGGCTGCCCCCCATGCCCGAGGTGGCGTAGTTGAGTTTGCCCGGGTTGGCCTGCGCATGGGCGATGAACTCCTTCAGCGTCTTCACCGGCAGCGAGGGATTGACCACGGCGATGTAGGCGCCCGATGCCAGCACCGAGATGTGGCTGAAGTCCTTGACCACGTCGTACGGAATGTTGGTGTACACGTTGGGGTGGATGGTGATGCCCGCACTCACCATGGAGATGGTGTAACCATCCGGGGCGGAGCGCGCCACCATCTGGGTACCGATCATGCTGTCGGCGCCAGGGCGGTTGTCCACGGCCACCGTCACGCCCATGTTTTCCGACATCTTCTGGCCGACGATGCGCGCCAGGATGTCGTTGGGCCCGCCGGGGGCAAAGCCGACGATGAAGCGGATGGGCTTGTTCGGGTAGTTCTGCGCCAGCGCCGGCTGCGCCAGCACAGCAAGCGCGGCACACAGCAGGGCCTTGATCGGCTTTCGGTGGATCATGTTGGTCTTTCTCCTTGGTTGAAACCGTGGTGCAGGCATGCAAACAGGGTGCTGCGCTGCCCTCTTGCGTGAGCGTGTCGGACGTAAAACGCGTGCTATCCTCGCAGCGTTTTTGCGCCGTGGCAACCGCTAAATCAAACAAGGAATCAGCATGCCGGAACAGTCCCACGACGGCTATTACGAGGCCCATTGGCCGCGCAGTCCCAGGCAGCAGGGCACGCGCGCACTGGCCCCCCGCCTGGACACGCTGGAAGGCAAGGTCATCGCGCAGCTGTGGGACGAATTATTCAAGGGCGACATCGTTTTCGAACACCTTGAAGCAGGGCTGAAGCAGCGTTATCCCGGCGTGAAGTTCGTCAGCTGGCGCGTTTTCGGCAGCACCCACGGCGCCGATGAGAAGGCCGCGCTGGCAGCCCTGCCGCAGAAGCTGCGCGAGCATGGCGTGGATGCCGTCATCTCCGGGATGGCGTGTTGAGGCAGTTGCACGCCCGCCGTGTTGCGGGCGAGTGCAGCGTGCGAAGCGGCGGGCTTCCCCACCTCGTCCCTCACCTGTGAAGGCTTCCTCAAGCAGGCCGCCGCGACCTCCATCGGCCTGGGCATGCGCAACATTCCCATCGCCACCGTGCCCGGCCACATCGGCACCAAATCGGCGGCTGAACTGCGCGACACCATCCTGGAGGTCACCCTCGATGAGGTGATCCGCAACCTCACCGAAACACCAAAGACCATTGACGACACCGCCGAGCCCGACCCGCGCGAGATCGTCGTCAAGGGCGGCTTCATGGCGGTGAACCAATATTTCGTGGAGCAGGAGTACTCCGACGGTCTGCCCATCATCCCACCCACCACCCAGGCCATCGAGGCCTTCCTGCGTTACACCGACCGCGATCCCGAGGAGAGCCTGGGCACACTGCTGCCGGACAAGCGCACGGCCAGCATCTGGAGCGTGGCGGTCAACGGCGTGATGGCCGGCTGCCGGCCCGAGTACATGCCCATCCTGGTGGCACTGGCCGAAGCCCTGTGCGATCCGCAATACGGCGTGGAGCACAGCGGCAACACGCCGGGGGCGGACACGCTCATCATCCTCAACGGCCCCATCATCCAGCAACTGGGCTTCAACTACACCCAGGGCGTGATGCGCGACGGCTTCCTGCCCAACACCTCGGTGGGCCGCTTCTTCCGCCTGTACCTGCGCAACGTCGCCGGCTTCCTGCTGCACAAGACCGACAAGGCCACCTTCGGCAACACCTGGCGCGTCGCCATGGCCGAGAACGATGATGTGCTGGCCAGCATCGGCTGGGAGACCACCGGCATGGAGATGGGCTTTGCACGCGGCGACAACACCGTCACCATCGCCCGCTACACCGGCGGCGGCTCGCTGTCCTCCGTGTCAGGCAGCACGCCCGAGGAGCTGATGCCCTACCTCGCCGACAGCATCCAGCGCTTCAACAACTGGCAGGTCACCTTCACCACCAGCCACGGCATGGGTTCGCTGCGCCCGCTGGTGGTGATCACCCCCATCATCGCCGAGCAACTGGCCAAGTGCGGCTGGACCAAGCTCGACGTGAAGCGCTACCTGTTCGAGCACGCGCGCCTGCCGGCCAGCGCCTTCGAGCGCCAGTTGCGCGACTGGAACATCCGTGGCGTCTGGGACCTGAAGGCCGACGTGGCCGCCGGACGCATCCCGCAGGTGTTCCACGAATCCGATGACCCGGACCGTCTCGTGCCCATCGTCTGGAAGCCCGAGGATTTCATGGTCGCGGTGTCCGGCGATCCATTGCGCAACAATGCCTACGTGTTTGCGCACAATGCCTTTCTCGGCTATCCCACGGGAAAGAAGATCCACCTGCCCCCACACTGGCCGTTCTGATCCTTGCTCCTCCGCGCAGGGATCATTGATTACATTCAAGCCTTTCAATTAATCAAGGCAAGGTTTGGCATGCGAAAATGATCATATTTCATGAAGTTAGCCTGCCGCTGCGCCGGTGGCGCGTGGCCAGCCCGGCCACTAGCCCTCTGCCTCGCCGACATTGAGCATGCGGTCCGAGCACAGCGCCACCCGGGCCGCCTTCAGGGCCTCGATGTCGGCCTGGCTGTAGCCCAGGCCCGTCAGGATGGCATCGGTGTCCGCACCCAGGTTGCCGGGATGGCGGCGCACCGAGAAGTCCTCGGTCTCGCCCATGCTGAAGGGCAGCTTGGGAACCTTGACCGTGCGGCCGGGCACCTCCAGTTCCAGCCAGTGCCCGCCTTCATTCATGTGCCGATCCTCAACCAGGTCCATGGGCGTATTCACCGGCGCATAGGGCACCAGCGCCTGGTACAGGCGTTCGGTGATCTCGTCGTAGGAGTAGGCCTTCACCGCAGCCGCCACGCGCTCGGCGATCAGCGGCTTCTGCGCGGTGCGCTTGCGGTTGTTGTTGAACTCGGGCGAGTCCTTCCAGTCATCGAAGCCCAAGGCCTCGCACAGGCCCTTCCAGTGGCGGTTGCCGGTGACCGCGATGAACACCTGCTTGCCATCGCGCGTGCCGAACAGCCGATAGACGCCCCAGCCCATGTTGCCGCCGATGCCGCTCTCGCGCTCACCGCGCGAGGGCGGATTGACGCCCTTCACCTGCGCGGTGGTGACATGCTGGCTGATCCAGAACACCACGGTTTCATACAGGCCCGATTCGATGTGCTCGCCGATGCCGGTCTTCTCGCGCCGGTACAGCGCGGCGAGGATGCCCATCACGCCGTAGGTGGCCGCGCCGATGTCGGTGATCGAGGCGCCGGCACGCATGGGCTTGTCCTTGAGGCCGGTGAGATAGGCAAGGCCACCGGCCATCTGCGCCAGCTCGTCGAGGAATGGGCGGTCCTCGTAGGGCCCGGGCAGGAAGCCCTTGATGGAGCAGTAGATGATGCGCGGGTTGATGCTGCGCCCCCACTCGTAACCCAGGCCCATGCGCTGCAGCGCACCGGGGGCGAAGTTGTCCAGCACGATGTCGGCGCTGGCCACCAGCTTCTCGAACACCTCACGCCCCTGGGGCTGGCGCATGTCGAGAGCCAGGTACTGCTTGTTGCGGTTGAAGGTGTAGAACACCGTGCCCTGGTTGGCCATGCCGCGCGCGGTGTCGCCGACATCCGGATGCTCGATCTTGATCACCTCCGCGCCGAGGTCACCCAGCATGATGCCGCCGCTCGGGCCGGCGACGATGTGGCTCAACTCCAGCACGCGCACGCCGGCCAGCGGCAGCGCCTGCCTCGCCCGCACACCCCGCACATCCTTCTGCTGTGTCTGGTCCTGCATGCTTCCCACTCCTTTTCTGGTCCGGCACTCTCTGGCGAACCGGTGGCGGTGCTGAAGTGTACTGCGACGGTCCGGCACCTCCTTCAAGGTCACTGTAAATTACGCCCGGCAGGGGTGGGGATGAAGAAGGGGGAACCCCAGGTCGGGCATTCCCCCCCCCCCCCGCTGCCTCTTGTGGTGACCCGGATAATTCCAATAATCAGCCGCCTGGTGCGGCAATCAAGAGAAGGAGGCATCGATGTCACAGATCCGCAGAAGCACCCCGCCCCTGCGCGCAATCGCTCTGGCCCTGGCCACCCTCACCCTGTCCGCACCCGGCTTCGCGCAGACCGCCGGCACCTACCCGATCAAGCCCGTGCGGGTGATCGTGCCCTACACACCGGGGGGCGCCACCACGGCAGTGACCCGGATCTTCACCCAGAAATTCACTGAAAGCTGGGGGCAGCAGGTCGTCCTGGAGAACATGGGTGGGGGCAACACCATCATCGGTTCGCAAGCCGGCGCTCGCGCTGCAGCCGATGGCTACACCCTACTCATGGTGACCAGCACCCACTCCATCAATCCCTGGCTGCAGGCCAAGCTGCCCTATGACACGCTCAAGGACTTTGCCGCCATTTCCACCATGACGCGCAGCGACTACATGCTGGCAGCCCATCCCGGCTTGCCGGCCAATAACCTCAAGGAATTCATCGCCTACGCCAAGTCCAACCCGGGCAAGATCAATTCCGCGACCGTGGGCCTGGGCACCATCCAGCACCTGGTGAATGAACTGCTGATGGATGCCGCGGGCATCCAGATGACCATCGTGCCCTACAAGGGTGGCGGCCCTTCCACCACCGACCTGCTGGGCGGCCAGGTACAGGTCTCCATGAACAATCTGCTCAACTACGCTTCGCACCTTCGATCAGGCAAGCTGAAGGGCATCGCCATCTCGGGGGACAAACGCAATGCGGTGATGCCCGACCTGCCCACATTTTCCGAACAGGGACTGAAGGGCTATGTGGCCACCAACTGGTTTGCATTGCTGTTTCCGGCGGGCGTGGCACGGGACCTTGCTCAGAGAGTGAATACCGAAGTGGCCAGGGCCCAGGCTTCCAAGGACGTGCAGGACAATCTCGCCAAGCAGGGCATCGACCCCTTTCCTTCTTCGGTAGCCGAAACCGAGGCGCTGATTCGCAACGACATGGCGCGCTATGGCAAGGTCATCAAGGACAAGAACATCAAGGCAGAATCCGACTGAGTGTTTGACCCGGGCACCGGAATCCAACCTATGCGTTGGGGTTGACCCTATCAGAGCGAAGTGGCCGGCGTGACAGCACCAGGTGAATCGGCTAGATTGTCCCGGCACGGCTAGGCATCAGCGAAGCCGTCTTACCGGGAGGTTCAAATGCAGGAACTGAAACATCGCGTCGGCATAATCACGCCGCCGGCCAATCCCACAGTCGAGCCGGAGATGCGCGTGCTGCTGCCTGAATCGGTGGGCATGTACACCGCCCGCCTGCCCGTCCTGCCCGGTGACCTGACGGCACGCAATGCCGCCTATCCGGATCACTACGGCTCCACCATCAAGAGCTTCGGCTCGCTGGAACTGGAGGCCTTCTACATCGGCATGACCGGCGCCACCTATTCCTTCGGCCCGGTGAAGGATCGCGAGTTCGCCGATCGTCTCTCGGCCGAAGCCGGCAAGCCGGTGTTCACCGCCGGCGTGGGCATCCTCGAAACGCTGAAGGCGCTGGGCGCCGACCGCATCTGCCTGGTCTCGCCCTATCCGCCGGCGCTCACCGAACTTTCGATTGCCTACTGGGAAGCCGCCGGCATGAAAGTGCAACCGGTGGTGAAGATGGGCGATGTGTTCCGCGCCTATGAAATGGACACCTCGGAAGTGCTCGAGGTGCTGGACCGCGCCAAGCCGGAAGCCGGCAGCCCCATTTTGATTTCCGGCACGGGGCTCATCACCCTGCCCGCCATCCTCGCAGTGGGAGCGCGCTTCAAGGCGCCGTTGTTGTCCTCCAACATCTGCGGCGCCTGGAACCTGCTACGCACCATCGGCAGCGACGCTTCGGACATGCTGAAGAAAGCCGTGCCGCAACTGCCGCCGACTGCGTCGCACCCGTGATGAACGATTCCCTGCAGCACCCGGCCGTGGCCGGCATGCGCGATTTCCTCGCGCGCCATGTGGACGCCATCGGCCAGGGCGAGTCCCTGCCCCCTGCGGTGGACGAAAAAGCGCGGTTGATGCTGCTCGACACCATCGCCTGCATGCTGGCCGCCCGCAGCGCCCCCGAAGTGCTGGGCCTCGAAGCGCAGATGTCCCTGCTTGAACCCGGCCGTTTCCGGTTTCCCGGCGGCAAACCCTTGTCCAACCTGGGGGCCGCGGCGGTCTGCGCCATGGCAGCCACCTGGGACGAGGCCTGCGAAGGCCTGGCCGTGGCGCACGGCCGACCCGGCGTGCCGGTGGTGGCCGCACTGCTGCCGCAGGCAGTAAGCGCCAATGTGCCACTGGGCAAACTGCTGCGCAGCCTCGTGGCCGGCTTCGAAGTCGGCGGCCGTGCCGGTGCCTGGCTGCGCATCCAGCCCGGCATGCACGTCGATGGCAACTGGCCTTCGCTGGGCGTGGCTTCGGCCATGGCCGACCTGCTCGACCTGTCGTTCGGGCAACGCCTCACCGCGCTGGACATCGCTGCCTGCCAGCTCGCCACCAGCCTCTACCTGCCGGTGGCCAGCGGCGCCAATGCGCGCAACACCTACCTGCCGCACAGCGCCTGGCTGGGCGTGCTGGCGGCGACCTCCGCGGCTGCCGGCGTCAGCGCCCCGGCCGATGCACTACCCCATTACGCCGCACAGTTTTCCGCCGCGACCACCGAACCCTCATTCGCTGCTGACCGGCATCTGATCCTCGAGGCCTACCTCAAGCCCTATGCCGCGGTACGCCATGTGCATTTCGGTGCGGAGGCGGCACGCCTGCTGCGCCGCCGGCTGCAGGGCACGCAAGGCATCACGTCCATCAAACTGCGCATCTACCAGGAAGCCATCACCTATTGCGGCAACCGCAATCCACGCCAGCCCATCCAGGCGCAGTTCAGCCTGAGCTTCGGCCTGGCCGCAGCGCTGGTGCATGGTGACATCGAGGCCGGCGTTTACCGCGAGAAACATTTCAACGACCCCGAGCTGCGCCGGCTGGAAGCGCTGGTGCAGGTGGAAGTGGATGAGACGCTCACGGCGGCGGGCCGGCGCGGTGCGACGCTCATGGTGGAAGCCGGTGGACAGATACTGGAACAGCAGGTGGGCGCCATCAAGGGCGATCCGGAACTGCCCCTGAGCGCGGCGGACGTGCGCGCCAAGTTCATGCGCTATGCCTCGGGCTGCGTCAGCGCGGACAGCGCCACACGCTTTGTCGACCAGGTGTTGCAGGGACCACCCGGCCTGGGGCTGCAAACGCTCTGGACGCTGCTGGAAGCGGCCTGACGATCGGTGTAGCCGCATGGCGGGGAGATCACCCCGCCGCCGCCGCATCACGCCACCAGCGCCGCCTGCCCTATGCCACGAGTGCAGCCTGGCCTATTCCACCAGCGCCGCCTGGCCTATTCAACCAGCGCCGCCTGGCGCAGGCCGCTGATCATCGAAGTCTTCAGCATGTGCGCGTAGAGCTTGTCGCGGTCGGCGCAGATCTCCTGCAACGCGCGCAGTGACTCGCGGCGCTTCTCCGGATCGAGCTCGCGCATGCGCGCGCGATTGGCATGCGACTGGGCAATGATGGCGTCCTGCACCACGGGACGACGCTGGCGCTCGTAGCGCTCCAGCAGTGAGTCAGGGGCGCCCTGCTTGATCACGGCAGTCAGCTTCTCGGCCAGGTTGAGGGCGTCATGCACCCCGCCGTTCAGGCCCATGCCACCGGTGGGACTGGTGAGGTGGGCGGCGTCGCCGGCGAGGAAAATCCGGCCCACGCGGTACTTCGACACCATGCGCTGGTGCGCGCGGTAATCACGCCGTGCCAACACCTTGTAGGGCTGCGACTGCGGCACGATGTGCTGCAGCGCCGCCTCGATGCTCTCGGGCGTCAGTTGTTCCTCGATGGTCTTGTCAGCCAGCGGGTAGATGGCCACACGCCACAGGTCACGCACGCGCAACAGCGAGAAATTGCCGCCGTCGCGCCAGCAGTAGCTCACCCAGGAAAGGCCCTCGAGGTGGTCCTCGAAGGGGAAGCGCACCGTCGCGATCAGGTTGGTCTCCGGATAGACGCTGCCTTCGAACTCCAGGCCCAGCGACTTGCGCACTGCGCTGTGGGCGCCGTCGGCACCGATCAGCCAGGCGCCACTCACCGTTTCCTCGCGGCCGTCGCGCTCGAGGGTGACTTTCACGCCACTGGCGTCCTGAGAAACTGCCTTGACCCCGGCGCCGAATTCCACTGTCACTTCGGGCATGGTGAGCAGGCGATCCAGCAGCGCGCGTGACAGCACTGTCTGCTCGCACTGCAGTCGATAGGGATGTTTCGTGTCATTCTGGAGGACAGTGACATCGAACACCGCGCGCTCGCCGGAGGGATGCCAGCGGATCTGCCAGTGCGGGCACTTCACGCCCTGCTCCACCATCACCGAAGCCACACCGAAAGGCTCCAGCATGTCCATGGTGGGCGGATGGAAGGTGGTGGCACGCGGATCGTCGATCAGCTGCTTCTCCTTCTCGTAAAGCCGCACCTTGACGCCCACGCTGGCCAGCGCCATGGCAGCCGACAAGCCAACCGGTCCTGCACCTGAAATGATCACTTCCTGCTTGGTCACGATGTTTTCGCTCTTGGAATGGAATATGCTTAAATCAACCTCACTGAAGAAGCATCTTATCGTATCGCGATGGACACACCCATTTCACTCATTGACCATTGACTATGCCCGACGCCATCAGCAACCTCGTTCCGCCAACGGAGACTTCGTGATCAACGCCCTGCTTCGCCCCCTTGTCCTCGCCCCTGCCATCACCGCCATGGCGCTGCTGGCGCCCTGGTCGGCACTGGCGCAATCCGAATACCCATCGCGCCCGGTGCGCATGGTGGTGCCCTTTGCCGCCGGTGGCTCTACCGACGTCATCGCCCGTCTGCTTTCGGACAAGCTGTCGGAAGCGCTGGGCAAACCGCTGCTGATCGAGAATCGAGCCGGTGCCGGTTCGACGGTCGGCGTCGATGCCGTGGCCAAGGCCGCCCCGGACGGCTACACGCTCGCTGTGACCGCCAATTCCGCCATCGCCCCCGGTCCGCTGATGCGCACCAATATGCCCTATGACCCGATCAAGGACCTCGCTCATATCGCGCTGATCGGCACCTTCACCAATGGATTCGTGGTGCGTGCGGATTCGCCCTACAAAACCATGCGCGAGTACCTCGATGCCGCGCGGGCCAATCCCGGCAAGATCACCTATGCCTCGGCCGGCATCGGCTCTTCGGGGTGGCTGTCGGGGGAATTGCTCAAGCGCACTGCCAACCTGAACATGGTGCATGTGCCCTATAAAGGTGCCGGTCCGGCCGCCATCGATCTGATCGGGGGGCGGCTCGATGGCATGTTCGAGAGCCTGGTCAATGCCACCCCGAACGTGAAGGCCGGCAAGACCCGCCTCATCGCCGTAGGTTCGGCGCGGCGCGCACGCGCCTATCCTGACGTGCCCACGATTGCCGAACTGGTCCCCGGCGTGGTGGGCGCCCCCTGGTTCGGCTTTGCTGCGCCGGCCAGGACACCCGTGCCCATCCTGCAGAGACTGGAGCGCGACATGACGGGCGTGCTGCGCAACAACGACGTTCGCAACCGCCTCTACGAACTCGGCATGGAGCCTAGCGGCGTCGGATCGGCCGACCTGCTGGCACACATCCACGCCGAGAACGCGCTGTGGAGCCCCATCATCAAGGCACTGAACGTCACCACCAACGACTGACAGGCAACGGCCATCACCGGTGGGTGTCACAGCGGGCCGGCGCGGCCATTGCCATGACAGGGCCGGACACAGACAGGGCGCCGCCGGCATGGCAGGCTGCCCGGACAGGCACAAGGAGAGGCATCCATGAACAAGACACTCGATCTGCTGGTCAAGAACGTCCGCGTGGTCCGTCCCAACAAGCATTCGGTCGACCTGCTCGACATCGGCATCAAGGACGGCAAGTTCGCGCGCATCGCCCCGGAGATCCGCGCCGAAGAAGCCAAGGTGGTGGTCGACGGCCGCAACCAGCTCGGCTTTCCGGGCTGCGTCGATGCACACATGCACGTGGGCATCTACCAGGACCTCGACGTCGATGCGGTCACCGAGAGCAAGGCCGCCGCCATGGGCGGGGTCACCTCCAGCCTCAATTACATGCGCACCGGCCAGTACTACCTCAACCGCGGCGGCCCCTGGCGCGACTTCATGCCCGAGGTGCTGCGCCTGGCCGAGGGCAATTTCTGGGTGGACTACGGCTTTCACATGGCCCCCATCGAGAGCGGCCACATCGACGAGATGGAAGAGATGGCCACCCGCTTCGGCGTGCCCTCGTTCAAGATCTTCATGTTCTACGGCGGCTACGGCCTGCACGGCAAGTCCTCCGACCAGAACGAGTTCCTGATGATCGGCCCGGACGAGACCTACGACGTGGCGCACTTCGAATTCATCATGCGCTCGGCGAGGAAGCTGATGCTGGCGCGACCCGAGATCGCCGACAGCGTCAGCGTCAGCCTGCACTGCGAGTTCGCCGACATCCTCAACGCCTACACCAAGATCGTCGAGCGTGAAGGCAAGCTCACCGGCCTGGCCGCCTACAGCGCGGCGCGGCCGCCGCATGGCGAGGGCCTGGCCATCTGGATCGCCGCCTACCTTGCCTACGAGACCGAGTGCCTCAACATCAACCTGCTGCATCTCTCCTCGAAGAAGGCCATGGATGCCGCCCTGATGATGCAGAAGGTCTTTCCCCACATCAGCTTCCGCCGCGAGGTCACGGTGGGCCATCTGCTGCTCGACATCGACTGCGAGTGCGGCGTGCATGCCAAGGTGAACCCGCCGATACGGCCGCGACCGGACGTCGAGGCGCTGTGGGAGGCGGTGCTCAACCGCGACGTCGACTGGATCGTCAGCGACCACGCCTGCTGCTCGGCGGAAAAGAAATGGTCCATGGCCCACCCGAAGAACATCTGGCTGGCCAAGTCCGGCTTCGGCGGCACCGAATACCTGTTGTCCGCCGTGGTGAGCGAAGGCTCCAAGCGCGGCATGTCCTACAACCACATGGCTGAACTGCTGAGCGGGAATCCGGCGAAGCGTTTCGGCCTGACGCAAAAGGGCGATATCGCCGTCGGCCTGGATGCCGACCTGGTGCTGGTCGATCCGCACGAGTCCTTCGTGGTGCGCGCCGCCGAGTCCGAGTCCAACCAGGGCTACACGCCCTTCGAGGGCATGGAACTGAGCGGCAAGGTGAAAGCCACCTTCCTGCGCGGCGAGCAGGTCTATGACGGAGCCAAGGTCACCGGACCGGCGCGCGGCCAGTACCTGCGCAGGCCCACCGGCAGCTGATTCGCATCAGGCCATGCGGCACCGGGGACGGTGTCGCATGGCGTGATACAGGCTCGCTCGACTATTCGGCCGTGGCCCCCGACACCTTCACCGCCTCCGCCCACTTCTCGATTTCCCGGGTCACATAATCGCGGAACTCGTCCGGGCGGCTGGCCACCAGCGGCGTGCCCAGATCAGCCATCTTCTTCACCACGTCGGGCATGCGCATGGCGGCGATCATGTCATTGGCCAGTTTCTCGATGAGGGGACGTGGCGTGCCCCTGGGCGCGAAGAACCCGGACCAGGGCTCGCCCGCGAATCCCGGAAATCCCTGCTCGGCAACGGTGGGCGCATCCGGCAGGCTGGGCGCGCGGTTGAGTGCCGTGACCCCCAGCACCTTGACCTTGCCGGCCTTGATATTGGTCATGGCGCCGATGATGCCGGTGCTGGCCATGGGCACCTGCTGGCCCATCACATCCTGCATGATGGGCGCCGTGCCCTTGTAGGGAACATGCTGCATCTTCACCCCCGCCTTGTGCAGCAGCAGTTCCATGGTGAGGTGTGAACCGGTGCCGGTGCCATCATGGGCAAAGGTGTACTTGCCCGGCGCCCGTCGGCCCAGCGCCAGCAGTTCCTGCAGGTTATTGGCCGGGAAAGACGGATGCACGATGATCACATTGGGATAGACGGTGGCCTGGGTGATGGGCTCGAAGTCGCGCAGCGGATGGTAGGGCAGCGTCTTGTACAGGCTGATGTTGATGCCATGCGAGCCGGTCACGCCCAGGACCAGTGTGTAACCATCGGGTGCCGCCTTGGCCACCACCTCGGCGGCCAGGTTGCCGCCGCCACCGGGCCGGTTCTCCACCACCACCGACTGGTTCCAGCGCGCCTGCAGCTTCTCGGCGATGATGCGCGCGGTGATATCGGTGGCGCCCCCGGGAGTGAAGCCCACCAGCATGCGCACCGGCTTCACCGGATAGATGTCCGCGGAACTCTGGGCACGCACCGCCAGTGGCAGCAGGGCTGATGCGAGCAATGATGCGGCCATCAGGCGATTGAACTTGATCATGTGACTCCTCCTTGTTGTTCACGCTTTTTGTTTGGTGTTTTTCCAGTCGTGTTCTGTGGCTAATTTACAGCAAGCCCGGGCAAACGCTTGCCCTGCCCGACAGGACTGCCCCGCCACCCGTCATTACCAATACCGGTATGACCCGCATCCGGTCATGGGAGTGGATCAAACAAGCCCACGCCGTTCCGCATCCGGAACATCGAGGTCATCGCATTGATGCGCTGCAGATTGCACCACGGACCGGCCATCGCTTAGTATCGGCGACCTGGTAAAAGACGCCGGGAATCCTGGAGTGAACCCATGCCGTCCCGCCTGTTCTCGCCGCTATCGCTCCGATCCATGCAGCTGGACAACCGCATCGTGGTGTCGCCCCTGGCGCAGTTCATGGCCGACAGCGAGGGCAATGCCACCGACTGGCACATCATGCACCTGGGCAACCTCGCCCTCTCCGGGGCCAGCCTGCTGATGATCGAGGCCACCGCAGTGGAACAACGCGGCTGCAATACCCGCGACTACCTGTGTCTGTGGACGGATGCGCACGAACGGTCGCTGAAACGCGTGGTGGATTTCTGCCGCAGCATTTCGCCCGTCAGGCTGGGCATACAGTTGCACCATTGCGGGCGCAAGGGCTCGGTGGTCAAGCCCTGGGAAGGCCTGCAGCAGATTCCCCTGGCCGAGGGCGGCTGGGCCATGGTGAGCGCATCGGCCCTGCCCTACGAGA
The DNA here is from genome assembly GCA_947474715.1 of Betaproteobacteria bacterium. GTDB lineage: Bacteria > Pseudomonadota > Gammaproteobacteria > Burkholderiales > SG8-39 > CAIYPG01. The sequence continues at coordinate 30,395 of CANJJT010000035.1, forward strand.
ACCGGCCCAACCCCGTGACCAGCCCGGATGAGGCGGAACTTGCCCGCATCAAGGGCTTGTTCGTCGATTCGGCACGGCGCTGCGCACGTATCGGCATCGACCTGATCGAAATGCATTACGGCCATGGCTACCTGATGCACTCCTTCCTGTCCCCCTTGAGCAACCTGCGCACCGATCGTTATGGTGGCGACCTCGAGGGGCGGATGCGCTATCCGCTGGAGGTGTTCAAGGCGGTGCGCGAGGTGTGGCCCGAAGACCGCCCGCTGGGCGTGCGCATCTCGGCCACCGACTGGACCGAAGGCGGCTGGGACATCGAAGGCAGCGTGACCTTCTCCCGCGAACTCAAGTCGCTGGGCTGCGACTACGTGTCCCTGTCCAGCGGCGGCCTGTCACCGGACCAGAAGATCATCGTCGGTCCGGCCTATCAGGTGCCCTTCTCCGAGCGCGTGCGCCGCGAGGCGGGCATTCCCACCATGGCCGTAGGCATGCTGCATGAGCCGACACTGGCCGAGTCGGTACTGGCTGAAGGCAAGGCGGATATGGTGGCCATCGGACGGGCCATGATGGCTGACCCACGCTGGCCCTGGCGCGCCGCCCAGGCCCTGGGCGAGAAGATGCGCCTGCCCCTGCCCTACGACCGCTGCCGGCCGGGGCTCCTGCCGTATGCCTCGAGCGCAGGCTAACCACCCCGCCATCCCGCCCAGCCTGGCCACTGACCAATGCTGCACCCTGCCCACCCACAAGGACAACCATGAGTGAACCCACCGTCAAGCAGCCCCTGAACGGCCCTTTGTACGACTTCCGCGCCCTGGGCTTCCAGCCCGGTGAAGTCGTGGTGGTCACCGGCGCCGGCAGTGGCATCGGCCGGGCCATTGCGCGAACCGCCGCCAAATCGGCGCTCGCGGTGGCCGTGTGGGACATGAACCTCGCCGGCGCCGATGAAACCGTGCAGGCCATCCGGGCCGCGGGCGGCCAGGCCATTGCGGTGAAGGCCGACGTCGGCAGTGATGCGGAAGTCGCAAGCGCCTGGGCAGCGACCGCCGCGCTCGGCCCCTGCCACTACCTGGTCAACAACGCCGGTCCGGCCATGGTCTCGGATGTGCCCTTCGAGCAGAATCTGACGATTTCCATCGGCAGCATGTACCGCATGACCAACACCTGGCTGGAGCGCCACACCGGCGTCGCCGCCAGCGTGGTGAACATGTCCTCGGTGCTGGGCAACTTCCAGGGCGGCACCGGCCAGGCCTTCTATCCGGTGGCCAAGGCCGGCATCGCCGGCTACACCCGCCACCTGGCACTCAAGCATCGCGGCCTGCCGCGCGCCAATGCCGTGGCACCCGGCTTCATCATCACCCCGCGCACCCAGCCCTATCTCGCCAACGAGAACACCCGTGTCCGCCTGGCCCGCATCCCGGCCGGCCGCATGGGTTATCCCGAAGATGTCGCCGCGGCAACCATGTTCCTGCTCTCCCCCGCGGCCGCCTACCTGAACGGCGTGCTGTTGCCGGTGGATGGAGGCTGGACCAGCACCTAGGCAAGCGCTGGGACCTCGGCGCCACTGGGTGAGGCCTGGCTGAATCAAGGGGCGCCCGCCCCTTGATCCCTGCACGCAGGCAACTGCCGCTACAGCAGCTTCTCGAAGGCGATGTTCAGCCTGGCTTCGGCCTCGAGCAGCCTGGTGTTGCGCTCAGTCAGCCAGGTGCGGTCCCGGGACAGCGCCTCGCGCGCCATGCCGATCATGCGCCGGACTTCCTCAGGCTGCGGCCCGCCGATGCCGACGCGGGTGCGCACCATCATCTCGGGCGACAGCGTCGCCTTGAACGCCTTCTCGTCGAGCGGCAGGCGCGTCTGCGCCAATTTGTAACGCTGGGTGGCATCCACATACAGTTTCACCCCTTCGGCATAGGGAAACTGATCCGGCCGCCAGTTGCTTTTCCTCGCCGAGGTGACCACCAGGCTGGCAAAGTGATGGCCGACCCGGAAGGGCACGCCATGCAGCCGCTGCAGCGTTTCGGCCAGTTCGATGGAGGTGGTCCAGTCCCCGTTCAGTTCCTCCAGGGATCGCTGTCCGTTGACCCCCAGATTCTTCATGACATTGTTGAACTGGTTGAGCAGGTCGATCGTCATGACGAATATTTTGGAGGCGTCCCCCGTCGCCCGGTAATCGGTCATGCCCGGGGTGACGTTGTGGTTGCGCAGGACCATCATCTGGTTGGCCGCCACCACATCCGAGGCCCTGGCCCGGGCGGTCTGCACCACCCCCGGATTGGCCTTCTGCGGCATGGCGCTGCTAGTATAGGTCTGCCCGACATCGAGCAACAGCCAGGGGTTGCTCTGGTGGTACTGGGTGTGGATGTCCTGCAGCATGGCGCCGATGCGGATCGCCACCGAACTCATGATGGCCGCCGCTTCCAGCTGGACATCCATGGCGATGACCTGGGTGGCATCGTAGGAATTCACGACAAGCCCGTCGAAGCCCAGCAGTTCGGCCAGTCGCGGTCGGTCCAGCGGCCAGCTCGAATTGGCCAGCACCGCGGTGCCCATGGGGCTCAGGTTGAGCCGGGGATACAAGTCGCGGATGCGCTGCGCATCCCGGGTGAGCGAGTCGGCAAAGGCCATGAGGTAGTGGCCATAGCTGATGGGCTGGGCCTGCACGCCGTTGGTATAGGCCGGCACGAAGGTCTCGGTATGCCTGACGGCAATGTCGATCAGTTGCTGGCGCGTGGTCAGCAGCGCTTCGGCCGTGTCGAGGACGGCACGGCGCACGCGCATGGTGCGTATGGTCCCGTACATGTCCTGCCGGCTGCGCCCGGTATGCACCAGCGTCGCTTCAGGCCCGGACTTCTCCTCGATGATCCGTTCCAGCTGCAGCACGTCTTCCGGCCGCTTGCCGCCTGGCTGGGTGGCCTGCACGATGGCATGGCGCACGCCGCTGGACACCGTCTTCACCAGCGCCGGCGGGATGATGCCCTTCTCCACCAGCATCACGGTCGATGCCATATTGATGCGGCTCATCCAGTAGAACTGGTCCTGGGCCTTGGCCATGGCACTGGTTTCATCGCGGGCCACCACACCGCGCAGCCGGTTGGCCTGCTCCACGCATTCCTGTGTGGTGCGGCAGGGCGTGTCGCGGGTGTCATCGGCGTGAGCGGCCACCGCCAGCAGGCCCAGGCCCGCGGTCAAACATGTAAACAGCCTCATATCTCCCCCCCCCTTTTGAATGATTGAATGGTTGGTCAAGACAATTGCCTGGCAGATTGTGAACCGCATGCCCCGAAAGGAAAAGCCGCAAGCGCACGGCGCCGGTGGCATCACGCCAGCAGCGATGGCCAGGGTGCAAGCCAACCGATTTCCGACGCTGCTGCACACACGCCGGTCCGATGCCATGCCCCTGCCATGTACCTATAATTACCGCACCTACTTTGAATCCGGATCGCCCATGGACTACGCCAATCCCGGCCCCACCCGCGACGAGATCGAGGCCCTGCAGGAACCGACCCTGCTGGAATTCGGCACGCCCTGGTGCGGCCATTGTCAGCGCGCCCAGCCGCTGATCGCCGAGGCCATGGCGATGCACCCTGGCGTGCGCCACATCAAGGTCGAGGATGGCAGTGGCCGCCGCCTCGGACGCAGCTTCGAGGTGAAGCTGTGGCCGACGCTGATCTTCCTGGACAAGGGGCAGGAAGTGGATGCGCTGGTCCGCCCCACCGACGTCGCAGCCATCCGCCAGGCCCTCGGCCTGATCGATCCGACCGGCTCTGCCTGAGCCCGATCCGGCCCGCTGGTGGCGACTCGCCCAGCCAGCCGTTGCGCCAGACAATTGAATTAGAATTGCCCCGCTGAAAACCGCCTCCGCAGGGAGGTACCACAGCGCCCCGCCATGTCCGGGGCGTGTCCTACCGGAAGGAATACCCATGAAAAAAATGCTGACCATTGCCCGATTGCTGGGCGCCGGCGCTGCCCTGGGCATCGCCACCGGCGCGCTCGCACAGAGTGCCGCCAACTACCCGAACAAGCCCGTGCGTGTCATCCTGCCCTATGCGCCCGGTGGCAGCACCACCGCCGTCACGCGCATCTACTCGCAGAAGATGTCCGAGGAATTCAACCAGTCCTTCATCGTCGACAACAAGCCGGGTGGCAACACCATCATCGGCACCGAAGCCATGGCGCGTGCGCCGGCCGACGGCTATACCATCCTCACCATCACCAATTCCTTCGTCATCAACCACTGGCTGCAGCCCAAGCTGCCCTATGACACGCTGAAGGACTTCGCCGGCATCTCGGCCATCAGCCGCAGCGATTACATGCTGGGTGTGCATCCGTCCCTGCCGGCGAAAAATCTCAAGGAATTCCTCGCCTACGCCAAGGCCAATCCCGGCAAGATCAACTCCGCGACGGTGGGCCTGGGCACGGTGCAGCACCTGGTGAACGAACTGCTGATGGTCGCCACCGGCATCAAGTTCACCGTGGTGCCCTACAAGGGCGGCGGTCCGGCCATGACCGACCTGATCGGCGGCCAGGTGCAGGCCAGCATCAACAACCTGGTCAACCTCGCGCCGCACGTGAAGTCGGGCAAGGTGCGCCCCATCGCCATTTCCGGCGACCATCGCAATCCGGTGATCCCGGAGATGCCCACCTTCGCCGAAGCCGGCCTGCCCGGCTATGTCGCCAACAACTGGTTCGGCATGCTGGCCCCGGCCGGCACGCCGCGCGACATCCTCCTCAAGCTGAATGCCGCGATCCAGAAGGCCCAGGGCATGGCCGACGTGAAGGACCAGTTAAACAAGCAGGGCATCGATCCCTACCCCACCACCGTGCCCCAGTTCGAGCAGTTGCTGAAGGTGGATCTGGAGCGCTACGGCAAGGTGATCAAGGAAGCCAATATCAAGGCCGATACCGGCAACTGACCCGTCCGTGTGGCTTGCCCCTGAAAGCCCCGGCCAGTCCGGGGCTTTTTCATTTCCGTCGACAACGGGCCACCTCGCGTAATATGGCGCCTCGCCCGCCGGAACCAGCACCCGCCCCCGGCACCCCGCCACGACCTGACAAGGAGAACCCCATGTCCGCGCAACTCAAGCCCAGCACCGGCAGCCCCCTCAACTGTTCACCGGAGGAGTGGGCGGCGCGCCAGGAACTGGCCTGCTGCTATCGTGCGGTGGAGCACATGGGCTGGCATCGCGACTCCATCTACAACCACATCTCGATGCGCTCACCCGGACCGGATGCGCATTTCCTGATCAATCCCTTCGGCCTGATGTACCAGGAGGTCAATGCCTCCAACCTGCTCAAGGTGGACCTGCACGGCGAGAAGCTGGTGCCCTCGCCCTGGCCGGTGTTCGCCCCCGGTTTCGTGGTGCATGCCTCGGTGCATCGCGTGCGCGAAGACCTGAAATGCGTGATCCACACCCACTCCTTCGCCGGCATGGCCGTATCCGCGCAGGAACAGGGACTGCTGCCGCTGACGCTGGCCTCGATGGGCCTGCAAGGCCGCGTTGCCTACTACGACTGCGACGGCATCACCGATGACCCGGAGGAATGCGAGCGCATCGCCGCGGCACTGGGCACGAAGAACGCCATGATCCTGCGCAACCACGGCCTGCTGGCTGCGGGCGACACGGTAGGTCAGGCCTTCGCGTTAATGCGCAAGCTCGAGGAGTCCTGCGCCGTGCAGGTAATGGCCCAGGCCGGCGGCACCAAGCTCAACATCCCGCCGCAGCACATTGTCGAGAAGATCGCCAAGACCGCTGCCCAGTCCATCGTCAAGCCGCAATTGATGGGTGCGGACAAGGACAAGTCGAAGAAGGACGTCGCCTGGGATGCCATGCGCCGCCTGATGGACCAGCTCCACCCCGACTACCGCAACTGAAGTCGTCGGTGGCAGGCCTTCCCCGCCATACCGGCCAGCCAGCGGGGCTGGCCAGGCTGGCTGGCCTGCCCCTGCTGTTCTGCCTGAGCCTGCTGCTTTGTCTCCCGACGGCGGCTGCCCCGAAACTGCAGCCGGGCAATGGCAGCTTCGCCTACGCAGCCCCCGCCACCGGCAAACCGCTCACCGTCTGGTATCACCGGCCGCCGGGCATGCCACGCGCAGCTCGCGTCGTCTTCGTCATGCACGGGCTGGAACGCAATGCGCAGCAATACCGTGACCGCTGGGCGGCGCACGCTGACCGCCATGGCTTCCTGCTGCTGGTGCCGGAGTTTTCCGCCAGAGCCTATCCCGGAGACCAGTATGGTTTCGGCGGGGTCACCGATGCCGACGAAAAACGCTGGGGCTTCCAGGTCATCGAAGGTTTGTTCGATGAGGTCCGCGCGGGCGAGGCATTGACGGCGCAGGGCTTTACCCTTTACGGACATTCGGCGGGCGCGCAGTTCGTGCATCGCTTCATGCTGTTCATGCCGCAGACACGCGTGGAACTGGCGATTGCAGCCAATGCCGGATCCTACACACTACCGCTGTATGCCTCCTCCAACGAGGCGGGCTTCCCCTGGAGCCTGGACCGCCGGCTGGTCAGCGAGGCGCAATTGCGCAAGGCCCTGGGCCGTCGCCTGGTGGTGCTGCTCGGTGAACGGGACACCGATCCCTCCCATCCGCAGTTGCCACGCGCGCCGCAGGCCATGGCACAAGGACGCAACCGCCATGAACGCGGCCAGCTATTCTTCCAGACCGGTCGCGACGAAGCCGCCAGCCTGGACACGCCGTTTCGCTGGGAACTGCACACGGTGCCTGGCGTGGCCCATAGCGACACCGGCATGGCCCGGGCTGCCGTCGCGCTCATGGTCGACGCACCAAAGCAGGGAAAACGCAACAAGGACAAGCCGCGTCCGGCCCACCCCCGTTAAACTCCGGCATCGAACTCACGGAAGGTGCAAAGGCATCATGGCAGAGGTTCCCTACAAAGACGACATCGTGGTGTCCTGGGCCGAGTTGCACCGTGACACCCGCTATCTCTCCGAGATGCTGCATGACCGCGGCCCCTGGAAAGGCATCATTGCCATCACCCGCGGCGGGCTGGTGCCGGCCGCGCTGATCGCGCGCGAACTGGACATCCGGCTCATCGACACGGTGTGCGTCACCAGCTACGACTCGGAAAATTCAGGTGAAGCGGCGCAAGTGCAAAGGGAAGTGAAGGTGCTCAAGGGCATTGAGGGTGATGGCGATGGCTTCCTGCTCATCGATGACCTGGTCGACACCGGACGCACCGCACGCTTCGTGCGCAAGATGCTGCCCAAAGCCTACTTCGCCACGTTGTATGCCAAGCCCTCGGGCAGGCCCATCGTCGACATGTGCGTGCGTGAATTCAAACAGGAGAAGTGGATCCACTTCCCCTGGGACATCGAATACAAATTCGCCACGCCAATCAAGGATGGCGGTCGCGCCAAGCGCGGGGTAGGCTGAAACACGGGCCGGGTTTACCCCCTTGTCAAACTAATCGTTACCCACATTTTTTGCTCATTTCGAGAAATTGATGCCAGTGGGGTTGTAAACAATCGAAGGTGATGTTAACTTTCGGCTCGACTTATGAATACCAAGCGAGCCAAAGGACGCCCCAAGCCTA
>CANJJT010000036.1:0-37713 GCA_947474715.1 Betaproteobacteria bacterium
CGATGTCTCCGAGGCGCTACGTCGCTGCGCGGAACGCGCTGGTCAAGCCTGCACGCTCTACGCAGTAGACGAGACTGTGGTCTACAGGCCATGAAGCCGCATAACAAGCCATCGGAACGGACGCCTGTCGGCGCCGGTCAATGGCGACGTTAGAGTTTCCCGGTTTCCTTAACAAGATTGGTTTAGGGACAAAAGTTTAAGCACAAGGACACTTTTGCATTCAGGACTCCTCGAAGTAATCCGAATCAATTCTCTTCACTACGTAGGTAGCAGCCGGTGCCACACCAACGTCAAAGTCGATCATCAGTCCTGCTAGTTTCTTTCCATCAATCAGAACGACCTTCGTATCAATGCGCGTGGCGTAGTCTGCAGCCTCTGCTGTATAGCTAGACGTGGTAATGAAAACACCCTTCTTTGCGCGCTGGCCCTGCAGAGCGCCTACGAATTTCTGAATCTCTGGCCTGCCTACTGAGCCTTGCCATCGCTTCGCTTGAATAAATATCGTATCGAGACCGAGCCGATCTTCCTTGATAATTCCATCGATACCGCCGTCGCCCGCCTGGCCGATTCGTTCGCCCGCATCTCGTCGGGAGCCGCCATAACCCATCTTTACGAGCAACTCCACTACAAGCTGCTCAAAGAACGTGGGGGAACAACCAAGTATTCGCGTCAATAGTTCGGCGGCAAGTTGTTCGCGCAAGCCTTGGTGCGCCAGTTCGATCGTCTCTTCTGGTGTGGTCTTGGACTGAGGAAGCTCTACCGGGACTGCACCTCCAGGCTCGGGCTTCGAGACTTCTCTGAACTCGACGAATTCAGGATATTGCTCCAGAAACTTAACGTCGATTTTTGCCGGATTTGAAGCCAGCGTACTGATCCCGCGCTCAGTGATCTTGAATACCCCTCGCTTGGGCGATTCAAGCAGAGCTGCTTTCTTCAGGTACGTACGAGCCCAGCCAATTCGATTCTTGAAGACTCCCTGCTGACCAGAAGGTAAGAGCTCTGCCCTCTCTGCCGGTGTCAGCTTGAAGTGTTCTGCAAGACTCTCTTCAGCATCGCGAAGTGTGTGCTCTGCTCCGTCCGACAAATAACGGAGGAGTGGAAGCATGCAGGTCTGATAGTCAGGTATTGCCATAGTGGTGAGGATAGCCGATATGAGTCAATTGGGTCAGTGACACATACCCGACCTGCGCTCATCGTCCGTATAGGCACACACCCCTCAGTCCTGCCAAGTCTGCACAGACACAAGCTCCCGCCAGTCGATGGTGATCTTCGTATTTTTCCCAATCTGGTAGGTGCCGGTTTTCGCGCCGTTGCTGGTTAGTGCCGCGTGGTAGGCATCCCTGAAGTTCTCGAACGACACGTCGTGATCGGCGACGTGGAGGTAGTCCTGCGCGACGCCGGACTTGTACAGGATTCTCAGTTTGAAATTGATCGGTGCAATGGTCCTGCCGGCTTTGGTCTTTTTGGCGTTACGGGCGGTCTTGGCTGCGGGCATTCGGGGCTCCATGGGTGGCTGTGGTATTGGCGGTTGCCGGGCGGGTGCGCGAAATGGCACACCGGACGTTGATCATAATTTATACGTCAATCCAATAATGAATTGGTTATTCATACAGTTTTGATAATAAACCGCTTGCTGAGTTGTGGAGGGAGGCGGGTCATGGCTGGCGCTGCGCTTGCCATGGCGCTCTGCCGCTGCGATTGGCAGGGCGGCAGCGGTATCAAAATCCCCCCGCTTGAACTCGCAGCAAGGTCTGGCAAATGGACGCAGATCCGCTTGCCTGGTGAAAATCCCCCCGCTCGCGCTACGCGCGAGTCGGCCCCCTTTGACAAGGGGGTTAACACCCGCTGCCTCGCAGCGCCTGCGTCCCAGACAATCGTCGAACGGCTAGTCGAACTTGACGCCGGATTCCTTGATCGCCTTGGCGGTGACGCGGGTTTCTTCGCGGATCAGGTTGGCGAATTCCTCTGGTGACTTGGAGCCGGGAAGCTCGGTGCCGTCCTTGGCCATGATGTCCTTGAACTTGACGTCGCCGATGGTCTGCTGCGAAGCGGTGAAGAGGCGGTTGACGATGGCCGGCGGGGTTTTCGCGGGAAGGAAGAGGCCGTACCAGACGGAGAGATCGAAGGCGGGGAAGCCGGATTCCTCCATGCCAGGCAGGTCGGGCACCAAGGGCGAGCGCGCCTTGGTGGTGACGGCCACGCCGCGCAGTTTGTTGTTGACGACCTGGGGCATGACCGAAGGCGAGGTGCCGAAGGTGAGTTGCGTGTCGCCGGCCATCACCGAGGTGACGGCCAGGCCACCGCTCTTGTAGGGCACGTGCACCATCTCCGTTCCGGTCATGCCGCTGAAGATGATGGTGGCCAGGTGCGGCACCGAGCCATTGCCGGAGGTGGCGTAGTTGAGCTTGCCCGGGGACTTCTTCGCCAGGGCCACCAGTTCCTTCACCGAGCGCACCGGTACCGAAGGATGCACGCCCAGCACCAGCGGCGATCGCGTGAGGTGGAACACCGGGATCAGGTCGCGCTCGACGACGTAGCCCACGTTCGGGTTGACGATGGGATTGACGATGATGCCGCTCTGGCTGGCGATCAACAGGGTGTAACCATCGGGGGCGGATCTTGCCGCCTGCTCCACGCCCAGGCTGGAACCGGCGCCGGGCTTGTTCTCGATGATCATGGGCTGGCCCAGTGCGCGGTTCATCGGTTCGTTCATGCCGCGCGCAACGATATCGGATGCACCGCCCGGGGCGAAGGGTACGATGAGGCGCACCGGCTTGTTCGGGTAGGTCTGCGCCTGCACCGCAGCGGGCACCAGCAGGGCCAGTGTGGATAGTGCTGACAGGGCAAGTCGGGATACAGCGCGCATGGTTTTCTCCTCCTTGTGGTGACTGCTCGGATGCGACCGCTTTTATGGACGGCTTGGAGCGCCTAACAATGCGAGGGAAAACATCCCCTCGCGCTCCCCTGAGTCAGGGCGCCTAACGGCAATTCTGTCAGGCGCTCTTAACCTGTGCTGACGGCGCAGGCAGTCTAGCGCCGAATCCGGCGGATTGTCTCGGGTGCCCCATGGCAGCCAGCGAAGCTGCGCCGGTGTGCGTCCATGGTGGCGGGCCATTTGCGCTCGCCGCGCCCGAGGATGTACCCTGACCGCTCGATAGCAGGTTCGCCGGCTGGCACAAGTAGGCGCGAAACAGCGCCGCGGCCAGGGCCCGTCAGCAGCAGGACGGCACCAAGCTGGCGACAACCCAGGAGGAGAGACATGTCATACCTGTCGCAAGGTTTGAGGCCGTCGAACACCACGCTCGCTGGCTCCACGCACGTCAGCACCACGCACGCCCACATCGCGGGTGCCGCCATGGTCGCAGCACTGGGCATGGCATTGGCCATGCTGCCCGGCGCCGCCGGCGCACAGAACTACCCGATCAAACCGGTGCGTGTCGTCACCCCCAACGCCCCGGGCGGCAGCAGCGACGTGCTGGCGCGCCTGCTCGCCGCGCGACTCACCGAGGGCTTCGGCCAGCAGGTGCTGGTGGACAACCGCCCCGGCGGCAATGGCTTCATCGGCGGCGATCTCGTTTCCAAGGCCACGCCGGATGGCTACACGCTGATGGTGATCACGCCCACGCACATCATCACGCCGCTGTTGCTGAAAGCGCCCTACGACCCGGTGAAGGACTTCACCCCGGTGGCTTCTGTCGGCGTGACCGACTTCCTGCTGGTGGTGCATCCGTCGGTGCCCACGAACACGCTGCAGGAGCTGATTGCGCTGGCCCGCTCGAAGCCGGGCGCACTGAATTATTCGTCGGCCGGTGGCGGCAGCCCGGCGCACCTGGCCAATGCCCTCTTCAACATGGTGGCGGGTGTGTCCATGCAGCATGTGCCCTACAAGGGCGGCGGCCCGGCCATGGCCGGTCTCATGGGCGGGCAGACGCAGCTGTACTTCGCCATCCCCATCTCCACCATCCCGCATGTGAAAAGCGGGCGGCTCAAGGCCATCGCCGTGGGCGCGGAGCAACGCATGACCAGCCTGCCGCAGGTGCCCACCTTTGCCGAAGGCGGCCTGGCCGACTTCGACATCCGCATCTGGTATGGCGTGCTCGCCCCGCCGGCACTGCCGCGGCCGGTGTTGGAGCGCGTGTCAGGGGAGATCGCCAAACTGCAGGCAGCCGCAGACTTTCGCGAGAAGCTCGCCAATGAAGGCATGGAGGCGCTGCGCCTGGGCGGGGAGCCTTTCACCGCGCTGATGCGCCGCGATTCCGACAAGTACGCGCGCGTGATCAAGGCCAACAACATCACCGCGGACTGAGGCGGGGCGCTTCTGCCGCTCGATGCTGCAACACACACCAGAACCATCAGATCAATCAGACCCAACAGGACACCCCCCATGAACATACTCATCATCCCCGGCGTCACCATGCCCCGCGTCGAAGAGGACGTGCTCGCGCGCATCCGCGAGGCGGCCGGCCCCGACCACAAGATCACCCTGGTCAAGTCGGCGGAGGAAGCGGCGAATGAAGTGGAGGACGTGGAGGTAATCCTGGGCGTGGTTACCCCGGCCATGTTCGCGCGCGCCAAGAAACTGCGCTGGGTGCACGCCATCACCTCCGGCGCCGATGCCTACCTGTTCCCGGAGATGGTGAAGAGTGACGTGCTGCTCTCCGGTGACAAGGCGCTGGTGGGCTCGCACCTGGCCGACCACACCTTCGGCCTCCTGCTGGCGCTGACACGGCGCATCGGCCGCGCCATCCAGGATGCGCCCCACTCGTGGAAGAACCGCGTGGCCTACCGCGCCGAGGAATTCGAACTGGAAGCCTGCACCATGGGCGTGGTGGGCTTCGGCGGCACCGGCCGCCACATCGCGCGGCGCGCCGCCGCCTTCGGCATGCGCGTGATCGCCGTGGACTGCGATCCGGTGCCGCCCTCGCCCGAGGTCAAGGAAGTCTGGGGCAGTGGGCGCCTGACGGAACTGCTGGGCGCCGCCGATGTGGTGACCTCCGGCCTGCCACTCACGCCGGACACCCACCACCTGTTCAATGCGCGCACCTTCAGCCAGATGAAGAAGGGCTCGCTCTTTGTGAACGTGACGCGTGGCGAACTCTTCGATGCCGACGCGCTGATCGCTGCCATCACCAGCGGCCACCTCGCCGGTGCAGGCCTGGACGTGGGCCCGGAGGAACCGCTGCCCGTGGACCATCCGCTGTGGACCACGCCCAATGTGCTGATGACCCCGCACACCGCGGGCGCCAGCCAGTTCCGCATCAGCCGCAACCTCGACCGCTTCTGCCGCAATGTCGCGCTGTACCGTTCGGGCAAGCCGCTGGAAGGACAGATCAACAAGCAGCGCGGGTTCTGATTGTTCTGATTCCACCGCGTTGCAAGGCTGCGGCGCCGCAACAGTTCCGCAGCATACAATCCCCGGCCACGCACCTTCCCTGCAAGCCGAGCATTCCATGAACGACAAGATCACGCCACGACTGTTCACGCCACTGCAATTGCGCGGCCTCACGCTGCGCAACCGCATCATGGTCTCGCCCATGGCGCAGTACTGCGCCAAGCAGGGTGTGATCACCGACTGGCATTTCGCCCACTTCGCACGCTTCGCCACCGGCGGTGCGGGCCTGGTATTCGTCGAGGCGACCAAACCGGAGCGGCGCGGCCTGGGCACCATCGGCGACATGGGTCTGTGGAATGACGAGCAGGTGGCGCCGCTCAAGCGCATCACGCAATTCCTCCGCCAGCATGGCGCGGCCTCCGGGGTGCAGCTCAACCACACCGGACGCAAGGCCGGCACGGCACGCCCGTGGGAAGGCAACGAACCGCTGGACCGCTCGGTACCCATCGAGGGCGAGGACCACTGGGAGATGATCGCCCCCAGCGCCATTCCCTTCCTGCCCGGCTGGCCCACGCCGCGCCCGATGACCAAGGCCGACATCCACACCGTGATCGAGTCCTTTGCCGCCTCGACACGGCGCGCCCTGGCGGCGGGCTTTGACACCGTGGAGATCCACGGCGCGCATGGCTATCTGGTGCACCAGTTCCTCTCCCCTGCGGCCAACCAGCGCACTGACGAGTACGGCGGCAGCCTCGCCAACCGCATGCGCTTCGCCCTCGAACTCACCGAAGCGGTACGCGCCGCCTGGCCCGATGACAAGCCGCTGTTCTTTCGCGTGTCGGCAGTGGATGAAGGCGGCTGGACGCTGGAGGACACGGTGGTGCTCACGCGCGAACTGAAGGCCGGGGCTCGCGGCGTGGACGTCATGGACTGCTCCGCCAGCGGTATCGCCATCCGCTCACCCACCGCCTCGCGCGGCTCGCTCAAGCTGGGCTTCCAGGTGCCCTATGCCGAGCGCGTGCGCCGCGATGCGGACATCGCCACGGCGGCCGTCGGCCTGATCCTGTATGCGCAGCAGGCCGAAGACATCCTCAGCGCCGGCCAGGCCGACCTCGTCGCCATCGGCCGGCAGATGCTGTGGGACCCGTTCTGGCCGGCGCATGCCGCCCGGGAACTGGGCGTCGACCCCTTCAAGCTGATGCCCGATCAATATGGCTGGTGGCTCAACCGGCGCGAGCAGACGGGCTATCCCAAGGAGTATGTGCCGGGGCAGTCGTAGTGGGGCAGCAGTGGTCCTGATTAATTGATGTGATCAATTTTGGATGAGATACACCGTCTATATTAGACAATCATTGAAATTGTTATCAGGCGTATTCACAGGATTCCGATTTCCGGGGACGGTAGGGGTTACCCCCTTGTCAAAGGGGCTTTACACCACGAGTCACACTTCACCCCGCGCACCGAAACAGGGCAATCGACCAAAGATGCTCCATAACAAGGCATGCACCCGGCATCCGGCGCTGGCAGCCCCGGTTTCATCCCCCTGCCCGGCCCCATCCCCTCCGCCCTCCAGCCGGGCATGGCTATTGCGTTATTGGTATCGACGCGGCCGTGCCATCACTGGCCCGGCCGCAGACCTATCCTGCCAACCTGAAGGAGCCGTTCCATGAAACGCGCAATCACCGCATCCATTTTCGTTGCGGCCGGCCTGTTCGCCGGCACAGCCACCGCCCAGACCTGGCCCGCGCGCGCCGTCACCATCGTGGTGACCTTTCCCCCGGGCGGGTCCAGCGACATCGTGGCGCGCTTCATGACGGTGCCCCTGCAGGCGGCGCTGGGGCAGTCCTTCCTGGTGGACAACAAGCCCGGCGCGGGCGGCACCATCGGTGCGGCGGCGGTGTCCCGCGCCGTGCCTGATGGTTACACGCTGATGCTGTCCAACAGCGCACCCATCAGCATTTCGCCGGCCATGCTGGAACAGAAAACCTACGACCCGGTGAAGAGCTTCACCCACGTGGCCTATCTGGGCTCGGTGTCCAATGTGTTCGTGTTGCACCCCACGGTGACAGCGAAGACCCTGCCGGAACTGGCCGCCTGGATCAAGGCGCAGACCACCCCGGTGTCCTACGGTTCGGGCGGCGTGGGCTCCATCGGCCACATCGTCGGTGAGACCTTCAAAAACCTGGAAGGTGTGCGCATGGAGCATGTCGGCTACAAGGGTTCTGCCCCCATGCACAACGACTTGCTCAACGGCACGCTCAAGCTTGCCATCGATACCCTCCCGCAAAACGTGCCGCTGATCAAGGATGGCCGGCTGAAGGCCATCGCCGTGACTGCGCCAGCACGTTCGCCACTGACGCCGGACGTGCCCAGCGTGCTGGAGTACCGGCAACCGAAGCTGGTGGCCGAAAACTTCCTTGGCATCTCCGGCCCGGCCGGCCTGCCTGCCGCTGTGGTCACCCGATTGCACCAGGTGACCCTGAAGGCGGTGGCCGATCCGGTGATCAGCAAGCGCCTCGACGAACTTGGGGTGCACAGCCGGCCAATGAGCCCGGCGGAGTTCACGAAATTTGTGGAGAATCAGGTCAATGACTGGGCCGGTCCGGTGAAGGCCTCCGGCGCCACCCTCAACTGACGCAAGGGACGCACTGCAGTGAGCGGCGGGATTTCCATCCATGTAGTCGATGTATCACGGGGGCTGGTGGCTGCCGGCATGCGAGTGGAACTGCATGCCCTGTCTCCGCAGAAGCGCCTGGTGGCCTCGGGCGCGATTTCCGCCAAAGCCCTGCTGGAGGACACCGCGCTGGCGGCCCGCTGCGAGGCGGGCACCTACGAAGCAGTGTTCCATGTCGGCGATTACTACCGCGCGGCCGGCATCGACCTGCCGACCGTGCCCTTCCTCGATGTGGTGAGCTACGCCTTCGGCATCGCCGCCCCCGAGCAGCACTACCACCTGCCCTTCAAGTGCACGCCCTGGGGCTATTCCTGCTTTCGCGGCGGGGCCTGAAGGACGCGCTGGCCCTCGCCGGATGATATGATCATTTTCAGAAGGTACGGCTTGTTGATATTTAATAAGCCATCAAATTGATATCAGAGTCTGCGCCGACCTCCCTCTGGTTAAAAAGGCTCTTGGCTGACTTTCCGGGACCGCCGGGGCGGCAAGGCTTGCAAGCCGGGGCGGCGTAAACCCCCTTGTCAAAGACTCGTGAGCGCAGTGAAGGTGCGGGGGGATTTTCTCCCGCTGCCTTGATCCTTCGCCCGTCATGACCGGATGCGGGCCCTGAGTGTCCTGCGGTGCTTCCCCTCTGCAAGGCCACAGCCGTGCGCAGGGCTCATGCCCTATCGGCAAAAGGCCATGAGACCAGCCTGGTTGGTCAAAATCCCCCCACTGGCCTGCGGCCAGTCGGCCCCCTTTGACAAGGGGGTTAGCCCAAGCCTGCCAAGCTTGCTGCCAATGCCATCCCCGGAAATTGACGAAGAACCTTTGACCAGGGGGTTTACAGCCGCGCTCCGGCCAAATGTGCCACACGGCGCCGATCGATGGCACCTGCTCAGGCAGAGTGCGCGCCTTCGGGCTGGATCATCTGCACCACCTGCTCCGGCGTGGTCGAGAGCAATTGCGCTGCAGCGGTGAAGTCATCGGGGAGCGCGGCGTTGTCCCAGCCATGTATGGAGTGCCGGGCGATGTTGACCGCCAGCATGACATTGCGCACGCGCGGGTTACCGGCATGCTCGTCGTCCATCATGCGCACCAGCAGCTCGGGCATGCGCCAGTGGCGCACCAGCGCGAGTTGCAGATCGATCAGCTTCACGCCCAGCACCGCCTGCTGGGCGGTGGCACTGCGCAGGCGCGGGTTGGCATCGAGCAGCCGCTGCATGTCCAGTGCCCGGGACGGCGCATGGCACCACACCAGCATCTCGGCCAGGTCGTGCAGCAGGGCCGAGATCATGATTTCCTCGAAGCCGATGTCGTTGCGCCAGGCAGCAAAACGGCCGGCGATGTCGGCGGCGTGGCGCGCGCGCTGGATCACGCGGATCAGGCCGGCCAGCGCCGGCGTGTTGCTGCGCAGGCTATCCTCCAACAGCGGCGGGTCGCGAAAGGCGCGCAGGAACGGCGGCACGCCCAGCATGACGATCATGCGGTCAACAGTGGTGATCTCGGCCAGTTGGCGCTCTCCGCCCACTCGGCGGATGTGCTGGTACAGGCACGCGGTCATCAACGGATCGCGCGTGATCACGTCGGCCAGCTCACGCGTGTCGATGCCCTCGTCACCCACCGCGGCGAGGCGCCCAATCTGCCGCTTGGTCGAGCGCAGCACAGGCAGGTCGGCATCGCCCAGGCACTTCACCCACGAAGCCAGGTCACTGGCGACGACGGGGGCGACAGGTGCAGCCATGGCAATGGTGGGACTCATACCGGTGTTACGGCACCGGACACGACAACTTGAGGGCGTTTCGGGCCGGTCAGAGGCTGCTGATATTCTGAAAAATCCGGGGAAACATTCCCGTCATCCCCAAGGAAACACTAATCAAGTCTGGAATCGAGGATCACCGTTCAACTGTTTCCTCTGACGTGGGGGATAGACAAGGGGGCGCAGCCCACTTGTTCAGTCCTTCCCTAAGAACAGGGTTCTGGAAAACAGCTCAGTCAGAGCGTCCCCGAGCCATCGCTCAGGCCACTTGGCACCACGAACCAGCGTCAAGGGCCGGTTCGTGTGGGCAGCGTCAATCGATCAATTCCAGCTTCAACGATTTGATATCGCCTTCCCAGCGCGCCGTGTCCGCCTTGATGTAGGCAGCGAACTCCTCGGGCTTGCCGGGGAACAGGAAAGTCCCCGAGGCGGCCAGCTTGTCCTTGAGGTCCACCGAGGCGGCAGACAGGGTGGCCGTCAGCCGGCTGGAGATGGCGGCCGGTGTTTTCACCGGGGCGAACATGGCAAACCAGGTGCCCCCCAGCATGTTGGCATAGCCACCCTCCTTGAAGGTCGCAACTTTCGGCGCCATGGGCAGTCGCTCGTCGTGGGTGATGGCGATGGGGATGGTACGCGTGAGGTTGAGGTTGGCGGTGGTGGCGCCGGTGAACTGCAGCTGCACGGTGCCGGCCATGGTGTCCTTGTTGGCCGGGCCGGCGCCGCTGTAGAGGATTTCAGTCGCCTTGAAGCCGGCCGCCGCCATGAAGCGCACCATGAAAAGCTGCGTGGGTGAGCCCTTGCCCAGTGCGGCGTAATTCAGCTTGTCCGGGTTGGCCTTGCCGTAAGCCACCAGTTCGCCGACGCTGCGAAAAGGCACGTTCTCGTTGGCGATCAGCACATAGGGAAAATGCCCGCCCGGGCCGATCACGGTGAAGTCCTCCATCCTGTAGCCGGGGTTGCGGTACATCAGGTGGTTGGTGGCGATGATGGAGGTGGTGTAGAGCAGCGTGTGGCCATCGGCCGGTGCCTGGGCCGCCGCGCGGAAACCGATCAGGCCGCCGGCACCACCACGGTTTTCCACCAGCACGGGCTGCTTGAGCAGTTCGCCCATGCGGCCGGCGAACATGCGGCCGAGCACATCGGTGGAGCCACCCGGTGCGTAGGGGACGATGAGGGTGATGGGTTTGGACGGAAAGGCGGCCTGCCCCAGTGCGACACCGACCGGCGCCAGCACCATGGCTGACAGGGCCAGGCCCGCGGTGGCGAGGCGCTTCGAGAACTTGGTGAACTGACTTGCCTGCTGAATCACTGCCTCATGCATGGCATTCCTCCTTTGGATGTGCCGCAAAAAGAAAACGGGGACGGGCCCTTGCAGGTCCGTCCCCGGTCAGGTTGCCGACGCCGGTTGCATCCGGCGTTCTGTTCTTCAGGCCACCAGCTTGAGCGCGCGCTCCAGCAGGCGGTGATGCTCCCGGGGGGAACCCAGGGTGTGGTACAGGGAGCGCGACATCTTGGTGTGCAATGTGAGTCCGTACTCACGCAGAACGCCTATTCCGGCGTGGACTTCGTGGGCCATGTCGGTTGCGCGCACATAGCTTTCGGAAGCCACCGCCTTGGCCACATGGACGCTGCCGGCGGCATCTTCCATGTTGTTGTCGAGCTTCCACAAGGCTTCGTAGGTGGTCCAGCGGGCCGAGTCGAGCGCGTTGACGGCGTTGATCAGGTGGTCCTGGACGCGCGGGAAACGGCCGATCACGGTGTTGAACTGCTTGCGCTCGCCGGCGTAGGCAAGAGACATCTCGTAGGCGCGCTTGCAGCCGCCGACCTTGTAGGCACACAGGATGGGCGCTGCCTGCAACAAGCCACGCGCCAGCTGGTCGCCGGTGTTGAGCATGGCGTCAGCCGCAGCCACCTTGACGTCCTTGAGGATGACTTCGGCCTGGCCGACCATGAAGCCGGTGAGCGGACGCACCGACACGCCGGCCGCCTTGGCATCGACGCGGAACACCGACAAGCCGGCCCCGCCTTCGACACCGGCCACCACCAGCAGGTCGGTGGCGTACTGGGCGTCCTCGATGAACAGCTTGGTGCCCGAGAGCACGTAGTCGCTGCCGGACTTCTTCGCCTTCATCTTGATGCGCTCGGGCGACCAGCCGTACTGCACTTCGGTGTAGGCCAGGCTGAAAATGCGCTTGCCGCTGGCGATGCCGGGGAGCAGCGCCTGTTTCTGGGCGGCGCTTCCGGCAGCCATGATGATGCGCGCGCACAGCACCGCCGAGGTGAACAGCGGTCCGGGGACCGGGCCGGTTCCCAGTTCCTCGAACAGCACGGCCACATCGGTGAGGCTGTTGCCGCTGCCGCCGAATTCCTCGGGGATGGCCATGCCGGCCCAGCCCATCTCGGACATCTGCTGCCAGTGCTTGTCCATGATGGTGAGGGGGCCGCGGTCGAACTTCAGCAGCACGTCACGCTCGCAGGAGCCGTGCACGAAGTCCTTGGCGGAGTCCTGGATGAGTTGCTGGGTATCGTTGAGTGACAGATCCATTTTTTTCTCCCTGGCTAGCGCAGTTTGCCGGCTTGTTCGCGTTCACGTCCGCCCGTACCCATGCGGCGGGCCATGATCACCTTCTGGATGTCGGTGGTGGCGCCCGGGTGCAGCGAGGTGATGGCATCGCGCTGGAAATACTCGATGGCCGCGCGCAGCGGCGCCCAGCACTCGTCCTTGGTCAGCGCGTACGGACCGGCGATCCGCAGCATGCGCTCGGCGACGTCCAGGCTGGAGAGCTTGCGACGCAGGCTGTACTGCGGGCCTTCGTAGGAACGCGGCTTGTGCGCATGCGACAGCCAGTGATTGCGCAGGGCGAACAGGCGGGTGATCTCCGCCTCGCAATGGAGCTCGGCGATCTGCAGGCGCGCATCCGGATCATCGGCGATGCGATAACCGTCATGTGTTTCCTTGCAGAAATCGATGAACTCCTGGATCACCCGGCGGTCTGCCAGGCGGCCGGTGCCGCCGTGCTCGACTTCCAGGTGCGTGGTCGCCACCTTCCAGCCGTTGTTCTCGCCACCGACCAGGTTGAAGGCCGGCACGCGCACGTTGTCGAAGAACACCGCGTTCTTGCAACCGCCACCGGCACCACCCTCGCCACCGGTGGCCAGGACTTCCATGGGCTGCACGGTGACCCCGGGCAGGTTCATGGGGATCATGATCCAAGAGAGGTTCTTGTGGCGTTCGCCCTTGGGATCGGTGACAACGATGGTCCAGGAGTAGTCGGCGCCATGCGCACTGCCGACCCACATCTTTTGGCCGTTAATCACATAGTGGTCACCGTCACGGATGGCGGTGGTCTTGATGCCGGCCAGGTCGGAACCCGCGCCCGGCTCGGAGAGCAGCTGCCAGGTGCGCACTTCGCCGCGGAAAATCGGCGGCAGGAAGGCCTTCTTGTGCTCCTCGGTGCCCCACACCAGGATGGTCGGGCCGCCCATGCGTCCGCCCGAATCGTAGTAGGGAGGCAGCGCCAGGCCGATGCGCGCCAGTTCGTCGTTCAGGATCATCTCGTGGTCGGCGGACAGGTCCGCACCGCCATACTCCGTGGGCATGTTCGGGTAGAGCCAGCCCTTGGCGCCCAGGCGGCGGCCGAGTTCACGGCGCAGCTGGTATTGGTCAACGGGTTGGTCATTCGGATCGACATGGTGCTCGATCCCGGGCGGTACGTTTTTATCGAGGAATGCTCGAACCTCGGCGCGGAATTCTTTCTGCTCTTCCGTGTCTTGAATGGCGAAATCCATGGATCAGACTCCTCTTGTCCAGGTTCAGTGTTGTAGACCGCTGATAATTTCAGTTCGGTGCTGACAGACGCCGTTGCTGGCGCCCCCTCCCTCGCGTCCACGGCCTGCCGGACCTGGGCTTGTCACCGTACTGCCCCCTGATTCTAACTCCCGGCCCCTGCCCCAAACGCCAGGCCGAAAAAAAACAGGGGGACAAAGCAGGACAGCCCAAGGGGAATCAGCGCCACTGTTCACAAAGCGGAACATGTATAGGAAAACTGCTTGGTGACCGCCGCCCTAGACCACCCTGCCGGCCACCGTGTCTGGAACGATCAGCCCTGCCTGCCGCACGCGGCAGCAGCCTTGCGCGCCTGCTGCAGGTACTGGCTGCTGCCCTGCTGCAGCAGGCGGCCCACGGTGCTATGGAAGAACTGCACGCCCAGTTCGAGGAACTTCGGAATGTGGCTGTCGGGGCAACTGCAACCGGCAATACCGCCGCCGGCGCGGATGGCCTGCACACCGCGCTCCATCATCTTCAGCACTTCGGGGTGGGTCTGCTGTCCGGTGTAGCCCATGGACTGCGACAGGTCGCCCGAGCCGATGAAGAACACATCGATGCCGGGCACCTTGACCATCTCGGGCAGGTTCTCGATGGCCTCGACTTCCTCGATCATGACGCAGACCAGGGTTTCGCGATTGGCTGCGGCAGCGTAATCGCCGGTGCTCATCTGATAGCCATAGCCGCCGGCACGGCCACCACCGAACAGCCCGCGATGGCCAAGCGGCGCGTACTTCACGGCATCGACCACGGCACGCGCCTCGTCGACGGTGTTGACATGCGGCACCTGCACGCCCCAGGCGCCCCGGTCGAGGAAGGGGGCAATGATCTCCGGCTTCGCCGCCACTGGCCGCACGATGGGCGCCATGCCGGTGATTTCCGCGGCCATGATGCAGGCCTCGGCGGTATCCACGGTGATGGAGCCATGCTCGTTGTCGAGCAGGATCCAGTCAAATCCCAGGGTGCCCAGCATCTCCACCACCTGCGGCGAAGGGAAGGTGCACATGACACCGAAGGCAGCCTGACCGGCCTGCAGTTTCTGCTTGAGCGTGTTGCTGCGCATGGGTCCTGCTCCTATATTCTCATTTTGATATATGGATGCTGTGTTCAGGCGCGGGCGGCATGTTCCGCGGCCAGCAGACCGAAGATGAGGGCGGTGGCCTGAAAGCCGACATAGGCGCCGGCCGGATTCTCCGCGCCGCCGGTGGTGCTGCCGTTCATGGACAGGCCCGCCGCATAGAGGCCGGGAATCACCCGCTTGTCCCAGTCGAGCACCTGGCCCTGCGGGTTGACCAGAAAGCCGCCATAGGTGGCCACCAGGCCGGGCAGGAAGGGGATGGCCAGGTAAGGCACCTGCGCGAGGCGCCGGATGCCGGTGCGCGCCGGACCGGACAGGGCGTGCGTTTGTTTGGGGACGCTGCGCGGCACGGCCAGTTCCGCGGTCTTGCCGTCGGCGACAGCCTGGTCGTACTCCGCCACGGTCTGCGCCAGGCGCGGGCTGATGCCGGCCATCTGCGCCAGTTCGGCCAGGGTGTCAGCCGTGTGGATGGTGCCGCCGTAGGTGCGTACATCCTCCACCCGGGCCTTCACTTCAGGGATGGAATAAATGGCGTGATCGATGATGATCCAGCCGGAGATCTCGATTGATGTCTTGGTCATGAGGCTGCCGACGTAACGCGGTCCCAGCCCCTCATCGACAAAGCGCTGGCCACTGCGGTTGACCAGGATGCCCTGGATGCCTGGCGCCTCGAGATAGGCGCCCAGCAGGTCTTCCTTCTGGCGCGCGTCGATCGAGTAGTAATGCGACAACGCCGCGTAATTCATGGAGCGGATCTGCGCGCCCAGTTCGGCGCACAGGCGGTAGGCATCCCCGGTACCCCAGGGCCCGACGAAACGGATGATCTCGTCGGCACGCGGGCCGAGGTACTTCACCAGCATCTCGTTGTTCTGCTCATAGCCGCCGGTGCACAGGATCACCGACTTCGCCCGGATGTTGAAACGCCCGCTGCCGTCCTGGACGGTGAGGCCGGTCACGCCACCACGGTCATCGGTGAGCACCTTCACCGCCTTGGTCTCGTAAAGGATACGGCCACCCAGTTGCTGGATCTTCGCCTCCAGCTTCAGCACCAGCTTCTTCAGGCCGTAGTTGACCAGGTCGTAGATGCCACCCGGCTTGATACGCGCCCAGACGCGGCTGGGCGGCTGCGGCTTGAAGCGGAATTCGCTGCCCGCGGGTTCCTCGAACTCGGCGCCGTGGCCCATGATCCATTGCATGGCGCGGCCGGCGTGGCGCGCGGTGGTTTCCAGCAGATCGCGCGGGATCATGCCGTCGGTGACGGCATTCATTTCGCGGATGAGCACGGACTCGGGCTCGGACATGCTGCGAAAGGCGATGTGCAGTTCCGAGTGGATCATCATGGCCCCGCCCGGCGTCCACCAGCCGCGCGCCTGCTTGTCGATGGCAATCACCTTGGCGCCGCACTCCAGCGCACGCAGGGCGGCCACCGGCCCGCTGAATCCCATGCCGACCACCAATACGTCACAGTCCTGGTCCCTGGTCCCGGTCGCCGCGTCCTGTGCCCCTGCCGCCTTCGTGCCTGCCTGCATGCTGTTCTCCCCGCCTGTCATTGTCGGAGCAATGAAGGCTGTGCTGTCGATGGACGGCAAGTATGCCACTGCCCCTGCGGCGACTCACCGCGCTGAAAACGCTATGATCCGGCCCACCCTGACTCAACGCCTGGCAATGCGAGGGGATACTCCCCTCGCGCTTCCCTACATCAGATGCCCCTAATGGCAATTCTGTTAGAGGCTCTTCCCGACCACAAAGGCCGACATGCACACCAACGCCGATCCTGCAGCCCCTTCATCGACACGCCGCCTCGCCGAGTTCGTCGCCAATACGCCGGCCGACCAGGTGTCTGCCTCGGTGCTGGATGCCGCGCGCGACGCGCTCATCGACACGCTGGGCTGTGCACTGGCCGGTCGCGACGACGAGCCGGCGCGCATCGTGCGCGACTGGATCGCCGAGCAGGGCGGCACGCCGCAGGCGCATGTCTGGGGCACCAGCCAGTGCGTCACGGCCGCAGACGCCGCCATGGCCAATGCCATTGCCGGACATGCGCTGGACTTCGATGACTCCTCGCTCAACCTGCGCGGCCATCCCAGCGCGCTGATGATGTCGGCCGCCATGGCCGTGGGGGAAGCCACGCATGCCAGCGGCCGCGATGTGCTGGTGGCCTATGCCTGCGGCCTGGAAGTGGGTGCCAAGCTCGCCCCCGCGCTGGGCCCCGACCATTACTTCCGTGGCTGGCACACCACGGCCACCGCCGGCATCTTTGCCGCCGCGGCGATTGCCGCGCGCCTGTACCGGCTGTCAGCCGAGGCCACCGGCCACGCACTGGGCATCGCCGCCTCGCAGTCGGCCGGCCTGACCAGCAACTTCGGCAGCATGACCAAATCCATGCACGTGGGCCATGCAGCGCGCTGCGGCATCACCGCAGCGGCCCTGGCCGCCAAAGGCTTCACCGCCAACCCGTCCATCTTCGAGGGCAAGACCGGCTTCGTCGAGGCCTATCGCGGCGAACGTCATGCCGAGCTTGCAGACACGGTGAAGCAACTGGGCGCGCCCTGGGAACTGGATGAACCCGGCCTGTACCGCAAGCGCTTTCCCTGCTGCTATGCCGCGCACCGGCCGGCCGCCGGACTGATGGAACTGCTGGCGGAGAAGAACATCGCCACCGCCGACATCCGCAGCATCCGCATCGGCTACCTGCCGGGGGCACAGCACCCCATGATCCACCACGATCCGCAGAACGGCCTGCAGGCCAAGTTCAGCACCGAGTACTGCATGGCCGCCGCGGCGCTGGATCGCGCCCTCACCATCGCGTCCTTCGAGGATGAGCAGGTGATGCGGCCGGCGGTGCGTGCCCTGATGGCCAAGGTATCGGCCTACGAAATTCCCGCACAGGGCGTGTTCAACGGCCTCACCGGCTACAACGACATCGAAGTGGAAACCGCCAGCGGACGCCACACGTTGCACATCACGCGCACACCGGGTTCGCCCGACTGGCCAGTGTCAGGCGCCGCGCTGGAGGAGAAATTCCTGTCGTGCGCAGGGGTGGTGCTGCCAGCCGAATCAGCACGCCGGGTGCTGGACATGGCCCGCCGGGTCGGCTCGCTGCAGGATGTGTCCGCGCTGAGCGCCTTGCTGGTGCAACAGGCACGCTGAGAAAGCCCTGCCCTTTCTTGATCCTGATCAAGCCTGTGCAGGAACGGGCACTCCGATGGCCGGCCTGCAGGTCTAGAATTTCCCCATGGGCTGCTTACGCTACCTGCTGTGCTGCATGCTGATGCTGACGCCGCTGGTGGCGGGCGCTGCGGGTGCACATGCCCACACGGCAAAGGCCGGCATGAGGCTTGACGCAAACCTTGCTGTATCGGGACATTTTGATGCCGGTTCCTTGGGCGCGCCCGCGCCGGCGCTGGCGGTAGCCCTTCCGGGGTGCCATCCGCCGGGCGATCCGGCAGCCGGCAGATGCGTGAATCCTCTCACCCACTCCTGCTGCAGCGGGATTACAGCGGTGCATATTGCCGAACCGGCAAGCGCAATACGCCGGGTGTCCGAGCAGAATGCCCGCATCCTGCGCCTGCTGCTTCTGCCCCGGGCCCAGCGCATCTTTCACCCGCCACGGGCTCTCTCCTGAATTCTTGAACCCTGTCCCGGGCTGCCCGCAGCTTGCCTGCCGGCCGTCTGGTATCAGCCCCTCACGGGCTGTCTCAAAATCTTTGGAGAATTGCAATGTCGATGACGCACTACATGGAGTTGCTGGCCACCAACCAGCCCTGGAACCTGATTCTGTTCATGGCCATTCCGGTCATCCTGGCCGAAACCGTGGCCATCACCGAGCTGTACATCCTGTTCACACGCCGGATCGAAGGCGTGGCAAAGACGATCAACCGCTGGGCCGGCATCATTGTCGGGATTTACTTCCTGGGGGTGATTGCCTATCTCATGACCACCGCGGTGATTCCCATCACCCAGTCGGGCAGCTGGCGCACCATCATTGACGTAATTGCCGTCGGTGCCTACCTGGTGGGTGGGATTCCGCTGGTGCTGATCGCGATGCAGGATCTGGGCATGATTCACCGCCGCCTTGCCGCCGAGCACAAGCTGGGCTGGCACGCCTTCTATGTGGCGGTGTTCCTGGTGTTTGCGCATGTGGCGATGGTGGCGGGGATGCTGGACCCGGCGCTGCTGGGCTACAAACCCGCGGCACCCCACGACCCCATGCAGGAACTGCCACAGGACGGCAGCCGGCCAGCCAACGGGAAAGCCGCACCCGCAGACATGACGCACGGGCACTGAGAAGGAACGGCAGGCTTGCGCAGACAAGCTCAAGCCTGCCCGCCGTCAGCTCAATGTCCCTTTCGGGCCGGTGCACTCAAAGTGCGTCGGCTGTGATGCCCAGGGTTCGGATCAACTCATCCCACTTGCGCAACTCGGCGCGAATCAGGACATCGAGTTCTGCCGGCTTGCCACCCACCGGCTCCAGCCCCAGGCCGTTGATCAGCCTGTCCTTCACCTCAGGCAGGGCCACCACGCGCGCGGTTTCGCGGCTGAGCCGGTCGATGATTACGGCCGGCGTGCCGGCCGGTGCCAGCAGGGCATACCAGCCGTTCAGTTCATAACCGGTCACGCCTGCCTCGGCCAGCGTCGGCACATCGGGGAAGGCCAGGCTGCGCGTGGCGGTGCTCACGCCCAGCGCGCGCATCTTGCCTGAGCGCACCTGCGGGGCCAGTGTGCCCACTGCAGCAAACATCACGGCAATATGTCCGCCCAGCAGGTCGTTCATCAACGGCCCGCCGCCCTTGTAGGGCACATGTTCGAGCTTGATCCCGGCCCTGATGTTGAGCAGTTCGCCCGCCAGGTGATTGCCGTTGCCCACGCCCCCGGAACCGTAGAGCATGGCACCGGGTTTGGCCCTGGCCATGGCGATCAGGTCAGCCACGGTCTTCACCGGCAGGGCATTGTTCGCCACCAGCATGTAGGCCCCGTTGGCAATCAGCGAAATGGACGCCAGGTCCTTTGCCGTGTCGAAGGGCAGCTTCTTGTACAGGCTGGGATTGATGGTGTGGCCGCTCGGCACTATGAGGATGGTGTAGCCATCGGGCGCCGCCTTGGCCGCAGCGTCGGTACCGAGGATGCCATTGGCCCCAGCGCGGTTATCCACCACCATTTGCTGGTTAAGGCCCTCGGCCAGCTTGGGCGCGATCAGCCGCGCCGGCACGTCGGTGCCGCCGCCCGGCGGAAAGGGCACGATGAAGCGGACCGGGCGTACCGG
This sequence comes from Betaproteobacteria bacterium, assembly GCA_947474715.1. Classification (GTDB taxonomy): domain Bacteria; phylum Pseudomonadota; class Gammaproteobacteria; order Burkholderiales; family SG8-39; genus CAIYPG01. The sequence continues at coordinate 19,912 of CANJJT010000036.1, forward strand.
ATAGTTCTGGGCAAGCGCCACCGAGGACAGCAACACCGCCATGGCAACCAGCACAAGGCGCAGGCCATGCAAGCCTGAACAGGGGAAAGGGATCATGGACGGCCTCGCTCGATGGGGTTGGCGGCGACGGTGCGCCGGGAAACCGCATTATGGTCCGTCAGGCGCCCCGGCGACAGCCAGGGCGCGGGCGTTCGAATCAGGCACGCACTTCCTGACGCTGAAAGCTCATGTAGGACGCGGCAAACACCAGGATGGCGCTGGCGAGCAGGCCGGTGAACTGCGGCCACACCAGTTGCAGGCTCTGGCTGAAGGACAACGGCGCACCCGCCACCGCACCCTGCACCTGGTTGGCGAACACCACACCAAAAGTGCGCGTTGCCGGCTGCAGCATGCCCACCACCGCCTCGCCGAACAAGGTGCTTGGCGAAAAACGCGCGAGCAACTGCTGGAACTCGATCTGCTGCGGATTCGGGATGCCCAGCAGCAAGGCCAGCTCCGTGGGCGGGTAAACGATGTCGGCGATGAAACGGGCGATCAGCGGCCAGATCAGGCTGAGCAGCAGCCACACGCCCAGGGCCGCCAATGCCGCAGTGGCCGGCGAGCGACAGACCACTGAACAAAGCATGGCCACCGACAGCCACACCGCGCCATAGGCCACGGCGATGGAAAGGAACACCAGGCCGCGCCCGACTTCCTCGCCGCTGGGCGGCACCCCCAGGCGGAACAGGCCCAGGCCGATGATGAGCAGCCACAGGGTCAACAGGCCCACGGCCAGAGTGGCCAGCGCGCCACCGAACTTGCCCAGCAGCAGGGCATCGCGATAGATGGGCTGGGCCAGCACGCGACTCATGGTGCGGCGGTTGAATTCGCCATTGATGCTGTCAAAGCCCAGGCCGATGGCCATGAGCGGGATCAGGAAGGCCAGCACCGCCAGGAAGGAGGGCATACCCTCGCGCGCATCAGTGAACAGGCGCAGGAACAGGAAGGGGTCGGAGGCGGTGGTGGTGCGCAGGCCCTGGATGGCCATGAACACCGCGCCGATGCCGGTGAGCAGGATCAGCCACTCCAGCACCAGCATGCGCGGGCTGCGCAGATGGTCGGAGAATTCCTTTGCAAAGACGATGCCGCTGCCCTTGAACGGTGATCCGCTACGCCTTGCCATGGAGTCCCTCGAAGTAGCGACGGTAGATTTCATCCAGGCTGGGCTCGACTTCGGCCAGCCGCAGTATGGTCGCACCCGCCTTCACCATGGCCTGGGCCACGGCATTGCGCATGTCATGCAGCGACAGCACGCGCAGGCGCCCGGGAGCTTCCTCGGTGACACTGCTCACGCCGTCCAGGCCGGAGAACAGGGCCGCCAGCGCCTGCGGGTCAAAGTCGGAGTCCACCTGCAGCACGTGGCCGCCGCCCAGCACCTGCGCTGCCAGCTCGCGCACCGTGCCTTCGATGGCGATGCGTCCCTTGCTGAAGAGGGCGACGCGGTCGCAGATGGCCTGCACGCGGTCAAGGATGTGCGAGGACAGCATGATGGCCATGCCGTCATCGCGCAGGGTGCGGATCATTTCCAGCAGCTCGAAGGTCGATTGCGGATCAAGGCCGTTGGTGGGCTCGTCGAGGATGGCCACCTCGGCGCCCTTCATGAGAATTTCCGCCAGGCCCAGGCGCTGGCGCATGCCGCGCGAGTAGGTAGCCACCTTGCTGTCAATGACCTCGGCCAGCCGAACGCGCGCCATGGCGCGCTCGATGCGGGCGTCCAGCTCAGCGTTGGCGATGCCGGCAAGGCGACCGGTGTAGCGCAGGTTGTCGCGCGCGCTGAGGTTGTCGTAGAAGCCGACCATGTCGGGCAGATAGGCGACGCGCGATTTCACCGCCAGCGGGTCGCGCATGGGATCGGCCCCGCACACTGAAATGGTGCCGCCATCGGCCTCGGTGAGGCCGATCAGCATCAGGATGGTGGTGGTCTTGCCCGCGCCATTGGGCCCGAGCAGGCCGAAGATCTCACCGCGCTTCACGGTGAGGTCTATGCCATCGACAGCCATGTTCGCGCCGTAGCGCTTCTTCAGGCCGCGTGCCTCGATGAGGATGTCGCTCATCGCCTGGTCATCCTTCATTTATCGCCTGGTCATCGGCGGATCAACGGCGGCCGAAGCGTGCCACGGCACCCACGGACAGCAGCAGCGCGATGGCAATCACGATGATGCCGACGATGCCCCACAGCGTGGAGGTGGTGACGCTGAGGCGAAACTCCGCAGAGGCGGACTCGCTACCGCTGTTGGCGCGCAGGGTGGCCATGTAATCGCCGGCAATCGCCTTGTTGGACGGGGTGACGATGGCCTGCACCTCCAGCTTCTGGCCGGGGGCCAGCACCGGGATCTGGCGCGGCTCGATGTCGATCTTCCAGTCGCCGGGGGGCGTGCTGGAGAAGGTGACGTCATGGGCCGGGGCGGCGCCGGTGTTCTCGACGATGATGTTAAGCGGGGTGGGCTTGCCCACCTCGGCTTCACCCGAGAGACGGCCGTTCTCGGTGGTGATCTTCAACTTGGGGGTGCCGGTGATCTGGATCGCCATCTGGGCATTGGCCTGGGTACCTTCGGCGGCGGCACTCACCACCAGCGGGTAATCCCCGGCGGGAGTGCCATCCGGCGGTTGCACCTTGACCTTGAGCTCCTTGTTCTGGCCCGCCTCGATGGGAATGGAGTTGATCTCCTGGGTGCCATAGCCTTCGGTGAAAGTGGCGGAGAAACCCTGCGGCGCCTGTGCCACCAGCTTCACCAGCACGTCCTTGTCGCTCTCGTTCTGCACCGTGATCGGGTATTCGAAGCTGGTGCGTGCCGAGCCGCGCTGCGAGGGCAATTTGGACTTGATCGACAGGCGCGCCGGCAACGACTGGCCGATGATGATGTCCAGTGCCAATTCCGCGCTGGCATCTTCGCCCTTGGCGGCGAGCACCACGCGCTGGGTGCCCTTGGGGGCATTGGCCGGCACTTCCAGGCGCAGTTGCAGGGCCACCGATTCATTGGTGGCCGGCATGGCTGCGGCGACCGGGACACCGCCGCCGAGCACGGTGGCCTTCCAGCCCTGCGGCACGCCACCGACGCTGAGGGCCACGCGCTGCGGCGCCAGGCCGGTATTGCGCAGGGTCATCTTCACCGTGGTGGGTTCTCCTGCACGTACGGCCATGGCGGGAAAATCGGTGGTGAGCCACAGCCCGCCCCTGGCTTCGGCAGCCCAGGCAGCCGGATGCAGCACCAGCAGGGCCGCCAGTCCCAGCAGCACAGCCCGGGCTTTTGCAGCGCACCAGGGCCGGATTTGCCGGGTCAACACTTGCATGGCCGGCAACTGTCCGGCCTGGATGGTATGGGTCACGTTGGTTTCCTCCTCGGTTGCGGTCGCGATCGCGTGACGATGTCGGGTGTTATTGGGGCGTACGACGGGGATTTCAAGGCCGCATCACGCGAGACCTCGTCCCTGTCCGCATGATCCAAGCCACACGAAGCGGGCGCCAGTGTAACGGATGGCGCGCCGGTCATGTACGGCCTTGCAATTGCCGGGCCGCCCCGGCGTATGGAACGCACAGGCGCAAACCAGGACAGGTCCTGACGATTAGAATCGCCACATACCAGAACAAACCATCCGGCACCGCCGGCAATCAGGGAGACACAGCATGCAGTGGATACAACTGGCGGCAACGGGACTGGCAGCCGTTCTGGCGACCGGCACGGCGTGGTCGCAGCAATACCCCAACAAGCCGATGCGCTGGGTGGTCCCCTACGCGGCCGGTGGCGGCACCGACGTGATTGCGCGCCCCATCTCCATCAAGCTGTCGGAGATGCTGGGCCAGCCCATCCTTTACGAGAACCGCGGCGGCGGCAGCGGCCTGATTGCCGGGGAAAGCGTGGCCAAGGCGGCACCCGACGGTTACACCTTTCTGGTCGTGGCCAACAACACCCATGTGTTCGGCTCGCTGTTCTTCGACAAGCTGCCCTTCGATCCGATCAAGGACTTTGCCCTGATCACCAATTTTGCCGTGCTGCCCAATGTGGGCGTGGTGAATGCTGCCGTGCCGGCGAGGAACATCGCCGAACTGGTGACCCTCGCCAAGGCCAGTCCGGGCAAGGTGAATGCGGCCTCTTCGGGCAATGGCTCCGGCGGCCACCTGGCCATGGTGATGTTCGCGCAGATGGCCGGCATCAAGCTCACCCACGTGCCGTTCAAGGGCGCCGGCCCGGCAGCCAATGCGCTGCTCGGTGGCGAAGTGGACCTGCTGTTCTCCAATGCCGGCGTGTTCCTGCCGCACATCAAGGCCGGCAAGCTGCGCCCGCTCGGCGTGGCCGGGGGCAAGCGCCTGGCGGTACTGCCGGACACACCGCTATTCACCGAGTCAGGCTTCCCCGGATTGGAGGCCAGCTCCCTCTACGGCCTGGCCGCGCCGGCAGGCACACCGGCGTCCATCATCAAGGTGCAGCACGACGCCCTGCTGAAAATTATCCACTCGCCGGAAAACCTGGCGCGATTCTCCGCCAATGGCGCCACTGCGGTGGGGAACACCCCGGCCCAGTTCGCCGAGGAGATCCGAGTGGAAGTGGCGAAGTGGGGCAAGATCATCCGCGAGAACAACATCAAGGCGGATTGAGGCGTAAGCCGCGCGGCCCCTGCGGAAAAGCCTGGCGCCGCTTGATGTTTGCCCGTATTCGTCCCCCGTGCCTTGTCTCCCGGCTCACTCGACCTTGATGTTGGCCGCCTTGACGATCTTTGCGTAGCGCGCCACCTCGCTGCGGATCATGCCGGCAAACTGGTCCGGGGTCGAGATGAAGGGCTCCGACCCCTGGCTCTGCAACTTGTCGCTGATGTCGGGCATGGCCAGAATCACGGCCATGTCGGCAGCGATCTTCTCCACGATATCTTTGGGCGTGCGCGCCGGCGCAAGGACGCCGTACCAGCCTGACATTTCGTAACCGGGCAATCCGGCCTCGGCGAAGGTGGGCACCTGGGACAGCCCGGCCGAGCGCGCCGCACCCGTCACGGCCAGCGCCTTCAGCTTGCCGGACTTCACATGCACCGCAACATTGCCCGGATTGGCAAAAATCATCTGTACCCGGCCGCTCACCAGATCAGTCACGCTTTGCGCGCCCCCCTTGTAGGGAATGTGCTGCAGCTTGGCCCCGGCCATCATCTCGAACAGCACCGCCGAAAGGTGCGGGCCGCTGCCTTCGCCGGAGGAGGCATAGCTGAGCTGCCCCTCCTTCGCTCTGGCCAGCGCGATCAGTTCCTGCAGCGTGGCGGCCGGCACGCCGGCATTCACGGCAAGCAGGAAGCGCGAACGGGCGATGGTGGCGACTGCGTCGAAGTCCTTGAGGGTGTCATAGGGCAGATGCGCGAGCAGGCTGGGGTTGGCCACATGCGTGGTTCCCACCAGCAGGATGGTGTAGCCGTCGGCCGGGGATCTGACCATTGCCTCGCTGCCGATGATGGTATTGCCACCGCCGCGGTTATCCACGATCACCGGCTGGCTCCACCTGTCCGACAGCTTCTGCGCCGCCATGCGCGCCATGGGGTCAGCACTGCCGCCCGGCGGAAAAGGAACGATGAAGCGCACCGGCTTCACCGGATACCCCTGCTGCGCGACAGTCGGCAGGGCCAGCGTCAGCAGTGGCACTGCGACCAGCAGACGAACAAGCGCACTCGAAACCTTCAGCATTGCTTTCCCCTCCCCGGATTGCATGGATGTAGTGGCAGCCAGTATAAAGGGGCCCTAACGTACAACAACGCGTACAACAACGCACAACACTCACCACTCAAACGGGGGAAACACTTCATGAACGCCTGGCACATCGAGCAATTCGGCAGCACCGACGGACTGGTGCTGCGCAAGCATCCGGACCCCACCCCGGGGCCTGATGACGTGGTGGTGCGCATGCGCGCCAACTCGCTCAACTACCGCGATCTGATGGTGTTGAAGGGCAGTTACCGCGCCAATCCGCGCACCGGCCTGATTCCCCTGTCCGATGGCGTGGGCGAGATCTGCGCCGTCGGCGCACGTGTGAAGCGGATGAAGGTGGGCGATCGTGTCGCCGCCATCTTCCACCAGCGCTGGCTGGGCGGGCGCATGACGCGCGAGTGCATGGGCTCGGACCTGGGCGGCAGCATCGACGGCGCGCTGACGGAGATGGCGGTGCTCAACCAGGAAGGCGTGGTGAAGCTGCCCGAATACCTGTCTTACGAGGAAGCCGCCACCCTGCCCTGCGCCGCCGTCACGGCCTGGGCCGGACTGACCGAACTGGCCCAGGTGAAAGCCGGGGATACCGTGGTCACACTGGGCTCGGGCGGGGTGTCGGTGTTTTCCATCCAGTTGGCCAAACTGCTGGGCGCGCGCGTCATCGCCACCACCTCCAGTGCCGCCAAGGCGAAGCGTCTGGCCGAACTGGGCGCCGATGACATCATCGATTACGTCACCTATCCGGACTGGGACAAGGAAGTGATGCGCCTCACCGGCGGGCGTGGCGCCGACCACGTCATGGAAGTGGGCGGTGCCGGCACCCTGCCACGCTCACTGCAGTGCCTGGGGATAGGCGGCTGCGTGATCCTGATCGGCACGGTATCGGCGAAGGGCCAGATGCTCGACCCCAACCTGTTTCGCGGCAAGGGCGTCACGCTGCGTTCGCTCTCGGTGGGCAGCCGCCAGAGCTTCGAATCCATGAACCGCGCGCTCGAACAGCACGAACTGCGTCCGGTGGTGGACCAGGTCTTCCCCTTCGCGCAGGCGCGCGAAGCCTTCCAGCACCTGCAGGCGCAGCGTCACTTCGGCAAGGTGGTGATCGGCTACGCCTGATCCGGGCGCAGACGAGGGTTAACCCCCTTGTCAAAGGGGGCCGACTCGTGAGCGCAGCGAACGAGCGGGGGGATTTTCACCAGGCAGACGGATCTGCGTGCCTTGATCCATGCAATGGGAGTACTCCGTCACTGGCCGCTTCCTGTCCAGAATCTGCTCCGGCAATTTTCTGCCTGCAAAGCAACAACCATTTTCCAGATTCAGGGCAAGGTCGGATAACGGCAATGACATGAGCTCGTTGGCCAAAATCCCCCCGCTCGCGCTACGCGCGAGTCGGCCCCCTTTGACAAGGGGGTAAACCCGGCTGCGATGCCTCATTCAGCCTTGATGCCGGCCGCCTGGATGATGCGGTTGTACTTGGCGGTTTCACGTGCGAGGAAGGTGACAAACTGGTCCGGCGTGTTGGCGATCACCGTCATGCCCTCGCCGGCCAGGCGATCCTTGAGGTCGGATTGGTTGAGGAAGCGCGACACATCCTGCTGCACGCGCTGCACCAGATCACGCGGCGTGCTGCTCGCCACCAGCAGGCCATACCAGTTGGTCATGTCGAAATCCTTCACTTCCTGCGCGATCGCCGGCAGTTCCGGGGCGATGGGCGAACGTTCCGGGCTGGTCACCCCCAGTGCCCGCAGCTTGCCGGCCTTGATGTACTGCAGGCTTTGCAGGATGTTCATGAAGTACACCGGCACCTGGCCGCTCAGCAGATCGGCGATGGCGGCGCCCGATCCCTTGTAGGGGATGTGCACCAGCTTCACGCCGGTGCTGAGGTTGAACAGCTCGGCGCTCAGGTGCGGCAGCGAGCCGCTGCCGGCGGAGCCGACATTGAGTTCACCCGGCTTGCTCCTGGCCAGGGCGATCAGTTCCTTCACGGTCTTTGCCGGCACCGAGGTGTGCACCACCAGCACCAGCGGGCCGGAGGCGAGCAGGGTCACCGGCGCCAGATCACGCGCCTGGTCATAAGGCAGGTTCTTGTACAGGGCAGGATTGGCGGCATAGCCGGCCGGCACCACCATCATGGTCAGGCCGTCTGAAGGCGGCTTGGCCACGTAGGCTGCGCCCACCGTGCCATTGGCGCCGGCGCGGTTCTCGACGATCACCGGCCGGCCCAGCGCATCACTCAGCTTCAGGCTGATGGCGCGCGCCAGGATATCGGTGCCGCCACCGGGCGGGTAGGGGGAGACCATGCGCAGTTGTCCGGCGGGATAGGCGACCTGGGCCTGGGCTGGCGATGCAAGCACGGCTGCAACACCCAGCAAAGCGAGAGAGGTACGAAGCAAAACATCAGGTAGGCGAGCAAACATGTTCAGGGGCCCTTCATGGACTGGATAGGACTATTGATATCAATTTCATACAGATAACCTTATCATCATTATCTTTACGAGATTATTATTATCAGCCTGTCAGGCAGATCCGGAGGCCAAAAAGGCCGCTGCTGCAGCCCCCGCGGTACGGCCGGTCACCAGCGCCGGCCCCAGTCCGCCCATGTAACCGAAGTGGCAGATATTGCCGGCATCGGTCCCCGCGGCATACAGGCCGTCGATGGCGCTGTGGCGATAGTCCTGCCCAATGGCGAGCACGGCGGAAGGCGATTCCGCGGCGAGGCGCTCCGGCGGCAGCATGGCGAGTGCCGAGCTGCTGCCGGCGCGGCGCAGCACGCGCGCCTGTTCGTCCACACGCAGGCCACCCATGGTGAAGGTGATGGAAGCGCGCACCCCCACGGCGTAGAAGGGCGCCCGTGACAAGCCCTGACGATGGCGCCGGCGCGGTGGCACCAGGTCATCGGCACGGTCGGTCTCGACCCATTGGTTGAATTCACGCAGGGTGTGCAGCAGCCGTGCCGGAGGCAGACCGTGCGCGGCGAGGCCCTGGCACAGCGCTTCCAGCGTGTCGGCCACCACCACCGGGGCCTCTGCCTTGCGCGCACGTTCGATGATCACCCGTGTCAGCAATTCCTTGCCGCGCACGGCGGGCGCTTCGTACTGCGCCTGATCGACGATGTAAAAGCCGCGGCCCTGCGGTTGCTGCGCCAGGCCCTGGTTGAGGGCATGCTCGGAACTGCCGTGGGATTCGTCGGCGAAGCGCTCGCCCAGCAGATTCACCGCCACCGCATGCTGGCCATACCATTGGGTGTAGTCGCGGAATTCGAGTTTGGTGAAACGCGCCGGCGGCGCGGCCAGCGCGTGACCATAGAAGGTGTCCAGACCAGCCGAGGCCGCGGCACCGGCCTGCAGGCCGGCCAGCAGGCCATCCCCGGTGCTCCAGGGATGGCCGCGCAGATAGAGATGATCGGGGTCACGCACGACATAACGCGAGAGCAGTTCGGGATTGCCCTGGAAACCGCCGGTGGCGATGACCACGGCGCGGGCGCGATGCACCTCGGTGCGGCCGTCCTTCACCACCTGCACGCCGCGCACGGCGCCATCTTCCAGTAGCAGTGATTCCAGGCCCATGCCGGTGTGCAGTTCACCGCCCAGGCTGATGAAGCGCTCGGCCAGCGCCACCAATGCCTGGCTCGGCGCCATGCGCCGTTCACGGCGCCCCAGCTCCGGTCGCGACTCATAGGCGCCCAGCTTGGCGCCCTGCGCTTCCAGCCAGGTGAGCGCGGCATCGACGTTCTCGTAGACCAGCCATTGCAGCACCGGATCGCCATCAGGGATGTCGGCGCGGATGCGCTCGTACTCATTGAGGGCCCAGATCACGCCGCCGGATATGGCGGCATTGCCGCCCGTCTCGGGGGCCTTCTCGAACAAGGTGACGGGCGCGCCGGCTTCGATTGCAGTGATGCCGGCGACCAGGCCTGAGAGGCCGCCGCCGCAGACGATGATGCGCTTGGTATCAGCCATGCTGTGGTGACATGAAGGAAGGAATGCGAGGATTGCAGGTTGGGATGAGCGTACGGCCGGAATTGCACACATCAGTACAATTCGCCGTCCGGGAAAGTATCTCACAGCCCGTCTGAGGAAGAAGGCACGCATGACAGCCAAGGCAACACAAACCGCGAACGAAACCGTTGATGTCATCGTGCTGGGCGGTGGTGGTGCAGGACTGGCCGCTGCGGTGTCGGCCGCCTCGCGCTGCATGCGCACGGTGCTGCTGGAAAAATGCCCCCAGCTCGGTGGCACCACGCGCTGGTCGGTCGGTTCGGTGAGCGCCGCCGGAACGCGGTTGCAGAAGCGCGCCGGCATCCAGGACAACATCGATGACTTTCGCGTCGACATGATGGGCTTCATCCCGGAGTTCGCCGCACGTGACAACCCGCGCCTGCGCTATGTGCTGGCGGCCGAGGCGGCCACTACCGTGGACTGGCTGGAGGATCTGGGCGTGGTGTTCTCCGGGCCCTTCCCCGAGCCGCCCAATCGCGTGCCGCGCATGCACAACGCCGTGCCCGGTTCACGCATGTATGTACTGAAACTCACCGAAGCGGCACAGCGCGCCGGCGTGGACATCCGGCTGCAGGCCGAAGTCCATGAGCTGCTCACCGATGCTGGCGGCAGGATCTCGGGCGTGGCTTATTCCATCGGCGGTGTGCGGCGCGAACTGCATGCCAGCCGCGGTGTCATCCTCGCCACCGGCGACTTTGCCGGCAGCCGCCCCTTGCGCGAGGCGCACCTGCACCAGGCGGCAGCCACCGCCATCCCGGTCAATCCGGACAACACCGGTGACGGCCTGGCGCTGGCCCGCCGCGTCGGCGCAGCCCTGCACAACATGGATGTGGTGATCGGCCCGCAGTTCCGTTTTCCCGGTTCATCCAAGCAGGGATTCATCGACAGCCTGCCCTCGTGGTCGTGGCTGGCCCGGCTGGGCGCCTTCTATTTCGAGCGTGCGCCGCGCTGGATGCTCAAGCCGCTGGTGACCTCGCTGATGATCGCCCACATGTCGCCCACGGAGAAGCTGTACAAGGAGGGCGCGGTGTTGGTGGATCTGGACGGGATAGCCTTGGACACCGAGCACGGTGCCAATGCGCTGTCGGCTGCGCGCGAGGCCTCCGGATACATCGTGCTGGATGCGAAGATGGCGCGCCAGTTCAGCGCCTATCCGTACTACATCTCCACTGCGCCGGGCATTGCCTACGCCTATTTTTCCGACTACCGCAAAGGCCGACCAGATCTGGTGCATGCGGCTGCCGGCGTGAATGAGCTGGCGGCGAAGCTGGGCATGGATGCCTCACGACTGGCCGTGTCGCTGAAGGGCCTGCAGCAGGGCGAGGTGTTTGCACTGGGCCCGGTGCGCGCCATGCTCACCATCACCGAAGGCGGCCTGGCCGTGGACGAGCAATGCCGCGTGCTGCGCGAAGACGGCCAGGCCATCGACGGCCTGTACGCCGTGGGCGGCATCGGCCAGGGCGGCATGGCGCTGAAGGGCCATGGCCTGCATCTGGTGTGGGCCATGACCTCCGGCCGGCTGGCCGGCGAAGGGGTGTCGCGGCGCATGCCGCCGGTAGACCCCTTCGTGCCGGGCGATCCAGCAAACCTGCGTACACTTGGGCACCACTGATCACCCGGGCTGCCACCTAAATGGGCCGCCTCCAGGTGAACAACAAAACAGAAAACCCCGAGCAAGAAAGGATGAGCCAACCATGACCCAACTCGTTTTTGTGCACGGCCCCGGCGCCGGTGCCTGCGCCGAATGCTATGAATACCAGCTCAAGCATTTCCCCGGCAGTGTCGCGCCGACGCTGCCCGGACACCTGGAAGGCAAGCGCTGCGCCGACATTGCCCGCTACACCGAGTGGATGCGCGGCTGGCTGTGGGCGCAGGGCCTGAACAAGGACCTGGTGCTGGTGGGATACACGCTGGGCGCCGACATCGCGCTGCAGTACGCGCTCGACTATCCGGACGAGGTCAAGGGCCTAGTCATCATGACCGTGGCGATCCGCCCCAAGACGCGCAAGCCCGGCACCTTTGAACTGCGCGAGAACGCGGCCAAGGATCCCAAGGTGTTCGAGGAATGGCTGGCCTTCAACGAGCACGCCATGAAGTTCGTCGAGCCCTCGCTGCGCGCCAGGCTGCTCGAGCGCCATCGCCAAATCGGCCCGATGTCGCAGTACCACGACCTGAAGACCATCGATGCCTTCGACATCCGCGACCGCATCCATGAACTCAAGCACCGGAAGGTGCTCATCCTGCGTGGCCTCGACGACCCGGGCCAGCCACCCGAGTACGAGAAGGAGATCCACGAAGCCCTGCCGCTGTCGCGCTACGTGAAGCTCTCCGGTGCCGGACATTTCCCGCCAACAGAGAAGCCCGAGGAGATCAACCGGCTGATCGAGGAATACCTCAAGGAACTGTAGGAGCGCCCCCCGGAAGCATCCGGGGGCATCACCCTGGGTAACCCACAACCGGACCGCCCGCCACAGGGCAGACCAGCACAGGAGGAGCGAATCATGACCATCACGACACTGCCGCGCGAAGCCATCAAGGTGGAGGACATCGAATACCTGCGGCACGGCGACCAGCCGCTGCTGGCGAGGATCCACCAGCCCATGGGCAAAGGCCCGTTCCCGCTGGTCATCAACGTGCATGGCGGCGCGTGGATGCGCAAGGACCGCTTTGCCGGCGGCGAGCTGGACATGCAACTGGCGCAAAGTGGCATCGTCGTGGCCTCGCTGGATTTCCGCATGCCTCCGCAGGCTGGCTATCCCGCCTCCATCCAGGACATAAATTACGCGGTGCGCTGGTTCAAGGCCAATGCGGCGCGCTTTGCTTCGTCGGCATCGCAGGTATGCCTGATGGGGTTTTCCAGCGGCGCCCACCAGGCCATCCTGAACACGATACGCAAGAGCAACCCGCGCTATACCGCGCTGCCGCTGGCCGGGGCACCCGGCATCGATGCCGGTGTGCGTGCCGTGGCCATGTGCTCGCCGCTGGTGGATCCGCAGGAGCGCTTCCACTATGCCATCGGGCTGAAGGCGGCCGGCCCCCACGCCTTTGCCGAGCGCGTGTTGCCCGGCCATTACCTGTACTGGGGCACCGAAGCCGCGATGGCCGAGGGCAATCCCATCGTCACCCTGGAACGGGGCGAGGCCGAGCAGACACCGCCCGTCCTGTACGCCTCACTGATGAAGGACGGCTCGCATCCCCGTGTGAGCCTGGAGCGCTTCGTGGCCGCCTACCGCAAGGCCGGCGGCAGCGTCGACCTGCAGTTCTTCGATGAGTCCACCGGTGATTCCTTCATGACCGGTGACCCGAACACGCCGGCAGCCCAGGCAGCCATCAAGGCCGTCATTGACTTCATCCATCGCGAAGCCGGCCAGCCCTGAGCCTGGAGTGAGATAGTCAGAGGCAGGAAAAGCCGCCCCCCGGCACTCGCGTCTAGGGCTCGGGTTTTGCACCGCCCTCCTTGAGTATCCTGCCCCAGCGCTCACCTTCGCGCTTCAGGAAGCCGGCAAATTCCGCCGGCGTGGAAGTGGCCGCCTCGACACCGGCGCCATTCATCTTTTCCTGCACCTCCGTCGTGCGTAACACCCGGCCGAGGTCGGCATTGATGCGGTTGACGACATCCTCCGGGGTCTTCAGTGTCACCTGCATGCCATACCAGCCGAGCAGCTCATAGCCCGGCACGGTGTCCGAGATGGGCGGCACGCCGGGCACCAGCCGGGTCGGCCGCTGATAGGTGATGCCCAGCATGCGTATCCTGCCGCCCTGCGCGTAGGCCGCCCCTGCCGGTGCTGCCGGACACAACACCTGGATCTGGTCACCCATGAGGCCGGTCATGGCCGCCGGGATGTTGGGATGCGGGACATGCGTGAGCTTGAGGCCGGTCATCTCGTTGAACACCTCCATGCACAGGTGCGAGCCGCCCCACTGGCCGGACGATCCGTACATCAATTGCCCCGGTCTCGCCTTTGCATAGGCAATCCACTCGGCCACTGATTTCACCGGCAGGCTGCTGCTCACAGCCAGCGCAAAGGGTGTGGTGCCCACCATGGACACGGAGGCGAATTCCGAGGGCAACATGTAGCGCTGATACATGAGCGTGCCGATCAGCTGGGTGAAGGCAACCAGGTACATGGTGTGACCGTCCGGCGCCGCGCGTGCCAGCGCCTCGGCAGCCACCACGCCGGTGGCACCGGCCCGGTTGTCCACCAGCACCGGCTGACCCCATCCCTCGGACAGTCGAGAGCCAATAAGCCGGCCGACAATGTCGGTGGAGGACCCCGGGGCATTGGGGATCAGCATGCGCACCGGTTTCTGCGGATACTTCTGAGCCGCCCCCTGTGCCAAGGCAGCACCTTGCCCGAGCAGACACAGCGTCAGCAGCATGGCCAATGCGCCATGCCTGTTCCCCAAATGTCCCGACAACTGTACCAATGCCAATGGTCCTGCGACCACCTCCGCTGCAACTGCACGCGTTGTTTCCATCGCCTCTCCTCCCTGGCCTTGCGGTTTCATGGTGAACCGTCGTGTGCCACGGTGCCCGGACAGCGGCACGCATCTTTGCGCGTTGGCCAGCATGTTCCTGCACCATCCCGCCGCGGCGGAACGAGGCACTTTAGCCCCGCGGCAACGGGATGGTCAATCGACCGGCATTGCATCGCCGGCATTCCGTGTTTTGTCGTACAGTTGACCTTTTGCACTGGACACTCACATGAATGCGCCTGCCACGCCTGCCGCCGCCGCCGCCGGCGGACATTCACTCGACGAACTGATCTTCGTGGAACTCTCTGGCCGCGCCCTGCAGGTCAGCAACGGTGTCCTGTCCGTTGCTGGCGATCCGGGCAAGCTGGCCGCGCTGAGCATGCAACTGGCCGATGCCTATCGCGAGGCGCACAAGGCGAGGCTGGCTGCACTGGGGCCAAAGAACGTCGGTTACGAAATCCAGATGGACGACCTGATGAACTGGGAAAAGAAGTAGACAAAACAATTTGATCGAGCATCAAGAGCTTGCGCAGCCCACTTGCCCCACGCTCCAGAGGAAATCTTTTCTGCACATCGGGGACCTGGCCAGCGTATGCCTAAAAAATTAGCGCACGCACTGCCCCGATTCGGGTATAGTCCGCGCCAAGGTTAGCGATGCGCATCATCCGGTTAGCGTTCCAGCCTGTTCGCGGTTCCTCTGCATTTTCAGTTGGCCCCCCGAAATTCCCTTAAGCAGTAACTCATCTGCCTGAACCGGTGTGGAAGTCCCCAGGGACTTCCCGGGCCGATACCTCAGGAGATTGTCATTACTCAGTCGTTCAAGAACGAGGGTATTCCCTCGCCGTCAGCCATTGCTACTACCGAAACCGGCCTGCAGGCTGCACCCAATCAAGTCGTCTCGCTGTTTGCCGGCCTTGGACTCTCCGAGCCCATCGTCCGCGCCGTCACCGAGCAGGGTTACACCGAGCCTACGCCCATCCAGGCGCAGGCCATCCCCATCGTCATGGCCGGCCGCGACCTGCTGGGCGCCGCCCAGACGGGCACCGGCAAGACTGCCGGTTTCACGCTGCCGCTGCTGCATCGCCTCGCCTCCACCAAGGGCCAGGGACACCGCGCAGTGCGCGCCCTGATCCTGACCCCGACGCGCGAACTGTGCGCCCAGGTGCAGGAGAGCGTGCGCACCTATGGCAAGCATGTGCGCCAGCAATCCACCTGCATCTATGGCGGCGTGGGCTTCATGCCGCAGGTGCAGGCGCTGCGCCGTGGCGTCGACATCATCGTCGCCACCCCGGGCCGCCTGCTGGACCACATCCAGCAGCGCACGGTGGACCTGAAGCACATCGAGATCCTGGTGCTGGACGAAGCCGACCGCATGCTCGACATGGGCTTCATCCATGACATGCGCCGCATCGTTTCCTTGCTGCCGAAGAAGCGTCAGACCCTGATGTTCTCGGCAACCTTCTCCGACGAGATCCGCAAGCTCGCCGGCGACTTCCTCATCGACCCTGCATCGGTGGAAGTGGCCCGCCGCAATGCCCCCATCGAACTGGTGTCGCAGCTGGCGCATCCGGTGGACAAGGACCGCAAGCGCGACCTGCTCAAGCATCTGGTGGTGACCAATGACTGGCGCCAGGTGCTGGTCTTCACCAAGACCAAGCATGGTGCCAACCGCCTGGCCGAGCAGCTGGAGAAGGACGGCATCCAAGCCGACGCCATCCACGGCAACAAGAGCCAGCCGCAGCGCATGCGTGCCCTCAAGCGCTTCAAGGACAACGAACTGCAGGTGCTGGTGGCTACCGACATCGCCGCGCGCGGCATCGACATCGACGCCCTGCCCCATGTGGTGAACTTCGACCTGCCCAATGTGGCGGAAGACTATGTACACCGCATCGGCCGCACCGGCCGTGCCGGCTTGTCCGGCGAAGCCATTTCGCTGGTGTGCTCGGAAGATCGTCCGCTGCTCAGTGCCATCGAGCGGCTGATCGGCAAGCGCATCGACCTGCAGCCGGTGGCCGGTTTTGAGCTGGCCCATCCCTGGAGCAGCGCGCCAGCCAAGGCCCGTCCGCAGGCGCAACGTGGTCAACGCTCCGGCGCAGGACAACGCAATGGCGGCGGCAATGCCCGTGGCGGTTACGCAAGCCGTGGCGCCCCGGCGCAAGGTGGCAAGCGCGAGGACAGCCGGCAGGATCGGCGTGCCGCTCCCCAGCCGGGCGCCCAGCGCCGCGGTCGTGCCGCTGACGGCGGCAGGAATGCCGGCAGCGGCAGTCGCACAGGTGCCGGCGGTGGTGAAAGCCGCTTTGCCAATGACGGGAACCGGAGCAACGGTGCGCGCCGCAGCGCCCCGACCCAATCCTGGGAATCCGAGCGCGAAGCCCAGCGCCGCCACTTCAGCGATGCCGGAGAAGGCCCGAAGAAGGAAGCCGGTACCGGCAAGCGCGTGATGGATGCGGTATCCAACCTGTTCCGCAAGGTCGCCTGATCCTGCGCAACTGAAGCGTCAGTAAATGATCAAGGGGGCACGGCCCCCTTGAAAATCCCCCACTCTGGTTTGAGTCGCGGTCACGATGAGGTTCCCCGCAAAATTCGGATACTTACGATAGAGCAAAATATTGCGATATTGGAGGTGTTTGATGAAGAAGCTACCGAGGGTGAGCTACACGACAGAGTTCAAGTTGGCGGCGGTGCAGCTGGTGGAGGCCGGGCGAAAGCCTGCGGAGGTTTGCAGGGAGCTTGGGGTTATTGAGCAAACCTTGCACAACTGGCTCAAAGCGCATCGGGAGGGCCGCTTGGGCCATCACCAGGTCAAGGCCCTGACGCCGGATCAGATGGAGCTATCGCGGCTACGGGCCGAGGTGGCCCGGCTCAAGATGGAGGCCGAAATTTTAAAAAAGGCAGCCGCGTACTTTGCCAGGGAGTCGCTGTGAGGTACGCGTTTGTTGAGCAGCAAAGCGGCTTCTATCCAATCGAGGTGTTGTGCAAGGTGATGACAGTCAGTACCAGTGGCTACGCGCACTGGAGAGCGAGGCGGGAGCGCTCAAAGCCTGCTGGCAATCGCCTGGGCGATGCTCATTTGCTGACACAGATCCGGGCGATTCATGCGCGAACCCAGCGGGCTTATGGCTCACCGCGCATCTTCGACGAGCTCAAGGACAGTGGCTATTCAGTGAGCAAGGCCCGCGTGGAACGTCTGATGCATCACCACGGTATTCGGGCGAACCACAAGCGCCGTTTCAAGGCGACGACCGATTCCAGGCACACCCTGCCGGTGGCCCTCAACGTGCTGAATCGGCAATTCACCCCGGAGGCGCCCAATACGAGCTGGGTGGCCGACATCACCTATATCGCCACGGCAGAAGGCTGGCTGTACCTTGCGGTAGTAATCGACTTGTACGACCGAGCGGTCGTGGGCTGGTCAATCAAGCCCAGGATGACCGCCGACATCGTGATCGATGCTCTGACCATGGCCTGGTTCCGGCGCAGGCCGGCCCAGGGATTGGTGCATCACTCTGACCGCGGGAGCCAATATGCCAGCCATGCCTTCCAGGCCAAACTCAAGCAATGGGGCATGGTGTGCTCGATGAGCCGCAAGGCCAACTGCTGGGATAACGCGGTGGC
>CANJJT010000037.1:0-36753 GCA_947474715.1 Betaproteobacteria bacterium
AGAGTGACTTCTGGGCGGAACTTGCCGTGACGCTGCGTTCCCTGATCGGCACTGCCGAGGGCCGCAATGTGGTCATCAATTCACAAAGCGGCGTGATTCTGGTCCGGGCCATGCCCGCTGAACTGCGCATGGTGGATACGTACCTGAATGCAATGCGCCTGGCCGTCGAAAGACAGGTGATTCTCGAGGCGAAAATCGTCGAGGTCACCCTCAGCGAAGGAGCCCAGTCAGGGGTCAACTGGTCAGTGCTGGCCAATTCCGGCAATCTGGCGGGACTGGGCGCATCTTCGGCAGGTGCGACACTGTCATCCGCCTTCACGCCGTCGAACGCCCTGTCGGCGGCAGCCGGTGCCGCGGGATCGACCACGCTGGGCCTGGCCCTGCAGACCGCCGACTTTGCCCTGCTGCTGCGTTTTCTCGAGTCCCAGGGCTCCGTCCAGGTGCTCTCCAGCCCCAGGGTGGCCACGGTGAACAACCAGAAAGCCGTGCTCAAGGTGGGCCTAGATCAGAATTATGTGAGCCAGGTCCAGGCGACTCCCGTGGTCAACCCCACCACTGGGGCACAGACAGGGGTGACCTTCTCGCCAACGCTGTCACCTTATTTCTCCGGGGTGTCGCTCGACATCACACCCCAGATCGATGCTGACGGCAACATCCTGCTGCACATCCATCCGCTGGTTAGCAGGGTCGACAACGGCGTTCTTTCGTTCAATTTCGGCGGAGGCTTGGGGCAGCAGAACCTGTCGATTGCCAAAACCACCATCAACGAGACCGATACGGTCGTCAGGGTGCAGGACGGAAACATCGTTGCACTTGGCGGATTGATGCAGGTCAGCCTCGAGGCCGACAGATCGGGCATTCCCGGCGCCCAGGATGCCCCTGGCATTGGGGTGATGTTCGGCAATCGTTCACGTGTGGCGGTCAAGAAGGAGTTGGTGATCCTGGTCAAGCCGACGGTGATACAGAGTAACAAGGGCTGGGAAAACAACCTCCTCGAGACACGTGAGCGGTTGCAGTCCTACGGCAGCCCGCAGCAAAGAAACTGAGGATGCGGTGATCTATCTTCAGCATTTCGGCTTGCGGGAGGCGCCGTTTGGCATTACGCCCGACACCAGCTTCTACTATGCCTGCACCAGCATCCAGGAAGCATTGAACACCCTGCTGGTCGCGGTGACGAATGGAGAGGGATTCATCAAGATCACCGGGGAAGTCGGTACCGGCAAGACGCTCCTCTGCAGAAAATTGCTGGCCACGCTGGATGATCGCTGGGCGACGGTCTACATACCGAATCCGAATCTGGAGCCGAGAACGCTGCTGCTGGCCCTGGCCGAAGAGCTTGGCATCAAGCTGGACGCCAGCCTGGACCAGCATCACCTGCTGAAGTCGCTCTATCGCGCCTTGCTGAATTTTGCCCGCCAGAAAAAGCGCGTGCTGGTCTGCCTGGATGAAACCCAGGCTATGCCCGTGGAGTCACTGGAGGCTCTGCGTCTGCTCACCAATCTGGAGACGGAAAAGCGCAAGCTCCTCCAGGTCATCCTGTTCGGACAGCCTGAACTGGACAAGAAGCTATCAGACAACGCCATCCGGCAATTGCGCCAGCGCATCACATTCCAGCATCACCTGGGCAAAATGACCCTGGCCGAGACTGCTCACTACCTTTCCCACAGGATGACCATCGCCGGCTATTTGGGGGATTCGGTGTTCGCCAGAGCGGCAGTCAACGCCATCTACCGCGCCAGTCGCGGCGTGCCAAGACTGATCAACATACTGGCGAACAAATCACTCATGCTGGCCTACGGCGAGGGTATGCGCAGGATCAGCGCTGGCCATGTGCGCATGGCGGTGGAAGATACGCCTGCTGCCTATGCGGACCGCCCCTGGATGCTTGTCGCGGCCGGTGGGGTGGCTGTGGCAGCAGGTCTGGGGTGGCTACTTTGGAGTCATTGACTGCATGAGTCTGATCAACAAGATGCTTCAGGATCTGGACAAGCGTCACGCGACGCCCGGTCCGGCGAATCCGGTTTCGGACCATGTCCGGCCGGCTGCGCTGCGTCGCACCGGGTCACAGATGTTCTGGTGGATCATGGCAGGATTGATGCTGCTCGCGGTGGCCTGGATCGGCTGGGTGATGTGGCAATTGACGCCGCGCCCGGTGGTCAATGAAGTGGCGTTGCTGTCAGTGCCTCGTCCTGCTGCAGCAGCACTGCCTGCAACGCCATCGCCGGCGGCCGGCGGTTTTGCGCAGCCATCGGCAGGCGAGTCCCCGATGGACTCGGGGGGCAGCTCCACGGGTAGCGATCAGGCCAACCCATCATCGGCGGCTCCGAGGTCTGAGATGCTCAGGATGGCGACTGAAATAACCACGCCCTTGGTTGTCCGTGCGGCGAAACCCGTGAAACCGCCATCCGAAGCAGTTCCTGTCAGCCGGTCACCGGCAGCGGCCCCGGCGCCTGCAAGGCCCGTTGTTGCCTCACCATCAGTCGCATCCGTCCAGCAGTCTGCCAGACCCGCTGCACCCGCCGCCGATATGACAGCGACGGCAGCGAGGCCTGCCTCAGTTCCCGCGGCGGTGGCGGCGTTGCCACCCAAGCCAGCTGCCGTGGTTGCCACGGTTGCATCCACAACGCCACCTGCTGCCATCTCGGAGTTGATGGTGCCGCGCACACCGGCACCCGGTGCCATTGCCGCCGACTCGGGGAAAATCGACAAGAAAATATCAGGAACATCCCGGGACAGGGCGGAAACCGAATACCGGCGCGCGGTTGCCCTGGTCAACCAGGGACGAGTGTCCGAGGGCCTGGATGCGCTGCGGGGCGTGCTGCTGCTTGACGCGGGTTACGAAGCGGCCCGGCAGATGCTGGTCGCACTGTACATGGAGCAGCGGCGTGCGGAAGACGCCATTGTCGTTCTGCAGCAGGGTCTGGAGGTCAATCCGACAAACAACGCCTTTGCCATGCTGCTGGCCCGTTTGATGGTTGATCGCAGGGATGTAGCGGGTGCGCTGGATGTGCTGCGCAAGTTTGCTCCCGCGGCCGGCCGGAACGCGGAATACCATGCATTCACCGCAGCGCTATATCAGCGTTTGTCGCGCCATGACGATGCCATCAGTGAATACCGGGTTGCGCTGCAGCTGGTCCCGAACTCGGCATCCTGGTGGGCTGGACTGGCAATATCCCAGGAGGCATCTGATCGGCGCAAGGAGGCTGCCAATTCATATCGGCGGGCCAGGGAAACCGGGGCCAACGGGGAGTTACTGGCTTATATCGAGCAGCGCCTGAAGCTGCTGCAGTAGTCTATATTATTATCAAATTCAAGCGTTAATGCTTATCATCATTAATCAAAAAGAATCATTGTAATCAAGAGATGTCGGATAAATTTCCCCTCGAGTTGATCAAGGCACTACGCCAGGCACGGCATGTGGTGGTGCTGACAGGGGCCGGCATTTCGGCAGAAAGCGGCGTGCCCACCTTTCGCGATCCCCAGGATGGCCTGTGGTCGAGGTTCCGGCCGGAAGACCTGGCCACCAAGGCGGCGTTCAGTCGCGACCCCAAGCTGGTCTGGAACTGGTATGAGTGGCGCCGCCGTCTGATCCGGCAGGCAAGACCCAATGCCGGCCACCTGGCGCTGGTGCGCATGGAGTCACTGTTGCCGCGCTTCTCCCTCATCACCCAGAACGTGGATGGCCTGCATGCGCAGGCGGGAAGCAAGCGCCTGTTCGAGCTTCACGGCAGCATCATGCGCAACAAGTGCTTCAAGGAAAACATTCCCATGGAGCCGGTCGCAGGCGACGAGGATCAGCCACCCAGCTGTCCGCAATGTGGCGGCTGGCTGCGCCCGGATGTGGTCTGGTTCGGTGAAGGACTGCCGCAGCGGGCCCTCGACGATTCCATGGATGCAGCCGCCGACTGTGACCTGTTCTTTTCCGTGGGGACCTCCTCGGCCGTGAGTCCGGCTGCGGAACTGCCGTTGATGGCGCAGGAAGGCGGCGCGCTGGTGGTCGAGATCAATCCGGATCAGACGCGGCTGACCGCGAGCATTCCGCTGAGCCTGCGCGGTCCGGCCGGGGTCATCCTGTCGCGCATGATCATGACCACCTGGCCCAACGCAAGCTGAGTCGACAGGTCAGATCGATTGTCCGGCTCGGGATTACGCCTGCTTCGCTATACGGCCGAGTAGCGACCGTTCCAGTCCACCTTGAATCCACCGGTGCCTTTACCCTGCACTGTGCCTTTGTCCAGCCACTCGAGTGAGGCTGCGTGCAGCACATGGCGCTGTTTCTCCCACGCCATGAAATGTGAAGCCGACTCGACACGCACGAAGGCCTTGCGGCTGGAGCCGATCAGCCGGTGCACCTGTAGCCTGGCCTCCGGCCGGTCCAGTTCGCCGGTGATGACCAGCACTGGGGCCTTGACTTTGGCCGCCATGGCCGGCGTCCAGCCCGAGTCGGTGCGGTTGGGACTGCGCATCACCCCCGGCCCCCATCCTGCGCCGATCGGATCCCAGTGCAGGATTTCCTTCCACAAGGCATTTCGCAGGCCGGCTTCCACCTGGCCACGGCGCCCGATATTGGGGTCCCAGCGCAGCTTTTCCAGTTCCTCCCGGCCCTGAAGATGGGTGGGCGCACCGGGGCCTGGGTGCCGCGGGACCCGCAGGCCGGCCTTCGGCTCGGTGGGGGCAAACAGCACGGCACGATCGACCTTGTCCGGATGCAGCGCCATGTAGCCACCCACGCGCGGGCCGCCGGCCGACCAGCCCACCAGTGACAGCTTGCGCACCCCATTGGCCTTCAGCAGATGCGAGACCACCGTATCCATCTCCGCCCAGTCACTGCGGATGGTGTGTGACTCGAAGGGATAGTTCGGCTGTCGCGGGCCATCGAGCTGGCCTGGCATGAGCAGGTGCTGACACTCGGCACTGACATTGGACGGGTCGTCCATCATGGGTCGTGGCGATGCACCATAGCCGCTCAGATCCATGCCGTAAACATTGAAACCGGCTTTGGCCAGTTGTGCCATCCAGCTGTAATCCTTGTACGGCAGGTCGAACGCCGGTACCACCGGCACATTGCCGCCATGCACGAAGAGCACCACACGGCCACGGCCGGGACTGCGCCGGATGTCAGCTGCCCCGGCAAGCACGCGCTGGCGCACATGCAGAGCCACCAACTGGCCAGCATTGGCGCGGACTTGGGAAACGTGAGGGACGAAGTAATCCAGTTGCTTGAGTTGTGGAGCCTGTTTCATGCTGTTTATCCTCCAGGGGAAGCATGCCTGGCAGAGGCATGCGGCCTATTTCCTGATGACCACCGTGAAACCATTGCCGACCTTGTCGTCGATATCCTGCACTTCGACGATCTTGTAATTGAGATGCTTCACCAGTTCTACGAAGTCTGCGGTGCGCCATACCGACCAATGGTGGTGGTCATCCGCTTCGTAGTACTTCCAGCCCTTTTCCAGCGCCTGGTTTTTCTTGTCCCGAATCAGCAACTGAACGGGCCGGTCCATGCTGCCGCCCATGGCCTGGCCATTTGCATCGAACGTCGGCCGCGCATAGTCCGTGATCCTGATCCTGCCGTCGGCCCTGTCCATCAACTCGGACACCGGTGTCACTTCCCGGGGCTTGTCGAAGGTCCGCTCCTTGTGCGGCGCGATGATGAAGAGATAACCGCCGGGCTTGACCACCCTGTGCCATTCGCGCAGGGCTTTCACCGGATCGAAAAAGTGCTCGATGACGTGGGAAGAGAGCACATAGTCCAGCGTGTTGTCCTTGAACGGCAGATCGTCCCCGAGCGCGACGATGTTGACCACTGCAGGCTCGCAGGCGGACGACTGCCAGAGGCCGCCTTGTTCATCGGAAAAATCGACATTGATGGCCCGCTTCAGCCGGAAACTGTTCTGGGTGGATGCGCCAATTTCGATGCCATGCAGGTTCTCGAGGTACTTGGTGGCCAGCGCCGAGGGTCTGGATTGCACGCACGGCCCCGTTGCGGGTTCCTCGACCGTGCCCACAATCCGCTTGGGCAGCCCGGACATCTGGGTGAGGTGGAAAGCCGACACCATGACCAGGGTGGCCAGCACGATGGCCAGTAGCGGTTTTGCCGCCCTGCGCAGCGGCGTTTCAGATCTGTTAGGCATGGGGATATCGCGGGTCGGGGGAAATAGGCCCCTGCGGTACCGGGGGGGCTATGTTGCAGTTGAGGTTTGCCACCGGATGCTTCTGGACTTCGGACTGGGTGAAATGGTCGTACAGTTGGCAGTGATGGGCCTGTAGCCCAACCGGATTTCTGGCGCCCCCGACACGAATCGAACGTGTGACCCCCTTCTTAGGAGGAAGGTGCTCTATCCACTGAGCTACGGGGGCGAATAATGCCAGACCGGCATTATAAGGCCTGACACTCTGCGTTCCAGATCGGCCGGGCATGAATGGATATCAGTGCGCCGCAAGTCCCCTGGATCGGGCGGTTTGGCCTTCCATCCAGCAGGCAGCAGCCCTTGCGGCGCGCGCCTGTTGCTGGTCCATTGCGTCGATCCGGCGGCCTGCTGCTCGCGCCTTCCTGCACAGCTTCCGGAACGCGGCCAAAACACCCTTTTGGGCTAAAATGAATCTCATGAACAGGACGGAATTCCCATGCTGACCGGTAGCCTCGTCGCCATCGTCACCCCCATGCATGATGACGGTCGGCTGGACTTCGACCGTTTTCGCAATCTCATCGATTTCCACGTTGCTGAAGGGACTGACGGCATTGTCGTTGTCGGGACGACCGGCGAGTCCCCGACCGTGAATGTTGATGAGCACAAGGAACTGATCCGCAAGGCGGTCGAGTTTGCGGGCGGCCGGGTTCCCATCATCGCAGGCACCGGGGCCAATGCCACCACGGAAGCCGTGGAATTGACCATCGCTGCCAAGGGCGCCGGCGCAAACGGCTGTCTGTCGGTGGTGCCTTATTACAACAAGCCGTCGCAGGAAGGCCTGTACCAGCACTTCCGCGCCATCGCGGAAGTGGCCATACCGACCATCCTGTACAACGTGCCCGGACGCACGGTGGCGGACATGTCCAACGACACGACCTTGCGCTTGGCAAAGCTGGCCAACATCGTGGGGATCAAGGACGCCACCGGGAACATGCAACGGGGCACTGATCTGCTTCGCCGTGCACCAGCCGATTTTGCCGTGTACAGCGGGGACGATGCCACGGGACTTGCACTGATGCTGCTCGGCGGGCATGGCGTGATCTCCGTCACCGCCAACGTGGCGCCGCGGGGGATGCATGCGTTGTGTGAGGCGGCCCTGGCCGGGGATGTGGTGAAGGCGCGTGCCATCAACAATCGTCTGCTGCCCTTGCACCAGAATCTGTACATGGAGGCGAATCCCATCCCCGTGAAGTGGGCGGTATGCCAGATGGGATTGATCGGGCCGGGATTGCGACTACCGCTTACCCCGCTTGCCTCCCAGCACCATGAAACTGTCAGGGATGCCCTGCGCGAGGCAGGAATAACAATGAGCAACGGCCCGCGCGTTGTAGAAGGAAAAAACGGATGATCTCCGCCCGCATCGCCGTGCCTGTCCTGGCAGCCCTGATTGCCGGTTGCACTTCCGTGAACAACCTCATGGATGCCGGAAAGACTGACTACAAGTCGGCCTCCAGGCAATCCCTGCCGCCACTGGAAATACCGCCGAACCTCACCCGTCCCGGCGGGGATGACCGGTTTGCCGTGCCTTCAGCGGGTGGAAGCACCACGTTCTCCGCCTATTCCGCCGAAAGGGGGAATGCCCCCAAGGCGGGCACCACGGAACTCTTGCCCAACCTTGGCAAAGTGCGCATGGAGCGTGCCGGTTCGCAGCGCTGGCTGGTAGTCCCGGAGCCGCCAGAGAAGGTCTGGCCGGTCGTGAAGGAGTTCTGGCAGGAGTCGGGCTTTCTGGTCAACGTCGAGATTCCGGAATCGGGCGTGATGGAGACTGACTGGTCCGAGAACCGGGCGAAACTCGAGAATGACCCCGTGCGCAATGTGCTGGGCCGTTTCCTGGACCAGGTGTTTTCCACGGGCGAACGAGACAAGTTCCGCACCCGCCTGGAGCGTGGTTCCGAGTCGGGGACCACCGAGATCTACATCAGTCATCGTGGACTTGAAGAAGTGTCCACCGGGCAGAGCACGAGTTCCAATTCGGCGATCGGATTCGTCTGGCAACCGAGGCCGCCTAACCCTGAGCTGGAAGCAGAGTTCCTTGGCAAGCTGATGGTGCGCTTTGGCGTGGATTCGGCACGCGCCCGCGAGATTGTTGCCGGCGTACCCAGGGTGGAACGATCCAAGTTCGTCAAGGTTGCCGAAGGTGGCGCTGCGTTGCTGGAGCTGGACGAGCCTTTTGACCGGGCCTGGAGACGTGTCGGCCTGGCGCTGGATCGCGTGGGCTTCACCGTCGAAGACCGCGACCGGTCCCAGGGTTTCTATTTCGTCCGCTACGTCGACCCGGCACTGGATGCATCGGCCAAGAAGAATGATGGTGGCCTGATGTCGAAGCTTGCTTTCTGGCGGTCCAACAAGGACCAGATCAAGCCAGAACAGCAGTATCGCGTTCTGGTGAAGGACACCAATGACTTGAGCCGCGTGCAGGTGATGACCCGCGAGGGGGCGGCTGACCGGTCGGATGTCGCCCAGAAAATCCTGAGCCTGCTTCACGACCAGTTGAAGTAGGTCGCTGGTCTGGCAGTAAGAGTGCCTAACAATGCGAGGGGACAGATCCCCTCGCTCTCCCCTGAGTCAGGGCGCCTAACGGCAATGCTGTTAGGCGCTCTAAGTCATATTCTCATTGACGACAGCGGGATCCAGTCCGCCGTTGACACATGACCCGCTTTGCCTCCCTGGGGAGTGGCAGCAAGGGCAACTGCCTGGTTTTCGAGGCAGGGTCCACCCGGGTGCTCCTGGACTGCGGATTCGGCCCGCGGGAGACGCAGGCACGGCTTGCACGGCTTGCGCTTGAAGCGGACGGTCTGAGCGGAATCTTTGTCACGCATGAGCATTCGGATCACGTGGGTGGCGTATTCGCCCTGGCAAGACGCCACGCCTTGCCGGTATGGATGACCTGGGGCACGTTCAGTGCAGTCCGCGATGATGACGAACGCGTGGTCCGGGATGTGAAGGTCAACATCATTGACAGTGTTTCACCGATAACGGTGGGGGATGTTCTCGTCCAACCGTACACCGTCCCGCACGATGCGCGCGAGCCGGTGCAGTTCGTGTTTTCCGATGGCCAGCGCAGGTTGGGCGTGCTGACAGACACGGGCAGTTCCACGCCGCACATCGAGGCCAGCCTGTCCGGCTGCGATGCCCTGGTTCTGGAGACCAATCACGACAAGGACCTGTTGATGAAGGGAGCCTATCCGGCCTGGCTCAAGGAGCGAGTTGGCGGGCGCTTTGGCCATCTCGACAACGCAAGTTCTGGGGAGTTGCTTGCCACTCTGGATTGCTCGAAACTGAAACATCTGGTGGCAGCCCATCTGTCGGAGCGGAACAACACACCCGAGCTGGCACGAAGCTCCCTGGTGAGAGTGCTCGGCTGTGAACCTGAATGGGTGACAGTTGCCGACCAGTCAGAGGGCTTTGGTTGGCGGCACCTGGGCTGAGTGCTCCGGCGGAAGGGGGGAACAAAAAAGCCGGCTTGCGCCGGCTTTTTTGTTGATTGCAACAGCTTACTTCTTGCCAGCATCGGCAGGAGCGGGGGCTGCAGCAGGTGCGGCGGCGGGCGAATCGGAAGCCTTGGCATCAGCCGGTGCGGGTGCGGGTGCAGCAGCAGGGGCCGGTGCGGGCGCTGCGGGTTTTGGCTCTTGCTTGCCGCAAGCGGACAGGGTGAGCGCTGCCAGAGCTGCGATGATGATGGTGCGTTTCATTCTTTGTTTTCCCTAGAGATAAGATTTCAGATAAATGCAAAACATAACGACTGACTGCGCCCCGGTCATCTTCATG
Source organism: Betaproteobacteria bacterium (assembly GCA_947474715.1). Classification (GTDB taxonomy): domain Bacteria; phylum Pseudomonadota; class Gammaproteobacteria; order Burkholderiales; family SG8-39; genus CAIYPG01. Next base: position 9,960 of record CANJJT010000037.1, read on the forward strand.
CTGATTTGACCGGACTTTCAAGTATACCAAGAGGTGGACCTGATATTCGCGCACTTTTGTACGAATTGGTGTCTGAGAGGTCGATCAGAGCCCGGAAGTGGTGGCTGAAACCCCTAATTCCGACATTTCCCAGATATCACTGAAGCGCTCATGCATGGCAAGGCCTTCCTGCGGGTTGCTGATGATGATGACCCCCCGACCCTGGGCAGACACCGGGCGGCGGACGACATGCTGGCGGTCAGCTAGCATAAAACAGTCCTGCAACCTGCCGGCCTCTCCCTGGGTCCGATGTATGCGCATGCTGGCCGAGTACACGCCCAGCAGGGATATCAGCCTGGGACAATGGCGCTTGACGTATTCAGGATCGTGCAGGGCGATCTGCAAGCGGTTCGACGGACTGCGGGCGAGGAACTGCCTGAGCGCTTCTATGCGTGAGGGCTGTTCCAGCCTGAACTCCGACAGATCCGGATCGAATATCTGCAGTTCTCGCCACACCATTGCGATCAGTCGCTCAGCACCCGCGGCGTACTCGCTTTTTGCCAAGGTGAGGGTCCGCTCAGCGGGCGGGGAGGGCATCTCGGCCGCGCTCATTTGCGGGGTGTTGCTGTGATCCGGATGTGGAGCCAGCCGGCGGCGTACCACTCGTGGATTTCCTGCCCAATGTCATTCTGACAGGCAGCGGGAGGCAGTTCACGCCTGTCTGCGAGCTGACAAAACCTGGTGAGCTTGCTGCGAGTCGGTTGCAGCGACTCCCCGTTGACGAACAGGTGCTTGCCACGATGCAGCATGATGGTTCGCGCATCCAGCGTCACGCCGTGCCGGGCGGCTGCCCGGAAGAAGGCCGATGGCGCGAGGACAGGGTGCGGCCGATGGAATAGCACGTTCGGCTTGGGCTCGGAGAGATATTCCCCGAGGAAGTGCTCGACGTCGGCGGTTCGGAATCGCAACTGGCTGACCATTGCCATGGTTTGCCCGATCATGCCTGACGGTATTCGCCCCGGGCTCGCCTGTTCGCGCAGATCGGGATCGCTGTAGAGGCCGGGTAAATCAACGCGCTCGGACATGCGCAGCAGGAACTCCGACAGCAATTCCTTGCGGGAAGGCGAACGGAATCCGATCGAATAGGTGGTGCATTCATCGAGGGCGATGCCGTCGTGGCCCCACCCAGGTGGCAGATACAGGAGGTCGCCGGGCTCCATGATGTATTCCTCGCTTGCTTCGAAGTCATCGAGGATGCGCAGGTCCAGGCCGGGAACGAAACGGGGCTGGCGTACCGGTCCGATTCGCCACAGGCGGCGCCCCTGCCCTTGCAGCAGGAACACGTCATAGGAATCCGTGTGCGGGCCGACGCCGCCACCAGGAACCGCGTGGCTCACCATGATGTCATCCAGCCTGGCATGCGGAATGAACGAAAAGCGGCGCAGCAACTCATCAGCCGGCGCATGGTGAAGGTTGAGTCCCTGGACCAGTAGTGTCCAGTTGCGCAAGGGGTGCCCGGTGATCTCGGAACTGTTGAAAGGTCCGTGGGATACCCCCCACTTTCTGGAGCGCGACACCATGCGCGACTCGACATCGTCGCGGGTTGCCAACCGAAACAACCTGGATGTCGTGATCACCCCCTTGAATCCCGGAACGGCCTGGCGCACTACCAGGGGGCGCTTCTGCCAGTGGCGGGAGAGGAATTGCGTGACCGTGCGATTGCCGAGAAGCGCCAGTTTCATGGCGCGGATTATAGTACCCGCCATCGAATTACAATGCCGACATTGCGGCCCTTGAGCATTTTTGTCATCCCGTTTGGGGGCTGCTCGGGCATGCGGTCGTTGTCGCCAGTTGTTTTCGAGTATCCATCCGGGAGCTTTCGCATTCATGAATGTCGCCGCCAACACCGTCGTCTCGCTGGATGTCGAGCTGTCCGATATCTGGGGCAATCTGATTGAGCGCACGGTTGAACCGGTGCAATACCTGCATGGTGGCTATCAGGATATCTTTCCTGTCGTCGAGTCGGTACTGGATGGCAAGCGCGAAAAGGACAGCATAGAAGTCAGGCTGGAGCCGGAAGAGGCTTTTGGCGACTATGACGATCAGTTGCTGCGCGTTCAGCCACGCACCGCGTTTCCCGAAACCCTGGAAGTCGGCATGCGCTTCGAGGGGCCTGCCGGGAGCGCAGATGAGGGGCGCATCTTCACCGTCACCGACATTGCGGAGGGGCAGGTGATCCTCGACGGCAATCATCCGCTGTCCGGGATGGCACTGAAGTTCATGGCCAAGGTTGTCGGTATACGCATGGCCACAGCGGACGAGGTTGCCAATGGCAGCGCGGACGACACCGCTTCGGTGATCGTGAGAGCGGTGCGATAGTTTGCGCCGGGCCGCAGCGTGTCTCCATGAATTGGCCTATGATGATCCGAGCGGCCGGCATTGCTGACCCCTTCGCCAGGCCTGCCTGGAACTGTGCTGGATTTGCCAAGGAGGTTCGTTCATGTCGGGCATGATGGACATTGTTTCCTACGGTCTGGGCACCATCGTCGGCTTCGTCATTCTGGCCACCCTGATTGTCTGGTTCATCCAGGACGTCACCCAGAAAAAACACACGGTCCTGCGCAACTATCCGGTCATAGGCCGGATGCGTTACCTGCTCGAAAAACAGGGTGAGTACTTCCGGCAATACTTCTTCATGAATGACCGGGAGGAGATGCCCTTCAGCCGCGCCACCCGGGGGTGGGTGTACCGCCTGGCCAAGGACGAGTCGAGCATGATCGGTTTTGGCTCGACCAGTGACACCACAGAACCAGGCTCGATCCTGTTCGTCAACGCGCCCTATCCGGTGCTGGAGGAAGACAGGCTACCGACGCCGCCACTGGCCATAGGCGAAGGCTTCGCCAGGCAACCCTTCGTTGCCAAGTCGGTTGTGAATATTAGCGGCATGAGTTTTGGCGCCATATCCGAACCGGCGGTGCGGGCGCTGTCGCGGGGCGCAGCCATGGCGGGCTGCTGGATGGATACCGGGGAGGGCGGCCTTTCGCCGTTCCATCTGGAAGGCCAGAGCGACATCATCATGCAGATCGGCACTGCAAACTATGGCATTCGGGATGATCGGGGGCAGTTCTCGCGCGAGCGCGCCAGGGAGATTGCGGCCTATCCGCAGGTGAAGGCTTTCGAGATCAAGCTGTCACAGGGGGCCAAGCCGGGCAAGGGTGGCGTGCTGCCTGCGGCCAAGGTGACCGAACAGATTGCGCATATCCGCGGCATACCGGCGCACATCGATTCCATCAGTCCGAATCGTCATGTCGATATTGCCAATGTCGATGAACTGCTGGACCGGATTGCCCTGGTGCGCGACATCACCGGCAAACCTGTGGGGGTCAAGACGGCCATCGGCGGGTGGCAGTTTGTCAATGAACTGTGCGAGGCGGTGAATCGCCGCGGGCTGGAATATGCCCCGGACTTTCTGGCTATCGACGGCGGCGAAGGCGGTTCCGGGGCGGCACCCCAGGCACTCATGGACCATATGGCCTTGCCTCTTGTCGAAGCCCTGCCCCGGGTGGTGGATTCGCTGATAGAGAGCGGCTTGAGAGGGCGTATCCGTCTCATTGCTTCGGGCAAGCTGGTGACTTCCGCACGCGCTGCCTGGGCACTTTGCGTAGGAGCTGATTTCGTCAACTCTGCGCGCGGCTTCATGTTCGCGCTGGGCTGCATCCAGGCCCTGCGTTGCCACGAGAATACCTGCCCCACCGGTGTCACCACGCACAATCATCGGCTGCAGCGCGGTCTGGTGGTGGAGGAAAAGTACCTGCGCGTTGCCCACTACGCGATGAACATGAACAAGGAGATCGACATGATTGCGCACTCCTGCGGCTGCCGTCATGCACGGGAACTCAGGCGTGAGCATGTGCGCATTGTCCAGTCCCCGGGTCTTAGCATCGCGTTGAATATGCTGTATCCCTATCCCGAGCCCAACTCCAAGCTGAAGGTGGCCTGAGGAAACTTTCACATGTTGGAAGGTATGAATGGCATGCCAATGGCATGAAAGCAATGTCTTCAGTCACTTGGCGTATCCCCACGCTTTCTATCCAGGCTCTATCGCTTTCACGGTGATTTGCAACAGTCTGCGCGGCCCTTAAGGTACCGCCGAGGGTTGCCTTCAGAGCAGCTCGCAGCTGATGAACGGGGTGGCCACAAGGTTTGCCCCGTACAACCGGAGAGGGCGGGTGCAGCTGGGTCAAGATCAGACCGTGTGGTTGCTGGGCAGTCTGTGCGGGCTGCAGCGGCTGCCATTTGATCCGGCATTGCTCCTTCAGAACTTTCCGCCACCGCATAGCGAAGCCACCTTCATCGATGCAGCCCGTACGTTGGGCTTTCGGATTGGCGCTTCGCAGCTCGATCGCAAGTTGCTCATGTCCCTGGGAGGTCCCTGCGTGGCGGTATTTCGCCAGTCTGCGGATGTAACAGGGCCTCAGGGCGATTCCCGTTTGCAGCCAGAGGTGGCCAATCCGGACCGCCTCCAGGCGAGGGTGGCGCTGCTGTTGCGCGGTGAGGATGAGCAGGTGCTTTACTTCGAAGCGGGCAGCTCCCGCCCCCAGCAGATGACTTCCGGGGAGGCGCTATCGCAATTCGAACCCCTGTGCTTCCTGGTGGCATTCGAGAGAAGCGCTGCCGGGCCCGCCGACGGGGAGTCGCCGCTTCCGGAGGCATTCGGTTATCGCTGGTTCCTGCGTGAACTGGTGCGATATCGCAGTGTCTGGCTGCAGGTGATCGCGGCATCGCTGGTCATCCAGGTGATCGGATTGTGTACGCCGCTATTCACCCAGGTCATCATCGACAAGGTTGTGGTGCACCAGACCATGAGCACGTTGCAGGTGATCTCGGCAGCCATGGTGGTATTCGTGCTGTTCTCATGCGCAATGAGCTGGCTGCGGCAGTACTTTGTCGTCCACACCGGCAATCGCGTCGACGCCGTGCTTGGCAGCCGGTTGCTGCAGCACCTGTTCAGGCTGCCCCTGCCGTACTTTGAGCAGCGCGCCACCGGCACGCTGGTGGCGCGGGTGAATGCGGTGGAGTCCATCCGTGAGTTCATTGCCGGGGCTGCCGTGGCCTTGCTGCTGGACCTGCCCTTCCTGCTGCTGTTCCTCATCCTGATGATCTGGTACAGCTGGCAGCTGGCGCTGATTGCCGTCGGCATTGTCGGCCTGATTGCGGTGGCCAGCCTGATCGTGACGCCGCTGCTGCGCGCGCGGCTGGATCGCCAGTTCCTGCAGGGGGCGCGCAACCAGGCCTTACTGACCGAGCACATCGCCGGCATTGAAACGGTGAAGTCATTGCAGATGGAGCCGCGGCTGGAGGCGCGTTACGAGGAGAACCTCGCAGCCTACCTGGCCGCCAGTTTCGACTCCCGCCAACTTTCCAATACCTTTGGCACGGTGGTGCATGCGCTGGAACAGGGCATGACGGTCATGATCCTTGGCATGGGGGCACTGCTGGTGATGCGCAATGACGGCTTCACCATCGGGATGCTGGTCGCCTTCCAGATGTTCGCTGCGCGGCTGTCCCAGCCGATGCTCAGGCTGGCCGGCCTGTGGCAGGAGTTCCAGCAGGCAGGGATCGCGGTGCGTCGCCTGGGGGACGTGATGAATGCGCCTCCCGAGCCACATTCGATGCAACCATCGAGATTGTCACAGGGGCAGGGGCGGCTGGAGATCCAGGATCTGGCTTTCAGCCATCGGGGCATGGAGGCCAATCTCTATCGCGGCCTCAACACGATTTTCGAGCCGGGAGAACTGGTGCTGGTGACCGGACCTTCCGGCTGCGGCAAGAGCACGTTTGCCAAGCTGCTCCTGGGTTTCTACCAGCCCGCGGCCGGGCGCATACTGCTGGACGGGCGCGATATCCGGCACCTTTCGGCCAACGAGTTACGCATGCACTTCGGGGTCGTGCCGCAGGAGACGGTGCTGTTCTCCGGCACTTTGCGTGACAACCTTAGCATTGCCTCCCCGCATGCTTCGGTCGCCGAGATCGTCGACGCCTGCCGCCTGGCCGGGATACACGAGGACATCGAACGCCTGCCGCGGTCCTACGAGACGGTCATCGGCGAGAACGGCACCGGACTGTCCGGTGGTCAGAAACAGCGCATAGCCATCGCACGCGCCGTGCTGCGCCGTCCGCGCATTCTGATATTTGACGAGGCGACAGCCAGCCTCGATGAGCGCACTGCCGCACAGCTGGCGCAGACCGTGAACCGCTTCCGCGGTGACATGACCGTGCTGGTCATCGCCCATCACATGCCGCCCGGCCTGCTGCCGGACCGCGAACTGCAACTGGGAACCTGAACCACATTCACAAGCTTGTTTGTCCGGCCAGGGGAGGTTGATTTGGGCACCACCGAATCACAGGCAGGCAAGAAACCGCGCGCGCCGTCATGGCTGAGCGAGCGGGTCGATCCGCTAGATTTCTCGCCGCAACTGCTGCGCATCCGGGAGCGGCCGCCTGCGCCGCTTGCGGGGTGGTTGGTGCGGCTGTTGCTGGCGCTGTTTGGCCTGATGCTGGTGCTGGCTGCGGTGGGGCAGGTCGATATCGTCGCCATCGCAGAGGGGAAGCTGGTTCCGGAGACCTATCTCAAGATCGTGCAGCCAGCCGAGCAGGGTGTGGTGCGGGAGATACTGGTGCGCGAAGGCGAGCGGGTTGAGGCAGGCCAGGTGCTGATTCGCATGGATCCGGTGTTCGCGAATGCAGACGCGCGCCAGTTGCAAGCGGATTTTCACCGTCGCCGGCTGGCGGTGAGGCGCGTTGATTCCCAGCTTGCGGACAATGCCTTCGCCCGTGTACCGGGCGATCCGCCAGAGCTGCATGCCGAACTGCAGGCCCAGCATGCCGCCAATGTTCACGCCTACCGCAATGCGCTGGCGCAGGAGCAGGCGCTGCACGAAAAGGCTGGGCATGACCTTGCCGCGGCGCGGGAGATCAAATCCAAGCTGGATCAGGTGCTGCCGCACTATCTGGCGCAGGAAGCGGCCTATGTGCGCCTGACCCGGGAGGGCTTTGCCGGACAACTGATGCTCACCGACAAGCAGCGGGAACGCATCGAGAAGGAGCAGGATCTGCGTTCCCAGGAGCATGTCATCCGCAGCAACCTTGCCCTGATCGCGCAATCGGACAAGCGCATGGAGCAGATCACAGCCGACTACCGGCGGCAGTTGCAGGCCGAGCGGGTGGAGCACGCCAACCAGCTCGAGCGACTGCGGCAGGACCTGGCCAAGATCAGTCACCGGCAGGGCCTGCTGGAACTGCGTGCTTCACAGAGTGGCACGGTGAAGGACCTGGCGACCCACACCGTGGGTACGGTGGCCGCCCCGGGGACCATCCTCTTGACCCTGGTGCCACTGCAGGACGAGGTGATGGCCGAGGTCTGGGTGGGCAATCAGGACGTCGGATTCGTTCGCCACCAGCAGGGCGTCAAGTTGAAACTGGCCGCTTATCCGTTCCAGAAGTACGGCCTGTTGCAGGGGCAGGTCGCGCGTTTGAGTGCAGATGCCTCCGAGATGCCCGCTGGAGCTTCACGGCCGGACCAGCAGGGCTCGCGTGATCGTCCAGGGATTCCGCTGGCATTCCGTACGCTGGTTCATCTGGAGACCCAGTCCCTGCAAAGTGGTGGCCAGGCCCTTGCTCTGGCGGCGGGCATGCAGGTCACCGCAGAAATCAACCTGGGAAGGCGCTCGGTTCTGGAGTATCTGCTATCGCCCCTGAAGGCGGCCTTCCACGAGGCGGGACGGGAGCGCTGATCGGGTGCAGGCCGTAGATTCAGCAGCCTGACGCATGCCTCGTCAGTTGCGGGATTTGCCCATGACCAGAGTGACAAGCGTCCCCGCCAGCGCCAGGCCGGCCGGTACCGACAATACGAGCATGCCCAGCAGCAGGGGGCCGGGCAGTGCTGCAATCATGTCGCGCATGGCCTCCACGCCGAGGGCGAGACTCATGGCAACCCAGTACATCAGCCAGAGGGCGGAAACTGCCACCCATGCGATAGACCACGTCCGCTTGTCATTCATGCCGTGATTCCTTGATCGGGTTTGCCTGTGGCCATGGCCTGTCCATGTGCCCTGATCATTGCCGTCCGGGGTCAGCCCTGTTCAGGCCAGGTTCCGGAAGAAGTGATGATAGCGTTTCCGGCAGGCATTGCACCTGTCCATGAAACGAATTAGGGAAATACTGATCAAGGGGGCACGGCCCCCTTGAGAATCCCCCACTTCAGAGGGAAGTTTTTCAGTCATTCTTTTACTTTGGGACTTGATCAGTGTTTCCTTAGGTCATGTCGATATGCCAATGGCTTTGGCAACTCGGAGGAATCCGGCTATTGCCGCGATTTGCGGGCTTAATTTTTCTCATTCAACTGACGATTGGCATTCTGCAGCCGATTACCTGAGGCAGAATGCATGCCACAGGCTTTCACTTCATTCACGATGTCCATTTTCGCCGGCAAGAGACCCCATCATGCTTCTTCCAAATCTAACCTTCATGCTGCTGATCCTGATCGAAGGCTGTGCCGGCCCCGTGCCGACCGGAGGCTGTGGTGCCAGCAATTTCAGCGTGCGTGTTCCCTATGAAAAGCTGGAGCAGTGCGAAGCTGCGCGCAAGAATATGTCCGCTGGGGGAGCCCAGAAGTACGTCGTGGGCATATGCCTTGCGGTTCCCAAGGATCAAAAGCTGCCATAAGCCGGAGGCTGTCTGCCGGGCATCAGCCTGGAATCATTAATGGCCTGCCATTTGACAGGTTCCCCCACCGGGGGGTAACTTCAGGCCTCGCGCCGATTTGATAGCAGCTTGCGGGCGCCGCGGACGCGCAAAGCGAAGGCGACAAAAAAATACGGCTAAAGCGTGGTCAAGCCCGTCTTAGCGCAAGCAGGACGGGTTTTTTGTTTTGCGCATGCCTTTGCCAGCCGGAGGCATGTGCCTGAAGGATGCAAGATGTCAGAAGACAGGGATTTCAAGCAGTATGATCTGCAGACGCAGGCGGTGCGTGCCGGCATACACCGTAGCCAGTTCAACGAGCATTCCGAGGCGCTCTACCTGACCTCGAGTTTTGTATTCGAGAACGCCGCACAGGCTGCAGCTCGCTTCAGCAATGCCGAGCCCGGCAACATCTACTCCCGTTTCACCAACCCGACGGTCGCTGCCTTGCAGGAGCGGTTGGCGGCCCTGGAGGGTGCCGAGTCCTGTGTGGCCACGGCTTCGGGCATGTCGGCCATCCTTGCCACGGCCATGTCCCTGCTCAAGGCGGGGGACCATGTGCTGTGCTCCTCGGGGGTATTCGGCACCACCGTCCAGCTGTTCGGCAACATCCTGGCCAGGTTCGGCCTGGTCACCTCGTTCATCGACAGCAGCGACCCCGCGGCCTGGCAGCAGGCCATGCGGCCCGAGACCAAACTGCTGTTCATCGAAACGCCCTCCAACCCGACCACCGAGGTGTATGACATCGGCGCGCTGGCCGCAGTCGCTCGCAGGGGGGGGGCGCAGCTGGTGGTGGACAACTGTTTCTGTACGCCGGCGCTGCAAAAGCCGCTCGAACTGGGTGCGGACATCATCATCCACTCGGCCACCAAGTTCCTCGATGGCCAGGGCCGGGTGCTTGGCGGGGCAGTGCTGGGCCGTCGTGACGTCGGGGATGCCATCACCGGGTTCCTGCGCACCGCAGGGCCGACATTGTCGGCCTTCAACGCCTGGGTCATCCTCAAGGGCCTGGAGACGCTGCAGATCCGCATGGAGGCACAGTCCCGCAGTGCCCTGGAGCTGGCGCAATGGCTGGAGAAGCATCCGGCTGTGGAGCGTGTGTACTACCCGGGATTGAGCTCGCACGCCCAGCATGCCCTGGCGATGCGCCAGCAGAAATCCGGCGGCGCTATCGTGTCCTTCGAAGTCAAGGGGGGGCGGGAAGCCGCCTGGCGGGTGATCGATGCCACACGCCTGCTGTCGATCACCGCCAACCTGGGAGATACCAAGTCCACCATCACGCATCCTGCCACCACCACGCACGGCCGCATTGGCGAGGAAGCCAGGGGGCGTGCCGGGATACGGGAGGGGTTGCTGCGGGTGGCGGTCGGGCTGGAGTCTGTGCGGGATCTGACCGGGGATCTTGCACGCGGCCTTGGCTGAGCCGGCTTGATCATATTACCCATGCTTACTGAATAAGCATGGTCAACCCCTCTCCAATCTGATACTAATCGGTCGAGGTTGTGCAGCCCTCGGCGGTGCATCTGAGATGGCTGCCCTGTTCGTACCAGTCCCCCAGCACCAGGCGCTCGCAGGAGCGCCCGTCCACCAGCAGTGAGTGGCGGCCGGGTCTGTGAGTGTGGCCATGAATGAGGCGGTCACAGGCGTGTGTTCGCAGCGCGCTTTCAACGGCTGTCTCGCTGACATCCATGATGGTCATGGATTTCTCTTTCTTGCGCACCTCGCTCTGCTGCCGCAGCCGTTCGATGCGGCGCTTGCGTTCGGCCAGGGGCAGCGCGAGAAATACCGCCGCCCATTCCGGTGAGCGTACCTCGCTGCGAAAACGCTGGTATTCGAGATCGTCGGTGCACAGGGTATCGCCGTGCATGATCAGGGTGCGCCGGCCGGATATCTGCGCCACCAGCGGATCATTGAGCAGGGTGAGTCCGGCGACCGAGGCAAATTGCGCCCCGGCAAGGAAGTCGCGGTTACCATGCATGAAGAATACCGGCACACGCGCACTGCAGCGGGCCAGCGCCTCAATCACGCGCGCGTTGAAGGGATCGTCGAGGTCGTCATCACCGGCCCAGTACTCGAACAGGTCGCCGAGTATGTACAGCGATTCACCCTGCAGCGCCGCACCGGACAGAAAAATCTCGAATGCCGAGGTTATCTCCGGGCGCGATGCAGCCAGGTGCAGGTCTGAGATGAATAGTGTGGCCATTGCTGCTGCCTGTGGGGCCGTCTGTGCGCTTGCCGCGCCGGTCCGTCCTCAGGCGACTTCCGCGCGCTCGATGATCACGTCCTCGAGCGGGACATCGCCGTGGAAGCCGCGCTTGCCGGTCTTCACACCCTTGATACTATCCACCACGTCCTTGCCTTCGACGACCTTGCCGAACACGCAGTAGCCCCAGCCCTGTGGGGTGGGAGCACTGTGGTTCAGGAACTCATTGTCGGACAAATTGATGAAGAACTGCGCCGAGGCCGAGTGCGGGTCGGAAGTGCGTGCCATGGCGATGGTGTAGTTGTCGTTCTTCAGGCCATTGTCCGCCTCGTTCTTCACCGGCGCCTGGGTGGGCTTTTGCTCCATGCCCGGCTCGAAGCCGCCGCCCTGGATCATGAATCCGTCGATGACGCGGTGAAACACGGTGTTGGAATAGTGCCCGCTCTGGACGTAGGCGAGGAAGTTCTTCACGGTCTCCGGCGCCTTGGCCTCGTCCAGTTCGAGGGCGATGACGCCCTTGTTCGTGTGCAGTCTTACCATGTTGATTGCTCCGTTGTTGATGCGGTGGTTAATTCCTGGCGGGGGCATCCTTGGCTCCCGGCGTGGATGCGGTCGTGATGACGACATCGTCGATGACGATGGGCTTGAGCGGCACGTTCTGGTGCTGTCCGGCGTTGCCGGTGGCCAGCTTGGTCATCTTCATGACCGCATCCAGGCCGCGCGTGACCTTGCCGAACACGGCGTAACCATATCCCGAAGGCGTGGGTTCGCGGAAATTCAGTGCATCGTTGTTGACGACGTTGATGAAGAACTGCGCCGAGGCTGAGTGCGGAGCATTGGTGCGTGCCATGGCGACAGTCCCGACATCGTTACGCAGGCCATTGCCGGCTTCATTGTCTATCGAGGGGCGGGTGGGCTTCTCGCGCATGTTGCGGTCGAAACCGCCGCCCTGGACCATGAATCCATCCATGACCCGATGGAAGATGGTTCCCTTGTAATGGCCTTCCTTCACGTACTGCATGAAATTTGCGACCGTCTTGGGCGCCTTGTCTGCATACAGTTCGAGGGTGAAGTTGCCTGCACTGGTCCTGAACTCGACTTGCGGATTCTGGGCGTGGGCCGGGGCGGCGAGCAGGCCCAGCAGCAGGGTGACCATGGTGATGAAGTGGCGCATGCAGTTTCTCCGGATTGAAATGGGTAGGGGGCTCAGGGGTGGTTTGGGGGGGGCAGCCTCAAAGGCCACCTCAGGCCGGGCCTTCGTAGACGATGCGCCAGCGGTTGCCCTCGCGGGCCCAGTACTGGCGCTTCTTCATGACATTGGACAGGTTGCTCGAGCGGTAGTCCTGGTCAAAGGTGACCGTGACCAGGTCTTCCTTGCCCGGATTGCGGAACATGCTGATGCGGTTCAGGCCCACCTTGATCCATTGCTTGCTCGTATTCACCTGGCGCTTGTTGCGGGCGAAGCCGTCGAAGTCCTGGTCCCCGGAGTTGAACTTGCGCGAATAGTTCTGCAGGAAGCTCTCGGTGTCCAGACTTTCCCAGTCGGTCCGCCACTGCTCGAACTGTTTCATGAACGCCTGGCGTTCCGCCGTCCAGGAGGCTTCGCTGACCCATTCCACCTGGTCGCTGATGATGACCGGGGTGAGGCCTATCTGCACGTGCTTGGCCATTGCATCGAGGTCCGTGTTGGACAGCACCACGCAGCCGTCGCTGGCGCGCGGGGGGCGGCTGAAGGTGTCGCTGGGCGTACCGTGCAGCCAGATGCCGTGGCCGTTGCGGCCGAGGCGCTTGTCCCAGGTGTTCGGATAATTGATGGGGAAGGCGCCGCTGCCGTAGAAGTCGGGCAGTTTCTTCTGCGGCAGGCTGGAGGTGACGTGGTAGACGCCTATCGGGGTTTTGAGGTCACCTTCGCGGGTCTTCAGCGAGCCCTGCTTGCCGGAGCTGACGTAGTAATCGGTGACGAATCGCGGCCGTCCGTTCTCGTTACTGTAAACGTAGAGTCGTGCGCGCGTGGTGTCCACCACCAGCACGAACTGCTGTTCCGGTGTCATCTGCATGACGTAGCGGGGCAGCAGCCCGGCTTCGGGTTTGTCGCGATAGGCGCGCAGGCGCGCGATGGCCTCGGCGCGCAGATCCTGGAGGCGGTCCGCAGGCGCCTTGGGGGCAGCCCCCATGTCGCTGAGTGGTCGCGTGCGCGCCAACAACAAGTCGCCCTTGATCAGGTGTGCCAGCCGGAAGTTCGGGTGCGCGGCGAGCAGCCTGTCGATGTGTTGCAAGGCGGTATCAAAGCGGCGCTGGCCGATTTCGTCGAAAACTTCATTCAACATCGACTCTGCGCTCGGGGACCGGCCTGCGGCTGCTGTGCTGGCCGGCAAGCGCTCCGTTTTTTCCCTGGGGGCCACCTTCCCGGCGGGGGCTGCCTTGCTGATCCTGGGTTCCTTGCTGTCCCGGGTTGCCTTGGTGGCTTTGCTGTCTCTGGCTTCTTTTGCTTCCCTGTGGGCTTTGCCGGCCTTGGGCTTGGCGGGGCTTTCGGCAGCGCGCGGTTTCTGCGGGCTGCCCTGCGCCCATCCATGGCTGCTGGTGGCCGCGCCGAAGGCAACCAGCAGGGCAAACAGGGTGATGCGGAACAGCGTCAGGCTGGATGGCAAAACGGGAAGGGCAGGTGATGCGCGATTCATCAGCTTCCGACCCGCTCCTGCTGGATCAGCCATTTGCCGTTGCTGTTGCGAACCATGACCAGGGTCTTGCTGCTGTTGATGTTGAGCCGGTCCGACTTATAGGACTGGCGGAATGTCACGGTGGCCGAACTGTCGCCTGACTGTGTCACGCGCGGCGAACCCACCGTCACGTCGATATCCTTGGGCGCCAGAATGCGGGCACTGCGATCCTTCTCCCAGTCACCACGGGATTCGCCCTTGGGTGTCTTGAAGTCCCGTGCGTAGTGGGAGAGGTAGGCCTTGACGTCCTTGGCGGCATCGGCTTCTGCCGGGGGCCTGGCGGCGGCTGTGACCGGCGCAGTGGCGGGAGTGGCTGGCGCGGTGCGCGGGTCGGTTTTGGCGGGAGCGGCAGGCGGTTTGGGTGACTCGCTCCGCGCCACTTCGGTGCGCTGGGGTTCCGGCCGTGCCGCCGGCTTTGCGACGCGGCGCGCAGTGCCGCTGCCAACCAGGTCGCGTACCAGCGCGAGCTTGGTCTTTGCCGCGGAATTGGAAGAGTCCAACTGCAGCGCCTTGTCATAGGCCTGGCTGGCCAGTTTGGTGTACACATCGCCCAGGTTCTCGTAGGCGGTGGCGTAGCTCGGATGGGTGCGGATGCTCATCTCGAGCGACTGGCGTGCCTTCTCGTACTGGCCCTGTGCGGCGTACAGTACGGCGAGGTTGTTGTAAGGCTCGGGCAGCTCGGGGAAGTCCTGGGTGAGGCGTGTGAAGATATCGACGGCCTCGGCGCTGCGATTCAGCTCGGTGAGGATAAGGCCCTTCAGGAAGCGTCCCTGTGCATCACGGGGCTTGCCTGACAGATACTGGTTGATCTTGTCCAGCGCCTGCGCGTGCTGGCCCTGCTTGAGCAACTGGCTGGCATCGGTCCAGTCGTCCGCCCGGACCGAGCCGGAAAGGCCCGCCAGAAGGCAGGCCGTCATGACAGCAACCGGGGCCAGTTTGCCCAGCCTGAACAAGGTCTTGATCGGTCCGTCCTGCCGGGACTCAAGGGTCATGGTGTTATACTTTCACGTGCTCGCAAGGTTGCGCCGGTCATTCTACCAAAGCCCGCAAAGTTCACAATAATCAAGGCGTTCTGCGAGATTTCCGAGGTCTTTTCGTAGCTTTCCCCACTGTCACTGCCCATGTTGCGCATATTCAACTCCCTGTCCCGGACCAAGCAGGACTTCCAGCCCATCTCGCCGCCCGAAGTACGCATGTACGTCTGCGGCATGACGGTGTATGACTATTGCCATCTTGGACATGCGCGCGTGCTGATCGTTTTTGACATCGTGCAAAGATGGTTGCGTGCCAGTGGCTACCGCCTGACCTATGTGCGCAACATCACTGATATCGATGACAAGATCATCCGGCGTGCGGTGGAAAACGGTGAAACCATCACCGAACTGACGGCGCGCTTCATCGGCTTCATGGACGAAGATGCGGTAGCCCTGGGCGTGCAGAAACCCGAGCATGAGCCGCGCGCCACGGAGTACGTGACCCAGATGCAGGCCATGATCAGCACGCTGCAGCAGAAAGGCCTTGCCTACCAGGCCGGTGATGGCGATGTGAATTACTCGGTCCGACGCTTCGTCGGCTACGGCAAGCTGTCGGGAAAATCGCTCGACGACCTGCGTGCTGGCGAACGCGTGGAGGTCGACACGGCCAAGCAGGACCCGCTCGACTTCGTGCTGTGGAAGCGGGCCAAGGAGGGCGAGCCTTTCTGGGAGTCACCCTGGGGCAGGGGGCGTCCGGGCTGGCACATCGAGTGTTCGGCCATGGGCACGCAATTACTGGGAGAGCATTTCGATATCCACGGCGGCGGACAGGATCTGCAGTTCCCGCACCACGAGAACGAGATCGCCCAATCCGAAGGCGCCACCGGCAGGAACTTCGTCAATTACTGGATGCACAACGGCTTCGTGCGTGTGGACGACGAGAAGATGTCCAAGTCGCTGGGCAACTTTTTCGCCATCCGTGATGTGCTCAAGCGCTACGACGCCGAAGTGGTGCGTTTCTTCGTGGCGCGGGCCCATTACCGCAGCCCGCTGAGTTATTCCGACCACCATCTCAATGACGCGCGCGCTGCACTCGGACGTCTTTACACGGCACTCAGGGACGTGCCGACCGGCGATCAGCCGGTGCCGGACTGGAGCGAGGCGCATGGCGTCCGATTCCACGCTGCCATGGATGATGACTTCAACACGCCTGAAGCCGTCGCAGTGCTGTTCGAACTGGCCAACGAAGTGAACCGCCAGCATTCGCCCGCACTGGGCGCACAGTTGCGGGCGCTCGGCGGACTGCTCGGCCTGCTGCAGCGTGACGCCCGCGACTTTCATCAGGCCCTGCCAGTGAGCGGAGAAAGTGCTGGTGAGGGTGCCGGCCTGACGCCGATGCAGATCGACGCACTCATTGTCGAGCGTGCCGCGGCCAAGACAGCACGCAACTTCCCCGAGGCCGACCGCCTGCGCAAGCAGCTGCTGGAGGCCGGCATCTTGCTTGAGGATGGTCCCGCCGGAACGACCTGGCGGCGCGCCTGATCTCGTGATCAATTTCGGCCGGTAGTGCCCGTATTTAAAGGGCTCACAGCCGATTTGTTATCAGGGATGTCGCGCTCCGGGGCGTTCCGCATTGATCGACCCCGGCGTTTGCGCGCCGATGGCGGGTGCGTCAGATTTGACCGGTTGGCTGCACCGGCCGGCGCCACTCAGTACCCTGCTCAGTCGCTGAAGAATTCCTTGACCTTGTCCATCCAGCCCTTGGCGCGCGGGTTGTGCAGGTCGCCGTCATTTTGTGACAGGGTTTCGAATTCGCGCAGCAGGGTCTTCTGCTTTTCGGTCAGGTTGACCGGCGTTTCGATGATGACGTGACACAGCAGGTCACCCAGGGAGTGGCTGCGCACGCCCTTGATGCCCTTGCCGCGCAGGCGGAATATCTTGCCCGACTGGGTTTCTGCCGGAATGCGGATCTTGGCCTGCCCGTCCAGGGTGGGGATCTCCACTTCGCCGCCCAGCGCCGCCTTGGTGAAGCTGATGGGCATT
Organism: Betaproteobacteria bacterium; assembly: GCA_947474715.1. GTDB lineage: Bacteria > Pseudomonadota > Gammaproteobacteria > Burkholderiales > SG8-39 > CAIYPG01. The sequence goes on from CANJJT010000037.1 coordinate 26,615, forward strand.
TCGCAATGCAGGTCATCGCCATCGCGCTGGAACACCGGGTGCGGCTTCACCTGCAACTGCACATAGAGGTCGCCCGAAGGCCCGCCGTTGACCCCGGGTTCGCCTTCCCCCGATAGGCGGATGCGATCGCCATCATCGACCCCTGAGGGGATTTTTACCGACAGGGTCTTCTGCTTCTTCACTCGGCCGGCGCCGTGGCAGGGCGCGCAGGGATCGGTGATGACCTTGCCGCGGCCCTGGCACTTCGGACAGGTCTGCTGGACGGAGAAGAAGCCCTGCTGCATGCGCACCTGGCCGTGGCCGTCACAGGTGCCGCAGGTCTTGGGCTGGGTGCCGGGCTTGGCGCCGGAGCCCTTGCAGGTTTCGCAGGTCTCGTGGGTGGGGATGCGGATCTTGGTTTCGGTGCCGCGTGCCGCCTGCTCCAGGGTGATCTCCAGGTTGTAGCGCAGGTCTGCTCCGCGATACACGCCATTGCGCCCGCCGCGGCCGCCCTGGGACTGGCCGAAGATGTCGCCGAAGATGTCGCCGAAGGCATCGGAAAAGGAGGCGCCACCACCGCCACGGCCCATGGAGGCGTCGACACCGGCGTGACCGTGCTGGTCGTAGGCGGCGCGCTTCTGCGGATCGGAGAGGATCTCGTAGGCTTCCTTGGCCTCCTTGAACTTTTCCTCTGCGCCCTTGTTGTCCGGATTGCGGTCAGGGTGGTGCTTCATCGCGAGCTTGCGATAAGCCTTCTTGATGGTGTCATCGTCGGCGTCGCGGCCGAGGCCCAGTATTTCGTAAAAATCGCGTTTGGCTGCCATCGTTGTTCCGTCTATCCCCAACTCCATAAATGCAACAAGGCCGGAATGAACGGCGCCCGCGGCACCCGTTCAATACCGGCCAGTCAGTGCGGCCCGCCGCGCGAGGCGGCGTCCGCAACCAACCCTATTTCTTGTCTTTGACTTCGGTGAACTCCGCATCGACGACATTGCCGTCGTCTTCCTGCTTCGCCCCACCCGACTGGCCTGCTGCGCCAGCACCGCCTGCGGCACCCGCACCGCCCGCACCGCCTGCTGCAGCCTGCTGCTCGGCATACATCTTTTCGCCAAGCTTCTGTGCTGCCTCGGACAGGGCCTGGGACTTGGCGTCGATCTTGTCCTTGTCGTCGGCCTTGAGCGCCTCTTCGGCTTCCTTCAGCGCGACCTCGATGGCGGACTTTTCTGCGGCGTCGATCTTGTCGCCATATTCCTTGAGCGACTTCTGCACCGAGTGTATCAGCGCGTCCAGCTGGTTACGGGCGCTGACCAGTTCGAGCAGCTTCTTGTCCTCGGCAGCATTCGCCTCGGCATCCTTGACCATGCGCTGGATCTCGTCCTCGGACAGGCCTGAGTTCGCCTGGATCTTGATCTTGTTTTCCTTGCCGGTGGCCTTGTCCTTGGCCGACACATGCAGGATGCCGTTGGCGTCGATGTCAAAGGTGACCTCGATCTGCGGCATGCCGCGCTGCGCCGGCGGAATGTCGGAAAGGTTGAACTGGCCCAGGCTCTTGTTGCCCGAGGACAATTCGCGCTCACCCTGCAGCACGTGGATGGTCACGGCATTCTGGTTGTCGTCGGCCGTGGAGAACACCTGCGATGCCTTGGTCGGGATGGTGGTGTTCTTCTTGATCAGCTTGGTCATGACGCCACCCAGGGTCTCGATGCCCAGGGACAGCGGCGTGACATCGAGCAGCAGCACGTCCTTCACGTCGCCCTTGAGCACGCCGCCCTGCACCGCGGCGCCGACGGCCACCGCCTCATCGGGATTGACGTCCTTGCGAGGCTCCTTGCCGAAGATCTCGCGCACGGTTTCCTGCACCTTGGGCATGCGCGTCATGCCGCCCACCAGAATCACGTCCTCGATGTCGGAGAGTTTCACGCCGGCATCCTTGATGGCGATGCGGCAGGGCTCGGCGGTGCGCTGGATCAGTTCTTCCACCATGCTTTCAAACTTGGCGCGCGTGACCTTGATGGCCAGATGCTTGGGGCCGCTGGCATCGGCGGTGATGTAGGGCAGGTTGACATCGGTCTGTTGGCTGGAGGACAGCTCGATCTTGGCTTTCTCGGCCGCTTCCTTCAGGCGCTGCAGCGCGAGCACGTCCTTGCGCAGGTCGATGCCCTGTTCCTTCTTGAACTCATCGCACAGATATTCGATCAGTCGCTGGTCGAAGTCCTCGCCACCGAGGAAGGTGTCGCCATTGGTGGAGAGCACCTCGAACTGGTGCTCGCCCTCGATCTCGGCGATCTCGATGATGGAGATGTCGAAGGTGCCGCCGCCCAGGTCATACACTGCGATCTTGCGGTCGCCTTCCTTCTTGTCCAGGCCGAAGGCGAGGGCGGCTGCGGTGGGCTCGTTGATGATGCGCTTGACTTCCAGGCCGGCGATGCGCCCGGCGTCCTTGGTGGCCTGGCGCTGCGAGTCATTGAAGTAGGCCGGCACGGTGATCACCGCTTCGGTGACTTCCTCGCCCAGGTAATCCTCGGCGGTCTTCTTCATCTTGCGCAGCACCTGCGCGGAGACTTCCTGCGGGGCGATCCTCTTGCCGCGCACATCCACCCAGGCATCACCGTTTTCGGCCTTCGCAATCTGGTAGGGCATCAGGTGGATGTCCTTCTGCACTTCCTTCTCGCCGAACTTGCGGCCGATCAGGCGCTTGATGGCGTACAGGGTGTTCTTGGGGTTGGTCACGGCCTGGCGCTTGGCCGATGCGCCAACCAGTACTTCGCCGTCGTCCTGATAGGCGATGATGGAGGGCGTGGTGCGCGCGCCTTCGGAGTTCTCGATGACCTTGGGCTTGCCACCTTCCATGATGGCCACGCAGGAGTTGGTGGTGCCGAGGTCGATTCCGATAATTTTGCTCATGGCATTGATCCTATAAAGTCAGCCGGACAGCAGATTGATTCCGTTGTAGTTGCATATGGGGGGGGGCCGCGGCTTATTCAAGCCGCGCGCCCCGCGGGTGCTCAGGCGTCCTTGCCCTTGGCCACGGTGACCAGCGCCGGGCGCACCACCCGGTCATTGAGCAGATAACCCTTTTGCAGCACGTTGATGATGGTGTTGGGTTCCCGGTCCGAGGGCAGCATGCTGATGGCCTGGTGCCGGTGCGGATCGAATTTCTCGCCGGCCGGACTGATTTCCTTCAGGCCGGACTTGTCGAACACCGAGGCGAGCTGCTTGAGCGTCAGTTCGACGCCGCTACGGAGGGTGTCCAGGGCAGCATTCTCCGCAGCCAGGGTGGCTTCCAGGCTATCCTTCACGGGCAGCAGTTCGGTGGCGAAGGATTCGATGGCGTATTTGTGCGCCTTGGCCACGTCTTCCTGGGCGCGGCGGCGCATGTTTTCGACCTCGGCCTTGGCCCGCAGCCAGGCATCGTGGTGTTCCTGGGCCTTGAGTTCCGCCTGGCGCAGCAGTTCTTCGGTTGAGGGAAGGGTGTCGGCGGGAGGTATTTCCTGCCCGGCGGCTTCCTGCGGCTGGGATGTTGCGTTGGGTTTTTGTTCCGACATAAGTCCTGATTCAGTCTTGGTTTTCAATGACAAGGTAAAGGGATGGGGACAATTTTCCGTAATTCAAGAGGGGAATCGGTCGATGTGGGGGAGCGAGGTGCGCGCCCAGGCGGAAAGCGCCTGATCGAGCCTGTTCATTTGATAATAAATCCCGATTTTACTATTCAATAGGAATGGGTATGGTACAGATTTGATAATAATAAGTGGATGATCACCGGCTGGCAGGAAGCCGGCCGGGGTCGCTGACGGCTCTACGGGATCAGCGCTGCTTCGCGCCTGACCAGAGCGGCCAGTGCCTCTATCCAGTCACTGCGTTCGTTGAGGCAGGGCAGGGCGTGGTAGGTCTTGCCCCCGGCATGCAGGAAGGTTTCGCTGCCTTCCATGGCAATTTCCTCCAGGGTTTCCAGGCAGTCCGCCACGAAGCCCGGGCAGACCACATCGACCCGGCCGACGCCTTCCCGACCGAGCGCCTCCAGGGTGACTGAGGTGTAGGGCTCCAGCCACTTGGCCGGGCCGAAACGTGACTGGAAGCAGACCTGCCAGTGGCCGTCCTGCAACGCCAGCGCCCGGGCCAGCAAGCCGCCGGTAGTGTGGCATTGGTCGTGGTAGGGGTCGCCGCGCTCCAGGGTATAGCGGGGCAGGCCGTGGAAACTCATGACAAGGCGGTCGGGCCGGTCGTGCTGCGCCCAGTGGTCGCGCACCGAGGCGGCCAGCGCCGCGATGTAGCCGGGATCGTCATGGAAGCTGCCGACCATGCGCAGCGGCGGCGCGTCGCGATTGCGCTTTTGCCAGGCCAGGACGCTGTCGCCCACCGAGGCATTGGTGCTGTCCGCGTACTGCGGATACATCGGCACGACCAGCAGCCTGGTGCAACCGGCGGCGCGCAATCGGTCCAGGCCGGCGGCGATGGAAGGTGTGCCATAGCGCATCGCCCAGTCGACCAGCAGGCCGGATTGCTGCTGCGGTCCGAGCACCGCAGACAGCAGGGCCGACTGGCGCACGGTGTGCACTTTCAGCGGCGAGCCCTCGGGCGTCCAGACACTCTGGTACTTGACCGCCGACTTGGCCGGACGGGTATTGAGGATGATGCCATTGAGGATGAGCCACCAGGCGATGCGCGGTATTTCGACCACGCGCGGATCCCAGAGGAATTCCTTCAGGTAGCGCCGCACGGCTGCCGGAGTGGGAGCGTCAGGCGTGCCCAGGTTGGCGATCAGCACACCGGTGAGGCCGGCTTGTATTGCTGACGATGACGGGGCGATGGTGGTCGAATCTGCGGGCATGGTTGTTCAATCCGCGCGCTTGCAAGCCGCAGGAAGTCCTTGTTCTAGTTCAGTTTGCTGGAAAGGGCGCTGGTGAGCAGCTTGGCGGTGATGTCCACGATGGGAATCACGCGTTCGTAGGCCATGCGTGTCGGGCCGATCACGCCAACGGTGCCGATGACGGTGCCATCCACTTCGTATGGGGCCGTGACCACGCTGCATTCATCCAGTGTGGCGATGCCCGATTCCCCGCCAATGAAGATTTGCACGCCCTCGGCGCGGTGGCTCATGTCGAGTATGCGCATCAGGCTGGTCTTGCGCTCGAACAGCTCGAACAGTTCACGCAGGCGCGACATGTTCGACGAAAGCTCGGCGGAGTCGAGCAGGTTGCTTTCGCCGGACACCGAATAGTTGTCGGCGGAATCGGAAATCTCCTGTTCCCCGGCTTCCAGGGCCGCGGTCATCAGCGAGGTCATGTTCTCACGCAACTGCTTCAACTCGCCCTGGAGGCGCTGGCGGATGTGCTCGAAGGTCATGCCGGCGTAGTTCTGGTTGAGGAAATTCGCCGCGGTGGTCAGCTCCGACGGGGAGTAGTTACTGTCGGTGAACAGGATGCGGTTCTGCACGTCGCCTTCTGGCGTGACGATGATGAGCAGCACCCGCTTGTCCGATAGCGCCAGGAATTCGATGTGGCGAAAGCCCGAGGCCCGCTTGGAGGCGATCACCACACCGGCAAAATGCGTCAGTTGCGACAGCAGCTGAGAGGCTGAAGCGATGAGCTTCTGCGGATGCTCGGGCATCAGGTTGCCCTTCAACTGGCTGATCTCGACACGGTCCAGCGGCTTGAGCGTGAGCAATGAGTCGACAAAGAAGCGGTAGCCGCGTGGCGTCGGTATGCGGCCGGCCGAGGTATGCGGGCTGACGATGAAGCCGAGTTCCTCCAGGTCCGCCATGACATTGCGTATGGTCGCCGGCGAGAGGTCGAGCCCGGAGTAGCGCGACAGCGCACGTGAGCCCACCGGCTCGCCATCGGAGATGTAGCGCTCCACCAGGGCTTTGAGCAGTATCTGGGCACGTCGGTCTAGCATGGGGTGATTCTAGCAGCGCGCCCGCATGCTTTGAATGTTCCTTTGCCCGAGGCATGGGCCATCTGCCGCCTGTTCGGCAGCGGCTTGCCGTGCAATTCGCGACAACACCGCGCTGTCTGCCGTGCCTGTATCCGGCCGCAACCGCGTGCCGCTGTCCACCGGAGCGCTCGCCGGACGTTTGAATATGTTCTAATCCGGGCATGCCTTCATTCATGAAAATCGCGCTCATCGGGCGTTACAACACACCGCAGAATGCCGAGGCATTCCATCGATTGGGGCGTTTCCTGGAGGATCGCGGCTGCACCGTCAGCGTCGAGGAGGACACGGCCAGGACCTGCGAGGTCTCCGGCATGTCCACTGTCTCCTATGCCAGTATCGCCAGCGATTCTGACCTGGCCGTGGTGCTGGGTGGTGATGGCAGCATGCTCAATGCCGCGCGCAACCTGGCCCAGTCCAAGGTGCCGCTGGTGGGCATCAACCAGGGGCGGCTGGGCTTCATGACCGACATTTCCGCCGGCAGCATGATGGAGGTCATGGGCCGCATCCTCGATGGCGAGTACTCCATCGAAGAGCGGACGCTGCTGGCGGCCGAAGTCCAGTCCGAGCGGCGCGAGTCCTTTGCGACCCTGGCCTTGAACGATGTGGTGGTGAACAAGGGTGCTTCCGGGCGCATGCTGGAACTGCTGGTGCACATCGACGGCGAGTTCGTCTATGACATGCGCTCCGACGGGCTCATCATCACGACACCCACCGGCTCCACTGCCTACGCGTTGTCCTCAGGTGGTCCCATCGTGCAGCCCGGGGTGCCTGGATTTGCCCTGGTGCCCATTTCGCCACACACCCTGTCGAACCGGCCGATCGCGGTCAGCGACCGCTCGGTCATCGAGGTCACGCTCAAGCGCGCCGCCGATGCCCGGCTCAATTACGACGGGCTGTTGCAGGGGGACCTGCACGAGGGCGAGCGCATCGTGCTGCGTCGGGCTCCTTTCACCAGCGTCTTCCTCCATCCCCCCGGCTACAGCTATTTCGCCATGCTGCGCGAGAAGCTGCACTGGAGCGGAATCCTCTAAAGCCGGCTGCCATGCTGCTGCACCTGGCCATACGCAACTTTGTCATCGTCGACGAACTCGATCTGGATTTCGACGCCGGTTTCACGGCCTTGACAGGCGAAACCGGCGCGGGCAAATCCATACTGATCGATGCGCTCGCGCTGGCCTTGGGTGGTCGGGCCGATGCCGGTGACGTGCGCGCCGGCTGCGAGCGAGCGGATATCACGGCGGAGTTCTCCATCGAAGGGCATTCCGCCTTGCAGACCTGGCTGCATGACCAGGCTCTGGAGGGCGACGGCGGACGCTTGCTGATGCGGCGCGTGGTGGATCGGGCCGGGCGCTCGCGTGCCTTTCTGAACGGCCATCCGGCCACCCTGGCGCAACTGCGCGAAGCCGGCGACGCATTGGTCGACATACACGGGCAGAACGCCCACCAGACGCTGTTGCGGGGGGAGGCCCAGCGTCGCCTGCTCGATGTGCATGCCGGGCTGGATGGCCTGGCAGCCGAGGTGGCGGCGGCGTGGCGCGACTGGCAGCGGCATGCGCGCGCGCGCGCCGAGCACGACACCCAGGCTGCGGCACGCAATCTGGAGCGTGACCAGTTGCAATGGCAGGTGGACATCCTGCGGCAGCTCGCCCCCCAGACGGGTGAGTGGGAGGCGATACAGGCCGAGCATTCGCGCCTGTCCCATGCAGCCAGCCTGATGGAGGGCGCACAGGCGGTGCTGCTGGCCATCTCCGAGGGGGATGGTGCTGCGACTTCCGCCTTGTCCGATGCGTTGTCGCGTCTGAGGCCGCTGCTGGCTTATGACAGCAAGCTGGCCGAGACGGTAGCGCTGCTGGAGTCGGCGGATGTGCAGTTGCGTGAAGCTTCGCATGGCCTGCGCCACTACGCCGACCGTGTCGATCTGGACCCGGCGCGGCTGGCGCAGGTCGAATCGCGTGTCGAAGCTTTGCATGGAACCGGGCGCAAGTTCCGGTCGAATCCCGAGGCCCTGCCAGCCTTGCTGGAGGAGTGGTCCGGACGCCTGCAGCAACTGGATACGGCTTCCAACCTGGAGGCGCTGGTAAAGCAGGAGCAGGAGGCATTGCTGCGCTACCAGGAACTGGCGCGCAAACTCACTGTCGGCCGGCGCAAGGCGGCGGCAAAGCTGTCCCGGGATGTCACCGCCGCCATGAAGGAGCTGGCCATGGGCGGTGCGCAGTTCGAGGTTGGCCTGACCTGCCTGGCAGACGGCAGCGCCGGTGGCAACGAGCAGATCGAGTTTGCCGTGGCGGCCAATGCGGGCGGCGAACTGCGCCCGCTCGCCAAGGTCGCATCGGGCGGGGAACTGTCCCGAATCAGCCTGGCCATCCAGGTGATTACCAGCAAGGCGGCGGCTGTGCCGACGCTGATCTTCGACGAGGTTGATGCCGGCATCGGTGGCGCAGTGGCCGAGATCGTCGGGCGCAAGCTGCGCGCGTTGGGGGAGGGGCGGCAGGTTCTGTGTGTGACCCACCTGGCGCAGGTGGCCGCTCAGGCCGGCTCCCAGTGGTCGGTCAGCAAGGGGCCCGGCGAAGGCGAAGGAAGCAGTATCGCTGGCGTTGTCAGCCGGGTGGTCAAACTGGATCGCAAGGCGCGGGTGGAGGAACTGGCCCGGATGATTGGCGGCATGGAGATCACGGCGACTACCCGTAAGCACGCCAGCGAGATGCTGGCCAGGGCCTGATCCGGGGCTGATGTTCGTCCGGGGTGGGGGCGGAATGCACTCGTGTGTGCCCCTCAAATACGCCATGACTTGCCGATAAAGTGCGAAAATAGACGCGTTTTCATCGCTATCGTTTCCGGGAGGAATGAATGGCAATAAGCAAAAAAGCAGGGACTGGTCAGATCATTGCCCTGGCTTCGGTGGCTGCGTTGCTGGCTGCCGGGTACTTCGCGCTGGATCGGTATGCCGAAGGTCAGAGGGGCATGCTGACGGTTGAAACCCGTGGTCTCAACATGGTTCAGGCCCTGACGCGCCACAAACTGGACAAGGGCGCCTACCCCGACAGTCTGGACAAACTGGTGCCCCAGTTCGCACCTGCGGTCAGCAAGTGTCCTGATGGCCAGAACATGGCTTATCAGCTGGCCGGCCCCGAGTACACCTTGAGTTGCCAGAATGTCGTGTTCAAGATGAAGCCGTACAGCTACGACTCGGCCAGCAAGGCCTGGAAGGGGTAGTCAGCATGCGAAGCCCCCCCCAGCTGGTTTGTGCCGGGGCGCGCATTCCGATAGAATTCACCATTCTGCAGGCGCGTAGCTCAGCTGGTTAGAGCATCACCTTGACATGGTGGGGGTCGTTGGTTCGAGTCCAATCGCGCCTACCAGAATTCCCCAATATAATTAGCTACTTAACTATCTGTAGCTCATCTTGGGGAAATCTGGGGGGAATTGAAGCTGCCTGTAACGCACGAATTTACCCAGACTGGTTCCCCTCGAGAGCCGGTTGCATTCCCTCCGGGGGCGTGGCAATGGAAAGGGCAAGCGTTATGACACCGCGAACTAGGAAGTCGTCCGTTTCGGGACGCTGACCGGTTCGCCCCTTTTCCGTTAGGTCGAAAAAGTGCGGCTGGTCCGCACTTTTTTTCGCCTGCTTTTTCCGTATTGGGGAACACCATGATCAACATCAAGCTGCCTGACGGCTCCGTGCGGAGCTTCGATCAGGTACCCACAGTTCGCGACATCGCGCAAAGCATCGGTCCGGGACTGGCCAAGGCGGCCCTTGCCGGCCGCGTCAACGGCCGTCTGGTGGACGTGTCCCACGCTGTTCATGAGGACGCAGACGTAGCCATCGTCACCGATCGCGACCCCGATGGACTGGAAGTCATACGCCATTCCACCGCACACCTGTTGGCCTATGCAGTGAAGGAATTGTTTCCTGAAGCCCAGGTGACCATAGGGCCGGTCATCAACAACGGCTTCTATTACGATTTTTCCTTCAAGCGCCCATTCACGCCGGAAGACCTGGCCGCAATCGAAAAGAAGATGGCGGAACTGTCGAAAAAGGACTTTCCGGTCACGCGCGAGGTATTGCCGCGTGACAAGGCCGTCGAGTTCTTTCATTCTATCGGCGAGAAGTACAAGGCCGAGATCATTTCCTCGATTCCGCAGGGAGAGGATGTCTCCCTGTATCGGGAGGGTGGTTTTGTCGACCTGTGCCGGGGGCCGCACGTTCCCTCCACGGGGAAGCTGAA
>CANJJT010000038.1:0-34579 GCA_947474715.1 Betaproteobacteria bacterium
CAAAGCCCACTTACTTCATCCTGTGGTGATGATCAGCGAGAAAGGCCTGTCGGCAACTGTCCTATCCGAGATTGAACGTGCATTGGAAAGCCATGAGCTCATCAAAATTAGAGTTTTCGGGGCAGATCGCACGCAACGTGACAAGATTCTCGAGGAAATATGCTCCAAAAGTGGCGCCCATACAGTACAACATATCGGCAGGATTTTGATCATATACCGGAAGGCGCGGCAGCGAAAAAAAACCTCTACCGGAACAGCCCGCGCCAGCAAACGTCGCAAACCGCCCTCCAAGTCGCTTGGACGTGACAGCCACTCCACTGCGGTTGAAGGCGTAAATAGAAGGCCTCGCCAGAAGCAGGGAACCAGCAGGCGTTGACTTTGACTGTTCGCGATTGCCCAAAATCGCGATTCGCTGTTGAATAGTGCTGGAAACAATCTGCTATCGGCAGCAAGAACCATCAGCAACAAACTGAGGAGGCCACATGATTATCACCGTCGCTCGCGTATTGCTTATACCAATGGCATTGGCTTTGATACCTCAGTCGGCCTGGAGTTCCGGCTTTGCCTTGATAGAGCAAAGCGGCAGCGGAACCGGCAACGCCTACTCCGGTGCTGCAGCCGCTGCAGAGGATGCAAGTACCATCTATTTCAATCCTGCAGGCATGAGCCTTCTTCCATCAGGCAGACACATCTCCATTGGGGGCCACTATATAGAACCATCTGCAAGATTTCGCAATGGCACCTCGACGCCAGCCACACTGTTTGGTGGGGCTTCCTCGAATCTGACTAGCGAACAGGCCGGTGTATCGGCCCTGGTCCCAAATGCCTACTTCGTGATGGATTGGTTGCCTGATATGCGCCTGGGGCTGGGGATAAGTGTCCCCTATGGCCTAACGACCGAATACTCAAATGACTGGGTAGGCCGATTCCAAGCCATCAAGTCGGAATTGATGACGATCAACATCAACCCTTCCGTCTCATGGAAAATTAATGATCGCCTTGCCATTGGCATGGGTCTGAATTATCAGAATATTAATGCTGAGTTCACCAGCAAGACCAACTATGCCGCCTCGGTTTTCAGTGGTGTCGTTGCGGCAGGCGGCGGTGTCCCGGCCGCAACAGCCGCTGCTGCCGGAGTCGCAACTGCCGGACAGGCCGAGGGCCTCACGACCCTAAAAGGCAAAGACGCAGCGTGGGGCTGGAATACCGGCATAGCGTTTGCGCTTTCAGCGCAAACCCGATTGGCCGCAGCCTACCGATCCCGAATCAAGTACTCGCTTGAGGGGACAGTGAAGTTTGACAATCGCCCAGCTGCCCTAGCTGCGGCAGCGCCAGATGGAAACATCAAACTTGATGTGAGCATGCCCGACACGCTCTCACTTGCATTGAGTCACCTTGTAAATCCGAGACTGCAGATACTGGGAGACGTCACATGGACAGGATGGAAAGTACTCAGCAAGTATGAGGCCGTCAGAACAAACAGTGTTCCCGTTAGTGGCTCGACTCTGCTCAATATTCCCTACAACTGGCGCAACACTTGGCGGATCGGTATCGGGGCAAATTACCAGACGACTGACCGTTGGATGCTGAAAGCCGGCATTGCGTACGATCAAACCCCGACCAACAACACGGATCGCGGAGTCCGTCTCCCCGACGGCAACAGAACATGGTTGTCTGCAGGTGCAAAATACCGTCTTTCCGATTCAGCCACGCTGGACTTCGGCTACGCTCGCCTGCTTGTGAAGGATCCAGGTGTGAACAGCAACGCAGGCGGAGTGAACCAGAGCAGCACTGCTGCGTTTGCGCTGGTAAATGGAAAATATGAAAGCTCAGTGAATATTCTGAGCGCTCAATACAACCACCGCTTCTAGGAGCTGCACCAGACTTTACTGATAGCGCACGTCAAGAATCAAGTAGCGACGGACACCGCCTGGCGTCTGCACTTCCACTTCATCATCAGCACTCTTGCCAATGAGTGCCCGAGCAATGGGTGAACCAATGGAGAGCTTACCCTTCTTGATATCAGCCTCATCTTCGCCGACGATCTGATAGGTTACGATGCCGCCACTTTGAGCATCTTCCAAGTCAACGGTAGCCCCGAATACGCAGCGACCTTCGGCATCCAGTTGCGTCGGATCAATGATCTGTGCATTCGACAACTTGCCCTCAACCTCGGCAATCCGTCCTTCTATGAAACTCTGACGCTCCTTGGCTGCATCATATTCAGCATTCTCGGACAAGTCGCCATGGGATCTAGCCTCGGCGATGGCTGCAATAGTTGACGTACGGTCCACCGTCTTGAGGCGATGCAACTCCGCACGGAGTGACTCTGCCCCACGGACAGTAAGGGGAATTTTTAACATGAATATATCCGGAAGCCTCAAAGGGAAAAAGGCAATACACAGCTGAAGGCCCCGAGGCCTTAAAATTACGTTACCACAGAATCTGTACCGCCCAACGCCCCCCCTGTGGCCGGATCTTCATCCGACAATCCGAGCGTTGCGTGCAGGCTCTGAAGATCAAACGGAACTGGTGCAGCAGCATGACGCAACCCCGCACAGGCCGCACGTGCACCCGCAATGGTTGTGTAATAAGTAACCCTTTGGGCAAGGGCCGAAGTTCTGATTGATCGGGAGTCAGCCACAGCGTTTCGAGTTTCCTCAACGGTGTTGACAATCAGGCTAACCTCTCGGTTCTTAATCATGTCAACGACATGCGGACGCCCCTCAGCAACTTTGTTCACCAACTTGACCTGCAGCCCATGTGCACTGAGCACTGCGGCTGTGCCGCGCGTTGCGACCAGAGTAAATCCGAACTCCACAAGATTCCTAGCAACCTCTACGGCCGCTAGCTTGTCGCCATTCCTAACGCTGATGAATGCCTGCCCAGTCCTGGGAAGTTTCACTCCTGCGGCAATCTGTGATTTCACGAAAGCCTCGCCAAAGGTGTAACCAACTCCCATTACTTCGCCAGTAGACTTCATCTCAGGACCGAGGATGGTATCTACGCCAGGAAACTTGATGAAGGGGAATACTGCCTCTTTGACCGAAAAATAGGGTGGCATCACCTCACGAATTACCCGCCCCCGCTTACTTTGCTTTGCAATGGACTGCCCAGCCATGCAGCGTGCTGCAATCTTTGCCCATTGCAAACCTGTTGCCTTTGACACGAAAGGCACTGTCCGCGAAGCCCGCGGATTGACTTCCAGTACGTAAACGGTATCCCTTTGAATGGCAAACTGGATATTCATCAAGCCCACGACTTTTAAACCCTTGGCCAGAGCTATCGTTTGACGCTTGATTTCTCGCTCAAGGTGCGCACTCAACGAGAAGGAGGGCAATGAACATGCGGAGTCACCGGAATGCACACCCGCCTGTTCAATGTGCTCCATAATTCCGGCCACCAGCACCTGCTTTCCATCCGAGACTGCGTCGACGTCAACCTCAATGGCGTCATTGAGGAATCGGTCCAGCAAAACCGGAGAATCATTCGATACCTTGACTGCCTCGCGCATGTAGCGCTCAAGATCCCTCTGCTCATGGACGATTTCCATGGCGCGACCACCAAGCACATAGCTGGGACGAACAACCAGAGGATAGCCTATCTCGACAGCCAGTTTAAGGGCTTGCGCCTCAGTTCTTGCCGTCCGATTGGGAGGCTGTTTCAGCTTTAACCGGATTAGCAGTTTCTGGAAACGTTCACGGTCTTCTGCTGCATCAATCATGTCCGGACTGGTCCCAATAATCGGCACTCCAGCCCTTTCCAGATCCCGGGCAAGCTTCAAAGGAGTTTGTCCACCGTACTGAACGATCACGCCTTCTGGCTTTTCCTTCTCGACAATCTCAAGCACATCCTCAAGCGTCAGAGGCTCGAAATACAGACGGTCAGATGTGTCGTAATCGGTAGAGACCGTTTCCGGATTGCAATTGACCATGATGGTCTCGAATCCGTCTTCGCGTAGAGCAAGCGCAGCATGCACGCAGCAATAATCAAACTCGATCCCCTGACCGATTCGGTTGGGACCACCGCCAAGCACCATGATCTTGCGCCGCCCCGTCGGCTCAGCCTCACACTCCTCCTCATAGGTGGAATACAAATAGGCCGTGGTAGTCGAAAACTCTGCCGCGCAGGTATCGACGCGTTTATAGACGGGACGAATTCCCAGCGCATGCCGCCGTTCACGCACCACGTGCTCAGTCGTCTTGAGCAGTTTTGCCAGCCGCCGGTCGGAAAACCCTTTGCGCTTCAGGTCACGCAATTGACATGCGTCTATCCGGTCAAGACTGAGATCATCGAGTACCATCTCGGTATCAACGATATCCTTGATCTGGATAAGGAACCAGGGGTCAATGTGTGTCAGGGCATGAACTTCCTCAATAGTCATGCCGCTCTCAAACGCATCTCCGACATACCATATGCGCTCGGGCCCCGGTTCGCCCAGCTCCCGCTCGATGACCTCACGATCAGTAGTCTTCTGATTGAGTCCGTCGACACCAACCTCCAATCCGCGCAGGGCCTTCTGAAACGATTCCTGAAATGTTCGGCCAATGGCCATCACTTCACCAACCGACTTCATCTGAGTGGTCAGACGGTCGTTGGCCTGGGGAAACTTCTCGAAGGCGAAGCGGGGAATCTTGGTAACAACATAGTCAATCGACGGCTCAAACGAAGCCGGTGTGGCACCACCAGTAATCTCATTACGCAATTCGTCGAGCGTATATCCGACAGCCAGTTTGGCAGCGATCTTGGCAATGGGGAAACCGGTTGCCTTTGACGCCAGGGCAGAGGAACGGGAAACCCTCGGATTCATCTCGATCACGATCATCCGGCCGTCATCCGGATTGATCGCGAACTGGACGTTCGAACCACCTGTATCCACACCGATCTCACGCAAGACCGCAATTGAAGCGTTGCGCATGATCTGGTACTCCTTGTCCGTCAGCGTCTGGGCCGGCGCGACAGTGATCGAATCACCGGTGTGCACACCCATCGGATCAAGGTTCTCTATGGAACATACGATGATGCAGTTGTCCTTGTGATCACGAACAACCTCCATCTCGAATTCCTTCCAGCCGATCAATGACTCTTCTATCAGCAATTCCTGAGTAGGCGATGCTTCGAGGCCGCGCTCGCAGATGGATATGAACTCTTCCCGGTTGTAGGCAATTCCGCCGCCAGCGCCTCCCAATGTGAAGGAAGGACGGATTACGGACGGATAACCGATGGCTGCCTGAACCTGGAGCGCCTCCTCCATGGAGTGCGCCATCTTCGATCGCGCGCTACCCAATCCGATGCGAGTCATCGCCTGCTTGAACTTTTCGCGATCCTCCGCCTTGTCAATCGCCTCTTTGCTCGCCCCGATCATCTCTACGCCGTACTTGTCCAGGACTCCGTTCTTGGCCAGGTCCAACGCGCAGTTCAAGGCAGTCTGCCCGCCCATCGTCGGCAGGAGAGCATCAGGCCTTTCTTTTTCAATGATGGATTCGACCATCTGCCAGGTGACCGGCTCAATGTAGACCACGTCCGCTGTTTCAGGGTCAGTCATGATGGTGGCTGGATTGGAGTTCACCAGCACAACACGGTAACCCTCCTGCCGGAGGGCCTTGCATGCCTGCGCGCCCGAATAGTCAAACTCGCAGGCCTGACCAATGACAATCGGGCCGGCACCTATGATCAAAATCGTCTTGATGTCAGTGCGCTTAGGCATTGCGCTCCTCCATCAACTTGACAAATCGATCGAAGAGATAACCAATGTCATGCGGTCCCGGGCTCGCCTCGGGATGTCCCTGAAAACAAAAAGCCGGCCTGTCAGTCCTCGCCAATCCCTGTAGCGACCCATCAAAAAGTGAAACATGGGTCGTGCGCAGGTTAGGGGGCAAGGTTGCTGGATCGACTGCAAAACCATGATTCTGGCTAGTAATCACGACCTGCCCGGAATCGAGATCCTTGACTGGATGATTGGCGCCGTGATGACCGAATTTCATTTTCATCGTGCGCGCTCCGGAAGCAAGCCCCATGAGTTGGTGCCCCAAGCAGATTCCGAACATGGGAATGGATGTTTTGTCCAGTATCTCCCTAGCGGCCTCAATGGCGTACACACAGGGTTCAGGATCCCCTGGTCCATTCGACAGAAAAACACCGTCAGGTTTTAGCGCCAAGGCGTCCTTGGCCGAAGTCTGGGCCGGAAGTACCGTCACACGACATCCTCGCTGAGCCAACATGCGAAGGATATTGCGCTTGATGCCAAAATCAAAAACCACTACATGGTAGCGGGAACCCTGCACTGCCTGATAGCCGTCAGCGAGTTGCCACTCGCCCTCTGTCCATTCATAGGGCTCGGCAGCACTGACAACCTTCGCGAGGTCCATTCCTGCAAGCCCTGGAAAGGTACGTGCGGCCTCAAGCGCCTTGGCCTCATCAACAGGTCCAGCCATCAACGCGCCATTCTGAGCGCCCTTCTCCCTGAGCAAGCGAGTAAGCTTGCGGGTATCAATCCCGGCAATTCCCAGCACTTTCCTCGCTTTCAGGTACTCAGGAAGTGACTGCTTCGCCCGCCAGTTCGACACCAGCATGGACAAATCCCGAATCACCAGACCGGAGGCGTAAATGCCGGCCGACTCCTCATCTTCCGGGTTGATGCCCGTATTACCAATATGGGGATAAGTCAGCGTAACAATCTGGCGGCAATAGGAAGGATCGGTCAGTATCTCTTGATACCCGGTCATGGAAGTGTTGAATACCACTTCCCCCGAAGACAGACCTTCGGCGCCTATGGATATGCCGCGAAATACAGTGCCGTCGGCTAGCATGAGCAAGGCGGGCTGCGGCGTAGGGGACACTGGAAACCCATTTAAAGATAAGCAGCTGCATACGAAAAGCGTAACGAGCCCCTCGCCCGTCCCGCCTCGCACTTGGGGGCAAATTATATCTCAGGCGATCTTCCCGTTCAAACTGAACCTGACACCTCAAGAGCCCAATCGCCGGACTAGCGTAGTCCCAGAACGTCCTGCATATCGTACAGCCCGGGTTTGCAGTTCTGAACATACGATGCCGCGCGCAAGGCTCCTAATGCGTACGTCATCCGGCTCTGCGATCTGACAGTTACCTCGACGCGCTCGCCATCTCCGGCGAACAACACCGTGTGCTCTCCTACTATATCCCCACCACGGATACTGTGAAAAGCAATAGAGTCGGCAGCACGCTCGCCAGTGATACCTTCCCGACCAAAAACTGCCGAAGCATAGAGATTCCGCCCCAGCGCCCCAGCGACGACCTCGCCAAGCCTGAGAGCCGTGCCTGACGGAGAGTCCACCTTGTGCTTGTGGTGGGCCTCGATAATTTCCACGTCAAAATCCGCCCCAAGACTGCGGGCAGCCACTTCAGCCAGCTTGAATACCACGTTCACGCCTACTGCAAAATTTGCGGCCATTACGATGGGTATCTGCCTGGATGCATCGACGATCTTCTGCTTCTGCTCCGAAGTAAACCCGGTTGTTCCGATGACCATCGATGAGCCGTGTGCCACAGCCAGACTTGCGTGAAAGATAGTGGCCTCCGGCTTTGTAAAGTCAATCAAACAATTCGAGACTCCTATTGCTGCAGCCGCATCATCACCGACCAGTATTTTGGAGGCAGACCCGACTTCAGAGGTCGCGTAGCTGCCGATTGCAGCGCTCCCACGCGCGTCAAATGCGGCAGTAAGCTGCATGCCGGGGTGCTTCAATATCCCCTCAATCAGGGCACGTCCCATTCGACCAGCCGCCCCCGCGACTGCGACCCCGACAGGCGAGTTCAATGCACTCATGGCTTCCTCCCCTCGCCGGCAGTAGTGGATACGGAAGGAGAGACCACATCACCATCCATCCTTTGCAGTGCTCCGGAGCCATCAAAAAAAACCGTGATGCGCCTTTGCTCATACTGCGTTCCATTCTCAGGCGTTCTGGAATAGACATAGTCCCAGCGCTCAGCATGGAAGGGGTCGACAATCAGCGGCGTTCCCAGCACAAAACGAACCTGATCTTTGGTCATGCCTGGTTTTAGTTGAGCCACCATTTCCTGAGTCACGTAGTTGCCTTGCTGTATCTCCATGCGGTAAGGTGTGAATTGGGGCATGATATTGCAGCCAGCAATCACCACCAGCGACGCTATAGCTATTAGGCGAATCATGATCGGGAATTCCTGCCGTGAAAGCGTCATATGATAGCGGAAACAGCAATCCTTACCGCCGGCCCCATAGGCCAGAACTTCAACGCTTACGCTAGTTTGACCTCGGATACATTGCACTATGCCCGGCCCCCATGATCTGAAGACAATTGGCCTCAAGGTTACGGGACCGCGACTTCGCATTCTCAAGTTGTTCGAAGAGTCAAAAGTACGCCATCTTGCAGCTGAGGATGTCTATCGCGTCCTAATGTCAGACGGCATTGACATGGGACTAGCCACTGTTTACCGAGTACTGGCGCAGTTTGAACATGCAGGCATTCTTGCCCGGCACCACTTCGAATCAGGCAAAGCCGTCTTTGAACTCAATGAAGGTTCGCACCATGATCATCTGGTGTGCATGCAATGTGGTCGAGTGGAGGAATTCTACGACCCGGAAATAGAAAGGCGACAGAGCCGCATTGCAAAGGAACGGGGCTTCACCATACGGGAGCATGCCCTCTCCCTTTATGTGGATTGCGTTAAATTGGATTGTCCGCACCGGAACACATCGGATTGAAGGTGCATCCAATCACTCCCGGCGGCAATCGAGCCCACCTGATTCTGTGGCGCCACGCGGAAGCCCAGGATGCTGTTCCGGGCCGTATCAGCGACACCTCTCGCGCGCTAACTGCCCGGGGTCACGCTCAAGCCTCAAGAGTTGGCTCCTGGCTGAATCGGCTTCTTCCACAGGATCTCTTGGTCTACGCCTCCCCAGCCAACCGCACGGTTCAGACGGCCTCTGCGATCAGGAGACCCTTCATGATAGATGATCGAATCGGGCTGTCTGCAAGCGTTTCCACCGTCCTGGAGGCATGCGACTGGCCTGCGACAGGAAAAATTGCGCTGGTGGTAGGCCATCAACCCACCTTGGGTGAAGTTGCGGGGACCCTTCTAGGCAGGCCTGCGTTACACGTGGCAAGGGGATCCATCGTTTGGCTGAAAGATACTTGTTCTGGACCCATGCTCCACCTTTGCATATCCCCGGAAAATATCCCATAAATCTGATCACAATACAGCTGGGTAATCCGAGAGGGCTGTGATTTGCTCGGAACAGAATTCGCCACGCGTCCTGATGTCTCGGTTGAGATCAGGGCCGATCACAAGATCACCAAATTCGTCGCGGAATGGCTCCAAGGTAATGGCTGGTCGATAACCCGGTAGCAAACGTTTTATCCAGATCGGGAGGCATGCAACACCACCATGCACAGCTTGCCGTACCGGCTGTACTCGAACACGATGAAGGACGTGGTGTGGGGCAGGTAGTACTGCATGAAAGACTGATTTACGCCTCCACCCTGAACCAGCTTGTTCTGGCTTTCCCCGTAAAACAGCGGGATCAGTCGCAACAACGAGGTATTGCCCACGCCGTTAGCGCCGGTGAGCGAAGTATGCCCGTCCAACTTCAATTCCGTGATAGCGCCCTTGCGCTAGGCATCGATGAGAATTAGCCGACGAATGGCAAAATGATCAGACTCCACAGCGTTTTGCCAAATTATCCCTCCCGTCGCGCACTACCAGACTGTCGCTGTAGTGATAATTCTAGGGAAGCACTGAACAAGTGGGCTACGCCCCCTTGCCTGATCGAAGCAATCTCCAGTTTTAGGAAAGTAACAAGACGATTGTCGTCCTTACTTCGGAAAGCAGTTCACTGCGGCACCGATGCCTCGTGCCTCGCAATCGCGTCCTCGCAGGACCAGGACACACGCGAGCCCCAGTAGATGCGTGCCTGCGGCTTGATCCCGGGTTCCCCATCCAGCGAGCCGGCCGGAATGTTCACCGTCTTGCCGTCGCGGCTGACGCTGGGCAGCCGGCCGCCGCAGGTGTTGCAGAAGCAGGTGGTGAAGCGGGCCGCGGTGGGCAGTTCGTAGCGTCGAACGTTGCCTTCGCCTTGGGTCCAGCGGAAGTTCTCTGCCTGCGTGAACAGGTTGGAGGCATGGCCGGTGCCGGTAACCTTGCGGCAACGCGAACAATGACAATGCATGAATCGCAGCCACGGGCCGCGTGCGCGGTAATGCACCGCGCCACACAGGCAACTGCCGTCGAGTTCTTTATCCGCCATGGTTTCCTCCTCCTGGTTGACCAATCAATGGATGCATCGAATATTAGCCCTGAACCGGGTTGGCTTCCGATCGGGCCCGGGCGGTGCGACGAGGGCCCAAAATAAAAACGCCCGCCCCGCATGGCGGAACGGGCGCTGGTGCTGACCGCGGCGATGCGCTGCCGCGGATTGCCTCAGACGATTACTCGTCCTTGCCGTAGTGCAGGCGGCGGTAGGGGATGCTCATGACCGTGCGCGAGATGCGGCAGTCGATGACCATCGGCCCGGGGTTGGCGATCCATTCCTGGGCGGCGGCACGCAGGTCGTCGAGGCTGCGCACCATGGCGCCGCGACCACCCATGGCCACCGAGACCTTGCCCAGGTCGGGGCAGGAGATGACCGAGGTGTTGACGTCCATCTTCTTCACGTCGAGTTTGTAGTACTCGGCGCCAAGGGCCTCGTTGTTCATCACCACCACCAGCAGCGGCATCTTGTAGCGAACGGCGGTTTCCCACTCGGCCAGGTGCATCATGAAGCTGGCGTCGCCGTCAAGCAGCATGGAGGGCTTGTTGCCGATGCCGACCATGGCGCCCATCGCGGCGGGGAGCATCTGCCCGATGCAACCGAAGAAGTGGCCGGACTGGGCCAGCGGACGCACCTTCATCATCATCATGTTGGAGATACCCGAGGCCATGCCGCTGCCGGCGAACACGCCAACATTGGTGGGGATCATGTCGTCCAGCATCATGACGGCCTTGCGCGGATCGACCGTGCCCGGGTCGATGGGGAACTCGGCCGGATCTTCGGCGCGCTTGGCGAGCTTTTCCTTGACGCCGGGGACGCGGTAGCCAGTGCCCTTGTAGTTGCGGGCGGCCAGCGCCTTCTCCAGCTCCTCGGTGCCGACCTTGGCATCGGAATGCACGTACAGGTCGGCTGAGCGCACGCCGAACATCAGCACCTGCAGCTTGGTGTCGAGCTGGATGAACTTGGCGTTCGGGTAGAGGTAGCCGTTTTCCAGGGTGTAGCGGTTCAGGCTGGCGCCGATGCCAATCACCAGGTCAGCGTCGTGGTACAGCTGCATGGAGTTCTTGTGCGCGTAGTTGCCGGAGATACCGGCGTAGTATTCGGTCTTGTCGCCCATGTAGGTGCGCGCCAGCAGCGAGGTGGCGATCAGCGCGCCGATCCGGTCACCCAGCTTGAGAGCGGCTTCCCCGGCATTCGACCACTGTGCCCCACGCCCCATGATGATCACCGGCTTCTTGGCAGCGGCGATCATGTCGGCGGCGCGCTTGATCATCTCCGGATCGGGATGGACGATGCCCGGTCGGACCATGGAATGGGAGGGCACGTAGGGGTCGTCGTCTTCCCACTGCTCCTGCTGCAGGTCCATGGGGACGGACAGCAGCACGGGCCTGCTCTCGGTGCGGGCGATGTAGAAAGCCTTGCGCACGGCTTCGTCGGCCTGGTCGCCGGCGGGCATGCGCACGAAGGCTGCTTCGCAAGCGGCAGCAAACAGGGACTGGTCAAGGCGCTGCGAGTACTCGGGGTCACCCACCGGGTATTCGCCGCAGAAGGCCACCAGCGGCGACTCGGCGCGCGCGGCGGTGATGAACGCGGTGGCCAGTTGCGAGGTGCCCGGGCCGCAGGTGGCGGTGGCTACGCCGACTTCGCGCGTGGTGCGCGCATAGCCGTCGGCCATGCCCAGGCCTGCGCCTTCGTGGCGGACCTCATGCACCTTGATGCCCAGCTTGTGCATCTCGTGCAGCCAGAACATGTTGCCATCACCCATCATGCCGAACGTGGCGGTACAACCTTCGGCCTTGAATGCTTGAGCCAGTCTTTGGTAGACCTTCATAACCACTCCTCCTTCATGTGATCAAACGGATAAATGCTGCAACTGAAACGGTGTCACTGAAACCGGATGACTAAAACCAGATGACTAAAATGCGGCCGGATCGCTCCGGCCGAATGCGGTGCTGCGAAACGGCTGGTCAATCCTCGTCCTTGCCCATCAGCTTGCCCGAGAGCTTGTCGCTCAGGCGCTTGGCGAAATCGGCATTCATGCGCTTGACTACCATCGAAGCGCCCGACTCGACGATGGAGGCCAGGCGCCCGCCCACTTCGGTTTCGGCGTCGATGAAGACGGTGGTGCCGCTGCCGCCCTCCTGCGGAACCACGCGGAATTTCATGTCGGCCTTGATGCGCGTGCCGCCCTGGTTGTCCTTGCCACGCGAACTGACCTTGCCCGACAGGGTGGCCGGATCGAGTTCGAGGCTGAAGCGGGCGCGGAAGGTGACGCGCGCCGGCCCGAAGGACACCAGCAGGCCGGCATCGTAGGAACCGTCCTCGTGCTGCTCGCCCAGCGAGGCGCCCTTGACGCACTCAACGACTGCATGAGGGTTGGAGAGGACTTCCCAGACGGCCTGTGGCGAGGATTCCACGTCGATGCGTTCATTGACTTCAATCATGCTTTGCCGCTCCAGATTACGGAATCGGGATTGCCGGGGACACGTCCTTGCGGCCGGTGTCCAGCGTGTTCTACTCGAACGGGATGACCATGAATGCAGCATGCAGGCGAACGCGCACAACGGGCAGCGGGCGACAGACAGCATGGCAGGGTCATCGAGTCTCCTTCAGCGGGGAGGGACGGCTTGGGCCGTCTTCGGAGTATTCAACCTGCATTTTGCCCCAAATCCGCGGTGCCGGGGCCGACCCCTGACGCCCCGGTATGGAAAAACTGTGTTTCCGGCGATCCCATTCCGGATGCACTGCATGCATCGTTGCAGCAGACGAAACTGCAGCCCCGCAACACAGGGCAGACCTGTCCATCGCCTCGCCTGCCCCTCGGCTTTGCGTCATGATGCAGGCCGCGCAGCCTGCGGCAGCATGGTACGAAAGCATGGGCCCTGCCCCATCGCAGACGCGTGATGCGTGGACCTTGAATCAAAACGAACCTGACAGAAGAAAGGAGTCCGACATGGCTCTGGTGGAGATTGAACCCGATACGGGCATCATGGTGATACGCCTGAACCGCCCCGAACGCATGAATGCCCTGAGCATGGAGATGCGCGAACTGCTGGCCGAGGCCTGGTGCGAGTTTCGCGACAGCCGCGAGCTGGAGGTGGCCATCGTCACCGGCACCGGACGTGCCTTTTGCGCCGGCGAGGACATGAAGGAATCGGTGGAGCGCGGCACCATCGGCCGCCAGGCCACGCGCGTGGAGAACCCCTACATGGCGGGCAAGCTGGACAAGCCGGTGATCGCCGCAGTCAACGGCGTGGCCATGGGCGGGGGCTTCATGATGGCCGAGCAGGCTGACCTGCGCATCGCCACGCGCGACGCCCTCTTCGAATCATCGGAGGCCAAGCGCTGGCTGCTGGGCGGCTACAACCACGGCGTGAAGAACAACCTGCCGCATGCCATCGCCACGGAGATGGCGTTTGCCTTCCGCTTCACCGCCGAGCGCCTGTACGAAGCGGGCTTCATCAACCGCCTGGTCGAGCCCGACCAACTGCTGCCCACCGCCAAGGCGATGGCGCGGCACCTGCTCGGCCTGCCGCCGGCCGCGCGCGTCAACACCACGGTGATGATGCGTGCCATGCGCCCTTCGGTGGGTGCGGAACTGGAGCGCCTGGCCGCGCGCCTGCACGAACATGGCGCCAAGTCCGACCGCATCGAATCACGGCGCGCCTTTGCCGAGAAACGCGCGCCCGAGTTCAAGGGCTGGGACCAGCCCGGCGACCGCGAGCGCACGCCCAAGCTGGATGATGGGCAGCACTGAGGCTGGCGTCACGGCCCCTGCGACGCTGACGAGTGGGGCGGGTGGAACAAGGGGGCGGAGGCCCTGCCCGGCCGCATCGGGACACGGTTCCGCAATGAATATTATTATCAATATTAGATAATATACGACTTCATCATTGAGTTAAATCAATGAATATGATCATTGCATTTGAACGACACCATGCCAGTGCCATGTCTGCTGTGAGATAATCCGCCCGCCGCACCGCCCCTGCACAGGTTCGGCA
The DNA here is from genome assembly GCA_947474715.1 of Betaproteobacteria bacterium. Classification (GTDB taxonomy): domain Bacteria; phylum Pseudomonadota; class Gammaproteobacteria; order Burkholderiales; family SG8-39; genus CAIYPG01. The sequence goes on from CANJJT010000038.1 coordinate 14,266, forward strand.
CAGCACACAACCCGGGGCGATATCCCGGGACTCCAACAGCACAACACGGTCACCCTTCACCCGATGTCGGTCCACTTTCCCTTCGCGCTGGCGCTGTTCACCATCATCAGCGTGCGCGGCGGACGGGTGCTGCTGGCGCTGTTCGCGATCCGATTGGAAGCGCCCGACTTCATGGTGGGCGTGCTGGCCGGCACTTTCTCGCTGGCGCCCATGCTGCTGGCCTACAAGATCGGCAAGCTCACCGACCGTTACGGCACGCGCTGGCCGCTCACCGTGGGCATCGTCGGCAGCATGGCCGGCATCATGGTGCCCTTCTTCTACCCGACCATGCCGGCGCTGTTCGTCGCGGCGCTGATGAACGGCTTTGCCTTTGCCTTCTTCAATGTGTCGTTGCAGAACGCCGTGGGCCTCTTGTCCACCGCAGAGACGCGCGTGCGCAACTTCGCCCATTTCACGCTGGTGGTGTCAGTGGCGCAGTTCTTGGCGCCCATCATCGTCGGCTTCAGCGTCGACCTGATCGGCCCGCGCCTGGCCTGCGCGCTGGTGGCGGCGATAGCCACGGTGGCCGTGGTGATGCTGGCGCTGCGCGGCAGCGGCCTGCCCGCGGGCAGCGGCAAGCCACCCAAGGCGGACCAGAACATGCTGGATCTGCTGAAGGAGCCGGCGGCGCAACGCGTGCTGATCATCGGCAGCCTGATGATGACGGGCTACGACCTGTTCTTCTACTACATGCCGGTCTATACCCACGACATCGGCTTGTCCGCTTCCATGACCGGCATCATCCTGGGCGTGTTCTCCGGCGCAGGACTGCTGGTGCGGGTGGCGCTGCCGCGGCTGATTGCACTGCTGGGCATGGAAGGCGTGCTGGCCACCTCCTTCATCTGCGGCGCGGTGTGCTACGGCCTGCTGCCCTTCGTGCAGAACGCCTGGCTGCTGTGCGCGCTGGCCTTCGTGTTCGGGCTGGTGATGAACGTCGGCCAGCCCATCACCCTGGCACTGTCCTTCAGCAATGCCTCGGATGGCCGCTCCGGCGAAGCCATGGGCCTGCGCCAGACGGTGAACCACTTCACGCGCGTGGTGGGACCGCTGTTTTTCGGTTCAGTGGGCTCATTGCTCGGGGCCTTCGGCGTGTTCTGGATCAACACCCTGTTCCTGGCAGCCGGCGCGCGGCTGGCGAAGAAGGGCAAGCTGGGCGCTGTGGAGCCTTAGCCGGCGGTTGAACGATTGCGGTAACGCAGACCGCCGGTCTTAACCCCCTTGTCAAAGGTTCTTCGCCGATTTCCGGGGAAGCAAGCGCGGCAGGGCTGCGGGTGTAAACCCCCTTGTCAAAGGGGGCCGACTCGTGAGCGCAGCGGACGAGCGGGGGGATTTTCTCCCGCTGCCTTTCATCGTTCGCCCGTCATGACCGGATACGGGCCCTGAGTGTCCTCCGGTACTTCCCCTCTGCAAGGCAACAGCCGTGCTCAAGGTTCATGCAATGTCGGCCAAAGGCCATGAGACCAGCCTGTTGGCCAAAATCGCCGCGCTCGCGCTACGCGCGCGTCGGCCCCCTTTGACAAGGGGGTCAACCGTGCCGCTGTCGGGAATCAGGGGCGCGGCAGCAGATGGATGTCCTGTGGCCGGAAGGTGACCAGCACGTCGGCGCCGCGCTCGAACTCCTCCTTGCACAGGGCATTCAGCAGCACGCCGCTGATGTCGATGGAATACTCGATGTGCGGCCCCATGTACTGCAGGTTGGCCACCTTGCCATGCAGGGCATTCAGCCCTGCCGCGGCGGGATCGCCCTTTGCACACAGGCTCATGCTTTCAGCGCGCAGCACCGCCTCGCGTTTTTCGCCGGGCTCACCAGGCTCGACATGATCGAGCTGCACGACCGACCCGTCCGGAGCAAACCAGGCCTGGTCGCGATGCACCACGGTGAGGAAGTTGGCGGCGCCGATGAAATCCGCCGTGAAGCGGCGCATCGGGCGGCGGTACAGGGTACGCGGCAGACCCTCTTCCACGATATGCCCGGCATCCATGACGATGATGCGGTCGGACATGGACAGGGCTTCGGCCTGATCGTGGGTCACATAGACGGCCGGGATAGCCAACTCCTTCTGGATGCGGCTGATCTCGGCACGTGTGCGGTCGCGCAGGCGCGCATCGAGGTTGGACAGCGGCTCATCGAACAGCAGCACCTTGGGGCGGCCGGCGATGGCGCGCGCCAGCGCGACGCGCTGCTGCTGGCCACCGGACAGTTCCGAGGGCTGGCGCCCGGCCAGCGCCTTCAGGCCGACCACATCGAGCGCCCACGCCACAGTCTCGCGGGAGTTCTTTTCGCCACGCACCTCCAGCGGAAAAGCGACGTTCTGCGCCACCGTCATGTGCGGCCAGATGGCATAGGACTGGAACACCATGCCCAGGCTGCGCTCATGGGGTGCGACGAAAATACCCTGCTGCGGATCGGACACCACCTTGCCATCGATCTCGATGACGCCGCCATCGGTGCGCTCCAGCCCGGCGATGCAGCGCAGCGTGGTGGTCTTGCCGCAGCCGCTGGGCCCCAGCAGGGTGACGAACTCGCCGTCTTCCACATTGAAGGAGATGCCATGGACGATGGTGGTCGATCCGTAAATCTTCACGAGACTGCTGACTTTGATGCCCATGGGGATTCCCGTTACTGGAGGTTCAAGCGAGTGTAGGTCCGGAAGCTGGTGCTCATGCCACGCTCAGGTTTTCGCCGATCGGTGCCCGCCGGTGATCAGCATCAGCCCATACATGAAGGCGAGCACGACGATCATGCTGGTCAGCGAGAGCGAACTGGCAAGCCCCCAGTTGGCCTGCTCGAAGAAGGACCAGATCGAGGTGGAGAGCACATTGGATGAGGCTGTGTAGAGCAGCACCGCAGAGGAGATCTCGCGGAAGAAGGCCATGAACAGCAGGAAGTAGGCCCCGCGCAGCGAGGGCAGCGCCAGCGGCACCAGGATGCGGCCGATGCCCTGGATGCGCGTGGCCCCGGCCGTCCAGGCCGCCTCCTCCAGGCTCTTGTCGATCTGCACCAGGCGCCCGCCGATGGTCTCGGTGGCATAGGCGAGGAAGCGCGTGACAAAGGCGATGATGAGGATCATCAGCGTGCCGTAGATGGGCAGCGGCAGGTAGGCATAAGCCCACAGCAGGCCCAGGCCCAGCACCACGCCGGGCATGCCAAAGGGCAGGCTGGCGGTGAAGTCCAGGGTGCGATAGCCCGGCGGACGCTGGCGCAGCGTGTAGTAGCTGATGAACGCCGCCAGCACCACCCCGCCGAGCGCGCCCAGGCCGGAGACGATGAGCGTGTTCCAGAAGGAGCGCAGCGTGGCGCCCGAGTCGAACAGGAACACGTAGTTGCGCAGCGTGTAGGCGCCTTCCAGCGGGTTGGCGGTGAAGTACTTCAGCACCGACACGTAGGTCAGGATGATGATGGGGATGATCAGCGCAAGCGCCAGGTAGCCCCAGCACAGCAGGTTGGCGGCGAAGCGCCAGCGGCCCAGCGAAATGGTGGTCAGCCGCCCGGCCTTGCCGGTGGTGACGGTGAGGCGGCCCTTGCGCGCGATGCGCCGCTGCAGCCAGATGGCGATGCCCGTCAGGGCACTGAGTGCCAGACCAATGGCCGATGCCAGGCCGTAGTCAGGCGGCGGGAAGCGCACCAGCAGGTAGAGCTGCGTGGCCAGCACCGTGACGTGCCCGGGAATGCCCATGAGGGCCGGTATCGCGAACTGCTCGATGGAGAGCACGAAGGACAGCACCAGGCTGGAGGTAAGTGAAAAGCTGAGCAGCGGCAGGGTCACCCGGCGCAGCACGGCGAGCGGCGAACCGCCGGCGGCGCGTGCCGCCTCTTCGAAGGTGGCATCCATGCCGATGATGGGACCGGCCATGGCCAGGTAGACGAAGGGAATCTGGTGCAGCACCATCACGAAGATGATGCCGGTAATGGTATAGACATCGACCTTCCAGCCTTCCAGTCCGAGCACGTCCTCGAAGATGCCGTTGATCAGTCCACCGGGCGAACCGATGATGATCCAGGCCATGGCCAGGATGAAGGACGGCAGGAAGAAGCTCAGGCTGACCAGCGCGGTCACGACCCGGCCGCCGCGGAAATCGGTGCGATGCACGATGAGCGCGATGGCGGTGCCGAATACCGCAGAGAGGATGCTCGCGGCAATGCCGATGCCGATGGTGGTGGCAAAGGTGCCGGCGATGCCGGGCGAGGCCAGCGCCGCCCAGTTGGCCAGCGTCCATTCACCGGGCATGCCGGGAGCGGCATTGCGCAGGCTGCCGTAGAGCAGCGCCACCAGCGGGATCAACACCAGCAGGCCCACCAGGACGGAGACTGCCAGATACAGGCTGCCCAGCAGCCAGCCGCTGCCGAACAGCGGCTCGGATGCTCCCCCCTCGGACAGTCGGGGTGTCAGCGGTGCTTCGGCCGGCGCCGCCGTGCCGGCAGGATTGGAGGCGGTATCAACAGTTGCGGATTTCACACTCATGTCAAAACGGGGAGACAAGTCCCCCCGTGTTTCCTTTGTTGCAATGTTGGCTTACTGGATGCCGAAGGTCTTGCGCCAGTGATCGACGATCTGCTTCTGCTTGGCAGGCGGGGTGAGCGCCAAGCCGTCGGTCGCCTTCAGGGCAGAGGTCGGCGGCAGGTGCGTCAGGCCGGGCAAGCCGGGGCGCGTGGCCGAAAGGCCGGCATAGGTCTGCAGCAGCAACTGGCCGCGGCCGGAGAGTATCCAGTTGGCAAACACCTTGGCGGCATTCGGATGCGGCGCCTTGGCAGCCACGAACATGTAGCCCTCCGAGGTGGTGGTGCCCGATGCCGGATAGACAAAGCCGATCGGGGCACCATCGGCCAGCGCCGGATTCAGTGGCAGGTCGGTGAGTTCGGCCACGTGCACGTCACCGCGGATCACCGCCTGGATGATGCCGCCGGAACCTTCGAAGAAGCGCACGTTGTTGGCCTTCAGCTTGGCCGCGGTGTCGCCCAGGCCCAGCTTTTCCCAGTAAGCGATGATCCCCTGGATGGCCACCGAGCGCCACGGCGGATTCATGCCGACACGGTCCTTGAAGCGCGGATCGAACAGGTCCGCCCACTCCTTGGGCGCGGCATTGCCACGCACGCGCTGGGTGTTCCAGATGATCGCCTCGCGCGCGGTCTGGATGTTGAACATCATGTTCTTCTTCTCGTAGTTCACCTTGGCCGGGTAGTTCTTCAGCTCAGGCGGCACCCAGGCAGCCATCCAGCCTTTGGTCAGGCCTTCGAGCATGGCCTCGTCCGGGAAGGTGATCACCACGTCGGCGATATGGCGGTTGGCGGAGAACTCGGTGCTGAAACGCTGAATCAGCGGCGCACTGCCCAGGCGCGTCATCTCCAGGTTGAGCGACGGGATTTCCTTGCGAAAGTCGTTGGCGAGCAGCTCGGCGCCGGCAGGGTTGAGGTTGTGGTAGATGGAGACCTTGGCTTCCTTCTTGGAAGCCGCTTCGATGGCCGTCCACTGGGCAGCCGTCGGCGCGCTTTGCGACCAGGCCGAGGGCGAGAGCACCAGGCACAGGGCGATGGCGGCAAACAGGCTGCGCCCGGCCGCGGGGTTGCGCTTGATCATGGGATGTATCTCCTCATCATTGTTTATCTGCATTGGCAGGGACTGCTCTCATCCCGGGCCGCAAGCCACCCGCCCATCCTGCGCTTCAATGGCCATGGCCGCTTCGACATCGGGAATGGATCAACTCATACGCATCGTAATGGAAAAGCCGCTCCGGGGTTGCCACGACTTGCTTGCATGCTTAAGCCGCCTTAAGAATAGATTCAGAACAGATATCGGCTCAGCCAGCCAGCGGCGCACTGCACAGCGTGCGCATGAGGTCGGTGATGCGCAACTTGGCAGAGGGCTTCGCCGCCAGCTTCCAGAATGCGGCGGCGCGCTCCGCACCGATCACGCCATCCATCAGGTCGTGCGCCTTGGCTTCGATATGCCCGCGCGTCACCGGCCGCGACCAGCTACCCAGCGGACCGTTGCAACGGCACGTCACCCGGCGGCCACTGGCGAGGACGACTTCGACATCGACATGCATGGCATCGAAACGCCCGGGGATGTCGGCGGTCTGGGTAAGGCTGGTCTTCTCCAGCAATGCCACCACATCCGGCGAGAAACGCCGCTCGTCGGAGAAGGAGGCGAACTTCACCTGACCATCGAGCAGGGCCACCGAGGTGGTGTATTGCAGCGAGAACTTGCCGTCCAGGCCTGAATTGGGTTTGGGCCGGTCGATGTAGGGCATGACCGGCGTGGTGATGTTGACATTCGTGATGTCGCTGGCCGTGACACCGGCCAGTTCGGCGCGGCAATCGAGTGCCGCAGTGATGACGAAGTGCGTGGCGTACTGCGAAGGAAACAGCTTCCAGGCCGGGCCGGGCTTGAGCACGCGCGCCACCTCCACCGGCGCCACCAGGTGCGAGGGATCGAACTTCTCGCCGAAGTAGGCCACGCCGAAGCCGCGCGGGCTGCCCAACGCATCGACGTCGGCGGTGAAGCCGCGTTCAGCCAGCAGCGCCGCTTCCAGGCCGCTGGCGGCGGAATCACCGCAGTGCAATGCCTTGGTCATGGAACCGATGTTGGCCATCAGGCCGCAGGCGCGTGACCCACCGATGCCCATGGCGGCCACCGTCTTGGGCACATCCAGGTCAAGCAGGTCGGCACAGGCCAGCGCGGCGGCCACCGGACCGACCAGGCCGGGCGGGTGCAGCGTCAGTTCACGCGGCTCGATTTGCTGCGAGGACAGGCGCAGCCGGCCCTGTGCGTCGATGCCCTTGATCAGGGCGCGCTGAACGCGGGCTGCCTGCGGCGGGCCGCCTGCAGCCTCGATCGTCTCGGCCAGCGCCAGCAATCCAGGCAGGATGGGTGAGAGTGCATGGTTGGCCGGATTCCACATCGGCTCGAAATCGAGCACGTGCATGGCCATGCCATTGATGCGCGCGGCCGCTTCCGGCGTGGTGGCGAAATCGCGTCCGATGACGCTGGCCTGCGGCTTGCTGCCACGCTCGCGCGCCAGGTCCCCCAGCTTCTGCGGACCGGGCTCGCCGGAGCCCGCCACCGCGACGGCCAGGCCGTCGATGAGCAGCAGCCGCCCGATGGCATCGAGAGCCTCGCCATCGGCAGGCCAATGGCGCAACAGCGCTGCGAAGTCGCGCGTCAGGGTGTCACCCATGCCAGGCCCTCAGGACTTCGCCGGCGTGATCGCCGCCTGCAGCACTGCACGCGCCTGGTGGCGGTCGATCTCGCCAATCATGGCCGCCAGCGCCTTCGCCTTCGCCTCGCCAAGGATGGGCGTGGCCAGCGTGTCGTACTTGCGCTTCAGGCTGTCCTGCATCAGGGGGTTGAGGGGCGAGCCGCTGGGGTCCTTCAGTTCGAAGCGCTCCAGCTTGCCGTCTGCCGTCTCGCAATCCACCCAGCCGGCGAAATGCACCGGGTAGAGCTTGTCGAGCTCGGCGTCGTGGACGATTTCCAGTTGCTGCGCCAGTTTCGTGATGGCCGGATCGGCAATGCGTGCCGGCTCGAACTGCGCCGGCAGCACGGCGCCATCGAGCAGTGCCGCGGCCACGCAGTAACGCGCGCTCATCTGGGCATTCAGCTCGCTGCCGGCCTCATAGTCATAACCGCATTGCACATCGACCACCTTGGCCAGGCCCACGCGCACCTTGCCGCCCTGGCGCCAGCGCGGACGCAACGCCAGCGCGGCATCCACATTGGCATGCAGGCTGCCACAACAGGAGTAAGGCTTGAAGCTGGTGTTGGCGGCATGCCAGGTCTTGCCCAGGCCATCGGTGAGCTGCGAGGCATCGGCCTTGTCAACGAAAGTGCTGAGCAGGCCGCCATCGGCCGCTTCGTAGATCTTGGTCGGGCCGGACAGCCCGAGTTCGGCCAGTTCCGCGGCCATGATGCCCGACTGCGCCGCGCGACCGGGATGGAAGCGTTTGGAGGCCGTGCCATCGGCGGTGAAAGCGAACAGCCCGCCGGACTGCGTGCCGGCCAGGCCGAGCGCCCAGGCGGTGCGTTCTTCATCGAGGCCCAGCAACACGGCCGTGGCCGCTGCCGCGCCCAGCGGACCGCACACGGCGGTCAGGTGCCAGCCACGCAGCCGCGCCGGTCCGGGGCCCAGCGCCAGTGCCGAGCGAATCATGACTTCGTAACCCGCGGCGATGGCGGTCTCCAGACGCTTGCCATCGGCATCCAGGGTTTCGGCCATGGCGAAGGCGGCGGGGATCACCACCGCGCCCGGATGCAGCTTGGCGTTGTGATAGTCATCCAGCTCGTAGGCATGCGCCGCGGTGCCATTGACCAGCGCGGCATCCGAGGGTCGCAACAGCCGCGCATCGGTTTCGCCCCACAGGCGCGCGCGTCGCGAGCCGGGCGCCGGGGTGGCCAGCGTGGCCCAGCTGCGAACGGCTTCGGTCCAGGGCTGGTCACGGCCGAACAGGGCGTCGCTGATGGTGTCCAGCGTCAGGCGGCGCAGGGCTTCGCGCACGGACTGTGGCACGTCGTCGTGGCGCAGCCCGGAAATCCAGGAGGCCACCATGCGGGTGGTGGGAATAAGGTTCGATGCCATGGGGAGTCCCGAACAGGGTTGGAAGGTTCAGAAAGCGGTCAAACCGCTGTACAGCCGGCAATTGTCTACGGGGGCGGGAGGCCCGTCAAACCGCCCGCCCGAAGAAAACAAGGCAGCGGCAGAGATGGTGCCGCCGCCGGGAGACTTGGAGCACCTAGCAGAATTGCCGTCAGGTGCTCTGACTTAGGGGCGCGCGAGGGGATGTGTCCCCTCGCATTGCTAGGCACTCTTACTCCGCCTTGATGCCAGCCGCCCGGATGATCTTGCCGTAGAGTGCGATCTCCGACTTGATCAGCTCCATGAACTGGTCAGGCGTGCTGCCAATCAGTTCATTGCCACCCTGCACGGCGAGACGTTCGATGACATCGGGCTGCTTGAGCGCCTTCACCATCTCCGCATGCAGTTTGTCGATGATGGGTCGCGGCGTGCCCGCCGGCGCGCCCAGACCCTGCCAGGCGCTGATCTCGAAGCCCTTCAGGCCCAGCTCGTCCATGGTAGGCAGGTCGGGGAGCAGCGCCGAACGACGCAGGCCGGTGTAGCCGATGGGGCGCAGCCTGCCCACCTTGAGCATGGGCATGGAGGTGATCAGTGTGTCGAACAGCATGGGCAACTGCCCGCCCAGCACGTCACCCAATGCCACGGCACTGCCCTTGTAGGGCACATGCGTCATCGGTGCACCGGTGGACATGGACAGGAATTCGCCGGCCAGGTGGTTGGCCGAACCGGTGCCCGCGGAACCGTAGGCGATGGAACCGGGTTTGGCCTTGGCGGCAGCCAGCAGCTCCGGCAATGTCCGGATGGGCGAATTCGAATTCACCACCAGCACATAACCATAGTAGGTGCCCTGTGAAATCGGCGAAAAATCCTTCAGGGGGTCATAGGGCAGCTTGGCATACATGCCTGGATTGAGCACCATCGACGTGCTCTGCAGCATGCCCAGGGTGTAACCATCCGGAGCCGCCTTGGCCAGCAGGTCGGTGCCGATGATGAGGGCCGCACCGGCGCGGTTCTCGACCACGGTGGGCTGGCCCATGAATTCGGTGTACTTCTGTGCCATGGTGCGCACGAAGATGTCGCCGGAGCCGCCGGCGGCGGCCGGCACGATCATGCGTATGGGCTTGACCGGATAGGCCAGCGCGTTGGCGGCAGGTTTGCCCTGGGCCCAGGCGCCGGTGACTGCGGCGGACAGTGCAAGCAAGGCCATCAGCTTGGTGTGGTGTTTCATAATCCCCTCCCGTTTTGTGTATTCGCGTTGTGTCGTTGCATGTTGCATGTTGCGTGTTGCGTGACGGTGCGATCGAAGTGCCGACCGCGCCCCCGCTGCTCAGGCGGCGGGTAACAAGGAAGTCCACCGACCCGGCAAACGAATGGCCTTGCTCACCGGCGGGCCCTGGATGTGATTGTTGACGTAGGCCCGTGACTGGTTGCGCCCCCAGTCGCCAGCGACGACGATGCCTATCCACTCGGGACGCTGGAACACGGGGATTTCCCGCTCCAGGTCCTCGGACTCGCCATAGGCCGCGGGCAGCAAGCCATTCTTGACGTATTCGTTGACGCGAAACCCGGTGAGGCCGACATGCCAGGCATAGTATTCGGCCAGCGAAGCCTTGATCTTCACATTGCGATACAGGTATTGGCGCAGGTCATCCTTGCTCCAGCCGTCCTTGGCGAAGACCCGGGCGATGCTGGGCCCCAGGATGATGAGCGGATGCCAGTTCGCATACACCATGCCCACTGCAGACCAGTAGCCGCAGGTGCGCTGGCCGATGACGTCGGCCAGCAGTGCCGCATGCTCTTCGGCGTTCTCGCTGCCGCTGTAGGTGGGCGGGCTGATCGCCACCACGCTCTGCACGGTGACGATGTTGTCACCGGTCCTGAAGCCACGGTCCGCGCTATAGGGCTGCCAGCCCAGTTCGGCCACGGCTTCCTCGTTCTCCGCCGCGGCCACCAGGAAGCTCTGACCGATACTGCCCTTGTCGGCGCCTTCGGGCGCATGGTGGAAGCCGCCGATGTTGCGCAGGTAAAGGCGCAGGAAGCGCCCGACACTGGTATTGGCCTGGAAGCCGGTGCGCATCACGCCCTGCCCGGCATTGAAGCCGAGTGCCTTCGCGATGGGGCCGCTCACGACGATCATGGACTCCCAGCCCGGCGTGGAACCCGCATCCTCCACCTTGAAGGCCGGGTCGGTAACGGCCTCCACTACGGCCAGCAGCACCGGCAGGTATTCGGGGCGGCAGCCGGCCATCACGCCGTTGACAGCCACGTTCCACACCGTGGCCTGACGGTTGGCGAGGGGACAGGCGCCGATGACTTCATCCGGGGCGCGATCGGTGAACTTCAGGAAGCGCTCCACGCGCGCCAGCGTGGGCGGCACGATGGGCAGCCCGTCGGCCCAGAAGTTGCGCTGGAAGTGTTCGTTGACCTCATCCAGGGTGCCGCGGAACACGATGTCGCGCGGCGCCGGCTCTGCGACGGCCTCGTTCTGCGACAGGGTGCCGGTGGCCTGCGACAGCCCGCGGATGATGGCCGGCACCAGTTCGTCTTCCACCTTGCGGCGCAACTGCTCGTCGCTGTCCACCATGGGCACACCGGGATATTCGGCGATGGCCATGTCGGGCAGGCCCAGGCCACGCGACACCACCGCAGCCTGCTTCATGAAGCCGCTGGAGATGATGGAGACGCTCGGATAGCCGACGCGTTCTGCCGCTGCACTCGCCCGCAACACGGCGGGCGTGCAGGCGCCTCAGGCGCCTATCGCAGAGATGACGGCATTGCAGCCGTGCGCCTTGAGCAGGCGGGGCACGTCGGCCACCAGTTCGGTCTGCTTCGGGCCGTGCACATTGCCGAAGACGTCGTAGGTGACGAACTTGATGCCGGGAAAACGCTCGCGCAGCTTTTCGCGGACGATGGGAAAGATGTCCTCGCCGCGGAACAGGTAGTCCCACAGTTCGGCCACCGTGACCCCGCTCAGGTCGGCCAGGCGCTCGTTGGGTGCGCGGGTTTCAAAGGCAGAACGGCCCAGCGGCCAGACGACTTCGAATAGTGCTTCGCCGTCGCTGGACGGGGGCATGGGTGCATTCATTGGGACGGGCTCCTCAAAACCTTGGCGCCGGCGTGTTGTTGTTGGCATGGGCGCAGACAGGTGGCGGCAAGAATAGCATGGGCATCCGGCCCGCCCGGGACTGTCGTTGCCTGTGAATGACGGCGCAATTGCCTCAGGGACGGGACGCGAACACCGGCTTGCGCGCCAGGGCATAGGCCAGTAGCGCAAACAGGCTGATGGCAGCCAGCACCAGCATCACCGCCTCGTAGCCCATGGGCCAGGCCAGCAGGGCCGCGGCGCCCACCGGCGCCGCCGCCCGGGCATACAAGCCTGACGAGGACAGCGCCCCGCCGATGCGCCCGACATGCGCCCGCCCGAAGTAGGCCGGCACGAGATTGCCGCGCACGATGGCTGCCAGTCCGCTGACCACGCCGAACAACACGGCAAAGGCGATCAGGCCGGATTCGCTGTCGGCCAGCGCAAACAGCAGAAAGGCCAGTGCCTGCCCGAAGAACACGCCATAGCCGAGGCGACGTGGCGTCAGCACGGTGCCGCAGAATCTGAACAGCACCCGGCTGGCGACCTGGGCCGGGCCCACCCATATCAGTATCGCCAGCGCCTGGCTCTCGCCCAGACCCTTGGCATGCAGGGCCGGGATGACATGCGCCCAGAGTGCCGCCGCAACAAAGGAGTAGCCGGCGAAAGTGGCCGCCAGCAACCAGAAGGCCGCGCAGTGCAAGGCCTCGGCCATACTGGCATCGGTATGTGCAGCCGCAGGCGCCGCCTGCAAGGGCAGCTTGTCCGACTGTCCGCTGCCCGTCAGGGCCGTGGCCTCGCCATCCTGACCTCCGGCCTGCCCATCCCCATCCTGCCGTGCCTGCCCGCCCTCCCCGCGCATCGCCAGGGCATGCAGGGGGGCGATCACCGCCAGCAGCACCACGCCGATCACCACCAGTGCCGCGCGCCAGCCCAGGGCCTGTATCAGCCACAGTACGGCGGAAAAGGAGAGCGTGGTGGCAAAGCCGCCCACCAGGGTCAGCGTGGTGATGCCATCGCGAAAATGCAGGGGATAGCGCCGCGTCACGATGGCGAAGACCGGTTCGTACAAGGTCATGGACATGGCCACGCCCAGCAGGCTCCAGACGGCGTACAGCATCCAGGGCTCGCTCACCTGGGACCACAACAGAAAACCAGCGCCACCCAGCAGGGATCCGCCCACCAGTACGCTGCGACCATGGCCGCGGTCGATGGCCGCGCCGACCGGCAGTGCCGCCAGCCCCCAAATGGTGAGGCCCAGGGTGAAGGCCCCCATCTGCACCGACTGGCTCCAGCCCAGATCCAGCTGCATGGGGAGCACGAAGGAAGAAAAGGCAAAGTACAACGCAGCCCAGCACACCAGTTGGCCCAGCGACAGCATCAGCATGGCGCTGCGATAGCCCGCGGGAGCGATGGTCTGGGAGACGGAAATGCCGGAGGACTTCATGGGAAGGCGGGAGCTTACCAATGCACGGGCGCCGGTTCCAGAAACTTCATCTCGGCCTGTGCATTCCGGCAGGGGCTTCTGGAGGCCTAGCCATGGACGCCGACACCTGAAACGAAGACACCTGGAACCGAGGCACTTAGGCGGCGTCATCCGGAAAGCATTCCGGCTGCCGTGGCGCTGGATGAGCATTACCTGCCTGTATGCTGGGTGCCGCTCCTTCCTGGCAACAGCCTGACCGTGATCCTGTTCAAACTCATCTTCGTCGCTTCGCTGCTGCACCTGTACGTGGGCATGCGCCTGGTTCCGGCGCTGGATAGTCCGATGGGCTTGCTGTTCGGCCTTTATCTGGGCGTGTCCAGCGTGCTCATCCCGCTGGCGCTGCTGTCACGCCCCATGCCCGCGCCTCGGCGCGAGCGCCTGGCCTGGGCGGGCTTCCTGCTGATGGGGGTGTTCTCGTCGCTGTGGGTGCTGACGGTGCTGCGCGACCTGCTGCTGATCGCTGCCGGCGGCGCCTCCCTGCTCGGCCCGCTGCAGGCACCGGGCGCTGCAATGGAAAGCTTCGCAGCCGGCAGTGCCCCGATGATTCCTGCGGCGGCTCTGTGCGTGAGCATCATCGGCTTGTGGTCGGCACGCCGTTTCAATCGGGTGCGCGAGGTGCAGGTGCCCATCGGCGGGCTGCCAGCCACGCTGAACGGCTTTCGCATCGTCCAGATCACCGACGTGCATGTCGGGCCCACCATCGGACGACGCGAGGTCGAGCGCATCGTCGCCGCGGCCAATGCGCTCGCGGCAGACCTGATTGCCGTAACCGGAGACCTGGTCGATGGCAGCGTGGAACAGTTGTCGGCCGCCACGCAACCGCTGTCAGGGCTGCGGGCACGCCACGGCGCCTGCTTTGTCACCGGCAACCACGAGTACTACTCGGGCGCCCATGCCTGGATCGTCGAACTGCGGCGGCTGGGGCTGCGTGTGCTGATGAACGAGCATGTACTGCTGCAGCATGGCGATGCCACGGTGCTGGTGGCCGGCATCAGCGATTTTTCCGCGGCGCATTTCGATCCGGCGCATGCCAGCGATCCGCAGCGGGCCCTCACCGGCGCACCACCGGCCTCACTGAGGCTGCTGCTCGCCCATCAGCCGCGCTCCTGCTTTGCTGCAGTGCCTCTGGGATTTCACCTGCAGTTGTCAGGGCATACGCACGGCGGGCAGTTCCTGCCCTGGCCACTGTTCGTGCAGTTGCAGCAGCCTTTCACCGCCGGCCTGCATCGCCTGCAGGACATGTGGATCTATGTCAGCCGCGGCACGGGCTACTGGGGGCCACCATTGCGCCTCGGCGCACCGCCGGAAATCACCCTGCTGCGCCTGACGGTGGCGCGTTGACTGTGCCGTCACCAGGCAGGCTCGGCTCGAAATAAATCTTCCCGGGCCATGGACAAAAATCTTTTTCAAGGTACTGGAATGGCGTGCCGGGAAAATGCACTTAGTCCACAGAGAGAAGCCTCTGACACTTGCTTGTCATGTTTCATGCGTAATCGCAGAAAGTCGTCCTAAGTCCTTTAATTTAAATGAACTCATCACTTATGCACAATTTCTGTGGATAAAAGTGTGAACAAGCTTGGGTGAGCGCATGTAAGTAGTCATTTGTAAAGGGTATTTTTTCCGTGCCCGCTTTCCAGTCAATTGCTAGAATCGTTATTATTCAATGAGTTGCAGATCACCAAGGGGGACCTCCCGGTAAACCCGCATCAATACTGGGTTTCCCGGGTGGGCTGTGCACAAACACCGATTGTCAAGCGCCTTGCAGGCAATTTTCGGACAAGCTTCTCAATTGCCGATTCAGACTTATCCACAGGCTATGCCGACAGAGAAAATCAGCCCCTAAAACGTCAGGGCGCTGTCACGGTAAGGACCAGTGGTACCGCCAGGGAAGCCATCAGTGTGGACAGCACCATGCTGGAAGCGATGGCCGCTTCCTGGGTCTTGAAATGCCGTGCCATCAGGTAGACGTTGGCCCCCGTGGGGCAGGCCGCCAGCAGCACCACGACCTGGGTTTGCAGCGGCGACAGATCGAGCAAACGCGCCAGCAGATACACCATCAGCGGCTGTATGGCCACCTTGAGCACCGACACGGCGATGGACTCGCGCCAGCCGCTGGCCAGGGTGTAGGTCGCCAGGCCCATGCCCAGGGCCACCAGCGCCAGGGGCGCTGCGGCCTCGGCCACCAGCGCCAGGGTGCGGTCCACCACCGCCGGCAGGGTGAAGCCACTGAAGCCGAAGGCGGTGCCGGTGACGATGCCGAAAATGATGGGATTGGTGAGCACGTCTCGCGCCGTCTTGCCCAGGCCGGCCAGTGAGGCGCTGTTGTTCTTCGCCAGTTCCACCGACAGCGTCACCAGCGTCCACAGGGTCAGCGCGTTGAATACGATGATCAGCGACACCGCGGGCATGGCCTCGGGCCCCAGGGTCAGCCGCGACAACGGAATGCCCAGCAGCACCAGGTTGGAGAAGATGCCCCCCAGCGCGAATACCGATTGCGATACGCCGTCCATGCGGAACAGCGCGCGCCCGGCGAGGCGCCCCAGGGCGAACACGATGAAGCAGCTGCCGAAATAGGCGATGAGCAGGCGCCAGTCGGGCGGCGGCAGTTGCGAGATGCCCGACATCATGCGAAACAAGAGCGCCGGGATCGCCACCGAGAAAACAAATCGCGTCAGGGCATCGGCCAGCTCGCGCGGCCACTTGCCCCAGCGCAGCAACCCGTAGCCCAGCAGCACCAGCAGGAACAGCGGCGCGGTGAGCATTGCGATCTGGCTGAACATGGCGCACTACCCCCCTTTGCCCGGAACCAACGCATAGGCGAGCCACAGTGCCGCCAGGCCGCAGAGGACGCTCAGGCCGACGTAGGTCAGGGCGATGAAGATCTCGTCACGCCGCAGCAGGTTGATGGTTTCCACCCCGAAGGCGGAGAAGGTGGTGAAGCCGCCCAGGATGCCGGTGAAGAGAAACAGCCGCGCCTCGACCGAGAACAGTTGCAGCTTGTCGCCAAGGGCCAGCAGCAGGCCGGCGACGAGGCACCCCAGCACGTTGACGGTGAAGGTGCCCCAGGGGAAGCGACTGTGGACCGCCACCTGCATCACCCAGGTCGACAGCGCGTAGCGGGCGCAGGCCCCCAGGCCGCCGCCCGCCGCCACCAGCAGGAAAGCCTTCATGCGCTGGCGCCCCGGGAGCCGACCCAGGCCGGCCCGGTCAGCGTTGAAGCACAACCCGCCGTGGCGGCGACAACCGAAAACTCACAGGCAATAATGATCAATTTCAGGACCTGTCCAGCAATGTCATTGGTACAAGCTGTGAATTATACTCAAGCCCTGCCGCTGCAGCACTGTCTACGGGACTATTTTTCCGGCTTTTCGGCATCCTTGGCTGCCAGCGCTGCTGGTCGCGCTCATAGCGCTCCGACACCACCTGCACCAGCGGCTGGCGCTTGCCGCCGCGGGCCTTGGGCAGCACACAGCCCCGATCGAGCGAGCCCATGCGCCGGCACACGCAGGTGCTTTGGGCGTTGTGCATGTGTGCGATGAAGCCCATAGCGTCCTGCGCCTGGTTGATCGCCAGCCTGGTGGTGCGCAGGTCAAAGGGATCGCTCTGCGCCATATCGGCGGCGTACTCGATGGTTTCGTCGATCAGCCCTTGCTCCTCCAATAAAAGGGTTCTTCGCCGACTTCCGGGGACGACGAGGTTTACCCCCCCCCTTGTCAATTTCCGGGGACGGCATTGGCAGCAAGCTTGGCAGGCCCAGCGGTGTAAACCCCCTTGTCAAAGGGGGCCGACTGGCCACAGGCCAGGGGGGGATTTTGGCCAGCCAGGCTGGTCTCATGGCCATTGGCCGGCATTGCATGAACCCTGCGCACGGCTGTTGCCTTGCAGAGGGGAAGCACCGGAGGACACTCAGGGCCCGCATCCGGTCATGACTGGCGAACGATGAAAGGCAGCGGGAGAAAATCCCCCCGCTCGCTCACTGCGCTCACGAGTCGACCCCCTTTGACAAGGGGGTAAACCGCGCCGCAGCCACGTCTCCCCGGAATTCAACGAAGAACCTTTGGCAAGGGGGGGTATACCTCGGTGCTCCCCGGAAATCGGCGAAGATCCAATAAAAGGAGACCAAGCTGCGCAGGCAGCCACCACTTTCCATGACTGATAGGGAGGAACATGACCCGGACCGGCGGCAGGCCGCATCAGGATCAGGCGACAGTCAGGAGCGCGCGTTGCTTCCTGAGGTGCTCCGGACGCCGGACAACACACTGCTGGCACCAACGACGCGACCGGCGGGACTGGCGGTCAGGCCGGCCTCCTTCAGTTGCTGGCGCAGCCCGGCGTTCTCGAACACCAGCACCTTTCGGCTGGTCCTGATGGGCGGCCACTGCGGCTCGGGCCGCTGCAGCGCAGGTCATGAAGTATGCAACTGCGCCGGACTCTGCTGCATCAGCAGAGCGATGAGGACACGGTAGGACAGGTGGTGAAAACCGCAGGGCGGCGGAACGAAACACGGCCCGGCTAAAACGCGCCTGCACCGAAAAGGCAGGCCGGGAAAAATCAGGCGAAGGGAACCGCGCGGTCCCGCCCGGTGATGTATTGCTGCCTGGCGTGGCACACCCGACAGAATGGGAAGGCGGAATGCCCCCTCGCCTTCCTGCCAGGCCGATGACTACTTGATGGACTGTGCCTTGGGCTTCCTGCCGGGAGCAGCCGGGGGCACATAGCCGGAGACGCGGCACAACCAGCCGTCGATCTGCTTGCCCCCTTCGAAGCGGGTCAGCCGGCACATGATCACTTCGCCCTTGGCGGACAAGTCGGTGACCGATGCGCGCACTTCCTGGAGGGAGATGCCGGTTGCCTTGGCGATGTCGGCGTCGAGACGTTCGCCGTGGGCCTTCAGATACTGCAGGACTTTCACCACCGGGAAGCTCCGAGGAAAAGAAAAATTGTAGCAAAAACAAGCCCAAAAAGATATGTAGGGGGTCATTCAGGGGGCCGCGAAGGTGGCGCCCAATCGCCCGTCAACACAACAATGGCCGCCCCCCCCGACCCTGCGGACACTGGCTTTCACCGGCATCACCTTGACTACAAACACATTAGCAGGTCAGCTCTGCGGCAGGTCGTCGCGAGTGTCGATGTCACGAAAAATGCCGAGATCACTGACCGGAACCAGATGCAAGCCGCCTCCGGCAAGCGCGGAAGGGGCTTTCAAATAGCGTTGCACAATGCTGCGCGCGCCTTCATCGCCACTCAGCGCCAGCAATTCATCGCGCAAGGCTGCGGAGAAACCGACTGGATGACCGCGCTGCCCCTCATGCACCGGGATGGCCATCGAGGCACCATCGTGCAGCGCCGCCACCACCGACTGCATGCTTGACGCAGCGATGTAGGGCATGTCAGCCAGTGCCACGACCCAGGCATCGGCATCGCGTGACTGCGCAATGGCATGGGCCAGGCTGCAGCCCATGCCCTCGTCGGCGCGCGGACACACGCTGACCTCACAACCTGCGGCCCGGAGCACGGCCTGCAGGGCCTCGGAACCGGGACGCACCACCGCCAGTGTCTCGGGCAGCACAGCCAGCAGCTTGCGGGCACTGGCCAGGGCCAGCGGCATATCCGGGCCGGGCAGCGCTGCATCGTGCAGGGGATGCAGCAGCTTGTTGCCGCCGAAGCGGCGCGATGCGCCGGCCGCCAGCAGGATGCCGCGTATGTTCAAGGCAGTCCGGGAAACAGGGCTCAAGCCTGCGGCAGGCTGCAGCCGGCCGTGACATTGTGGCTGGGCGGCTCGCCCAGACCGGTGCCAAGTTGCGCCAGGTTGACACCATGGCGCACCGCCGTCATCTCGGCCAGGATGGACACGGCAATTTCCGGCGGCGTTTTCGAACCAATGCGCAAGCCCACCGGCCCGTGCAGCCTGGCGATCTCGTGCGCCGCCAGGTCGAACTCGACCAGGCGCTTGCGGCGCGCATCGTTGTTCTTGCGCGATCCCAGCGCCCCGACATAGAAGGCTGGCGACTTCAGCGCCTCCAGCAAGGCCGCGTCATCGAGCTTGGGATCATGGGTCACCGCCACTACTGCGGTGTGGGCATCCGGCTGCATCGCCAGCACCACGTCATCGGGATAGCCACGCTCGATGGGCACGCCGGGCAGTGGCCACTCCGCCGCATATTCCTCGCGCGGGTCACACACCGTGACGTGGTAGTCCAGCGCCTGGGCCATCTGCGCCAGATAACGACTGAGCTGCCCCGCGCCGATGATGAGCAGGCGCCAGCGCGGACCATGCACGGTCTTGAGGATCTTGCCGTCGAACTCGAGCAGGTCGGACCACTTGCCGGCCTCGATGCGCACCTCGCCGGTTTGCATGTCGAGAAAGCGCGCCACCAGTTCATGCCGCTCGATGATAACCAGCAACTCCTCCAGGCGCGACCGCGGCCCGACCGGCTCCAGCACCATCTGCAGCGTGCCGCCGCAGGGCAGGCCGAAGCGCGCTGCCTGCTCCTGGGTCACGCCATAGGTGGTGACTTCCGGTCGATCACCGGCGCCCAGCTTGCCATCCCGCACCTTGGCGATCAGGTCGTCCTCGACGCAGCCACCGGACACCGAGCCCACCACCTGGCCATCATCCCGGATCACCATGAGTGCGCCCACCGGCCGCGGCGCCGAACCCCAGGTGTGGGTGATGGTCCCCAGCGTGACGCGATGGCCGGCACACAGCCATTGCAATGCGGTGCGCATGACTTCGAGATCGACGCTGTCCATGAAGGGCCTTAGAAGCTGGCCTGCCGCCAGGATGGCGACGGCTGCCGCACAGTTTAGCCCAGCGGTTCCGTGCAGGCTGCGGCGGCCTGGCGCCGCAGCTCATTGGTGGCCTAGGGTCTGTTGACATTCAGCACGCGAGTGCGCCGGAGGTCATTTGACTTCAGGGCTAGGCGCGAGGAGCGCCGCAGGCCGGGTGCCTGCAAGCGACGAGCAACGACGCCATGGGGTCAAATGACCCCGGCCCGCAGGGTTGTGCCTTGAAGCGGCGTCTGCGGCGTTGCTCGACTACGGCCATAGAACCACTATGGCCGCAGCCTCGCGCCTTGCATCCATCCGCTTCAAGGCGCAACGCATCTCGCGCGGTGAATGTCAACAGACCCTAG
>CANJJT010000039.1:0-34568 GCA_947474715.1 Betaproteobacteria bacterium
TCCCGGCCATGCGCCGCGCGCCGCACGAGGGGCAAAACCCGCGCCGCTTGCAGGAGAACGCCACCAGCTTCTCGTGCGCGCAGTCAGCGCAGCGAACGCGCAGGAATCCGTGCGCCAGAATCCCGCATTCGAGAAAGGCCTCAAACTCGTCTCTGACAAACTCCGGCAAGCCCGTGCCGGCCCTGGCTTGGACCTGGGCGAGGAGCGTCTCCAGATGCTCCCGACAGGGGCGCAGCGCTGAAACTGCGCCCCTTTTTTCATACAGGAATGCAGAGGAGAAACACCATGTCCATCAGACTGCTGGTCACCATCACCGCCGCCCCCGGCAAGGGCAATAAGCTGGCCAAGGCCTACAAGGGCCGTTGCGGGGGCGTCATGCAGGAGCCAGGCTGCCTTCAGTTCGAAGTGTTCCAGAGCGTGGTCGATTCGGACCGGCTGGTGCTGCTGGAGCACTGGAAGTACAAGGAGGCCCTGGCCGTGCACGCCAAGGTGAACGAAACCCGGCCGCCGCTGCCGCCGGGCCTGCGCGCGGGCTCGGGCGAACGCGAGGACTACGAGTACAACCGCACGCGCTAGCGTTGTGCCGTCGGCCTGGGTTCAGTCCACCTTCACCCCGGCGTTGCGCAGAATCTCAGCGTAGCGAGCCGCCTCCGAGCGTGTGAAAGCGGCAAACTCATCCGGCGTGTTGGGATCGGCCACATAGCCGCCGGCCTCGAGACTCTTGAGGAAGGCTGGATCCTTCAGGGTCTTGCCCAGCGCGCCGCTGAGCACATCGACGATGGGCCGCGGCACCCTGGCCGGGGCATAGATGCCGTTCCAGGTGGTCACCACAAAGCCGGGGAAGTCCGACTCGATCATGGTCGGTGTGTCGGGCAGGCTGGCCATGCGCGTATCGCCGGTGCTGGCCAGCAGCTTCAGCTTGCCGCCCTGGATGGCCCCGCGCAGGGGCGCATAGGGATAAATCATCATGTGCACCCGCGTCGAGGCCAGGTCGGCGATGGCCTGGGCCACGCTGCTGTAGGGCACATGCGTGAGCGGCATGCCGATGACCTTGGCGAAATACACCCCGCCCAGGTGCGCGGTGGTGCCGTTGCCCGAGGAGGCATAGGTGACCTTGCCCGGATTGGCCTTGATGTAGGCGACGAGTTCCTTCGCGTTTATCGCCGGCACCTCGGGCCCCGACACCAGCACGAACTTGAGCGTGGCAATGCGGCCGATTGCGGTGAAGTCGGTCACCGGATCGTAGGGTAGCTTTTCGAACAGGCCCTTGTTGATGGCATGCGTCTGGGCGGTGGCATACATGATGGTGTAGCCATCCGCCGGCGATCTGGCCACCGCCTCGGTGCCGACGATGGCGCTGGCCCCGCCGCGGTTCTCCACGACCATCGGCTGCCCCAGGAACTCGCCCAGCTTCGGTGCGATCTGCCGCGCCGACACATCCGACGATGAGCCCGCGGGATAGGGCGTGACCATGCGCACGGGTTTCTCCGGATAGGCGGCGAGCGCCATGGTGCTGCACGCAGACAGCGACAACACCAGCCATCTCAGCCCGGTGCAGACCTTGCATTGAATGGAATACATGGCAGTCATGACCTCCTCCAGTTGAACGGCTTGGGTATTTTTATTCCGAGGCTTCCAGTTCGCCGTCGCCTTCCCTGAAGCGGCGCATGGTTTCCTTCAGGCCGACCTTGGCGATGGTCGCCTTGGTGGCGCGAGCACCCTTGGCGCCATGCGCGATGGCATCGAACTCGGCGCCCATCATCACGCTCTCGGTGAAACCCTGCACGTCCATGACTCGATTCAGAGAGCGCTTCTTGATGGCCAGCAGATCGGGCGGAGTCTTGCAGATACGCCTGGCCAGCGTCAGCGTGGCCTCGGCCAGCTCCTTCTCCGGCACGGCGTGATTGGCCCAGCCGTTGGCCGCGGCCTCGGTGCCCAACATGCGGCTGCCGACGATAAAGGACAGCTCCTTGGCCTTCTTCGGGCCGATCAACCAGGCGCTGAACGGGCTGAGATAGCCGCCGCCCAGGGGCACGGCCGGCCAGCCGATCACCGCGTCCTCGGCCACCATGGCATCGTCCACATTCGTGACCAGTTCGCCCGGGGTGACGGCTATGCCCTGCCGCTGCAGCAGGATGCGACCTTCAGCCTCGCTCAGTGTGTTCAACATGCCTATGCCGCTCATGCTCAGGGACATCCCTGCTTTCGATATGCCGCGATGAAGCGATCATAGCGGATGATAGGCAGGGGTTCCCTGTACAAGGCGGTGCCCGCCCGCAGCGGCAGCACCCGGGCGGCAGGCAGAAGCCTCGGAATGCCGTGTATTACTGATAACAATATGTCTGTTTATTGAATAACAAAGGGGACTTATTATGTAATTTGATGATTTTATGCAGGATCACCATCGCCCTATCCGGAAAATGCATGGCACAACGAGTTTTTGTCCTTTGATCAGCTCGGCTGGTGGTAACTTCAGGCGCAGCGGCCGCAGATCCCAGCAAAAAACAGAAAAAGGAGAACGCAATGTCTGTAGAAGTCGTCAAATCCGACGACGCCCTGGGCGCGGTGATCCGTGGCGTGGATCTGAGGCGCGAGCTGTCCGACTCCACCTTCGCCGACATCCACCGCGCCTTCCTGGACAACGAGATGATTTATTTTCGCGGCCAGCCCCTGACGGACGAAGACCACATCCGCTTCTCGCGCCGCTTCGGCGAACTGCGCCGGTTGAACCTGGACGACGTGGACAAGCGCCAACCGGAGATTTTCATCATCTCCAACATCAAGAACCACCAAGGCGATTACATCGGCTCCCACGACGCGGGCATCTTCTGGCACACCGACGGCTCCTACCTGCCCAACCCGCACGCCGCCTCGTTCCTGCGCGCCATCGAACTGCCCATGAAGGACGGCCGCGCCCTGGGGGACACTGTCTATGCCAGCATGACCGCCGCCTACAATGCGTTGAGCGAGGACATGAAGCGCCGCATCGACGGCCTGAAGGCGGTGCACAGCATCAAATACCGCGAAGAGCAGACCAACGCCGCCGGCATCCCCAAGAAGTACAACAACGCCATGATGGCCGCCCCCGAGGCCGTGCACCCGCTGGCGCGCGTGCATCCTGTCACCGGGCGCAAATGCCTTTGGGTGAGCCAGGGCTACACCGTGCGCATTCTCGACATCCCTGAGGCGGAAAGCCGCGAGCTGATCAAGCAGCTATCGCACTACTGCGTGGAGCAACGCTTCCAGTACACCCACCACTGGCAACTGCACGACCTGGTGCTGTGGGACAACTGCTCAACCCAGCACAAGGCGACGTTCGATTACGAGCTGCCGCTAAGACGGTTGCTGCATCGGACGGTGGTGATGAATGCGGACGCTGGGGGGCGGAAGCAGGTGGGGGCGGCGGCGCAAGCCGCAGGGATGTAACTCGCCTCTAGGCAATACCCACTTCACCCAGGCTGCGCAGTCCATCCTGCAGTCTGATAAACGTTTGCAACTGGCCGGACTCGGTACCCAGACACTGCATGCCCAGCATCAGCGGCTCCGAGCCTAGGCCCAGGCTGGACATGCCCCTAGTCGGGGCATACCCGAAGCCTAGTGCGTTTTCGGCCGCGGCAGCAGAGTTCCTTTCCAGATGGAACTGCAGCAGCGCATTGGTGATCTCCCAGATGCTGAGTCCGTAGATTTCCTGGGAAGGCGTGACAGCCGTTTGACGCAGATCCGGTGGTTCCTGACTACCAGCGGCGACAAATGCTGTTTCCGCCGGACCATCTGATTCTGCTTCATCGCCGGCAACCGGTGAAATGGCGGAAACTGGCGCTGTACCCCGAGATTCTTCACTGGCCATCGAGCCGCTCTCGACAACAGGGGATATCACTGTCTGGAACGTACGAACCGAGATCAACAAAGAATCGCGCGTATTGCCCTGAGAGACAACGATGATCGAGACGTCCTGCCCATCCCCGACAGCCAGGATATCATTGGAATCCGTAGCAGCCGGGAGAGCATCACTCTCGACTGAGATGGCATCTTCTGCCGCAGAGAGAACGGGTTCGCCAGCCGGGATGACCGGAGCCTCGTCGGAACCCTAAAGGGTGATCGTCACCGTCGTGGCTGTCCCATCGAAGGTACGAACGTTGATGCTGTCGGTAAGCCATTCGCCGGTCTTCAGATCCTGGATGGCTGCCTGATCATTTTCCGCAGAGTAATCCCAGCCGCCTAGGCCGGTCAGGATCAGCGCGCAGTGGCTGCTGGCTAGAAACCCGGCTGGTATGAGGATTCGCCGACATCAGGATCGTTCACCAACAGGGTTCCACTGGCCGTAAAGCTGCCGGCGTCATCGACACCGATATCCTCTCTCACCTCGGCAATGCCCTCGCTCAGAACCGGCAGGTCGTTGCTACCGACGATCGTGATGGTGACGGCGGTGGTTGCGCCGTCGAAGTCGGTGACGGTGATCGTGTCGATCAGGGATTCACTCTGACGCAGGCTCTGTGCCGCCGGCGGGGCGTTGGCAGCTGCGTAGGTCCACTCGCCCGCATTGTTGAGCCTCAACGCGACATAAGTACCGGTGTGAATACCGGAGCGGTAAGTCGATTAACCCGCATCCGGATCCATCACTAAGAGCGTGCCCCGGGCTGTCAGGTGTCAGGTCACTGCGCCACTGCGCCACTGCGCCACTGCGCCACTGCGCCACTGCGCCACTGCGCCACTGCGCCACTGCTGGGCCAGCATACCGGGGAGTTTTACCGTCGGGTGCTAGTGTCCCGAATCGTAAGTTCATTGAATTCTAATTGAACATGAACAAAGTCACCCTGCATCGGAAAAGTGTCGAAATCGGTGCCAGACAAGGCGCAAAGCGGAGCAAGCCTGGTTGGCTTGCGAGCATTTGCAACGCCGTATGGCGCCGATTCTCGGCACTTTTATTCAGCGAATTTGCGATTCGGGACACTAGGCAAGGGGCAGTAGAAAACAGGGCGCGTTTAAAAACCAAGGAACAATCCCAAGATGAAACACTTGAAATAAAGCGCATCGAAAGAGGACAAACCATGAAGTAACCAGGCCTGCGCTCTACTCAACTCTCCTTCTTCTCCTCAGGTAATCCCACCTGCTCCCGCGACTTTAGCGCCAGGATTGTCCCGGGAAACTTGTCCGGCTCAGATATCACCGCCAAAACATGCCGACCACACTCCTCGTCAGTGAACCAAACTGGATCCGCTCCATCGCGATTGCTTTCGCCAGTTATATGCGAATAAAGCAGTAATGACTTAATCAAAACTGCACCTCCCCTGGCCTCGCGTGCAATCATGCGAATCATATTGCGTTGAGCCGCTTGCGACACTGCCGACAGCCCATTACCGGGCACGATGAAATCTGCCATGCCGCCACCAATCGCAAGATACACCCCCCCGGCCGCAACTGCCGGGATGAAGACCTTTGCCGCAATGAAATGAGGGATGAAATTATCCTCAAGGTTCCTCAGCAACTCATCCGGTTGCCGGTCAATCAAAGGTTTCTTTCCCATCTTCGAATTCACTGTTGTGACTACACAGTCAAAACGCCCCATATGGGCTGATGCTCCGTCACATAGCGCCTTCGCCTCTGTTACGGAACCGACACTACCCACCAAACACTCCAGCGTGCCAACTGGCAGCAGCCGCTTCCTGACCGCTTCAAGGTTGCCGCCATTCCGACTAACCCCGACCACTCTATGACCTGCCGACATCAAGACCTGGCACACCCCTTGCCCGACGTCTCCGGTGGCGCCAATCACAAGCACGTTCTTCATACCAATAGACCTTTAGAGTAATGATTCATGTGTCGGCGCGCTCTTAATCATTCAGGAGAGTGCCGTGAACTCAAATGATGCCGTTGGCACGCAGGTTGTCAATTTGCTCTTCTGAGTATCCATGCTCCATTAACACTTCCTCTGTGTGCTGACCAAGCGTGGGAGGACTTGACTTGAGTGTCACCGGACTGTCTGACATCCGAAAAGGCGCTGTGGGAACAGCAAAAGCAGGCAATCCAGTTTCCTCATTAGCGTCAAAATGATGGAAGAACTTTCGATGGAGAAGTTGCTCCTGCACGACAGCCTCTTCCAACTTGCGTACAGCCATTGCAGCTACACCTGCCTTGTTTAATACTGCCTCCCATTCAAAGGCGGTTCTTGTCTGAAGAGTGGTCGTAATCTCTGCATTGAAGGCCGTTTTGTTACCCCGAACACCCGCTGGCGTACTGAATCTCGGGTCTTGAGGAATGTCCTCCCTTCCAATAGCTTTCCAAAACTTCGCCCGCAGTGGTTCTGGCACCGCGGCAACGGAAATGGATCCTTCTTTGCAGGCGAACGTATCGCTCACGTAGTTTCCACTAACGAGAGCGTTTCCAGACAGAGGTGGAGTTCCCCCTCCAGTCAGCGCCTTGACAACCTCACCTGACATTATTGTCATGGCCGCTTCAAGCATTGATACATCGATCTCCTGCCCCTCCCCTGTTTGATTACGCTGGTGTAGCGCCAACGCAATGGAAAAGGCAGTCACATATCCCGTCACATAGTCAACAATGGGAGACCCGGTCTTCAGTGGCCCTGAGTCAGGAGTCCCAGTAATACTCATAAGCCCACTGCCTGCCTGTACAGCCCCATCAATTGCCGGATCATTTCGCTTGGGCCCTGTCTGCCCATAACCCGTGATCGAAGCAAAGATTATGCGTGGATTTATTTTCCGTAAGTCTTTATAGCCAATACCGTATCGAGCCATGGCGCCGCCCCGTAGATTCTCGATCACCACATCGGCATCACGAATCATCCTGAGAAAAACCTCACGACCCTCTGGCGTATTGAAGCGCAGCGTCATCGACCTCTTGTTGGAATTAAAAGAAAGGAAAACCCGGGCCATCTTCTGACGAAGAAACTCGCTATCGAACTCATGCGCACCACGCATGGAGTCACCATCAAGCGGATCCTCCACAGTAATCACATTGGCTCCATGCATTGCAAGCTGATAGGCCGCAAACGGCGCTGCAACCACTCGAGTTACAGCCACAACCTTAATACCTGAGAGCGCTTGCCTGACATCCATGTATCAATCTCCAATACCCATATGACCGGAAACCATCTCAAGCCCCTCAATCGAGTAATTCAGCCTTTATGCCCGCTCCTTTTACTACCCCCCCCCATTTGGCCTGCTCCTTGCGCACATACGCTGAAAGCTCCTCAGGCGAATTAACGGCGATATCAACACCCAACTTGGCATAGCTATCCATAACTTCTGGCGATAGCACCGCTTTTCTAATTTCGGCGTTTAGGAAATTTATGATTTCTCGCCGGGTACCCACAGGGGCAAAGATAGCTTGCCATGACACCATATCGAAGTCAGGAAATCCCAGCTCCATCACCGTAGGCACATCTGGCAATGCCTTCGATCGCGTGGCCGCAGTTGTCGCAAGCGCTCTGAGCTTTCCAGCCTTCAAATGAGGAACCACCGATGGCAGGTTGCCGAAGTACACTTGGGTTCGCCCCGCAATGAGATCTGTTTCCGCCTGGGCACTCCCCTTGTAGCTAATGTGAGCCATGTCGATACCTGCACGCATGCGCAGCAGCTCGCCTGTAAGATGAGTTGATGACCCGATCCCGGTAGAAGTAAAGTTCACTTTCCCGGGATTTGCTTTCGAGTAAGCCACCAGCTCTGCTATTGAATTAACTGGCAGAGATGCCGTTACCGCAACCACGCTATCCACTGATCCAATTAATGTGACTGGCGCGAGGTCTTTGATGGGATCAAAAGGCAACTTGGGAAACAGCGCTGGTGCAATGGTCACGGGGCCCACGTTCCCCTGAAGAATGGTATAGCCGTCCGGGGCGGACTTGATGACATACTCAGTTCCCACCTGAGCTGCCGCTCCACCTCTGTTTTCGACGATGACAGGATGATTCATCTGTACCGTGAGCCGCTGCGCCAGAGTTCTCCCGATGATTGAAGCACTGCCTCCCGCCGTATATGGAACCACCAGCTTCACAGGCCTAACCGGGTAACTCTGAGCATACAGTTCTGCTGAAGCCAGGGAGTTGATCAGGATAGGCAGAGAAATAACAAAGGAAATTCGAAACATATTCGCACCCCTTTCTTTGAAGAACGTCTAAGACACTTGCAAAAGAGTCTTGAGCGCCCCCTCCCAGATTCAGGCGCTTTGTACATCATGCAGCTTGCGGGGACACACCTTCCCCGCCGACCACGATGATTACTGAGACTTGTACGTTCCCTGGCGCTTCTCTTTAAAGGCCCTCGCGGCTTCCTTGTGATCTTCGCTGGCTTGGGTCATATGCTCCATGGACAAAGACACATCCATGTTCACGCCGACCAATGCTCGAAGATGGGAGTTCGTTGCCGCTTTGGTCCACTGAACAGCCAGCGGCGGCATGTTTGCAAGCTTTTCGGCAAATGCTTGTACCTTCGCATCTAGCTGATCTTTGGGATATGCGTAGTTGACCAGACCGATACGCGCCGCCTCAGTCCCGGTCATCAGATCGCAACCCATGAGGTATTCCTTGGCGCGATGGAAGCCCACCAGCCACGGCCATAGGGCCGTACCACCGTCGCCGGCTACCAGCCCCACCTTGACGTGTGTGTCGCCGATTTTTGCGTCGTCAGCAGCGAACACCATGTCACAGGCGAGAGCGATCGAGGCACCCAGACCAACTGCGGGTCCGTTGACTTTGGCAATGATCGGCTTGTTGCACTCAAGCTGCCGCAGTATGTTCATGCGCGTGGAGTTAACGCTGTGGACCCAACGTGTTACCAGCGTGCTTTCTTCTGACTTCGCCATACGCCCCACGTCGCCGCCCGCACAGAAGGCTCTTCCAGCTCCGGTGAGAATGACCACTCTCACTTCATTGTCTCGCTGGATTTCGTCCCAGATAAATCCGAACTCTGCATTCATCGTGAGATTCGCCGCATTCAGCTGCTCGGGGCGATTCATGGTCACAGTCAGAATGTGGCCATTTCTCTCACACTTCAGCGTCTCATAATCATAGGGCTTCTTGCTTACGGACATGACGACTCTCCTTTGGTTAGGTACTGCAAAACGAATACCGCACGGCTTGGCCGCTTTTATTTCTTATGCGTTCGTAAAGACGGATGTCATTCATCCAAATCGATTTTGTTATCCACAATAACTTTTGTAAGGCGCTCGCTCACCACAGTGAGGAACTGCCTGAAATCTTCCGGGGCCCCTCCGCCTACCTGTTCCCCAATCGCATCAAGTTTCTTTACAACTTCATCCGACTTCGCTGCCTTATTGAACTCCGCACTCAACCGATTGACGATGGGCTGAGGAACACCAGCAGGCAGGAAAAGCCCGAGCCACAATACATGCTCAAACTCAGGAATGCCTTCTTCTGCAAGAGACTTTAGATCCGGCATTTGCCGCAAACGTGAATTGCGTGCAGTCAAGGCAAGCGGCCTTACCTTCCCCGAAGTGATATTCCCCTGATGACTTAGGTATGAAGCATGAGTCGCATGCACTTCCCCGCTGATGAGAGCTGTCGCTGAGGGACCAAACCCTTTGTACGGGATATAGGTAACCTTCACGCCCATCTGACTATGCATGAACTCTGCAATGATATGGACGATCCCTCCTGCCCCATTGTGGGCATAGTTGATTTTTCCAGGATTAGCTTTACCGTATGAAATGTAATCCGCTACCGAATTGACAGGAAGTCCTGGATTGACCAACAAGATGCTCGGCGTCCGGTTCATTTGAAAAAGTGGAATGAAGTCCTTACGCCAGTCATAGGTCAACTTGCTCTTCATTAGGTGCCCGTAAGCAATCGTTGCAGAGTTGCCATGCATGGAGTATCCATCTGGCGCTGACCTTGCAGCAGCGGCCGTTCCAACCCTTCCCGCGGCTCCCGGCTTGTAGTCGTAAGTGAAGTTCCAACCCGTCGTTCGACTCACTTCCTGCGTATAGATTCTGGCCATCAAATCAGTAGCACCAGGAGCAAAGGGGATAATTACGGTGATCGGACGATTCGGATAGTCACGGCCAGACGCTTGCCCAATCGCTTGACAAGGTAATAGGAGGAGCGCCACGCACAGCAGTTTCGATCGAAGCTCATACAAGGTTGACATATGCCTCTCCTCGGTTAGACCTACCAGAAAGCCATGTTTGAATCGGCAAACTGCCTTCGGTGTGTCGCGATATCACCGTAACGTGTGGAAAGCGTGATCGCAGTCTTGAGATTCCATCCAAGTTCATGTTCTGCCGTGAAACCCATAGCACCGTGCATCTGGATCGCCGACTTGGCCGTGTCAATTGCGGTCTGTGCTGTCTTGGCGATCAAGGCATGCAGCAAAGCTCTTCGAGTGCGTTCTTCCGCCCAGAAGTCACACAACTGGTACAGGAATGCTCTTGAAACCTCTACCGCCACATAGTCATTTGCCGCCCGATGCTGTAAGGCCTGAAATGAAGATAGTGATCGCCCAAATGCTTGACGCGTACTGATGTGATCACACGCCAGATGGAACACTCGCGCCGATATCCCGGCTAGCTGCGCGGCACAACCAAGCATCAATACGTCAATCAGCAGTTCTTTCGCAGAGATGGCATCGTTCCCTGAAGCCAGAACTTCCGTGGTTGACACTGAACAGTCATCGAATATGAGGATCCCGCGCTGTGTTCCATCTGCCATCGCCTCAGATTGAACCACCAGTCCGGGTCGATCACTGGTCACTTTTACCAAGTGAGGGTTATTCCCCTCCATCGCAATCACGACCCACGCGTCTGCCTCAGGCGCAAATGCCACTCTTCGTACGCAGCCTTTCAGGGTGATCTTTCCTGCTTCAGAACGCGCAGTAAGCTCTTCTGCTTCCGCATCCCCAAACACAGCCCCGAATGCCGTGATGGTCAATCTTGATTCCGCGGCCCCCTTCGTTTTCCGGAAGCCTGTCGCCTCAAGGATCGGCATCGCAAGACTTTCCACTACCGGAGCAACAAAAAGGTGCGCCCCCGCTTCCTCACAAATAATTGCGATTCGACGTATCGTTGATTCGTCAATCGCTCCATCCGCAAGAACCAGTTCCGATAGCCCAAGCCCTTCAAGATGCTTTAGATAACGGTCTGAATGAACCCCGGGAGCCGTTATCACACCATTGATAACGATAGGATTGCGACATTCCTGCATCATTCGACGGACGCTTTCCCTTACCAGCCTATCTTCGTCACTGGCGTCCAAATCTGACAATGAACTAATCATTTCCATGACCTCGGGAAACCAAGAATTCGCTCCGCAATAATGTTCTTCTGGATCTCGGCCGAACCGCCCCAGATAGTGGCCCGCCTGGAGAGCAGGAAGAGGCCCATTGCATCCAGTTCCTGCGCCCCCTCCATCGGCTTCTGCTCAGAGGCCGCATCCAGTCCTGCCGCATCCAACAGTAAGTCTGTAATTCCATGAAGAGCATCAGCACCAGCAATCTTCATTGCGGCAGTGCTAAATCCCAAGGACTCGTTGGCCTTTACCTTTTCGACTGCCCAACGATGCATCGCTATATGTGCGATTACATCGATACCAGCCTTTCCCAGTTTCTCTTTGAAGGCCGGGTCCTGATCTCGACGGGTCTTCCTTGCCAATTTCTTCAGGACATCCAAAGCAATCAAGTCATGCTTTGGACTGCTGCCACTTATTCGCTCATAGGTGAGGACGTGATTGGCCACTTTCCAGCCCTTATTAACATCCCCGAGAACATTGGCTACGGGCACAGTCACAGAATCGAACGTCACAATCGAGAAATGCACATGCCCGGTAAGTGTCTTGATCGGTGTAACCGTAATGCCGGGCGACTGTAGATCAATCAAAAGCATACTTATGCCCGCATGTCTCGCCTTGGGATCGGGGTCAGTTCTCACCAATGTGAACATTCGATCGCAATGAGGAGCGCCACTGGACCAGATCTTCTGACCATTCACAATCCATTGATCCCCTTCTAGTACCGCCCGGGTGCGAAGACTAGCCAGATCAGAGCCAGCCTCTGGTTCGGAATAGCCCTGACACCAAGTGGTATCGCCAGACAGGATGCCCGGAAGAAGGTCGCGCTTTTGCGCGTCAGTGCCAAATGCCATGATGGCAAAACCGAGGAAATTCAATCCAGAGGGTTGCACGTAGGGCCCCCCTACTCGGGCCAACTCCTCCATCAGAATGACTTGCTGCTCTACAGTCGCCCCCATACCACCGTACTCGCGAGGCCAATGAGGCGCTATCCATCCACGCCCCCAAAGCATCTTGTGCCATTCCCGACTGATTTCTGGACTGGTCACATCAAGTTCATACCTTGTTTCCTCTGGAACATGCGCCTCCAACCAATCGCGAACTTCTTTGCGAAAGGCAGCCTCTTCTCCTGTATCACGATGAAACAAACTCATCTTCAGCACCTTTTCAGATGGATGAAACATCGCCACTTGTTAGGGAAGGCAAGTAGGTAGTAATTTGAAACGACGATACGCTGGGCGTTTTTGTAGTGTCAAACTAATTTGGAATTTCTCCACTATATGGAATCTTTTGTATTAGCTAACCGAGCTTTATTGAGAGGCAATACCGCGATTACATTCCACTATATGGAAACTTACCGGAATAATTGCAACATGCCGAAACGGGGATTACTCTTCACACATTGCCTTCGATGGACGCCATGCAATGACATCAAGGAGCAGGGAATCCGGATCACCGAACGACCTGGGGATCATTGCACCCAAGGGCGCCCAGAGTATTCAGCGTGCCGCCTTACTGCTACGAGCGATTGCCGGTCACAACCGTAGTGGCTTGCGGCTTGTAGATCTGGTCGATATTTCAGGCCTTGAGATTCCGACCGCTCACAGAATCCTGAAGGCTTTGGTCGCAGAGAATTTGATCAAGCAGAACCTAACCAATCGACGCTACTTTCTTGGCCCATTGATGTTTGAGGCGGGTCTCGCGGCGACCCACGAGTTCAGCTTGCGTGACTTGTGCCAGGAATCACTGCAAAGGATTGCAGATAGAACTGGCGATACGGTTTTCCTGAATGTCAGACGAGATTACGAAGCTGTATGCATTGAACGGAAGGATGGCTCGTATCCAATCAAGGTGTTCTCGTTGAATGTAGGAGACAGACGCCCCCTTGGAGTTGGAGCGGGTGGCATGGCGATACTAAGTAATTTGAGGGAAAGTGAGATCTTCTCGATCAGCAATCACATTGCCGCATTGCTGCCACGCTATGGAAAGCTAAATGAAAAGTTGCTTTTGTCTCTAGTCAAACGAAGCCAGGAAAGAGGGTACGTATTGCACAAGGTTTCTGGATTGGGCGGCGGTAAAGCTGTGGGATACCCCATACGAAATTCATCCGGAGAGCCGTTTGCCGCATTAAGCATTGCGGCAATCACTAGTCGCATGGGAACTGCACGCTGCGCAAAGCTAGTGGCTATTCTGCGAAAGGAGGCATTGAACATTGAGCGGATCATTACCCAGAGAGACGTTTCAAAATCCCCCGTATTGGGAAATCGGTACAACTAATGTTCTGCCCAGCATTTCCACCGCCATCTCAGGAGATTGTTGATGCCTGGCACGAACAACTTTGGTCATGACGATTGCTTTGCTTCAATGTTTTCACCTCGTGGACTTGCTGTGGTCGGTGCGTCGCCCGACCCTTCTCGTCCCGGAGGACAGACTATTCAAGCCTTGATTCACAACGGGTACGCACATGGCATTTATCCAGTGAATCCTCGCTATTCAAGCATTGGTGAACTTACGTGCTTTTCAACAATTGACGACATTCCAGGCCCCTGCGATGTGGCAGTAATTGCCCTACCAGCACCCCAGGTGGCCCCAGTGATCGCCCAATGCGGCAATAAGGGAATTCGATTTGCGGTTGTGCTTGGTGGTGGCTTTAGGGAAACAGGCGAGACAGGAAGCGCCCTTGAATCCGAGTTGGTGGAGATTGCAAGAACACACAATGTCCGGATCATCGGTCCGAACTGTCTGGGCTATGTGAATGTGCCAAACAATGTTTTTGCTGGATTCGGGAGCATCACAAAGCCGCCAAAGTTGCAGTCTGGCCCTGTATCTGCTGTCCTTCAAAGCGGTGGCTTTGGGAATAGCCTGGTCATTCAAGCTGCGTTGGCCGGGATAGGCTTTCAGAATGTCGTGACATGCGGAAATGAGGCAAATACCCATATAGCAGATCTAATCAAGGCCTTCGTGGATGACCCGGATACCAAAATAATTCTGGCCTATATCGAAGGTGTACCCGATGGCCGCGCCTTCATGGAGGCGGCGCGCTATGCATTGGATGCCGGTAAACCCATTGTCGCCCTAAAGGGCGGCATTTCCAGAAATGGCCTCAAAGCTGCCGCATCCCATACCGCCTGCTTACTCGCCTCTCATGATCTTTACCGTGCTGCCTTTCGCCAGTGCGGAGTCATCGAGGCCCGGGACATCGGCGACGCAGTCGATTACCTGGTTTGCCTGAAGAATGCACGCTTCCCTATCGGGCGGCGAGTGGCGGTAGTGGGTGGGTCGGGTGGATCCTCAGTGAACTTTTGCGATGCAGCTGATGAATTTGGTCTTACCATCGCAGAGCTTTCGCCTAACACCATGCGCGTTCTAAAGCAGAACCTGCCTAGCATAGCGACTACGACTAACCCCGTCGATTTCACAGCTGGATTTGTTACAGACAACAATCTTCCGATCTTTCAAGAGGCGATAGAGGCAGTACTCACCGATCCAAGTGTTGATCAATTTAGCTTGCTTGCTGCAACGTCGTCTGGAAAGAGTTACTTTAACCAGGCGACGGCCATTGTCTCTGCACTCCAAAAAACAGGTAAGCAAGCCATCGTTTTTACTTGCATGAGCGACAGGGACGCGGGGCCAGGCGCTGCGCTCTTTAAAACAGCAGGCGTTCCTGTACTTCCGACACCCCGTCGCATCGCAGCCGCCATGGCGGCGCTGGCCATGTATTCGGACGCCCTGGGGAATCGCAACCGGCCTGATTGCGTACCAGAGGCCAGTCATCAAAGCCTCTCCTGGCTCCCTTTGGGCGATGGGGATATGGATGAACTCACTTCTAAAACCGTTTTGCGTGAATTTGGGATTCGCACAACATCAGATCATTTTTTGCCTCAGGGTGATTTTATTCCGCTATTACCGGACGGAATGACCTTTCCAGTGGCAGTAAAGATTGTTTCGCCTGACATTCCACACAAAACGGATGTTGGGGGAGTGAGACTTAACGTCCAGGATGCGGCAGAACTGGTCTCCGCCATCAATGCAGTCTTTCAGAGTGCGAAAACTGCTATTCCCCAGGCCTCCATTAAAGGCATTATCGTTTCGGAAATGGTTCAAGATGCATTGGAAACAATTGTTGGGGTGGTCAATGATGAGGTATTTGGTCCTGTAGTCGCAGTTGGATTGGGCGGCACTTTGGCAGAAACCATCAATGACACAACCTGGCGAATCGCACCGTTCGGCACTGAAACTGCCAAAGCGATGTTAAGCGAGCTTCGTGGCGCGCCGCTCTTCACTGGGCTTCGTGGTCAGCGCCCAAGGGACGTTGAAGCGCTAGCCGAATGCGTTGCTCAGGTTTCGCA
The DNA here is from genome assembly GCA_947474715.1 of Betaproteobacteria bacterium. Taxonomy (GTDB): domain Bacteria; phylum Pseudomonadota; class Gammaproteobacteria; order Burkholderiales; family SG8-39; genus CAIYPG01. The sequence continues at coordinate 15,607 of CANJJT010000039.1, forward strand.
TCTTGCCTGGGCGTTAAGGTCGCGATTGCATACGCTAGATATCAATCCACTGATGGTACTCAAAAGAGGTGCCGGTGTTATTGCAACCGATGCACTTCTTTCACTGAAAGGTGACGTGCCGGCTTAGCGAAAATAAAACCGCACTGTTACTACCTATGACGTCCTGGCCCGCGGCTGCAAGCTCTCTGTGGACGGCACGGTTCCTGGCGTAACAACGTGTTCGTCGAGCGCCTATGGCTCACGTCAAGTATGAGCGACAAATCGTAGTCCTGATATCCACTAAAGCTGGGCGGCTTCAACCACCAAGTGCAAAAAGTGAAGCGTGATTCTGTTTGAAATAGAATGCGTCGGGGTTACACAATTCAACCGGACAGCGGAAGCCCATCGACTTGCGTGGTCTGGTGTTCAACTCCCAGGCAATGGCATCAAGCTGCGCTTGAGTGTATCCGCTCAAGTCAGTGCCCTTGGCTAGATGCCATTCGCTTCGACCCAGATTGCCTTCTTCTCTTCCCACCCCGGTTTTTGCAATCTACGTAAATCCACGCAATGACAAAATACAGGCGCTTTACCACCACACGCCAGTGATCCGCAGTCGTCAGCCATTCTTGGAACTTCTGGGGGCGCACTCAACAAGCATTGAGCTATAGGGCTGCAGATGAACCATTTTGAAAATAAGATTTTCAATGAAGATGCCCTGCTAGGGCTGCAGAACATCCCCGACGGGAGCATTGATTTAATTGTCACGGACCCTCCGTATGGACTAGGCAAGGACTACGGCAATGACTCCGATAAGCTGGACACGCCGGAACACTTCCAGTGGACGGAGAAGTGGCTGAATGCAGCGATCCCAAAGCTGAAAAATACTGGGAGCCTGTACATTTTTCTCACATGGCGAAACTCCCCAGAGATATTTTGTTTCTTGAAGCAGAGAATGACTATGCTGAATGAAATTATCTGGGATAGGCGAGTGCCCTCTATGGGAGGCGCGACTCGCCGATATAGCTCCGTACACGATACGATTGGATTTTTTAGTCTAACGAAAGACTACTACTTTGACCTTGATTCAATACGGATTCCGTATGACGAGGAGACCAAAAAGGCGCGTTCCAGGTCAATTTTTGTAGGGAAAAAGTGGTTGGAAATGGGGTACAACCCGAAAGATTTATGGAGCGTTTCGAGGTTGCACAAAATCCATAGTGAACGAGTGGATCACCCAACGCAGAAACCATTGGAGATTGTTGAACGTATGGTTAAGGCGAGTTGCCCGCCTGGCGGTATTGTGCTTGATCCCTTCATGGGCAGCGGTACGACGGCGGTGGCAGCGAAAAAAAATGGACGCAAATTCGTTGGATTCGAGCTCAATGAAGCGTATTGCAAGATGATAGAGGAGCGACTCGCTGAAGCGATTAGCCCGCAGCTCGAATTGCTCGACGGGACCGGCTAATAGGGCGATGAGATAGTACGGACTTTCGAATTGTGTGGAACGCCCCGCTCTGTATAGCCCGAATTCCCTTTCGGAATGGTCGCCCACGAAGGCAGGGAGCAGGGGCCCCGCGCAGCGGGAAGCTGAGTCCGCGAACGAGGGAGCCGCCGGCAGTAGTGCCCCAGGCGGCAGCGGCGCCAGGAGGGGGCCCGACTGCAGCCCCCCTTGGTCCTCCTCAGCCCTAGATCTCGATCATTTCGAAGTCGGACTTTCTGGCCTCGCAGTCCGGGCACTGGAAGGTCTCAGGCACGTCAGCCCAGCGCGTTCGAGGCGCGATACCTGCATCGGGGTGTCCCGCGGACTCGTCATAGACGAAGGCGCAGAGCCTGCATTGGTACACCTTGAACGCCTCTTCTGTTCCCCTGGATGGCGCGGCCCCCATCTTCTTCGTGTAGCTGCCGGGAACCGGAAAGTTGAGAATGATGAGCTCGGCGCCTTCAGGCCCGGCGATCAGCCTGAACGGCCCCTCGTTCTTCTCGACCCAGATGACGGTCAAATGGTTCTTTTGCACGCCTTCGTGGATCAGCCCGCCTTTCATCACGAGGATGTACTGGCCGTCGCTCTTTGAAAGGTCGATGGAGTAAGCGGTCGCCCCGGGTTTCATCACGACCGTGTAACCGGCCAGGCCGTGCTCGTCGTGGATGCCCTCAATGGCCTTCATGGCGATGCCATTCGCGCCCGGCTGGATGCTGAAGTCGGGAACAGACTTGCACTGCCAGGGAACGCGGCTGCGGACCGATTCCAGTTCTGCCCGATTTTCGGGCATGTGCATGTACTGCGCGCCCTCGTCCCGATGGGCGCGCAGCGCGATGAAGCCCAGGCCATCCTCGTGATTGATCGGACCATAGGGCGTATAGGCGCGCGCAAAATGCACGCCTCCGAACGCCAATGGATAGGAGCCCAGGGAGCCCTTCCCCATGCAGATCACATGGAACTGATCGACTCGATGGAAATGGGTGCGCAATACGCGCCCAAGTGAACCCTCCGACAGGAAGGCCATGGGCGTATCCACGGCTTTGTCCTTGGGGCACTGGATGAAATCGGTCCGCCAGTTCAGATGACCATCGGGTAAGTGACGCTCGACTCGGGGACTGGGCACGTCGTCGTATGCAGTGACCAAAGGCATGGTGCCTCCTTGATGCTCGGCAGCATTTGAGTGTAGCGGCTTTATAAAACTGCGTTGACAACAGGCGCCTTGCGGCATCTGCTCAGGGCAGTGTCGCCTGGGCCGTCCTGTCGTTCACCGGCACTTCCGGCGGCACGCGGGCCTTGGCGCGTTCCTGCAGCTTCGCCTCCAGCGCCTTGAGCTTCTCGCGCATGGCCGTGCCGATGTGGATCTGCGGATTGGAGGGCTCGAAGCCGGCCGCTTTCTCCTGATCAGCCACCAGCTGCTTCGCCCGCTCGAAGGCGGCGAGGAAGGAATAGCGGCCGCTCTTCGCCTCTTCGCGCAGCGCCTGGTCGAAAAAGGCGCGGCTGAACCAGGTGAACTCGCTGGTGGCCTCGCAACCGAAGGAGGAGCGGGTCGCATCCGAGGCCGTGATGATGAGCGAGTTCTCGTCGCGCAGCGCCTCGATGAAGCCGCCGGAGTAGCAGGCCGACAGCACGATGATCTTCCACTTGGCGCCGCTGTCAGCCAGCATGCGTGCCAGCGCCGTGGGGTTCACCGGGTTGAGCCTCAAGGGCGGCAGCTCGAAGGACAGCACGTGGTCCTGGCTGCCGTGCGTGGTGATGAACAGCATCAGCACGTCTTCCTCGGGGTTGATCATCTCCCCCACCTGGCCCAGCGCATTGCGCAGGTTGGCCGAGGTGGCGATGGGCGCCGCCTTGAGCGTGGCGCTGTGGTTGATCAGGGCAATCGAACGCCCGGCCGTGTCGAAGGACTCGTCCAGTTGCTTACGGATGGTGGCCAGCTCCAGCATGAAGGTGGGCTGGCCGGCATGGGGTGCGGCGCCGATGAAGTAGAGGTCGGGTTCGCCGGCACGCGGCATGGCCAGTCGGTCCAGTTCGCGCTGCAGCAGCCCGTCCTGATAGGCGAGCACGTCCTCCTGCAGCATGCTGTCGACCGCCTCGGGCTCTTCGCTTGCCGGCACCTGCCAGGGCTCGCTGCGCGGCAGGTAGACCATCAGCATGACCATGGCGGCGAGCAGGCCGGCCGCGGTCCGGGCGCCACTGGCACTCCAGGGCACGAGCAGCCTTTGCGCACGCAGCACGATGGCAATGGCCCACATCACATACAGCACATAGACGGCGAACTGCCCGGTGGGCGGCAGCGGCAGCCAATCCCGGTCGATGACGAGGTAGATCAGCGAGCCCACGATCTCGAACACCAGGTCGGTGGCGCCCAGCATGACCGCCAGCACCGGGAACAGGCTGGGGTCGCGCAGCACCCGCGCTGCGACCAGGCAGAACAGCAACAGGATGGGGATGTAGCCGACCAGCGCCAGGCCGGCGGCGGGCACGAACTGCGCATCGACGCCCACGCGCATGAAGCTGCCGGTCAGCCACACCAGCACGCTGAACACGGCCAGTTGCGCATACTCGATGACGCCGACGCTGAAGTGCGCCCGCGTCACGGGCAGGAACAGCGCGAGGCGGCTGCCCGCCTTGACGTTGCGGATCAGGGTGTCGAGCCAGTCGTTGTGCTTACGCCGGGGGGAGTGTTCTGGATGGTCAGGGTGGGACACGCGTGCTTCCTCAGGCCTTGCCGTTGCCGGCGGGAGAATGAATGGTGGCTGCCCTGCCTGCCACATCAAGCATGGCAGTCATGGCGGCCAGCCTTGCTTCGTGCACGGCCACGCCGATGTGGGCGGGGTTGCCGGCGCCGGCCTGGGCAGCGGCAATCGCGCCGGCATCCACGGCTGCGGCTGCGGCCTGCATGGCCTCGATCCAAGGGATGGCTTCTGCACGTCCCGAGGCGCCCGCGCCGGTCAGTGCCGCACAGGCCGAGAGCAGGCCGCGCAGGCGTTCCGGCCGGCGGAATGCGTCCGCGGCTTCCAGCAACACCAGCCCCTCGGCGGCCCGGCTGCCCGGGCCCATGGCGCAGGCGGCCTCCCCATGCAGGGCGGCCAGCAGCAGCGCATCACGGCATTCATTGGAGGCACGCAGGCGCCGCGACAGTCCGCGCGCCGCAGCCTCGCTGCGTTCACGCAGGGCAAAGGCAAACAACGCAAATCGCACTTCCAGGGGCTGGCCGGCGTCGGCTGCCTGGTCAAGCGCAGCGGCAATCCGGATGGTGGTGGCATTCGCCGGCTGCAGACCCTGTGGCACCACGGCCCCGGCTGACGCCGAAAAGGACAGCTCCAGTTCCGGCAGCAGTCTCGCCAGCAGGCCACAGGCGGCCAGCACCTTCAGCATGCGCACCGGTGCCGCCTCCATCAGACCGCGGGAGAGTTCCTGCCACACACGCTCGGCCACCAATGCGTCGGTTTCGCCCCCGGCGACCATGCCCTGCATCAGCGCCAGGGTTTCCGGCGCCAGCGTGAAATCGAAGCGCGCGGCAAAGCGCGCCACACGCAGGATGCGCACCGGGTCCTCGATGAAGGCCGGGCCGACATGGCGCAGCAGGCGCGCCTTCAGGTCACTTTCACCACCATAGGGATCGATCAATGCGCCGGCTTCATCGCGCGCCATGGCATTGATGGTGAGGTCGCGCCGCACCAGGTCCTCTTCCAGCGTCACATCCGGCGCGGCATGCACGGTGAAACCCTTGTAGCCCTGCCCCACCTTGCGCTCGGTGCGGGCGAGCGCGTACTCCTCCTGCGTCTGCGGATGCAGAAAGACGGGAAAATCCTTGCCCACCGGCCGGTAGCCGAGGCGCTCCATGGCGTCCGGGGTGGCGCCAACCACAACATGGTCGCGGTCCTGCACGGGCAGGCCGAGCAGTTCATCGCGCACGGCGCCACCGACGGTATAGATCTTCACTGGAGGCTGCTGCGCCCGGCTGGATGGCGGAAGTGGCAGCACATCGCAGCGGCAGGCAGCGCGGCGCTCGATGACGGGACTGACAGCGGATTGAAAAAGGGGGATGCGGTCCCGCTTGATCCCGCGCTTTCTTCGCTGATGCAAAACGCTTCCCTTTGGGCGAGCGTCAGGAATCGATCAATAGCGGCCATGGCATCGTTGTTCAACACCCTGCTAACGACCGGCGGTGAGGCGGAAGGTCGAGTAGCGGGAGCGCGGGTCGGTGCCGCGCAGGTACACCGTGGCCGCTGCATCCATGGCGACCGGAACCAGGCCGAAAGGCAGCGACGCATCGCTGACGTTGTCCACCTGCATGGAGCGGAAGTTGTCGCGCGACATCAGCTTGCCCGGCAACAGTTCCATCATCCAGGCCTGGGCATAGGAAAAACCCTTGCTCAAGCCGAAGACGAAACGCGGATGGCCACTGGCACGCGCGGAGAAGGCCACCAGTTCGCGCAAGGTGTACACCTTCGGACCGCACAGGTCATAGGACTTGCCGTAGCTGCCGCGATCATTAAGGCTGGCCACCATGGCGCCCGCCACATCGCCGACATACACCGGCTGGAAGCGCGCGTCGGCGCAGCCGAGGAAGAATACCGGCAGGTAGCGCGCGAGGCAGGCAAACAGGTTGAGGAAGCGATCACCCGGGCCGAACACCACCGAAGGGCGAAACACCGTCACATCCATGTCCTGGATCTGTGCCAGCACCCAGGCCTCGCCATCACCCTTGGAGCGCAGGTACTCGCTGGGGCCGTCGGTGCGCGCCTTGAGCGCGCTCATGTGCAGCACGCGGCGCACGCCGGCTTCGCGGCAGGCCCCCAGCACCAGGCGCGGCAGTTCGACGTGGGCACGGGCGAATTGCGGCCCCCAGGGATCCCCCGGCCGGCTTTGCAGCGCCCCCACCAGGTTGATCACCGCATCACAACCCTGCATCAGCGCAGCCAGGCCGCGTGCATTGAAGATGTCGGCCTCGACCACCTCTACCGTGGGCAGCGTGATGAGATGCTTGGCGCGCTCGCGCTGGCGCGTGGGCACCACCACGGTGTGGCCTTGTGCCACCAGTTGCGCCACGACATGGCGACCGATGAAACCGCTGCCGCCCAGAACCAGTACTTTACTCATCGCAGATGACCGCCAGGAAAATCGGGAAAGGTGTGAATGGTGAAATTTTATCGCAGCAACCGCAGCAACAGGAGGAATGCGTGGCCCTGCAACACGTCTACCTCAAGACGGGGCCGCTCCCGTGACCGGGGGATGCCCCGGGGCAGGTGATCAGGGCAGCGCCAAGACGCGCGCTGCGGCAGTGGCTTCCTCGGCTGGACGCCCGATGGTCACCACGCCCAGCCGGGCCTTGAGCGAGCGCGCCTGGCCCTGGACCGCGGCGTAATAGATGGAATTGACCATCACCTTCTTGGCGTAGTCGCGGGTCTCGGTGAAGGGAATGGTTTCGGCATAGATGGCGCCCTCCAGCGGCCTGATATCACGCCAGCGGCGCGCCCGCCCGGGGCCGGCGTTATAGGCAGCGGCCGCCACCACCGGATGGCCACCGAGTTCATCCAGCACCTGGCGCAGGTAGAAGGTGCCCAGCTTCGCATTCACCTCCGGATGGTGCACGCGCGACCAGGCATAGTCGCGCATGCCCATCTTGCCCGCCACCCAGGCGGCCGTGGCCGGCATCAGCTGCATCAGTCCGGAGGCGCCCACGGTGGACTTGGCAAAGGACATGAAGCGGCTTTCCTGGCGCACCAGTCCCAGCACCAGCGGCTCATCGAGCGAGCGGGCGCGCGCCGCCGTGCCCAGCACATCCCGATAGGGGGCGAGGTAACGAACGTTGAAGTTGTGTTCCTTCTGGGTGCGGTCGGCCGTGTTGATGGCGCGGTCCCAGATTTCATGGCGGCGGGCCAGTTCGGCCGCGGCCAGCAGCGAGCGGTCATCCATGCCGCGGATGGCCCAGATCCATTCGCGCATGCCTTCGCTGCGCATCTCCAGACGATACAGCGCCAGCGCGCGCTGCAGGCCGCCATGACTGCCGGCAGAAGCAAGCTCTTCGCTGGTGGGGACGGCTGCGGTCTCGGGCAGGGACGGATTGAGGCCAAGTTCCTCGGCCGCCAGGCGGCCATAGAAGCTGTGCTCGGCGGCAATGCGCTGGAACTGCGCCCGGGCGGCCGCATCCGCCTTTTGCGCCTGGTAAGCCCGGCCCAGCCAATACACCCAGGTGGAATCGTTGCGGCCCTGCGGCGTCGGTGACATGGCCAGCACCGCGGCACGCACCTCCTCCCAGTTGCCCTGGCGCAGGGCAATGCGGGCACGCCAGCCCAGTTGCTCGTCGTTCAATTGCGCATCACCGCCCATGGCGGCGATGTCGGTGAACCAGCCCATGGCTTCAGGCAGATGGCGACGTGATGCGGCAGTGGCCAAGAGGCCCAGTACGTAGGCGCGGTCTTCCACGGCAAAGCGCTCGCGTGCGCGCCCATCGAAGTAACTGGCGCCCAGCAGCGGATCATTACGCGCAGCGCGCGACACGGCCACGATGTAGGTTTCCTTCTGGCTGCGCCGCAGCAGCTCCTGCGCGGGACGTTCGAGGACTTTCAGCGGCGAATTCCAGGCCAAGTCCAGTTGCCGCGCATCAGGCGCCTCCTGGCGGGGCAGGTAATCGAGCACGCGCCGGGCCGCGGCCAATTGCCCGGCCTCGACGAGGATGCGGAAGCGTTCCCACACCGCGCTGGCATCCCAGCGATCAAAGGCGATGGGGGCACCAGCGCCGGGCGGGGGCACCGGGTCGGCCGGATGCAACAGCGTCTGTGCCAGGCGCGCGCAGGGTTCGGGCATCTCGCGCGGGGTGCGCCAGATGCGACGCAGTTCGGCGATGGCCGAGGTGTCCTTGACCTGCCAGCGCGCGGCCAGGCTGTAGCAGCTGATCTCGGGGTCGTCGCCCACCACCAGCGGCGCCTGCTCTCGGAAACGCTCCCAGTCACCGCCCTTGCCCAGCAGCTTCAGCCAGTCGCGTCGCAACTGCTCGGCCAGCAGGGTGTCGGGGTTGCGGGCAAGGAACTGGGTGAGTTCCTCGGGACGCCGGTCCTCCAGACGCAGGCGCAACTGCCAGAACTGCACATAGGGCAGCAGCACATGGTCGCCGACCTGCGCGGCAGCGCGAGCAAGCTTGGCAGCATCACCGGCGCGGAAGGCATCACGGGCGATCAGCACAGCGGTGTCACCGGGCACGGTGACGGGCTGGGCCGAGGCAGCCGCTGTGGCCGCCCTGGCCGCGGGCGCAGACCATACGGACGGCATCGGCAGCAGCGCAGCCGGCAGTGCAAGCGCTGCAGACAGCAGTGATATAGTCAGCCGGGCTGTCATGAGCGGTTCAGAATGACCTGGAAAACACTTTTAGAGTATAGACCAAGTCTTTATTCCTTTTGAGAATTCTTCGGTGGCCACAGACCCTGCTCAAGACCTTGTTACGGCCTCCCCCGCTGCCTGGCGCAAACAGCAGCGGCAGCATCTCATCCATCAACGCATGCGCGTGGACGAGGTCACACGGCAGCACTGGCAACTGGCCATGGACCGGCTACTGGCGCAAGGGTTCCCGCACCTGTTGAACGGGGACGCACGGGTCGCCGTGTACTGGCCGTATCGCGGGGAATACGATCCGCGCCCTGTTGCCGCACGCCTGCGCGCCGAGGGTGCGCAAATCCTGCTCCCCATCGTCCTCGCGCCGGCCACCGCCATGATATTTCGCCCCTGGAATGCCGATACGCAGCTGGCACAGGGTGCGCATGGGATTGCCGAGCCGGCTTCCGGTGAGCCGGTGCAGCCCACGGTGATCATTGCGCCTGCAGTCGGCTTCGACGAGGCAGGCTACCGGCTGGGCTATGGCGGTGGCTACTTCGACCGCACCCTGGCGACCATGGCGCCGCGCCCGCCGGTCATCGCCTGCGCGCATGAGCTGGCGCGCATACCCAGCCTGCATCCGCAGACGCATGACATCCCGATGGATTACGTGGTCACGGAAGCCGGCATCTACCGGCGCGTAGAGGATCGGTTGGTCAGGCTGCCCTGAGGGTTGAGGGGCTCGAAGCGCTGGCGCTGGCGCGGGCACGCGGCAATCGTTCCCGGGCTGCGCAACTGCTGGGCATAGACCGCAGCAACCTGCACAAGAAAATGCGCCACTACGGCATCGGCACGGAGCCTTGATCACGCATAATATTTGATCACAATCCACCGTATCAACCAATAATGATAAGGACTAGCATCCGGATTTGATAATATTACCGGATCGCCTGCCGAGCCCGGCTCAGGATTGCGGCACGGCACTCCCGGCAGACCCGGCAGCAGCGCCATGGGGGCGCTTCACGCCATCCAGGTGCACCATCTCCGTCACCGGCTTGCCGCTGAGCATTTCCTGGTGGATGCATTTGGACACCGGCGCCGCCATGGCAATCATGGTCCAGTGCTCGCCATCCTGATCGCCGTACCAGATCTCGCCATCGGTGGTGCCGAAGAAATACTCGACCCCGGCCGGGCTTTCCACCTGGCACATCGCCTCGATGCTGGCGGTGATGCGCTCGGGCAACCCGCCGCGCAGCAGGCGGAAGGTCTCGCCGCCATCGCTGCTCTTGGCCACCGCGGCACCGGCGTACTTCGTGTCGATCCAGGTGCGCGGGCTGACCTGCGAGGCGGCCACCAGCATGATGTCCGGGTTGTCTGCACGCGCCACCAGCTGGTCGGCGTACTGGCCGACGGCATTGGTCATGCGCGGCAACAGTTCACGCCAGTTGCTGCCTTCGTCGCTGGTGAACAGCAGGCCCGCGCCGCCGGTGGTATAGACGCGGCGGGTGTCGCGCGGATCGATGACGGTGCGGTGCATATCGGGGTTGGACACCGGGATGGATTTCCAGGTCTTGCCACCATCGGTGGTCTTCAGCAGCGCCCCCACTTCCACGCACACGTACATGGTGAGCGGATCCTTCGGGTCGATGTTGATGTGCTTGGTGTGGCCGGTGAAGGGCGTGGCGACGAATTTCCACTCGCCCACATTGGGGATGTCGCGGAAGGCCTTGAGTTCGCTCCAGCTGTGTCCCAGGTCGTCGCTGCAGTAGAGATGCGCCGGTTCGGTGCCGGCGAACAGCCGCACCCGGCCCTCGATCACGGCGTGCGCCAGGCTGTAGACATTGCGGATGCCGATGCCGCTGTCGCGCGGCGACCAGGTCCTGCCGCCATCCTCGCTGGCATAGACGCCATCGCGATAGGCGCAGGCAAACACGCTGCCGCCGGGCACCTCATGGATGGCCTGGATGTGCTTGCCGGCCAGGCCCTGGCCATCATGCTGCCACTGCCCCGTGGCGCCCTTCTTCAGGATCTGCACACCGTCCATGGTGCCGAGCAGGATTTCCTGCGCCGGGGCCGCGGCACGGAACATGGTGGTGCCACCGTGGGATAGCGAGAGGGTCATGATTGCGCCTCGATCGGAGTCGGAAAGGGGAGGATCAAAGTTTGGGAATCTTCGCGTCGCTGACCACCTGCACCCAGCGTTTCAGTTCACTGGAGATCAGCGCCGACATTTCCGCTGGCGTGCTGCCGCGCGGCTCACCGCCCAGCTCCTCCAGGGTGGACCTGACCGAGGGCACCTGGAGCACCTTCTGGGTGTCCGCATGCAGCCGGTCGACGATCGCGCGGGGCAGTTCTGCCGGCGCCATGATGCCGGCCCAGGAACTCATGTCGTAGTCCTTGAGGCCCTGCTCGAAGGACGTGGGCACATCGGGCATGCCGCTCCAGCGCTTCGGTGCCGCCATGGCCAGCACGCGCATCTTGCCCGCCTTGACATTGCCCAGCACGGAACTGGCCGAACCCACCACGAAATCGATCTCGCCCGAGAGCAGCGCAGTGAGCGCCGGCGCAAAGCCCTTGTAGGGCACATGCTGCATGCGGGTATTGGTGACGCTGGCGAGCACTTCGCCCGCCAGATGGTTGGTCGAGCCACTGCCCGAGGAGCCATAGTTCACCTTGCCCGGGTTGGCACGGGCGTAGGCAATCAGATCATTCAGGTTCTGGTAGCGCCCGGCCGCGCTGGCCGTCACGGCAAAGGCGAAAAAGGTGACCGTGGAAATGGGTGAAAAACTTCTCTCGGTGTCGTACGGCAGCTTGTCGTAGAGCGCCCCGGCCACGCTGTGCGAGCCGGTGGTCATGAGCAGTGTGTAGCCGTCCGGCTTGGCGCGCGCCACGGTGCCCGCGGCCAGGGCGCTGCCCGCACCGGGCTGCGCCTCCACCACCACCGGCTGGCCCAGCACCTTGCTCAGATCCACAGCCACCAGCCGGGTAACGGTGTCCACGTTGGTCCCCGCGGAAAAGCCGTGCAGCATTTTCACCGGGCGGGCGGGATAAGACTGTGCCCAGGCCGTTTGTGCCACCTGTGCCGCCAGGATGGTCACCAGCATCGTGGCGCCAACCAGCGCCCGATAGGTATAGGTAGTCTTGCATGCTGCCATGCGCTCCTCCTTCGCCTTCGTTCATCGTTCTTCGTTTTATGGACACCGGGGCTCTTGGTGGCCTCCTGGTGTGGTGTGCTGCTGGTCCTGCTGCGCCGACGCGACGCTCAGCCGAGGAACAAACGATAAGCCGGGTTCTCGGTCTCGTCCACACTGGGATAACCCAGCGCCTGCAGGAAGCGGCGGAACTGCGCCATTTCCTTTTTCGGCACCTGCATGCCTACCAGCACGCGGCCGGTGTCACCGCCATGGTTGCGGTAATGGAACAGGCTGATGTTCCAGGCCGAGCCCATGGCGTTGAGGAATTTCATCAACGCACCGGGACGCTCGGGGAATTCGAAGCGGTAGATCAGTTCGCCCGTCGCCAGGGGGGCGCGGCCGCCCACCAGGTGGCGCACATGCAGCTTGGCCATTTCGCTGTCGGACAGGTCGATGGCGCCAAAACCGTCGCGCTTCAAACGATTAATGATCTTTTTCGTCTCGGCCAGGTCGCTGACGCCGACACCGACAAAGACATGCGCGGCCGAGGCATCGGCCATGCGATAGTTGAATTCGGTGATGTTGCGCGCGCCCAGCGTGGTGCAGAAGCGCCGGAAACTGCCCGGCACTTCCGGGATGGTGACGGCAAGGATGGCCTCGCGGTGCTCGCCCACTTCGGCACGCTCGGCGATGAAGCGCAGGCGGTCGAAATTGGTATTGGCGCCGCAGGCGATGGCCACCAGCTTCTTGTCCTTGATGCGCTCACGCTCGGCATAGACCTTGGCGCCGGCCACGGCCAGCGCGCCGGCCGGCTCGAGGATGGAACGGGTGTCCTCGAACACGTCCTTGATGGCGGCGCAGATGGCATCGGTATCGACCAGGATGATCTCGTCCACCACCTCGCGGCAGATGCGGAAGGTCTCCTCGCCCACCTGCTTCACCGCCACGCCATCGGCAAACAGGCCGACCTGCTCCAGGGTGATGCGACGACCGGCCTTGAGCGAGCGGTCCATGGCGTCGGAGTCCACTGGCTGCACGCCGATGATCTTGATCTCCGGATAGAGGCGCTTCACATAGGAGCCGACCCCCGCAATCAGCCCGCCACCGCCGATGGCGACGAAGATGGCGTGGATGGGGTTGTTGGTCTGGCGCAGAATTTCCATGGCGATGGTGCCCTGGCCGGCGATCACGTCCGGATCATCGTAGGGATGGACGAAGGTGAGGCCGCGCTTTTTCCCCACCTTGAGCGCCTCGGCGTAGGCGTCGGAATAGGAGTCCCCGGCCAGCAGCACTTCGGCGCCGCGCGCCGCCACGGCATCGATCTTGATGCGCGGGGTGGTGGTGGGCATGACGATGAGTGCATGGCAGCCGAGCTTCTGCGCCGACAGCGCCACGCCCTGGGCATGGTTGCCGGCCGAGGCGGCGATCACGCCGCGCTTCAGCACCGCAGCGGGCAGGTTGGCCATCTTGTTGTAGGCCCCGCGCAGCTTGAAGGAGAACACCGGCTGCATGTCCTCGCGCTTCAACATGATGCGGTTGCCGGTGCGACGCGACAGGTTGGGGGCGAATTCCAGCGGCGTTTCCACGGCCACGTCATAGACGCGGGCCTTGAGTATGCGTTCGAGATAGTCGTTGTTCTTCATGGGGTCTGCCAGGGCTGCATCGGGGTGCTGTGCCCCATGGACAAACACCGTGAAGCAGCCCCTGGGACAAGGCGGTCCGCTACTGTACACGATGCCAACGAAGCCCCTTGGACCGCCGGAACGGACAAGCAAGGAACCGGTTCCTGCCATTGCGCCGCTTGTGCCGGACGCCGCACCGCCTCTATCCTCGGAACATGGATGCCCTATTTTCGCCTTTGCTGTCCCTGTTCGCCTATCCCTCGGGCAGCCTCGCCTCGCTGTTTGCCGCCGCCTTCATCGCCGCGACACTGTTGCCACTGTCCTCGGAAGCGGCCCTCTTCGCCGTGCTGACGCTGCATCCGGAACAGCTCTGGCCTGCAATCGGCGTGGCGACCCTTGGCAATACCCTGGGCGGAATGACCACCTATGCGATGGGCCGCTGGTTGGGCACACGCAAGCCACTCACGCAACTGGAACGGGTGAAGCGCTGGGGCGCCCCAGTGACGGCGCTGGGCTGGGTGCCCCTGGTGGGTGAAGGGCTGTGCCTGGCTGCGGGCTGGCTGAAGCTGGGGGTGCTGCCCGTATTCGCCTGGCAACTGGCCGGGCGATTCGCGCGCTACTGGGCGGTGGCACAGGGCAGCCTGTAGCAACGGCAGGCCGGCCGCAGACGAAGTGTCGGCGAATGTAGGAAAATCGCCAGCTCTGACGCACACAACCCGAACGGCCGTCAGATACAACCAACAACAGGCCGTCATCACCGCAGCATCCCTTTCTTATCCGGAGCGCCCATGCAACTGCCCCTGCAAGATGTCAAAGTGCTGGACCTGAGCCACGCCCTCGCCGGCCCCTTCTGCTCCACCATGCTGGCCGATTTCGGCGCGCAGGTGATCAAGATCGAGCCGCCGGGATCGGGCGACATCGCGCGCGGCTGGGGCACGGTGATGCCCGGCGGCGAAACCGAGTACTTCGTCGGGGTGCATCGGAACAAGCAGGGCATCGTGCTCGACCTCAAGTCCGAGACCGGCAAGCAACTCTTCCTCGACCTGGTGGCCAAAGCCGACATCGTGCTGGAGAACTTCCGCGTCGGCACGCTGGACAAGCTGGGCCTGGGCTATGAAGTGGGCAAGAAGGCCAACCCCGGCATCATCTACTGCTCGATATCCGGCTTCGGCCTCACCGGCCCCTACCGCGAGCGTCCGGCCATGGACCTGATCCTGCAGGCCGAGAGCGGCATGATCAGCGTCACCGGCGAGCCCGGCAGCCGCGGCGTGCGCGCCGGCGTGTCCATCGCCGACCTCACCGCCGGCATGAACGCCGCCTACGGCATCATGCTGGCCCTGCGCGTGAAGGAAAAGACTGGCCAGGGCCAGGTGGTCGATGTGTCCATGATGGAAGGCCAGATCGGCCTGCTGGGCAGTGCCATCACCAGCTACGTCAACAGCGGCGCCGTCCCCGAGCCCATGGGCACCGCCTACAAGGCGCTGCTGCCCTACCAGACCTTCCGCACCAAGACCGGTGACCTGGCCATTGCCGTGGGCAGCGACAAGCTGTGGAAGGCCTTCTGCCCGGCCATGGGCTGCCCCGAGCTCACCGACGATCCGCATTACCGCACCAATGCCGACCGCAACAAGAACCGCCCGGCGCTGCTGGAGAAGCTGCAGCAGGTCTTTCTCACCAAGGCCTACGAGGAATGGGAGCCCATCCTGGTGAAGGCCGGCGTGCCGGTGGGCCAGGTGAACAAGCTCTCGCAGATCCCCGACCATCCGCAGGTGAAGGCGCGCAACTCGCTGGTCACCATGGAGCACCCCAGCGTCGGCAAGGTGACCATGGGCAATGTCATGGTGCGCCTGTCGGAAACTCCCGGCGGCGTGCGCACGCCCTCACCGCGCCTGGGCGAGCACACCGCCCAGGTGATGAAGGACATGCTGGGACTGAGTGATGCGCAGATCGCCGAACTGAAAGGCAAGGGCGCCTTCGGCAAGGCCTGAGTTGCTGACCAGGGATCAGCCTCGGACGCCCCGGGGTGCCATCGGCAACGTCAGGTCAGAGACAGGGGAGCGTGATGCAAACACAAGGCTTGTCGCGTTCCCCGATCACGGTGCTAAAGCTTCCGCCGCAGGCCAGTGCGATCTGACGCACGAACCACATGCCGATGTCCGGCCAGGGACACTCATTGACCAGAGGATCTGTCTCGCCTGGTCGTTGCGACCTTGCCGGCTGGCACAAACGATCCCTGGAATCATGAATGCAAATCGACACGGCTTGACAACCACCCGTGGCCGTCCCACCACAGTCACCTGGACCCAGCTCGATCGTCACGATCGCAGGCGATGCCTTGTCTTCCGGAAAGCCTTGCAGTAGTGCATCCAGAGCCTGTTCCAGGTAGCGTGGGTCGACCAGAACCGGACCGAACCGGCCTTTGCTCCGAACAACAATGCTGACCGCCTCCCCGGCAGGCCATCTGGCCGACGCAGCGTAGCGGGCAACAAACGCGGACACATCCACCGGCCTCAGGCTCAAGCCATCCTGATTGCCAATCGCGTCAAGCTTTCCCGATATCCGGACGGCCTCGTCAATGGATGCGAGCGCATCATCGAGCATCGCGCGGGATTTGGAGCCCCTCAGGTGCGCTCGCAAGAGGCTGACGTTCCCGAGCGCGATGGTCAGAACGTTATTCAATTCATGCGATAGCCCACTGCTCAGGCTGGCCACGGCTTCAACGCGTGCCACGGATTGGCCGCGAGGAGCACCTGCCCGCAAAACGGCCCGGGAAAGGGCATTTCCTGGCATCCCATTGTCATTGCGGCTTGCTGCCTTTTTTCCACGAATGGCCTTTATGGACTTTGTCACTGGGGCTCCATTCCTGAGAAACACGAAATACCGATTATTGGTTTGTCATTGGCAAGGCGAACCAGGATTGCCAAATGAAACCTTGCCCTGCTATCGATTCGGAAAAAATCATCAATAAATGATAATTTATTACATTTTTAGCGCATTAATTAATAAAATTGAAACATGGCATCCTCAATCACAACTCGGTCGTCTAGCCCATCCCGACGTCGCACAGTCCATTGCGTGGGCGTTCTTGAAGACGTGCCCGCCATGCGCACACTGCTTAACCGCACTCTCAAGCAGGATTTTCGAGTCTGGCACGCATCCTGTGGCGCCGATCTGCTCAACGCAGTGGATAAGCAGGCCATAGACCTGGTGCTCCTCGACATCCTGCTTCCGGGCGAAGACGGCATATCGATAGCCAAAGCAATACGAACAAGATCGAATCTGCCTGTCGTCATGCTCTCTGGCGTGGCCTCCACGGACAGCATCACAACCGGACTCAATCTTGGCGCGGATGATTATGTGACCAAGCCCTTCCAGCCGCCAGTCTTGCTGGCCCGGCTGCACAATGCCTTGCGGCGGGCTGGCGCAAAAACGCCTGTTCAGGCCAGGGAGGAATTATGGCTGGGACAATTCAGGATTGACTTATGGTCACGCTCAGGCGTGAGTCACTCCGGAAGGATTGTTCGGTTCACAGAGAGGGAACTGCAGATACTCGTCGTCCTGTCTGGAAGCCCGGGCAAGGTCGTCGAACGAAACCTGCTGTCGAGGGAGATATCCGGCCGCGACCGGTCCCTTGCAAAACGACCCCTGGATGTCCACATGTGCCACCTGCGGAAAAAACTTCAGCACCTGTGCAAGGACAATAACCTGATCACCAGCTTCAGAGGCGTCGGCTACGCACTCAAGAAATTCGATTCCGGGCCAGACACGCGCTCGTAGTGCGCCATGGAATCACCTGCTCAAGGAACGTCACTGGAAACCCAGAAAGTCCTGGAGACACCAGCAGCGTGTCGGTGGGAGCCCCGGTCACGGCAACACTGACCCCGGGAATTGATTGACGTCATCTGACATCATCTTCCAAGCTTAGCGAGCAACAGAAAGAAAGGTCTTGAAGCATTGTAAAGATCATCGAACAGGCCGAGGCTGCCCCGGCTTTCCTGCGGAAAATCTGGAGCAGGATCTCCCACCAGCAGGATTGCTTCGAATCACCGGCTAATCAAGCTCCGGCTGGATGCCGAACTCGTTGACCAGCCGGCGCCAGCGCGTCACCTCCGACACCAGCACCTTGTTGAACTCTGCCGGGGTGCTGCCCACCAGCACCGTGCCATCGGAGGCGAACTGGGCCAGGATGACCGGGTCTTTCGCATACTTCGCCGATTCCGCCGACAGCCGGTTAAGCACGGCCGCAGGCACCCCCGCCGGCGCCAGCACGCCGCCCCAGGCGGCATATTCATAATCCGGTATGCCCTGCTCGGCCACGGTCTTCATGGCGGGAAAAAAGGGCGAGTGCTCACGGCTCAGGATCACCACCGCCTTGGTCTTGCCCGCCCTGACAAAAGGCAGGGCATTGAACAGGCTGGCCGGCGAGGCATGCACACGCCCGGCCACCAGATCGAGGAACAACGGCCCGGCCCCCTTGTAATGGATGTAGGTCACCTTGGTCTTGGTTTCGCTGTGCAGCCAGGTGCCCATCAGGTGATAGAGGCCGCCGGCGCCCGAGGTGCCGAAGTTGAGCTTCTCCGGGTTGGCCCGGGCGTAAGCCACGTATTCCTCATAGTTGTTGACCGGCAATCCCGGATGCACCATGAGCACGGTGGGCCGCTTCAACGTCATGGTCACGCCCTGCAGGTCCTTGAGCGGATCGTAGGGCAGGTTCTTGTAGGTGGCCGCGGTGATGGAATAGCCCGAGGTGATCCACAGCAGCGTATAACCGTCCGGCGTCGCGCGGGCGACGTAGGCCGTGCCGATGGTGCTGCCAGCACCCGGCTTGAAGTCCATCAGGAAGGGCCGGCCCAGCACCTCGCTCATGCGCTGGCTCCACAGACGGCCGTCCTTGTCGGTGGAGCCGCCGGCCACATACGGACTGATCACCGTCACCGGCCGCGCCGGCCAGGCTGGCTGGGTCCACGCGGGCGCGCTGCAGACCAGGCTGGTGCAGGCAAGAACGAACCGCGCGAATGCCTGCATGCCGGAATTGATCGAACGCATCATGCCTCCTCCCCCAAGGAAATGAAGGGGCATGATTGCACCAATGCCGTCGGGGGTCACGCTGCAGAGCGACATGAGGCGGACACGCTCGCTATCCGTGAGCAAGGTGCTTCGCCGAATTCCAGGTCCGGGTTGCCCCCCCTTGTCAAAGCTTCTTCGTCAATTTCCGGGGACGGCGCGGTTGACCCCCTTGTCAAAGGTTCTTCGTCGAATTCCGGGGAAAGGTCTGGCACCTGCCAAATCTGTTTTTAGTACCTGAATAACAATCGACTCATATCTGCAAGCAGGGATAATTCACTACTGTCATCCCCGCGCAGGCGGGGATCCATTTTCTTGGAGGCAGTCAACATGGATTCCCGCCTGCGCGGGAATGACGCCGGAGATCGA
>CANJJT010000040.1:0-34458 GCA_947474715.1 Betaproteobacteria bacterium
GAACTGCCTCTCGGGATTCGGGCCAGCCGGCACCGACCCTGCGGTATTGCGCCGGACCTTTGTCGATAATCTGCGCTTTGCCGCGGATGAACTGGCGAGGGCGGGCATCATGCTTCTCATCGAGCCGGTCAATACACGCTCCATCCCCGACTTTTTCCTGTGCAATACGGCACAGGCATTGTCCATCATGGACGAGGTTGGCGCCTCCAATCTGCTGCTGCAGTACGACCTGTTTCACATGCAGATCATGGAGGGGGATCTGGCCAAGACCATGGAGAAGAACCTCGCGCGGATCGGCCATATTCAGATCGCGGATGTTCCTGACCGCCACGAACCGGGCACAGGGGAAATCAACTTTCCCTTCCTCTTCGACTGGATGGACCGCATCGGCTACACCGGCTGGGTGGGCTGCGAATACGCACCGGCCGGGCGCACCGAGGACGGCCTGGGCTGGATCAGGCCGTGGCTGAGTCGCTGACAGCGGGGCGGTTCACGCTGTGGGCGGGCCGCTGACTGGCGGCGCAGTTCATGGGCAAGGCGTTTGGCGCAGAACTGAGATCCTGCTCTCCCATTCCTCACCCAGGTGCCGGCTCATTCGCCCTTGATGCCCGCAGTCCTGATGATCCGTGACAGCTTCTCGCGCTCGCGCGCGAGCAGGGCGGAGAATTCCTGCGGGGTGGAGGTGGCGCGCTCGAAGTCGAGCTTTGCCAGTTCCGCGCGCACTTCGTCCCCGTCCAGGACGCGGCGCGTGGCGGTATTGAGCCGTGACAGAAGATCGGGGGCGAGTCCTGCGGGGGCGAGCAGGCCGTACCAGGTGTCGATTTCGGCCTGGGCATAGCCTTGTTCGGCCAGCGTGGGCAGCGCGGGTGCGTCGGGCGAGCGCGTGCCCGACACCACGCCCAGCACGCGCACCTTGTCGGCGCGCGCCAGTTCCTGCATGGCCTGCACGCCGCCCATGTAGGCATCCACGGTGCCCGCGAGCAGCGCGGTGCGCGCGGGCGCCGCGCCGGCATAGGGCACGTGCACGATGTCGATGCCGGCCACCATCTTGAACAGTTCCATCCCCAGGTGCGGCGAGCTGCCCACCGAAGGCGATGCATAGCTGAGGGCACCGGGTTTGGCCCTGGCCATCGCCACCAGTTCTGCAGCGGTCCTGGCCGGCAGCCCGGTGCGCACCACCAGCACCAGCTTGGTGGTGGCAAGCAGCGACACCGGCGTGAAATCGCGGAGGGCGTTGTAGGGCGGGTTGCCCGGGTAGAGCAGTTCCCAGGCGCCATGCGAGGCCGAATTGCCCAGCACCAGCTGGTAGCCGTCGGCGGGCGCCTTGGCCACGGCAGCGGCACCTAGGCTGCCGCCGGCGCCGGGCCGGTTGTCCGCAATCACCGGCTGTTTCCATTGGGCTGCCAGGCGCTGGCCGGTCATGCGTCCCAGCAGGTCTGTGGTACCGCCAGCGGGGTAAGGAATCACCAGGCGCACGGGCTTGTTCGGGTAGTCCTGCTGGGCGTTCGCCGCGCTGCCTGACAAGGACAGCATCAGGGCCAGCAGCGTGACGGCCAGGTGTGCAGGCCGGGTGAGGCTTGATGTCCGCGTGTGCATGGGCTTCTCCTCCTGAAGTTCCTCCGGCAGCAACGCGCCGCGCAGACAATGCACTCTAACCTTGGGTAGCAGCCAGCGCAAACGAGCCGGACCGAACCGGGGACACGAAACCAGCCTAGTACGGATCACGGTCATCGCTTGCGAAAACCGTGGTCTATCCCTGGGGGGCAGTGGTCTGTTGCTGAGGGCTTTGGGGGCAAGTGATAATTATGCCCCAATGGGGTATGATTGATTCCCATGTACCTGACTGTCGCCCAAACTGCAGCTTTCCGGAACGCGGCTGAAGCCATCTGGTCAGAGGAAGAGCTGGATGCCTTCGTCAACTGGATCGCACTCAATCCTCTGGCGGGTGATGTCATTCCGGGCAGCGGTGGTTTGCGCAAGCTGCGGTGGGCTGCAGGCGGACGTGGCAAACGTGGTGGTACCCGGGTGATTTACTACAACGTGCTTGCAAGTGGCACCCTCTGGTTGTTGATCGCTTACACCAAAAGCAAGTTCGACAATCTACCCGCGTCTTTCCTCAAGGAGTTGAAACATGCCGTCGAAAAAGAAGGTGATTGACGCAGAGTTGCAGGCTTTCCAGGCTGAATTGCTGGGAAGTGTCAGGCAGATGAAGTCCGGCAAGGCTGTGCGCAGGACGCGTGTGGCGGTGCCCGAGGTAGTGGTTGCCCGGCAGGCCAGCGGCCTGAGCCAGTCGCAGTTTGCGACCGTGCTGGGTATTTCCGTGCGCACGCTGCAGAAGTGGGAACAGGGCGAGCGCGAGCCTTCGGGCGCTGCCAGGACGCTCATCCGAATCGCGCAGCAGCATCCGAAGATCATTGCCGCGGCGCTCAGGGACTGAGTCACGCCGGCCCTTCCGATGTGGAAATCACTGTCTACATTGAGAAGCCATGAAGACACTGCCGAACATCCATGCCGGGGAAGTGTTGTTGGAGGAGTTCATGAACCCGATGGGCCTCAGCCAGAATGCGCTGGCCCGTGCTACGGGTGTTCCACCACGGCGTATCAACGAGATCGTGCTGGGCAAGCGCGGTATCAGCGCCGACACGGCGCTGCGACTGGCTGCATTTTTCGGCACTTCCGAAGGCTTCTGGCTGGGACTGCAAGCAGACTACGATCTGGAGGAGGCGCGCCGCCACATCGGGAAGGATTTGCTGCGGGTTGAGCAGGCCCGCGCGCAGTATCAGCTCAAGTCCGGTGACATGAAGCCTGGCTGACAAGCCCTGCATGAAGGGCTGCGTCCGGCAGCCCGTCACGGTTCTGGAAGTAGAATCACCCTGCAGTCCGGCTTCACACAAAAACCATACAACGGTGTGATCAGGAGGAGAGCTTATGCAGATTACCAAGGTCAAGGAGCATATCGGTGCCATTGTCACGGACATCGACCTGCGCAATCCGGTGGATGAGTCCACCCGCAGGCAGTTGAACGAAGCGGTGGCCAAGCATGCGGTGATGGTCATTCGCGGGCAGCAGTTCACCCCGTCCCAGTACCAGGCGGCAGCCGAACTGTTCGGCGAGCTGATGGAGGACCAGAACCGGCGCTACCTGGTCGATGGCCATCCGCTGATCAGCGTGCTGTCCAACCGCAACAAAGACAGCGCCGGGGCGCAGGCCAAGGTGGCGAAGAACGCGACCTGGCACACCGACCACACCAACCAGGAACGCCCGCCGAAGTTCACCATGCTGTATGCGGTGGAGGTGCCGGACCAGGGGGGGGCCACCTCGGTGTGCAACATGCATGCGGCCTACGAGGCACTGCCCGAGGACTGGAAGCTGCGCATCACCGGCATGCAGACGGCCAACACCCTGGTCAGCCGTGCGCGCTTCAGCGAAGCCAACCCCGATATCGTCAATGTGCAGAAGACCCAGGCCATCCCGCCGCGCATGCAGCCGCTGATACGCACTCACCCGGAGCGCGGCACCAAGGCCATCTGGTTCCACAAGGGCAAGACCGACCACATCCCCGGCATGGAGCCGGCCGAGACGCAGGCCTTCCTCGACGAGTTGCTGCAGGTGGCGATGAAGCCGGAATTCATCTACGCCCACGAGTACCAGGCGGGCGACATGCTGATCGTGGACAACCGCACGGCCATGCACAAGGCGGGCTTCGACTACGACCACAGCCAGCACCGCCTGCTGCATCGCATCCTGGTGCGCGGGGACAAGCCGTTCTGATGCGCCATTGCAGCCAGGCGGGGAGGGCGGCTGCAAACGGCCGGTGTTCGCCATGAATGGCCGCCTGCTGGTCGCCGCCCAGTTCTCGCTGATCGCCTGGCTGGTGTGGCCCTTCACGCCGCAGGCCTGGTCCGGCCAGGCGCTGCTGCCGCTGGCACTGTTCCTGCTGCTGGGCTTCGGGACGCTGGTCTACAACCATCCGGGCAACTTCAACATCCGCCCCGAACCCAAAGTCGATGGTCGGCTCGTCACCGACGGACCTTACCGCCTGATTCGACATCCGATGTACACGGCCGTGCTGCTGTTCGGCGTGGCCGAGGTGCTGGCCTATGCCGATCCCTACAAGCTGGTGGCACTCGCGTTGCTGGTGCTGGTGCTGTGGAAGAAATCCTCGGTGGAGGAGGCCGCCCTGCGGGAGAAGTTTCCGGACTACGCGGCCTATGCGGCCGGGACGAAACGCTTCGTCCCATTCATCTGGTGATCATATTAAATCTGTGAAGCTAATAATCACAGGATATAGCACTTGGAATTGATCATAATGGCCGGCGCATTCCGCGACTTCCGGCGAACCATGGCAGGAGCGCAGCATGCATGACTTCGAGCACGACTTCCGTATCACCAGCACGCCCTGCCGGGTCTATTCCGGCAAGAATTCGCTGGGCGATCTCCCCGCAGAGCTCAAGCGCAACAAGGCGAAACGCGCCTACATCATCTGTGGCCGCTCGGTGTCGCGCAAGACCGAGCTGATCCGCAATATGCAGGCGCTGCTGGGCGAGGCCTGCGCCGGCGTCTACGACGAAATGGGCAAGGACACGCCGCTGCCGGATGTGCTGGCGGCACGCGACGGTGCGCGCGCAGCGGGGGCTGACCTCCTGATCGCCGTCGGCGCGGGCAGCGTCATCCAGGGCGTGCGCATCGTCGCCATCCTGCTGGCGGAGCAGGGCTCGCCTTACGAGCTGATGACGCAGTACCCGGAGGACGGGCGCGCCGCCATCAGTCCCCGGTTGATGGCGCCCAAGCTGCCTATCATCAATGTGGTGACCGCCTCCACCGGCGCCGCCAACCGCGCCGGGTCCCCCGCCAAGGCCGAGGGCCTGGACCATCGCATGGAGTTCTTCGACCCGAAGACGCGGCCGGTGGCGATGTTCTGGGACGAGGATGCGCTGATGACCGCGCCCCTATCCATGATGGGCGGCACCGCGGCCTACGTGTTCTGGCGCGCGGCCATGAACATGGGCCAGGTCCACGCCAATCCGCTGGTGTATTACAACCGGCTGCAATCCTTCGAATTGATACTCAGCACCTTCGACCGGCTGGAAACGCCGGCCGCGCGCATTGACCTGTGCGTGGCGAGTTTCCTCAGTAACCGCCAGGCCGACGACGGTGGTGGACGCGTCAACCACTGGGTGACCCGCGTGGTGTATGCCTTCTCGGCCGCCATCTTCCATCTGTACGAGCATGTCGGGCAGGGGCAGGTCGGGGCGGCGCTGACGCCCACGGTGATGCGCCACCTGGGTTACCGCGATCCGCAGGCCATGTGCAATATCGCCAGCGCGCTGGGCGTGTGGACAGTCGGTGATGCGGTGGAGTCGGCGCCGGCACGCGCCGCCGATGAACTCGAGCGTCTTTTCACCGGCCTGGGCATGCCGAAGAACCTCACCGAGTGCGAGGTGCCCCAAGCGGGCGCCGAACAGATCCTGCAGAACTGCCTGAAGACCTTCAACGTCGACCCCAAGCAGGAGTTCCGCAGGGAAGTGCCGATGCTGCGCGAGCTGCTGCTCGCCTGCTGGGGTGAGCAGTCCGGCTCGCGTTAATCCAGGCGCCCAAACTCCATGACCTGGATTGATGTGCTCATCCTGTTTGCCGCCGGCGTCGGCGGTGGCGTGGTCAATGCGCTGGCCGGTGGCGGCACGCTGATCACCTTCCCGGTGCTGCTGGGCATGGGCCTGCCGCCCAAGCTGGCCAATGCCACCAGCCAGGTGGCGCTGTGGCCGGGCCGGCTGGCCTCGGTGCTGGCGCAGGTGGCGGAGTTCCGCAAGCTGGGCCGCAGCGCCTGGCTGAGTGTGGCCATCGGCCTGGTCGGCGGGTTCGCGGGGGCGCAGTTGCTGATTGCCATGAGCCCGGCGGCCTTTCGCGTGCTGGTGCCCTGGCTGCTGCTGGTGGCCAGCCTGCTGTTTGGTTTTTCCAAACCGATCACCCAATGGCTCAATGCGCACGCTGGTGCCAACGGGCGTTCACCGGCAATGAAAGCACTGGGCCGCCTGTTCGAGTTTGCCGCGAGCGGCTATGGCGGATTCTTCGGCGCGGGACTGGGCGTGATCATGATGGCGGGCTATGCCCTGGCCGGCATCCAGGACCTGAAGCAGGCCAATGTGCTGAAGAACCTCATGGGCGTGGTGATCACCACCAGCTCGGCGCTGACCTTCATCATCCGCGGCGAGGTGGCCTGGGGGCCGGCGGGGGCCGTGCTGGTTGGGGCCATGCTGGGCGGCTGGTTCGGCGGCCGGGTGGCCAGCCATGTGCCAGACCGGCCGATGCGCATCCTCATCACTGCCGCCGGATTGATACTGGCCGTCGTGTACTTCCTGCGCTGATCCGCGGGGGCCGCCGCGCCTGGGGCCGGGGTGGTGGCTCGGCGCCTCAGCCCATGTTCAGGGCCTTGTCGATGCGAATCTTGTAGAGCACGCGCTGCTCGCCCGGTTGGCGGAAGGGATAGACGTCCTGGTCCATGTACTTCTTCGCCATGCGATCGATGTGCGCATCGGCGCCGTCGCCAGTGATGGTCACCACGGTGCCGCGCACCTCGACATAGCGATAGGGATTGTCCGGGTCCATGATGGACAGGGCCACGCGCGGGTCGCGGCGCACGTTCTTGTCCTTGCGCCGGCCGACCGCGGAGTTCACCCAGAGTTCGCCGTTCTGGTAATCCACCCAGACCGGCGTGGTCTACGGGCCGCCATCGGGCATCAGCGTGGTGAAGGCGGCGAAGGCTTTCTTCTGGAACAGGTCCAGGTATTGCTCGGGGAATGCGGCGGGCATGGCGCGTCCTTTCGTTCAGGCCTGCATGGCGTGCAGATCCTGCATTCTAAGGGGACACAGGTTCTCCGTGGCAAGGACGCGGTGGTGAGGGATCAGTCCGCGGTGGCGCCCGAGGCCTTCACCGCCTCGGCCCACTTGTCGATTTCTGCCGCGACGAAGGCGCGGAACTCCTCAGGCCGGCTGCCGACAAAGCGGGTGCCCTGGTCGTTCATCTTCTTGATGACATCGGGTGTGCGCGAGATCTCGATGATGTCGGTGGCGATCTTGTCGACGATGGCCTTGGGCGTGCCTTTCGGGGCGAAGAAGCCGGACCAGGGCTCACCCGCGAAGCCGGGGAAGCCCTGCTCGGCCACCGTGGGCAGTTCGGGGGCGGCCGGGGTGCGCTGCAGCGAGGTGAGGCCCAGCACTTTCACCTTGCCGCTCTTGTAATGCGCAAACACGCCGGGGATGCCGGTGACGCCGACGGGCAGGCGTTCGCCCATGACGTCGGTGAGCAGCACTGGCTGGCCCTTGTAGGGGACGTTGGTCATCTTGATGCCGGCGCGGTGCAGCAGCAGTTCCATGGCCAGGTGCGAACCGGAGCCGCTGCCATCGTGGCCGAACACCAGCTTGCCAGGCTCGCGGCGCGCCAGTGCCAGCAGTTCCTGGATATTGTTGGCCGGAAAATTCGGGTGGACGAAGATGGCATTGGGATGCAGCGTGCCCTGGGTGATGGGCTCGAAGTCGCGCAAGGGGTGATAGGGCAGGTTCTTGTACAGGCTGACATTGATGCCGTGCGAACCGGTCACGCCGAGCGCCAGGGTGTAGCCGTCCGGGGGCGACTTCGCCACGACATCGGCGGCGATGTTGCTGCCACCGCCGGGGCGGTTCTCCACGATCACCGGCTGGCCCCATTTTGCCTGCAGCTTCTCGGCGATGACGCGGGCGGTGATGTCGGTGGTCCCGCCCGGTGCAAAGCCCACCAGGATGCGAACGCGCTTGTTGGGAAACTCCGCCGCGGCCCTGGCATCGGCGGACTGGGCCTGCGCCATGACCGAAGCCAGGCTCAGGATGGCCGCGCCGGCGGCTGCCATCAACGCGGTGGAAAGTCGTGCGGTCGCTGCCTGCATGGGGGTGCTCCTCGGAGTGGGTGCGGGTTTCATGCGCAAGGGATGGCGGCTATTGCAGCAGGCCTTCCTCGATGGCCTTGATCTGCAGGGCCAGGTACTTGGAGTAGATGCGGCACTGGATCAGGCTGCCGGCCATGAACCACAGGCCATCCTGGGCGGTGCGCTTCCACATGTTGGCGAGCTCGCCTTCGGCATCGAAGCCCCAGATCTGGCCGACGCGGCTGGCGACGGCGTCCCCCAGCATGCGACGCACCAGCTCCTGCTGGCTGTAGTAGCCGGTGGCCATCACCAGCAGATCGGCCGGCACGGTGCTGCCGTCCTTCAGCAGGGCGCCGTCCGCGACGAAGCGCTCGATCTGGTCGTATTGCAGCAGGCCCACTTCGCCCTTGATGATGAGCCCGGAACAGCCGCAATCCAGGTAGTAGCCGCCGCCGCGGCGGAAGTACTTCATCTGGTGGCCGGTCTTGTCCTCGCCCAGGTCGTACTTGAAACCGCGCCGGATCAGCGCATCGATGAGGTCCTTGTCGAACTCCACCATGCGTTCGACGGCCAGCTGGTAGCCGCGCACGCGCAAGGGGTAGGTGGCGGCGGTGGCGATGAGGTCGCAGTCCTCCAGCGGGCCTTCGGCATACAGCGAGTAGTTGAGCGCC
The DNA here is from genome assembly GCA_947474715.1 of Betaproteobacteria bacterium. GTDB lineage: Bacteria > Pseudomonadota > Gammaproteobacteria > Burkholderiales > SG8-39 > CAIYPG01. The sequence goes on from CANJJT010000040.1 coordinate 8,570, forward strand.
GCGCTCGGGTCGATGCTGACCACCGTGCTCGATCCGCGTTGGATCAGCGAGGCCTGCACGCCATTGCTATGCAGGTCCTGCGCCACGTCATGGGCGCTGGTGCCAGTCCCCAGCACCAGGGCATTTTTACCGCGCCAGCGCGAGCCGTTCTTGAAGCTGTCCGAATGCATCACCTCGCCGGCGAAGTCCTGCAGGCCGGGCAGGTCCGGCATGCGCGCGATACCGCTCACGCCATTGGCCAGCACCAGATGGCGCGGATGCAGGGTGCGTTCGCTGCCATCGGCCTTGCGGACCATGACGTTCCAGGTGCGGGTAGCCTCATCGTAGCTGCCGCCGGTGAACTCGGCGCCGCACCAGACATTGATCTCCATGGCCCAGGCATAGGACTCGAACCAGTGCCCGAGCATGTCCTTGGGGATGTACTTCGGCCAGGTCGGCGGAAAGGGCATGTAGGGCAGGTGGTTCACGTGGATCTGGTTGTGCAGCGACAGCGAGTGGTAGCGCTTGCGCCAGTTGTCGCCGACGCGTTCATGCTTGTCGATGATCAGGGCATCCACGCCCAGTTGCCGCAGCCGTGCCGCCAGCGACAGGCCGGCCTGCCCGGCGCCAACGATGAGCACCGCGGGCTCGCGGTCGCTGTAGGCCTGGTTCTTGTCGCGCTGGTCCTGCCAGTTGTCACCGCCAAAATTGCGCGAGTAGGGTTCGGTGCCGGGCCGGCGCTTGCCGGTGCGTTCCTCGTAGCCAGTCAGTTCATCCAGTGCCGTGTGGAACACCCAGGCCTGATCGGGCTGGTCGGCCAGCAGGCGCACGATGCCGCTGCCCTTGCCGAGCATGGTGTCGAACTCGATGATGGCCTCGATGGCCTGCGTGCCCAGTCGCACCACCCGACGGGGCGGCAGGCGGGTTTCCGAGATGCGGAAATGGCGCCCCAGCGCCTGGGGCTGGTGCCGCGCCAGGGCTTCGGCAATCTGCTCAGCGCCATGATGTGGCGCGATGGTCCAGGTGTAGGCGAGCAGGTCGCGCCAGTGGCTGTCCGACGCAAACAACGGGCGCAGGTCGGCGGCCTTTGGGGAGTCAAGGGCGTGGTTGAGTCGGTCCAGCCACTGCTGGATGGCTTCCCGTTCCGGGCTGACGGGCGCCAGCGGCAGTCTTTCGGGGTGATTCATGATGGCACTTCCTTGCTGGTTTCCTGATCGGCTGCTGTTACAACAGGTCCTGGAAGCCGTGCAGTTCGGCGCCCGTGCGCATCAGGTCCGGCGGCGGCGAGCCGTACAGGCCGCGGCGGCTCACGCATTGGCCGGTGAGCTTGTGCATGGCCACCATGGCCTCGGTGGCCTTCACCAGCAGGCTGTAGCCATCCATGACGATGGCGCCATCGACTTCGCGCACGCCCTTGTGCGCGAGCAGCGACATCGGCGGGCCGATCGGGATCAGCACTTCGGCGCCGCGCTCGATCAGCACCTTGCTCGCCTCGGTGAAGCCGTCGATGGTGGCCTGGGCGGCGCGCTCGTCGACGAACATGCCGTTCAACTCGGCGATGCGCTTGTAGTTCATGGTGCTGACACCGGCGGAGCGGCCCTGCAGGCCGTAGCCGGCCACGATCTCACGGTACTTGGGCATGAACTTCTCGTTCGGCACCACGATGCCGAACTTCTCGCCCATGGTGCAGGCGGTATGGCAGCACACCTCCATCACGGTGAGCACGGGAATGTCGAGGATCTCGCGCAGGCCCACCAGGCCGGGGTCCAGCGAGTTGCCCAGCACGAAGGCGTCATAGCCGCCCTGCTTGCGCACCTTGAGCGCGTTCTTCAGCACCACCATCACGTCGTAGTACTCGAAGAATCGGTAATTGTCGCCATGGGCGCCGGGGTCGGTGCCATGCACCTCCACGGTGGTGCCGGGCGCGGCAATTCGGTTGCACAGCGTCTGCACCGAGGCAATGAACTCGGCGTGGCGGGTGTTGGGGGCAAGCAGCTGGTACCAGATGCGCATGGCGGTCCTTTCGCGGGGAGGGCGTTGTTCAGTCGTTTCAGTCGTCAGTCGATCTTGATCTTTGCCGTCTTGATGACCTCGGCGTACTTGGCGTTGTCGGCGCGCATCAGCACGCCGAACTGCTCGGGCGTCATGATCAGCGGGTCCATGCCCTGGCTGGCCAGCAGCTGTCGTGTTTCCGGCGTGTTGAGCATGTTGGTGATTTCCGTGGACATGCGGTTGACGATGTCGGCCGGCGTGCCGGCCTTGGCCACCACCCCGAACCAGACATTCACGTCGTAGCTGGGCAGCCCGGCTTCGGTGAAGGTGGGCATCTGCGGCAGCGCGTCCATGCGGGCTTTCGAGGACACGGCGATGGCCTTGAGCTTGCCAGCCCGGATGTGGTTGATGACGTTGAGCGGCACCACGAAGGCCAGTTGCACCTGGCCGCCCACCAGGTCGGCGGTGGCCGGCGCGCCGCCCTTGTAGGCGATGTGCTGCAGTTGCACCCCGGCCTGGATGTTGAACAGTTCACCCGCCAGGTGCCCCATGCCGCCATTGCCCGGACTGGAGAAATTGAGCTGACCCGGCCTCGCCTTGGCGTAGGTGATGAACTCCTGCAGGCTGTTCGAGGGCACCGAAGGGTGCAGCGTCAGCATGTAGTCGCTCTTGCTCAGGGTGGCGATGGGCGCAAAGTCCTTCACCGAATCGTAGGGGGCGGGGGTGAGCATCGGGTAGGTGAGGTGGGAGGTGGTCACCAGCAGGATGCTGTAGCCGTCAGCCGGCAGGCGCACCAGGGCCTCGGTGCCGATCAGGGTATTGCCGCCGGGGCGGTTGTCCACCAGTACCTGCTGGCCCCAGCTTTTGGTCAGGCGTTCGCCTACTAGGCGCGCCAGTATGGTGGTGGTGCCACCGGGGGCGAAAGGGCTGATGAAGCGGATGGGCTTGCTGGGGAAGGTTTGTCCGGTGGCGGATGCGCAGAGCGCCATCAGTGAAGCTGCCACCAGCCATCGTCCTGCAACAGTGGAAATCCTGAACATGCGGCCTCCTTTGGGCTGACAGGCGTGCATGACGCGTTACCGGAGCCGGCGACGCCTGCCATCCACCGCCTTTGTGACCGGCGAGCCGTCCGGTCGGGACCGTCGGCTTCGTCTCGTTCTTGCGTGCTGCAACAGCACTCACGGAGGCTAGCAGTGCGCCGGTATTTCCAGAAGCAATAAAATGGCATTGACCATGACTGAATGGAATAGTCATGAATCCTGGCGATTTTCCGATGGCCATGCTGTTGCTGGCTGGCCGGTAGGTCGACGGACCAGGTCGACAGGGCAGGGCGCGGGTCAGGTCAATGAGGAGGCACCGTGAACATCCGACAGCTACAGTACGTGTGCGAAGTCATGAAGCAGGACTGCAATATATCGGCCGCGGCACAGGCCCTGCATACCTCGCAGTCGGGCATCAGCAAGCAGCTGAAGCTCCTGGAGGACGAACTCGGCGCGCGGCTGTTCCACCGCAAGGGCAGCCGCCTGTCAGGGCTGACCGTGACCGGCCAGCAGGTGCTCGACTCGGCCCGCCGCGTGGTTCAGGAATTCGCCACCATCAAGGGCATCGCCCAGCAGATCGAAAAGAACAGCAGCGGCTCGCTGATCGTCGCCACCACCCACACCCAGGCGCGCTATGTGCTGCCCGGCATCGTCAAGCGCTTCTCGGAACGCTTTCCCAAGGTTGGCGTGACCCTGCGCCATGCCGATTCCAACGGCATCGTCAAGCTGGTGGGCGACGGCGATGCCGATTTCGGCGTGGTCACCAATCCAAAGGCCGATGACCCGTCGCTGGTGGCGCTGCCCTGCCAGCGTTCCGAGCGCATCGCCATCGTGCCCAACGGCCATCCGCTGCTGCGCCGTCGCGAAGTCACCCTGGCGATGCTGTGCAGCCATCCGCTGGTGACTTACGACGCGGGATTCTCCGGGCGCGACGAGGTCCTCAAGACCTTCGAGCGGGCCGGCCTGCAGCCGCGCATCGTGCTGAGCGCCAGCGACGCCGACGTGATCAAATCCTGCGTCGAACTCGGATTGGGCATCGCCGTGCTGCAGGGCGTGGTCTACGACGCCGACCGCGACCGCGGCCTCAAGGCCATTTCAGTCGGCCGGCTGTTTCCGCAGACCCGCCTGAGCGTGGTCTTTCACCGCCGCCACTACTTCCGTAATTTCGATTACGAGTTCATCGAGATGCTGTCGGCGCGCTGGACCAAGCCCAAGGTGCAGCATGCGACGGAGTAGCGGCGCATAGCGCTGCGGCGCGGCGCTTTCCTGCGCAGAGGCATGCACTGTCCGCACGGAGGCGCCGCCCATGCCAACCCGCGGTACATCCTGCGAATTCAAGACGGAGCGAAGCGCTAGAATCCTCGCACAAGATGCCGGCTTTCCGAGCCGGCGTGCGCCGCCTGTACATGCCGGGCGGACGACCACAAGAAAATCAACTGGAGGAAATGAAATGAACGCCAGATCGACGATTGCAAGGGTGGGGCTGGTCATCGCCGGCTTTGTCACCCTGCTGCCGGCGCTTGCCCAGAACTATCCCTCGAAGCCGATCCGTGTGGTGGTGCCCTACACCCCGGGCGCGACCACCGAGGTGGCACGGGTGATCACCACCCCCGTGGGTGAGGCCTTGCGACAGTCATTCGTGATTGATGCGCGACCCGGCGGCGGCGGCACCATCGGCACCAATATCGTGGCGCGTGCGCCAGCCGATGGCTACACACTGCTGTATTCGACGGCCGGCAACCTGATTCAGGCGCCTTTCGTGATGAAAGATCCGCCCTTTCATGCGGTGAAGGATTTCACGCCCATCCTGGGCACCACCAAGACCGTGGGCATACTCGCGGTCAATCCGGCTTTCACCCCGGTCAGCAACGTGAAGGAACTGGTGGAGTGGAGCAGGAAAAACCCGGGCAAGTTGACCATCAGCAATCCGGGCATCGGTTCGGCTTATTACATGGGTGTGGAACTGCTGAACAAGCTGGCCAATGCCGGCGCCACCAATGTGCCCTTCAAGGGCGGGGCCGAATCGCTGACTGCGGTGGTGGCTGGTGAGGTGACCGCCTCGATCGGCTCGGTTACCAATGCCAGCGTGTTCGTCAAGCAGGGGCGGCTGCGGCTGCTGGCGGTCATCGAGGGCACGCGCTACTCGCGTTTGCCAGATCTGCCGACGGTGGGCGAAGGCATTCCCGGGTTCGCGCTGCCGGTGGGTTTTCATGGATTCCTCGGGCCGGCCGGCATGCCGCGGCCCCTCATCAACCAGCTGAATGCGGAATTGATCAAGGCCCTCAAGCTGCCGGAGGTGGAAAAGCGCATGGCCGGATTCGGACTGGACATCGTCATTTCCGGCCCAGACGAGTTTGGCGCCTCCATCCGCAGCGATTACGAGCTGTTTGCCAGGATCGTGAAGCTGCTCGACATCAAACCCGAATAAGCCGCGGCACCGGGGCACCCGCTGCGGTGCGCCGACGCCAGCGTGACTGCATCAGACTGCTTCACCCCTCCATTCCAAGCCAAGGTTCACATGCAATCGAATTCATCCAGCCGCACGGTGCGCATCGCATCGGACGTGGGCGGCACCTTCACCGACATCGTCACCTTTGACGAAGCGACCGGCAGCATCCTGCATGGCAAGACGCTGACCACGCCGGGCAATCTGGTCGATGGCATCGTCAGCGGCGTGTTCAAGGCGGGGGTGGAGACCGGCCAGACGCGCCTGTTCCTGCACGGCACCACCATTGCCATCAACACCGTGCTCGAACGCACCGGTGCGCGCACGGCACTGCTCACCACGCGTGGATTCCGCGATGTCTACGAGATCGGCCGCATCAACCGGCCGCAGGCCTACAACCTGTTCTTCCGCAAGCACCGGCCGCTGGTGCAGCGCTCCTGGCGCTTCGAGGTGAATGAACGCGTCACCGCGGCCGGTGAGGTGCTGAAACCACTGGACGAGGCGGAAATTGCGGTCCTGGCGCAAAAACTCCGGGAAGAGGACATCGGCTCAGTTGCCATCCTGTTCTTCCATTCGTATCGCAATCCGGCGCATGAACAGCGTGCCAAGCAGCTGATCCAGCAGCATTGCCCCGGGATGTACGTCTGCGCCTCGCATGAGCTGTCGCAGGAATATCGCGAGTACGAGCGCACCTCGACGGTCGCCGCCAATGCCTACATCGGCCCGCGCATCCATGCCTACCTGGGCGAGATCGAGGCGCGGCTGAAGCGCGAGCGCCTGGACGGCCCGTTTTTCGTGGTGCAGTCCAATGGCGGCCTGTTCGACGCCGCCCGCGCCCAACGCGAATGCATCCGCATGCTGGAATCCGGGCCGGCGGCCGGCGTGGTGGGCGCGCGCGCGGTGTGCGAGCGCATCGGCCTGAAAGACGCCATTGCCTTCGACATGGGCGGCACCACCGCCAAGGCCGGGGTGGTCCACGAGGGGCAGCCGATGATGGCCGGATCCATCATGGTGGGGGGCTACGAGGAGGGGCTGCCCATCCAGATTCCCCTCATCGACATCCAGGAAGTCGGCACGGGCGGCGGCAGCATTGCCTACATCGAACCCGGCGGTGGCCTGCGCGTGGGGCCGCAAAGCGCCGGCGCGGCGCCCGGCCCGGTCTGTTACGCATTGGGCGGCACGCAGCCCACCGTGACCGATGCGAACCTCATCCTGGGCCGACTGTCGCCAGACAACTTCCTCGGCGGCGAGATGAAGCTCGATCTGGAGGCGGCCACGACGGCATTGCAGACGAAGGTTGCCGATCCCCTCGGCCTGTCCGTGACCGATGCCGCGAACGGCATCATCCGGATCGCCTGCACCACCATGTCCCAGGTGGTGACGCGCGTCACCACCGAACGCGGCCTGGATGCCGGCGACTTCGCCATGATTGCCTACGGTGGCGCCGGGCCCCTGCATGCCTGCCTGGTGGCGCGTGAGCTGAACATCCCCACGGTCATCATCCCGCCGTCGCCCGGACACTTCTCCGCCTACGGCATGCTGATGGCCGACCTGCGGCGCGATTTCGTGCACACCTGGTTCCGCCCGGTGGCAACCCTGGATTTCGATGACATGGAGCGGCTGTATGCGCAGATGGAAGCCGACGGGCGGCAGGATGTGCTGCCGCACGTGGCCGGTCCGGCCAGCATCGGCACATCGCGCAGCGCCGACATGCGCTACGTCGGGCAGGAGCATCCGGTGACGGTGGACCTGCCGGCCAGCCTGTTTGAAGCACGTGACCGCGCCGCCCTGAAAAAGCACTTCGACGAGGAGCACATGAAGCGCTACGGCTTCAACTCGGTGAAGGACCCGGCCGAGATTGTCAGCCTGTACAGCTCCGTGGTGGGCGTGCTGGACAAGCCCGTGGCCAGACCGGTGGCCAGGGCGGCAGCGGGCCGGATGCCGGCGCCGGAATCCACCCGGCCGGTATTCTTTGCCGGGCGTGACAGCAAGGGCTTTGTCGGGACACCGGTCTACCAGCGGGACACGCTGCTGTGCGGGGACTGCATCAGCGGTCCCGCACTGATCGAGGAGTACGCCTCCACCACGGTGATCGCCCCCGGTGACAGGGCCTCTATCAGTGAGTACGGCGACATCATCATCAGCATTGCAAGGAGTGCCTCATGAGCGCCGTTGCTGCAGACCAGGTCAGGGAAGGGCGGCAGGACGATCCGGTCGTCACGGAGATCGTGCGCAATTCGGTGGTGGCCATCACCGAGGAGATGAAAAGCAACCTCATGCGCACCGCCTGCAGCATGATCATCTACGAGGCGCAGGACTTCACCGTGGGCCTGTTCGATGCCAACGGAGACACTGTCTCGATAGGCATCGGCCTGCCCATGTTCGTGCACGGCATGAGCTATACCGTCAAGGCCATGCTGGCCCACTTCACGCCGGAAGGCCTGGTGCCGGGCGACGTGCTGGTGACCAACGATGCCTACATCACCGGCAGCCACCTCAACCATGTGACGCTGGCCGTGCCCATCTTCGACGAGGGCGTGCTGGTGGGGTTTTCCGCCTGCATGGCGCACTGGGCCGACATCGGTGCCGCGCTCAACATCGTCACCCGCGACATCTATTCGGAAGGCCTGCAACTGCCCATCCTGAAGATCTACAAGGCCGGCGTGCTCAACCAGGACCTGGTCGAGATCATGCGCATGAACGTGCGCATTCCCGAGCGCGGCATGGGCGACCTGAATGCGCAGATCGCCGCGGTGAAGACCGGCGCCCTGCGCTTCACCCAGTTGATCGCCCGTTATGGGCGTGACGCAGTGCTGAACGGCATTGCCGCGATCATGGACCGCAGTGAAGCTTTAGCCAGGCAGCAGGTGGCGAGCATCCCGGATGGGGTGTACGAGGCTGAGTCCTACATGGACGATGACGGGGTCGACGCCGGCCAGCGTGTGCCGATCCGCGTCAAGGTGATAGTCGAAGGCGAGCAGATGACCGTCGACCTCTCCGGCATGAGCCTGCAGGTGAAGGGCTTCTACAACTCCGGCGAGTCGGCCGGCATCTCCTGCTGCCAGGTGGCTTTCAAGTGCGTCACCTCGCCGCTGGAGAAGCCCATCAACCACGGCAACTTCCGCGCCCTGAAGGTGATCCTGCCCAAGGGCACGGTGGTGAGCGCGGTCAAGCCGGCGCCCATGATGAAGTGGATGACCTTTCCCATGACGGTGGCCGACACCATCTTCAAGGCGCTGGCCAAGGCGGTGCCCGAGCGGGTCATTGCCGGCCATCATGCCGACCTGATGAGCGTGCACATCAACGGCAAGATGCCCAACGACGGGCGGCTGTTCATCGTCAATGGCGGCCTGATCGGCGGCGGCTGGGGCGCGACCAGCGAAGGCGACGGCTCGCACGTGACCATCTGCATCAATGATGGCGACACCCACAACAGCCCCCTGGAGCAGCTCGAGGCCAAGTACCCCATGCTGGTCGAGCGTTATGCCTTGCGCGAGGATTCCGGCGGTGCCGGGCGCCACCAGGGCGGGCTGGGGGCCGAATTTGTCTGCCGCTCCGCCAGCGAGTTCATGTTCAATGCGGGTGTCGAGCGCGTGCACTGCCGGCCCTGGGGCCTGTTCGACGGGCATCCGGGCGCGGGCAACGAGGTGAGCGTGCGCGTCGGCGATGAGCCGGAGCTGCGTTTTCCCAGCGGCAAGGTTTACGGACGCCAGATGCAGGCAGGGGATGCCTACATCCTGCGTTCGGGTGGTGGCGGTGGCTATGGTTCTCCGCTCGACCGGCCGCCGGAGCAGATCGCCCATGACCTGCGCGAAGGCTATATCTCCAGGGCGCGTGCCGAATCCTGTTATGGCGTCTGCTTCGATGCCGAAGGGGGTATCGACGTGCAGGCTACGCGGGCCAGGCGTGCCGAGCTGCACAGTGATGGCGAGTTCAGCGACCGCCTCGCGGCGCTGCAGGCTGAGGGTGTGCGCGATGGTGATCCTGTCGCCGAGGGCAGGCTGCTGACCGCCGGCAGGCTGTTTCCGCTGCGCTGTTGCTGATAATAATAATCGAATTAATTCAATAATGAAAAGGATGAGCATCCGATATTGATCATAATGTCAGGGTGTTCTGGGCGTCCGGATTCATCGGCCACCCAAGCCAGCACTGACAGTTCTTCACCGATTTCCGGGGATGGCGAGGTCTACCCCCTTGTCAAAGGTTCTTCGTCGAATTCCGGAGACGTGGCTGCGGCGTGGTTTACCCCCTTGTCAAAGGGGGCCGACTCGTGAGCGCAGCGAACGAGCGGGGGGATTTTCATACCGCTGCCTTTATCTTTCGCCAGTCATGGTCAGGTCGATGCCCCGAACTTCTTCTCCCGCCATTCCCACTGCATGGCAGTAAGCATGCGCGAGGATCATACAGCGGTGGAGAATGGCGATGAAACCAGCTTGGTTGGCCAAAATCCCCCCGCTGGCCTGCGGCCAGTCGGCCCCCTTTGACAAGGGGGTAAACCCATGCCTGCGCCGGCCCGCCGCCAGCACCATCCCCGGAATTCGGTAAAGCAGCTTTGACAAGGAGGCGTAAGCGCATGCCGACTTGGGCCAATGCCGACATTCAGTCGCCTGTGTGCGCCCGACGTCCGGGCCGCCCCATCCAGGCAAGGCTTGCCCCATAGCAGGCGCCCCACATCAGGTGGTCGGCCAGTTGCGGCAGGAAGGCCAGTGCGGCCACGGCGGGAAACAGTGCCGGGGCGATGAGTCCCAGGTCGAGCAGGGCAATCCCTGCCGATGCCGCCACGGCCCAGGCCGTCACGCCACGCCGCGGCAACACCAGGGCCAGCCCCATGGCCCAGAACAGCGAGATGCTGCCGTGCGCCACGCCGGCTGCCAACAGGATCTCTCCGGTTGAGTTGTCCCTGTCGCCGGTGGCCGACAGAATCATCAGCGCCGCCGCCCGAGTGGCCTCCATGACATCCCCGCCGCTGACCAGGGCATGCAGCGTCGAAGGCAGTCCGCTCAGCACGCTGGCGACGACCCAGGCGCACAGCACAGGGCGCAGTGGAAATGGCAGGGAGGAATGCATGCTCGTCAGTGTGTGGCCGGGTTTGTCTTTGTCAACAGTTGCGAATGGACAGGGTGGAGCCGGGATGTTACCTGCGCGCGATGCGTCCATTCGTGAAAACCGTCTCATCGGTCCGGCTTGGCGCCACAGCATGTCGCCGCAATCTGATAAGTTCCAGTGATGGAACTGGGACAATCGCGCTGGTCGCATCTGGTGTGGGCCGTCGCACGGGAACTGCTCGTTGAGTTGCGCCCCGTGGCGGGGCCGGTATTGCTGTTGCTGCTCACCACGCTGGGCCTGCTGTCCGGGGCGACACTGCCGGCATCCCTGACCGGCCTGAAGTCGGTCGGGCCCTATTTCCTGCTGGTCACCGCCACGGTGATCGCAGTCTGGTTCAATCGCGGCGCCGCGTTCATCGCCGCGGCCTCCTTGCTGGGCGCTTATACCACCTGGAACCTGCTGCTGGAGGGGGATGTGGGCAGTCCCGTGGCGCGCGCCGTGTTCCTGATGACCGCCACCCTGGTGCCGCTCAACATCCTGCTGGCGGTGACGGTGGCCCAGCCGGGCTTCTTCCACCGGCAGAACTACCGCTGGCTGATCATCGCCATGGGGGAGATCCTGCTGGTGGTGTGGCTGGCCAGTGCCGGACACTCGCTGATTTCCGGCTCTGGCTGGCTCGGCGTGTTCGACCACTGGCTGCTGCGCTCACCGCCGACGCCACTGCCGGCGCGACTGCTGATCGCGGTGGCCTTCACGCTGGCGCTGATGCGCGGCTGGCCCAAGCCGCCGGCGCGCACGCCCTTGCCGCTCGATCTGGCCATGGTGAGTGTGCTGATCGCCTTCTTTGTCGCCTGCGAATGGGCGCAGGCCCCTGGCGCCTACAGTGCCTACATGGCAGCGGCCGGGGCGATTCTGCTGCTGGCGTTGCTGCAGGAATCGCATCGCCTGGCGTTTCGAGACGAGTTGACCGGCCTGCCGGGCCGGCGTGCGCTGGAAGAGCGCATGCGCGGACTGGGCCCGGTGTATGTGCTGGCCACGGTCGATGTGGATCATTTCAAGCAATTCAACGACACGCATGGTCATGACACGGGTGACCAGGTGCTGCGCCTGGTGGCGGCGCGCCTGGCCGAGGTAGACGGTGGCGGCACCGCCTATCGCTATGGCGGCGAGGAATTCGTGGTGCTGTTCCCTGACCAGCGCCTGGAGCAGGCCATGCCGCACCTGGAAGAGGTGCGCAAGTCCATCGAAGGCTATCGCATGACAGTGCGCGCACCGGACCGGCCGCGCGACCGCAAGGCGGGTGCCGCCCTGCGCGGCGAGCAGCCCGTGGAGACTATGGTGGAGAAGTCCCTGTCGGTCACCGTCAGCATTGGTGTCTCGGCAGCGACAGGCAAGCGGGATGCCGACGAAACGCCCGCCATGGTGCTCAAGTCGTCCGACGAAGCGCTGTATCGCGCCAAGGGGGCGGGGCGCAATCGAGTCAGCCAGTAAGGCTGGACGGCTCTGACTGAAATCAGCGTGGCGGGGCGACCAGAAAATCGGTGAAGGTTGCGTACACGAAGCCACGGTTTAGTGCGCGGGCTTTGGCTTCCTCACCCGGATCGAGAATGACCAGCGCGCGGTAAGGCGTGGTCTGGTGCAGGCCAACCGATGACAGCCATAAAACTTTCCCGGGAAAGGCCAGGTCCAGGGCAGGGTCGGGCAACTCGCTGTCGACGGTGAGGACGAACTGGTTACGCTTCACTTCGGGCGCGAATTCGACACCGTCGAGCAGGTTGCGCGTCCACATCTTGTAGGCGGCATGAAAGCGGGCACTCTGGCTTCCCCCGCCGCCCATCGCCTTGTAGGCGGGGCTTTCGTAGATGCCGGGCGAGTCCACGCTGTACATCGCCAGGAAGCGTGGCGGGGTGTGATCAAGCGCCTTGAACCGCTGCGCCGTGGTGAGTCCGGGTACGGCGAGCAGCTTGAGCAGGTAGCTGGCATAGTGCTCGTGCCAACCCGGTTCCAGGCTGGCGTCGTCGAAGATGTGGTCGACCATGTAGATCATGCGTTTCTCCCTGTGTGCATGAATGAGGCCCGCGGTCACTCGACCTGGATGCTTGCGTCCTTGATAACCTTGGCCCAGCGTGGCACCTCGGCACGGACCAGGGTCGCCAGGGCCTCCGGAGAGCCGCTTGCCGCCTCGATGCCCTGCTTGGCCAGTGCCTCTAGCACATCCGACTGAGCGAAACCCTTGACGATTTCCGCATTGAGACGCCGGATGATGGCTTGCGGTGTTCCGGCCGGGGCGAACAGTGCATTCCAGCCGGAGGCCTCGTAGCCGGGCACGCCAGCTTCCGATACGGTCGGGATGTCGGGAAAGATCGTGGAGCGCCTGGCACCCGTCACCGCGAGTAGCAGCAGCTTGCCCGCCTTGATGTGGGGCACGATGGCCGGGCTGTTGAACTGTACTGGAATGCGCCCCGAGAGCGTGTCGGGGATCATGCCGCCCCCCACGCCCTTGTAGGCAATATGGGTCATCTGCACCTCGGCCATGGCGTTGAACAATTCCACCGCGATGTGAGTGGTGGTGCCGGTGCCCGCCGATGCGTAATTGATCTTGCGCGGCTGTGCCTTGGCCAGGGCGATGAGGGCCTTGACGGACTTGGCCTCGAAGCTCGGGTGGACGGCGAGCAGCAGCATATAGGAAGTGAGCAGCGACACGGGTTCGAAGTCGCGGATCGGGTCATAACCGGCATTGCTGTACAAACTCGGGTTGATGGTGAAGAAATTGGCGGCTGTCATGAGCGTGTAGCCGTCGTTCGGGGACTTGGCCGCGACATTGATACCGATGTTGCCCCCGGCACCCTGACGGTTATCCATCACGACGGGCTGGCCCAGGCCAGCGCTCAGCTTGCCGGCGGCCAAGCGGCCCACCGTGTCTACCACGCCGCCGGGCGGGAAGGGCACGATCATGCGCAGCGGCTTGGCGGGATAGGTCTGTGCCGAGGCGGGCCCTTGGGACAACAGGAGCATACCCGCAACGGCGCTGGCGCATTGGAGCAATCGGTTCATGGCCTGGATCTCCTGAAGAAAAGGTGGGGTTGCCCGATGGGGAAATTTGCAATGCGGTCTAGCGCTCGTTGGGGGTATTGACCTGATAGGCGGCGTTGCGTCCGGCCATGCGCCCTGAGGTAAAGGCCCAGCCCAGATGATGGCCATGACCTTTCAGGAGCATGCCCGAGAGTCCCATGATCCCGGCTGCATAGAGTCCCTCGATGGGCTGGTCTTCGTGGCCGAGCACCTGCAGTTCGCCATTGACGGCCAGACCCCCATCAGCCGTCGCCACGTAGCTCCTGACCGGCCCCAGTGAGAAGAATGGCCCGGCTTCAATGGCGGCCAGTGCTTCGCCCCGGGGATTGCGCCGGCCCGCCTGCACCGCCTGGTTGTATTCCGCGACCGAGTCCTGCAGCGTCTTCGGATCCACGCCGATCTTTCGGGCCAGACCGGCAAGCGTGGGCGACTCGGCATAGACATCGGGGCGGCTGCGCCGGTAGTCGGGCAGATAGGCGTAGGCCACGCCCGCCGCGGTCGAGATGAAATAGGGGTAGGCAGTCAGGCGTTCGGCCAGCTTGCGGTCGAAAATCACAAAGCCGCTTTGTTCGGGCTGTTCTGCCAGCTTCCAGACCGGCTTGTCGAATTCGTCGCAGAAGCGCGCGCCGGATTTGTTGACCAGAATGGCGCCGAACTCGAACAACTCCCCGGTGAGGCCCAGCACGGTGGTGAGAAAGCTCAGCACGAATGGTCGGATGAGCCAGTCTGGCAGATGATCAAGTGCCCAGGCCATGAATCCGGTCAGCGGTGGCCAGGGCGGAATGGCCATGATCCAGTTCTTCCGCGGCGGTGGAACGAAGCGGATGCCGGCGTTGACCACATCGCCGTTGAGCACCCTGGCCCCGAGCTTCATGGCCATGATGTGGCCATCACCGGTGTTGGTGGGGTTGATGGGGGAGATGCGTGCAATAGCCTGTGATGCGAACCGTTCCTTCAACTCAGGACTGGCACTGAAGTCGCCCGTGGCGAGCACCAGCCCGCCGCGTGCCACATAGCGCTCCACGCGTCCATCCGGGGCACTGCAGTCCACGCCAACGGCACGGTTTCCCTCCATCACGATGTCGAGGCCGCGCTTTTCCAGGCGGATGTCGACGCCGATGGCGCGGGCATGTCTTTCCAGGTGATAGATGAAGGAACGCGAACTGGGCAGCACGTTGTGCATGCGCGACTTGCGATGGGGCGGCTCGATCAAGGGACCATAGAAGCGCACCCCGAGGGACATCAGCCAGCGCAGGGTCTCAGGCATGGTTTCAACGAGCACCCGGCGCAGAGCGTGATTGTCATTAGCGCTCCTGCTGGCCTCCTTGTTGAAGGCTTCCAGGTCGTCGAAATGCGCGGCCGGGCTGTCCTTGATGCCACGCCTGAACTGATGGGGCGTGGCGCTGGCCGACATGGAGCCCACCGATCGGCCCGCCGACCCCCCGAGCTCGGCGTTCTTCTCCAGCAGGATGACGTGCCGGCCTTGGGTGCGGGCAGAAATGGCCGCGGCCAGACCCGATCCGCCGCCGCCGAGCACGACCACGTCAGCCGTGATTACTGCACTGGGTGCGGCCACGACTACCTCCTCTGATGGAAATCCGGTCTGCTGCCGGTTGTTACGCACTTTACTACAAGGGTGTCGCGAGCTCTCAATGGTTGTTTGCCTGACAGAGTCCTTTCGCACCGGACGACGGCAATGGGCCTGAACCAGGGCGACCTCCCGCATGCGAACGCGTGCGTGATGTGCCGCCCTGCAGGTCTGTATCCGCCGCCAGGTTCAGTTCTCGTTCGGTGTACACACCCGATAGGCCGCATTGCGTCCGGCCATGCGACCCGAAGTGAAGGCCCAGCCCAGGTGGTGGCCATGGCCCTTCAGCAGCATGCCTGACAGGCCCATGATGCCGGCTGCGTAAAGCCCTTCGATGGGCTGGTCATCCGGGCCAAGCACTTCGAGGCGCTCGTTCACGGCCAAGCCGCCATCGGAGGCCACGGTGTAGCTCTTCACCGGCCCCAGCGCATGGAAGGGACCTTCCTCGATGGGGGTGAGTGGGTTGCCCGCCGGATTGGTGCGACCCTGCGCGATGGCCTCGTTGTGCTGTCTGACCGAGGCAGCCAGCAGGCCTGGCTCTGCGCCGATCTTCTTCGCCAGCGCTTCCAGTGTGGGCACGCTGGCATACACATCCGGACGGCTGCGCCGGTAGTCGGGCAGGTACGCATAGGCAATGCCGGCTGCGGTGGAGATGAAGTAGGGATAGGCAGTGAAGCGCTGCGCCAGCCTGGCATCGAAGATGACATAGCCGATCTGTCCCGGCTGCTCTGCAAGCTTCCACACCGGCTTGTCGAACTCGTCGCAGAAGCGCTCGCCGCCCTGGTTCACCAGCATGGCACCCTGCAGGAACAATTTGTCCGTGAGTCCGAGTACCGCGGTGAGAAAACTCAGGATGAAGGGGCGGATCAGCCAGCCGGGGAAGCGCTCCAGCGCAAAAGCCATGAAGCGGGTGAGCGGCGTCCAGGGCGGGATCGCCATGACCCAGTTCCGGCGTGCCGGCGGCACGAAGCGGATGCCGACGTGCACTGCATGCGAATTGAGCACCCGCGCGCCGATCTTCATCGCCATCACATGGCCGTCACCGGTGTTGGTCGGGTTCACCGGCTCGATGTTGGCCATGGCCGGGGTGCCGAAGCGCGATTTCAGTTCCGGGCTGGCGCTGTAGTCACCGGTGGTGAGCACCACGCCACCGCGTGCGAGGTAGCGCTCGGTGCGGCCGTCGGGGGTGCTGCAGTCCACGCCTACCGCGCGGCCGTCCTGCATGACGATGTCCATGCCGCGGCGCTCTCGCCGGATGTCCACGCCGATGGCACGGGCGTGCTTCTCCAGGTGGTAGATGAAGGAGCGCGAACTCGGCAGCACATTGTGCATACGCGATTTGCGGTGCGGCGGTTCGATCATGGGGCCGAAGAAACGCACCCCCAGCGACATCAGCCAGCGCAGCGTGTCGTTCATGTTGTCGACGAGAATGCGTCGCAGCACCACGTTGTCCAGGCTGGTCTTCTGCGCCTCGGCGTTGAAGGCCGCCAGGTCATTGAAGTGTTCGTCCGGGCTGTCCTTGATGCCTTTCCTGATCTGGTGCGGCGTGCCGCTGGCCGACATGGAGCCGACCGAGCGCCCGGCCGAGCCACCCAGAGCGGCATTTTTCTCGAGCAGGATGACATCGCGCCCGAGCGTCCTTGCGGCGATGGCAGCAGCCAGACCGGAGCCACCACCGCCCAGCACGATGACATCGGCCGTGAATTCCTCGTGAGTCGTCATGGCGCTTTCCTCTCGCAGCGAAGGGGCGATTCTATAAGAGCCAGGGCAGGGGAGCAGCGGCGGGGGTAAGGATAGGTGGTGCAGAAGGCCATGGTGCCGGCGTGCAGCCTGCCGTTATAGTGACGGCAGGTGCATGCGTCGGGATCAGCCCGCGTTCAGACCGATGTGGCCATCCAGGGAGAAGCCATGAGTTTTCATGCCTATGATCGTGTTGGGGTGCAGCGCTACCAGGAACGCTGGGGTCTGGACTTCGAGGAATTCGAAGTCGGGCAGTGTTTTGGCCACCGGCCCGGTGTCACTGTCTCGCAGCAGGACAATACCGACGAGTCGCTCGACACCTTCAATGCCGCCATGATGCACTATGACGCCCACTATGCCGCGCAGACGGTCTGGAAGAAACCGCTGATGGTGAGCACCATCACCCTGCAGCGGGTCATCGGCATGGCTTCACGCACCTTCGGGCGCAAGCGCGCTATTCTCGGCTTTGCGGAAATTGCGCTGACCGCCCCGGTGTTCGGCGGCGACACGCTCTATGCCCGTTCCACCGTCACCGCGCTGCGCGACGGCGATGCCGACACCGGTATCGTCACCGTGGTGTCACGCGCCCATCGGCAGGACGGCACCGAGGTGGCACGCCTCACTTATGACGTCGAGGTCTACCGTCGCGGCCGCCATCCGGATGACTCTGCCGTGGGCGGTGAGCCGGCTGCCGAAGCGCGCTTCGAGCTTTACCGCAAGCTGGACGATGGCAGCCTGCTCGAGCACTACGGCCTCTTCTTCGAGGACGCGCAGGCAGGGGATACTTTCATCCATGCGCCCGCGCGCCACTTCCATCGCGAGGAAGCGATCGAGCACAGCATGCGCTCGATGGAAGTCGGCCCGCAGTTCCATGACCTCGCCTGGGTGGCGCGGCGCCAGGGCGGGCGTTATCGCATCAGCGAGACCTGGCTGATCAGCGCCGCCACGGCGACCACCACCCGCACCTTCGGGCGCGTGGTGGCCAATCTGGGCTGGTATGACATCCGGTTGCCGCGTGCGGTGCATGCGGGAGATACCGTCACCTCCGAATCCACCGTGATCGACAAACGCGAATCGAAATCGCGGCCGGCCGAGGGCATTCTCACCGTCGATACGCGCGCCATCAACCAGCATGGCGAGGAAGTGCTGTCCTATCGCCGCAAGTTGCTGGTGTATCGGCGTGAGGCCGACACGCCTTACGCCAAAGCCGGTTACTGAGGCATGGCCGTCACGGCCTTGCCTTGAGGGTGACGTCGCTGCCGCCGGTGCCGCGAGGCTATTCCAGCTTCATATTCGTGGCGGCGATGACCTTGCTGAAGATCTTCAGGTCGTCGTCGATGATCTTGCGCACCTGGTCCCCCGGGACAACGATGGTGGTGCCGCCGGCAGCGCGCAGCCGGTCGCTGAAATCCGGGTCAGCCACGATCTTGCTGATGGCAGCGAACAGCCGGTCCATGACCAGCCTGGGCGTACGCGCCGGGGCGAACAGGGCATACCAGGTCTGCAGGTCGGTGTCGCCCACACCTTGCTCCACCAGCGTCTGCACGTCGGGAAAGGCTGGTGTGCGTTCTTTCGAGGTGATGGCGATGGCGCGCACCTTGCCGGACTTCACATTGGAAGCAGCTGTCTGAATGCCGAGGAACATCATCTCGATGTCGCCGCGAATCAATGCCGGTATGGCCGAGCCGCCACCCTTGTAGGGGATGTGGGAAAGCGAGATCCCGGTGGTATTGGAAAAATACTCGGTGGTGAAGTGCGTCACCGAACCGAAGCCGGTCGAGGCATAGCGGATGGCGCCGGGTTTGGCCTTGGCCAGTGCCACCAGGTCCTTCACAGTGTTCGCCTTCACCGAAGGGTGCAGCATCAGCAGTTCGGCCTGCTTGTAGAAAATGGCGATGGGGTCGAGATCCTTCTGCACGTCATAGGGCATCGACTGTCCGGTGGCCTTGCGCACCAGCGCCGTCTTCACCAGCGAACTGGTGTTGAGCAGGATGGTGTAGCCGTCGGCTGCCGATTTGGCGACGAAATCGCTGCCGATGATGGAGCCGGCGCCGGCCTTGTTGATGGCAATGCCGGGGTGGCCCAGGTGCTGGACCAGCCGCTCGCCGATCATGCGGCCGCTCAGATCGGTGGCGCCACCGGGTTCGAAGGGAATGATGATCTGGATCGGTTTGGCCGGCCAGTTCTGGCCGATGGCCTGGGTGGTGGTGAGTGCTGCAACCAGTCCCGCACAGGCGGTGCCCAACAGCAGTCTTGCATGCATGGACAGTGCTTGCTTCATGGGAGGCTCCCTGGAGGGTGATGGAACAGGCCCTGGCTGCGGGTGCAGGCAGGGCAGCGCAGTATCAGAAGCCTTTGCGGCCGACCTTGAGCGCCATGGCGGCCAGCGTGTAGTAGCCGCACACGCCGATCAGTTCCACGGTGCGCCGCTCGCCAAAGCGCGACAGCGCCTCATTGAACACCGCATCGGAAAGCTGTTTTTCCGAGTGCAGTTGCCAGCACAGGGCATGCGCGGCTGCCTGGTCTGCATCCAGTCCGGCGGGTGCCCTGCCTTCGTGGATCTCGCTGAGTGCCCCGGCAGGAACGCCCAGTGCCTGGGCTTCCGCGGCATGGGACTTCCACATGGTCGGGGCCTTCCACACGGCTGCCGTGATGGCAATGGCGAACTGTGCCAGCTGCGCCGGCAACTCGGCCTGGAAGCGCAGGTACTCGCTCACCCGTTGCGCGCGCCGCGCCAGTTCAGGGGAACGGATCAGCACCTTCATCGGCGTGCTGAGCTTCTTCCCGGCGCTGGTGATCTCCTGGTAGAAGGCGAGTTGCTCCGCGGTCATCTGGTCCGGTGTGAGGTCGGTCATGGCCGAGCGGATTTCCGGACCATGCGCGCGTGCCGCTTGGTGGAGGTCGATCTCCGGCAGCGGCAGCGGCGTCCCGGCCGGCAGGGTTTTCTGGTTCACCTTGAGGCACATGCAGATCAGCGTGTAGTAGCCCGATGCGCCTATCAGATCGGCCACTCCGGGTTCGCCAAACACTTTCACTGCATGGGCAAAGGTTTCGTCGCTCACCGATTTGTCGCGATGCAGCTCGGTGCAAAAGGCATAGGCGGCTGCCAGGTCGGCCGGCATGTTGTCTGGCCACTGTCCCTGGGCGGCCTGCCGGGCGATCTCCGGGTCCAGGCCGGCCTTCAGTGCCAGCTGGCAATGGGCATTCCATTCGTACTGCGAAGTCCAGTAGCGGCCGACCAGGATGATGGCGAACTCGGAGATATGCGGCGCCAGCGAACTGCGGTAGCGCACGTACTCGCCGATGGCCTGCGAGCGGTTGGCCAGTTCGGGCGCGCGCAGCAGCACGTTGGTGGGCGGGCCCAGGCGGCCGCGCGGTCCGGCACAGACCTCCCGGTACACGGCCAGCTGCGCCTCGGTCATGGTTTCGGGCGTGAGTTCCTTGAAGCGCATGTTTCCTCCTGAGTGTTGATGGCACTGACACCGCTTTCCCCGGAGTTGTTTTTATGGCGGGGCGGGGCATGATAAGGTCAGACCAAATTCATATTGCCCGTGCTCTCCGTGTCGGTCAACTCCCGGGTGGAAGATGGCGGTGTCCGAAGTGGATGGCGTGAGTGGAAGGAGGCGGTGGCATGGCGGTGGATCAACGCAAACTGAAGGTGGCCGTGGTGGGTGCCAGCATGAGCGCGGACCCGGGGCATCATCAGCGCTTCGCGGTGCGGGCGCATCTGCCGGCACTGCTGGCGCTGCCCGACATGTTCGAGGTGGTCGCCACCTGCACCACCACCCAGGCCACGGCGCAGGCAGCCGCAGATCACTTCGGTGTGCCGCAGGCCTTCGATAGCGTACCGCGGATGCTGGCTGCGCTGCCGGACATCGACGTCATCTGTGTCAGCGTGAGGCCGGTGGCCCAGCACGAAGTGGTGATGCAGGCCCTGGCTGCGGGCAAGCACGTGTACTGCGAGCACCCCTTCGGTGTGAGCCTGGCCCAGGCAGCGGAGATGGCGGCCCTGGCCCAGGCGCGCGGACTGTGTACGGTGGTCGGCCATGAGCACCACTACGAGCCGGCGATGCTGGAGATGGCCGCGCGCGTTCGAGCAGGCTACATCGGCAAGCCGCTCAACTTCGGCATCACCTTTTTCAACAGCGGCATGATTGCCCCGCAGAAGAATGCCCGTCCCTGGCTCAATCTGGCCGAAATGGGCGGGCCGCAGGCTTGGCGCACCGGCCACAGCCTGGAGCGGGTGACGGCAGTGCTGGGCGACCTGGACGCCGTCTGTGCCGACATGAAGGTGATCTCGCCGCATCAGCACCAGCCCGGACGTGAAGTCATCACCCAGACCAATAACATCAACCTGCTGCTGAGGACCCGAAGCGGCGCCATGGGCAGCCTGCAGGTCTGCCTGACCGCCTGGTTCGGCACGGGCTGGAACTTCCAGGTCTATGGCACCCACGGCATGCTGATGATTCGGGAGGAGGGCATGGATCGCAGGAGCACGGTCAAGGGTGACCCCAAGGCCGGACATGCCGTTCTTTATGGCGCATGCGACCAGGACACCGCCATGCAGCCCATCACCCCGGCAGACGGGCATTGTGCCGTGCAGGGACTGGACCCTGTGAGCACCACCTTCCCGGTAGCCCAGACCTGGCATGCCCTGGGCCGGGCCATTCTGGAGGGCGTGTCCTGCAGTCCCTCTTTCGCAGACGAACTGAAGATCCACCGCATCTGGGAGGCGGTGGAACGCTCGGCGGCACGGAACGCATGGGAGCTGGTGCCGCAAGCCTGATCCATGGAAACGGGATATCTATCCTGACCTCGGATGCAAAAAGGTTTGCACCCTTGTCAAAGGTTCTTCACCGATTTCCCGGGATGGCATTGGCAGCAAGCTTGGCAGGGCCGGGGTTTACCCCCTTGTCAAAGGGGGCCGACTGGCCGCAGGCCAGCGGGGGGATTTTGGCCAGCCAGGCTGGTCTCATGGCCTTTTGCCGACATTGCATGAACCCTGCGCACGGCTGTTGCCTTGCAGAGGGGAAGCACCGGAGGACACTCAGGGCCCGCATCCGGTCATGACTGGCGAACGATAAAGGCAGTGGGAGAAAATCCCCCCGCTCGTTCGCTGCGCTCACGAGTCGGCCCCCTTTGACAAGGGGGTTAACACCCGCAGTCCTGCCGCACCCGCACCCGGAAATCGACGAACAGCCTTTGACAAGGGGGCCACACCGGCAGCCCTGCTGTGCCCGCTTTCCGGAACCGGGTGCAGATCCCGAGACGATGCCGTATTCAGCGCAGCAGTTTGGCCAGCACGAAGCCTGCCGCGAAGGTCATCCCGATCGAACGCATCGGTTTGGCCTGGACGTAGGTGCAGGTCTTGTGCGTGATGTCCTTCTGCGAGGTGCTCAGCCAGTCCGCTGTCTGCGTGGCCACTTCCGAGGCGTGGTCGACGGCGGCATGGGCCTTCTGGTTGATGTTGGTGATGCTGTCATGGGCGGAGTCATTGCTTTTTTCGCGCTGGCCGGTGGATGTGCCCATGCGGCCAATGGCGCCTGCGTTGTCTTCCATGTAATTCTCCTTGTGCGGGTTGGGGGAAAGTCGATCCTCTCCGGTGCACTGGCCAGGACCCTGATGGCTCTACCATCGTGCCTGGGCCTGTCTGGCGCCATCGGTCACCGGCGCTGACGCAGGTCGCCTACATGACGCGGCGTAGCAGTATGGGCAGCGGTGACGTCTCCGGGCGGGACTTCCCCCTCACCCGCGATGCATCCTCAGTGGACCAGCTGTGATCCTGGGGAGAAGGGAGGTATGCGCCACTCGCCGGAACCTTTGGAAATGATGCCGTCCTTGAGCCAGGCAAGGAAATCGGCCGCGAGGCCCTCCTTGATTACCCGCAGCACCAGCGCCTGTTGTTCCTCGCGATGGTGGCGAACGGGCTGATCGTCGTGCTTTTCTCCGGCGTGTTGTGTTCGGAATGGGCCATGTTGATTCCTTACCTGGAGGAACTTCCATTAAACGCCACCTTTGCGCAGGCCTGTGTCGGCGCTCGTTCCTTACTGCCGTAGGTGACTGCCTGTGCCAGTTGTCGGGTCTGCTTCGAATGCAGGTTAAACTTTCCCTCTGGGCTTCCAGGGCCCGCTGTGCGCAAACGTTGCGGCGGCGGCAATGCCAGGAGCGGCATGATCACAACAATAACGACGACCAACGCGTTCGAGAACGCGTCCACCGGGGCTGCCCCACTTGAAGCAACTGCATCTGCTGATCATCATCACCTCCACCAACCACGTGGTGTTCCGGGGGTGCAACCTGTGTGTGCTGCTCACCGCGGTGTCGCTGGGGGCCTCGCCCACCATGGTCGGTGTACTGGCGGCCTTGTTTTCGGCGCCGGTGGCCTTCACCTCGGTGGCCATGGGGCGCTGGTTTGACGGGCACGGCGCGCGACTGCCGTTGCTGCTGGCTGCCTTGCTGATGACCGGTGGAGCGGCCACCGCCTGGGTCTGGCGTGACCTCGGCGCACTCTTCGTGGTCAGCCTGGTGATCGGCACCTGCTACAACATCTTCGTGGTCAGCGGCCACCAGCAGGTTGGCCGCCACAGCACCGCCAATGACAAGGTCGGCAATTACAGCCTGTCCATGCAGGCCAACTCGTTGGCCAATTTCATCGCGCCGCTGGTGACCGGTTTCGCCATCGACGGCATGGGGCACGCCAACACCTTCCTGCTGCTGGCATCACTGCCGCTGCTGTCGGTGGCGGTGATTGCCACCGGCGCCATCCGTTTCCTGCCCGGGGCCAGCCATGGCAAGGCCGGCACCGAGGACACGGGCAAGCGCAATGCCCTGGATCTGCTCAAGCCGCCGCTGATGCGCGGCATCTTTGCCGGCGCGGTGCTGGCCTTCGTGGCGCTGAACTTCTACAACTTCCTGATGCCTGTGTATGGCACCTACATCGGACTCTCGGCGTCGGAAATCGGCATGGTGGTGAGCGCCCTGTCCATCGCCACGGTGCTCTCGCGTGGCCTGGCGCCCGCGGTGACGCGCCGCATCGCCCCCAAGCCGCTGATGATGTATTCGGTGGCGGCCACCGGCATCGGCCTGATGCTGATGCCGCTGTTCTCGCATGCGGTGACACTGGCGCTGATCAGCTTTGCCGCCGGACTGGTGCTGGGCGTCGGTGCGCCGCTGGCATTGGCCCTCATGAACGAGGCCTCGCCGCCCGGACGCGAGGGCGAGGTGCTGGGGCTGCGCCTGTCGCTGCTCAACGGCATGCAGACCATTGTCCCGCTGGCCGCCGGTGTCATCGGCGGTGTGTTTGGTGTGGGCGTGGTGTTTGCCGGCATGGGCGTGGTGATGGTGGTGGGGGCCCGCTACATGCGCGCACAATGGCGCGGCTTGCTGCGGGAAGCGGGTGGCTGACATAGGCCTGTGCTGTCGATGTGAACAGGCAATCTGTTTGGTTCCGGATTGGTCCGGTTGGGCAGATGCCGCGGCCTTTCGGCAAAGATTCCTGCTGTTTTCATCCGGATTGACCTGAATCAAACGCCATTCGGGCTGCATCACTTTAACTCCGGGGTCGGGAACTGCCGGACCAGTGGATGGCGTTCTTCATGCCACCACCATCGTGGCTCAGACTTCAACCGTAGCGATGGGCAGAGGGGAGGTCTGTTGATGAATGCATTCGAGTGGAGTGAACATTTCGAGACCGGTCTGGCAGCGGTCGATGCCCAGCATCACCAGCTGGTGAACCTGATCAACACACTGGGCGAAGCACTGGTCAGCGCCACCGGCGAGGACGACATCGGCCTGAGTACGATTTTCGACGACCTGACCGCCTACGCCAGGCTGCATTTTTCCGAGGAAGAGGAATTGTCGGCTCGTGCCGGCGTCGATCCCCGGCACCGCCGGCTCCATCACGAGCATCATGAGCAGTTCGTCGAGCAACTGGCCGTGATGTGGTCATCGCGTGGCCTGGTTCCCGATGCCGCCCATACCCTGCATGATTTTCTGTGTGGCTGGCTGGCCTTTCATATCCTGGGTGAGGACAGGGAGATGGCGCAGCAGGTCACCCTGATCGCACAGGGGGCCACGGCTGAGGCCGCTTACGAAGCCTGCGCGAGCAAGGTCGGCGAAGGCAGTGTCGGCGCATTGCTCGAGGCAATGAGGAACCTCTACCGCGTGCTGGTGGAGCAGAACCGGGCGCTGGTGACGGCCAATGCCCGCCTGGAAGAGCGGGTGGCCCAACGGACGGCGGAATTGCAGGCACTCAATCTGCGGTTGGAGTCACTCTCCAAGACCGATGGCCTGCTGGGGATCGCCAACCGGCGACATTTCGATGAGCGTCTGGTGCTGGAGTGGCGTCGCGCTGCGCGTGATCGGCAGCCGCTGTCCCTGCTGATGATAGATATCGACCACTTCAAACTCTACAACGACCATTATGGACATCTGGCCGGGGACGAGTGCCTCAAGGCCGTGTGCAAGGTGGTGCATTCGCGGTTGAAGCGTTCACCGGACCTGCTGGCGCGCTATGGCGGTGAGGAACTTGCCGTGATCCTGTCCGACACCAACGAAGAAGGCGCGCTGGCGGTGGCCAAAGTCCTGCTCGATGCCCTGTGGGATATGGATCTGCCGCATGCCGCTTCGCCGGTGGCCGGACGGGTCACCGTCAGCATCGGTGTGGCAACCCTGGTGCCGGAACCCAGGATGGGGGCACACGAGCTGGTCGATGCAGCGGACCGCGCGCTCTACATGGCCAAGGATGCGGGGCGCAATCGCCTTTACGTCCACACCCCGAAGTAAGCGGTGCTTCGCCGATGTCCGGCGAAGCCGGCGCGGCAGGGGCGAGGGTGTTAACCCCCTTGTCAAAGGGGGCCGACTGGCCGCAGGCCAGCGGGGGGATTTTGGCCAGCCAGGCGGGTCTCATGGCCCTTTGTCGACATGGCATGAACCCTGAGCACGGCTGTTGCCTTGCAGATGGGTAGCACTGGATGATACTCAGGGC
>CANJJT010000041.1:0-33548 GCA_947474715.1 Betaproteobacteria bacterium
ATGGATCCCCGTCTGCGCGGGGATGACAACCTTGATCGGGCCATGCATCCAGACAGGACGCAATGGCTTGCTGACCCTGGAAAGTCACCTGAAAACGTTCCGGACCGTTCCCCGGAAATCGACGAAGAACCTTGTGAAAGGGGGTTAACAGCGAGTCGGCTCTATCCTCGGACATCGGTGAAGAACGCGGAGATAGCCGGCTGGCAACGGGCGTTGCGGCAGCGTTGCTGGAACAAGCGGCCTCAGGCAGTAGCCTTGCTGGCCACAGCGACCGGAGCCACCAGGCCCCAGACCTCGCGCAGTACCTTGAGCAAGGCCTTGATGGACAGATCCTGGGCACGACTGGCGGCGTGGACGAACCACAATGTGGTTTCCAGACGCGCCGGCTCCCAGATCACCCAGCGGCCGGCATCCCGGCCTTCCAGCGCCAGTTCCTCGCGTGCCAGGGACAAACCCACCCCGGCTGCCACCAGGTCGGTGATGACGGTGGCCTGGTCTGCCTCGATCACCTTTTGTGGCTGCGCAAGCCCGCGCTGTCCAAAGGCTTCAGTCAGCATCTGCTGGTAGGTGCTGTTATCCGGCATCATCACCCAGGGCATGCGAGCGACTTCCCGCCAGCCCGCCTTGGCCATTTTCCGGGCCCAGTCGTTCGGGGCGATGACCCGGTAGACCATGCCGGCCAGCTGTAAGCCCTCGGTCTGTGGCGGCAATGCATCGCCAAAGAAGAAACTCGCGTCCAGTTCACCCGCGCGCAACTGATCCAGGGCTTCCCCCGAGGTTTCCTTGTGCATCTCGATATGCAGCAACGGGTGTCGCTCCACCATCCGTGACAGGAACTCCCCCAGCTTCAGGTAACTGGGGTCACTCACCGTGCCCACCCGGACCGTGCCCTGCACCTGGCCCTTCATGGATTGCACCTCGTCGCGCAGGGCCTGCACGTCCTGCAAGACCTTTTCAGCCAGGGGCAGCAGGTGCGCGCCCGCCTCCGTGAGGCTCATGCCACCCGGCCCGCGAATGAACAGTTCCACCCCCAGGGACTCCTCCAGGGACCGGATCTGACCACTGACGGCCGGTTGGGAGACATGCAGGCGTTCGGCTGCCTTGGTCAGGTGACCTAGTTCGGCAACCGTCGAAAATGCCCTCAACAGGTACAGCTCCATACCCTATTCCTAAGCCTTTCAGGGCTAATATATTGCTCTGCAACAAGCGCTTGCGGGATCATCAGCCAAACTGATGGAGATCATCGGAACATACGATTTGATTTTGCACTGCAGCATCCCTATTATTCAATCCATGCGCAACAGAACTACATTGTCAGTGAGATGGATAGAAGTCAAAGCAAGAATTCACTTTAACTTGCTTTACGATCTCCCACAGTTTGTGGTGACACTGCAGAACAAGCTTGGGGCAGACTTGGCAATCCCAAGTGGCAGTCCGGTTTTAGTTAATATTTGCTGCGTTGCAATATACCGTATTCGACAGCTTTACCGCAGTCTGATTCACCAAGGTTTCTTGTCCGCAAAGGTCAGCCGGGCGCTGGCGGGGTCCTCCTCCCCCTTCCGGAACCTCGCCACCTTTGCGGATGGGAAAACCTGATCACCTCGAAAGGAACGACAATGAGCACCTTAGTTACTGCAAGAACAAGAACCCGTACCCCGACTGAACGCATCGGCATGGTCAGCCTGGCGCTGGCACTCCTCAAGGCCTTTGCCCCCGCACCGCGCCAGGAACGCACCCTGAACGACGAGCGCACCCTGCGCCGCGAACTCTGGATGTTGGGCGGGCAGTAATCGCCACCCCGCTGCGGAGGACCACTCCGTAGTTTCGCAAAAAGCATCTGCCGAGGGCAAAGTCCCGACGGCGATGCGTGTTAGAACAGCTTCACGGGCACGGCCTGGCCTGACGAAAGGCTCAACTCCCGGCTTCGCGCTTCCAGCGATCAGCCGCCTGCTCATCCGACGCCCGGGCCTCTACCCAGCGCGTGGCCACTGCAGTTTCTTCCTTTTTCCAGAATGGCGCCCGGGTCTTCAGGTAGTCCATGATGAACTCGCACGCGGAAAAGGCCTCCCCGCGATGCTCGCCACAGACCGCCACCAGCACGATCTGGTCGGTGGGTTCCAGTCGCCCCACCCTGTGGATGACCAGTGCATCCACGATGTTCCAGCGTGAAACTGCCTCCTCGACGATGGCGGCAATCGAGCGTTCGGTCATGCCCGGGTAGTGCTCCAGGGTCATGCCGCCGACCTGGGCCCCATCATTCACATCGCGCACCAATCCGACAAAGCTCGCCACCGCCCCGACATCCCGGCGCCCTGCCCGCAATGCGGCGATTTCGGCACCGAGGTCGAAATCTGCCGTTTGGATGCGGACGGTCATGCCCGGCCCCGCAAGCCAATGAAGATTATCCGCGCCGATCGCTGGCCTGCCGCAGCCAGCCGACGCTTGTCCGGTGTTCCAAGAAAAACGATCATGCCCTTCAGCCTCCTGTCACCGGGGGGAAGAAGGCCACCTGATCCCCCGCCTTCACCGGCGTCGACTCATCGGCCATGTCCTGGTTCACCGCCACCCGCAGCCCGCTGCGACCCGCTAGCGCCTCGCGCCAGACCCCGTCACGCGCAATCAGCCAGCCACGCAGCCCCGCCACATCGGCGACACCCGCTGGAAGCTCGACTTCCTCGTTGCCCCTGCCCAATTTCTCGCGCAAACCGGCAAAGTAGAGCAGCTGCAGTTTCCCGGCGCTCACAGGCCCATCTCCGCATAAGGTACGAAGTCCACCAGTTCGCCCTTGCCGATCACCCCATTGGCCGGGTTATCCACCAGGCCATCGGCCCAAGCCGTCGAGGACAGCACCGCCGAATCCTGGGTTCGGTACAGGTCCAGCCCGCCTGAGCGGTTCCAGCGTACACGCAGGAATTCACGCCGCGCATCCGGCTGCAACCAGTCGAAATCGGCCCGCACCTTGAGACTGCGCGGCACGACATCGGTCATGCCCTGGGTCCGCAACACGAAGGGCCGCACGAACCAGAGGAAGGTGACGAAGCTCGACACCGGGTTTCCCGGCAGGCCGATGAAGGCCGCCTTGCCGACCCTGCCATAGGCCAGCGGACGGCCCGGCTTCATGGCGATGCGCCACATCAGCAGTTCGCCTTCGGCCTCCACGGCCGGTTTGACGAAATCCGCCTCGCCCACCGACACCCCGCCGTTGGTGACGACAATGTCGCATTCGGCTGCCGCGCGGCGCAGCACCTCGCGCATGACTTCCAGGCCATCGGGAACGATGCCGTAATCGAACACCTCGCAGCCCAGCGCCTCAGCCAGCCCGGTGAGGGTGAAACGGTTGGAGTTGTAGATGCTGCCCGGCCTGAGGACCTCGCCCGGCATCTGCAATTCGTCCCCCGGGAAGATCAGTCCTACGCGCAAACGCCGGAATACCTTCAGCGAGGCAATGCCCACCGATGCCGCCAGCCCCACCTGCTGGGGCTTCAAGCGCACCCCGCGTGGCAGCATGGCGACGCCCTTCTGCACATCCAGGCCCGCCACCCGGACCCAGTCACCCAGCCTGGGCACCGCGTTGAACACCACCTCATCCCCCTCGGCCGTGGTGTCCTCCTGCATCACGATGGTGTCGGCCCCGGCCGGTATCGGTGCCCCGGTGAAGATCCGCGCCGTGGTGCCCGCCTCAAGCGCCCCACCCACCGCGCCGGCCTGGATCCGCTGGCTGATCCTGAGGCGGGTGCCGGCGGCAGGGATATCGGCCACACGCACGGCATAGCCATCCATACCGCTGTTGTCCATGGGCGGCACGTCCATGCCCGACTGCAGCGGTTCGGCCAGCACGCGCCCGATCGCCTTCAGCGTCGCCACCTCCTCGACCTCATCCACCGGACGGGCTCCGGCCAACAGGCGTTCCAGCGCCTCTTCAACGGACAGCAAACCCTTGTTCATTGCCTGGCTTCCTTATTCATCGTTTCATTCTACTGATCAAGGGCGCTCGCCCCCTTGCCTTCCCGTTCAGGGGCGGGTCCCCACGGGCGTCGCAATCTGCGCTTCTTCCAGCACCTGGCCCCGCACCACCTCCAGCACCCGGGTGGCGAGCCGATCGACTTCATAGCGAACATGACTGACGAATACCATGGGTATCGCGATCTCATCGCGCAAACGCACCAGATGCATGAGGATCTCCTCTCGTCGCGCGGCATCCAGCGATGCCAGCGGCTCATCCAGCAGCAACAGGCGTGGCTGCGACAGCAGCGCGCGGCCGATGGCCACCCGTTGCTTTTCCCCGCCGGACAGCCATGCCGGGCGGCGGTCCAGCAAGGCACCCAGGCCCAGCAGATCGACAACATGGTCGAACTCGGCGGACTGTGATCGCGCCTCGCGCCGGAACCAGCCCGCAAAGCGCAGGTTCTGCCGCACCGACAAATGCGGGAACAGGCGACCTTCCTGGAAGACGTAGCCGAAGCGCCTTTCCTCGGCAGGGATGAACACGTCTGCCCGGCCATCGAACAGCACCCTCCCGTCCAGGCTGATGCGCCCTGACTGTGGCTTCACCAGCCCGGCGATGGCATTCACCAGCGTGGTCTTGCCTGCGCCGGACTCGCCAAACAAGGCAGTCACCCCGCCGCCGCAGTCAAAGCGGGCCGCCAGGCGGAAATCGCCCTGGATCAGTTCAATGTCGACCGATAGCGTCATAACCCAATACCTGTCGACTGGCCCGTCGCACCAGTGTTTCGGACACCAGCAGCGCCCCGATCGAAATGAGCACGGAGATGACACACAGCCTGAGCGCCTGTTCGTCCCCGCCGGGCACCTGCGTGTAGGTGTAGATGGCCAGCGGCAGCGTGCGTGTCTCGCCTGGAATGTTGGAGACGAAGGTGATGGTGGCGCCGAACTCGCCCAGGCTGCGCGCAAAGGACAGCAGCGTGCCCGTCACCACCCCGGGCAGCGACAGCGGCAAGGTCACGGCGAGGAATCGC
Organism: Betaproteobacteria bacterium; assembly: GCA_947474715.1. Lineage (GTDB taxonomy): Bacteria > Pseudomonadota > Gammaproteobacteria > Burkholderiales > SG8-39 > CAIYPG01. Next base: position 4,977 of record CANJJT010000041.1, read on the forward strand.
CCCCACACACCCGCCCCCAGCGTGCGGGCTGCCTGCTCCAGCTTCGGGTCTATGGTCTCCATGGACAGCCGTATCGCCCGCACCATCAGCGGGAAGCCCATCACCGCACAGGCCAGCGCGGCGCCAGCCCAGCTGAACACCACCGTCATGCCGAACCAGTCATACAGCAGGCTGCCCAGCGGGCCCTTGCGCCCGAGCGTCAGCAGCAGCAGATAGCCCACCACCACCGGTGGCAGCACCAGCGGCAGGTGCACCAGTGCGTCGAACAGGCTCTTGCCAGGGAAGCTGGTGCGCGCCAGCAGCCAGGCCACCGCCAGTGCAAACGGCAGACTCACGGCCACGCTCCACAGCGCCACCTTCAGGCTGAGGGAAATGACCTCCCATTCGGCGGGGCTTAGTGCTGCGATAGACATGCATCACTCTGCAGGGACAAAGCCATTCCTCTGCCAGATCACCCGGGCGGCTGTGCCACGCAGGTGGGCCAGCAATGCCGGTGCATCCGGATGGCGGCTGCCCGCGACGATGGCCGCGGGATAGACGATGGGCGGATGCAGTCGAGCTGCAAAAGTGCCGGCAATGCGCACGCCCCTGTCGGCAAGGGCATCGCTGCGGTAGACGATGCCCAGCGGCACTTCACCGCGCGAGACCAGCAACAGCGCTGCCCGCACGTTCTCGGCCAGTGCCAGCCTGCCCGACACGCTCTGCCACACGCCCAGGGACTGCAGCGCCGCTTTGCCATACTTCCCGGCCGGCACACTGTCCGGGTCCGCCATGGCCAGGCGCCCCTGCCCCGGGAATGTGTCCAGCACCGTGGCCAGCGCCACACCGGGAACCAGATCCACCTTGACCGAAGCAGCGGCCGGGGCAACCAGCACCAGGCTGTTGCGCAGCAGGTTCAAGCGCGTTGCCGATTGGAGCGCACCTCGTTTGTCGAGGTAATCCATCCAGTCGAGGTCCGCCGGAATGAACAAGTCCGCCGGTGCGCCATTCTCGATCTGCCGCGCCAGGGCCGAACTGGCCGCATAGGACACCACCGCCCTGCCGCCGGGCCCTGCCGCCACGATGCCATCGAGCGCTGTCTGCAGGCTGGCTGCGGCAAACACCCTCACCGGTTGGGCCTGCGTCGTGGCGACGGGCAGGCAGAGCGCGGCCATCAGCAACAGTTTTCGCAGGCTATGCATGCTCGGGGATTCCGTTCCCTGGTCTCGATCGTGTCGGCTTCGACAGCGTTATATTCTACGGTATACAGCGTGTTCCCGGACGAGCGTCGCTGCCCTATGGCGGCCAACTGACGGGCATGTCACCACCAAGCCTCAATGGGGCTTCCACCAGTGTGTTCACCCTGCTCCACAAGGCAGGCATCATCACCGGCTCCACGCAACCGGATAGCCGCTGAGGTATCCTTGCCCCTCCACGGCATCAGCCACCACGGGCGACACAAGAGGAGACCGCAATGTCAGAACAGAAAATCGAGACCGGCACGGAACAGCTGCTCTACACCATCAGCAGCGACGGCGTCGGCACCATCACCCTGAACCGCCCGGAAGCGCGCAATGCCTTCTCCAACGAAATGCGCGAAGCCCTGGTCGGCGCCATTGGCAACGCACTCGCCAACCGCGATGTCGGTGTGATCCTGCTGACCGGCGCGGGCACCGCCTTCTGCGCTGGTGGCGACGTCAAGGGTATGGGCGGCCGCAAGGAGCAGGTGAGCGACGAAGAGCGCCTGCGCGAAATGAAGGCCCGCCATCGCGGCGTCACCGGCGCCATGGTCGGCTCGAACAAGCCCATCATTGCCGCCATCCCCGGTCCGGCCGTGGGCGCGGGTCTGGCGCTGGCGCTGGCCTGCGACGTGCGCATCGCCTCGGCTTCCGCCTTCCTCAGCACCGGCTATTCCAAGATCGGCCTGTCCGGCGACTACGGCATTGCCTGGCTGCTGATCCGCACCGTGGGCGAAGCGCGTGCGCGCGAACTGATGCTGACCTGCGAGCGCGTCACCGCCGAGCGCGCCGAGCGCCTCAACCTGGTCAACATGGTGGTGCCCGATGCCGACTTCCGCCAGAAGGCCGCGGAGTTTGCCTCCAGCATCGCCGCCGGTCCCCGCCTTGCCTATCGCAGCATCAAGGAAAACCTCAACGAAGCGCGCGCCATCGATTACCTCACGGCCATCGACCACGAAGCCGAACGCCTGGTGCCGCTCAACAAGACCAACGACCACAAGGAAGCGGTCAAGGCCTTCGTCGAGAAACGCAAGCCGGTGTTCAGCGACCGCTGCTGAGCAGACCGCACGCCGGCGCCCTGCTGCGGCGCCGGCGGCGGCAACGGCGGCGACCTGAGGCTGGCGCAGCCCAGGGGGCATCGATCCCCGCAGATCAATCAGCCTTACCCGCATATTGTGATCAGTTGAAGACGCCTGCCCGCTCCATCAGTAAAGCCGCGGATGAATTGTGATCATCCACCTTGGCGAGATCCACCACGCCCCGGCTTCCTGAGCAGCCCTGCATACGTCGCCACATCCTTGTCGATGGCCTTCGACGCCTTGTCCTCCATGCGCCGGAAGGCCGCCAGGGCCGCCTTGCCTGCCGCGGTCACCACTGTGCCGCCACCACGGGCGCCACCGATGGCGGTCTTCACCAGCGGCTCGGCGAAGTCACGGTTCATGGCCTCCACCAGTTGCCAGGCGCGGCGGTAAGACATCCCCATGGCGCGTGCCGCAGCGGAAATCGAACCCGTCTCGTCGATCTGTTCCAGCAGCTCGGCCTTGCCCGGGCCCATGGCCGGCCCCTTGCCGGCAAGAATGCGCAGGGTCAGTCCGGGATAGCGGGTCGAGGCCATGGCCTGAATTGTATTGCCCTGACAGCCCGCTCGCCGGCCCCGTTTGTTGCATCGGTTGCGCCGCGTTATAGTTCGCCCGCCCGGGTGATGCAGGCACCCGATGCAGCCAAAGCAACTGGTTGCAAGACGGTGTCCCGTCCAAGCTCTGCCGGATGACACGATAAACCGACGCAAGGACGCTATGGACACCACAACGACGAACCACACGCCCACTCAGGCACAACGCCCCGCACCGATCAGCTTCATGGAGGCCCTGCGCTACTGGTTGAAGCTCGGCTTCATCAGTTTCGGCGGCCCCGCGGGCCAGATCGCCATCATGCATCAGGAGCTGGTGGAGAAACGCCGCTGGATCTCGGAACGGCGCTTCCTGCATGCGCTCAATTACTGCATGGTGCTGCCCGGCCCCGAGGCCCAGCAGCTCGCCACCTACATCGGCTGGCTGATGCACGGTGTGCGCGGCGGCATCGTCGCCGGCGGCCTGTTCGTGCTGCCGTCGTTGTTCATCCTCATCGGCCTCACCTGGGTCTACCTGCGCTTCGGTGATGTGCCGCTGGTGGCAGGCCTGTTCTACGGCATCAAGCCGGCCGTCACCGCCATTGTGCTGTTCGCCGCCTGGCGCATCGGCTCGCGGGCATTGAAGAACGCCTGGCTGTGGGGTATCAGCATCGCCAGCTTCACCGCCATCTTTGCCTTCGATCTGCCCTTCCCGCTCATCGTGCTGGGCGCCGGAATCATCGGCTATGTCGGCGGGCGCCTCGTACCGGACAAGTTCGCCGTCGGCGGCGGACATGGCAAGGCCGGCAAGGATTACGGACCGGCCCTGATCGATGACGACACACCGCCGCGCACCCGCTACAGCAGTGCCATGCTGATTCGCATCGTGCTCATCTTCAGCGTGCTCTGGCTCACGGCCATGGGTGCGCTGGTCTGGTGGCAGGGCTGGCACACCACCCTGAGCCAGATGGGCTGGTTCTTCACCAAGGCGGCCTTCCTCACCTTTGGCGGCGCCTATGCCGTGCTGCCCTATGTCTACCAGGCCAGTGTCGAGCAGTTTGGCTGGCTGACCGCGGCCCAGATGATCGATGGCCTGGCCCTGGGGGAAACGACCCCCGGGCCGCTGATCATGATCGTCGCCTTCGTCGGCTTTGTCGGTGCCTGGACGCAGCAGGTGTTCGGCGAATCGGTCTTTCTGGCCGGTTGCGTCGGCGCCGCCGTGGCCACCTTCTTCACCTTCCTGCCCAGCTTCCTGTTCATCTTCGCCGGCGCGCCGCTGATCGAAGGCACCCACGGCAAGCTTGCCTTTACCGCGCCACTCACTGCCATCACTGCCGCGGTGGTGGGCGTGATCGTCAACCTCGCGGTGTTCTTCGCCTGGCATGTGTTCTGGCCCGAAGGATTCAGCGGGCCGCTGCAGTGGTTTGCCATGCTGATCGGGGTGGCCGCGTTCGTCGCACTGCTGCACTACAAGGCCGGTGTGGTCAGCGTGATCAGCGCCTGCGCCGCAGCAGGCCTGGCCTGGACACTGCTCAGTTGAGCGGGGCCTTCGTGAAGTGACCGCGCGCCGGTGCTGCCAGCCGGACTGCTAAACTGGTTTTCAGGGAATCCGGCCCCGCCTGTTGACAGGTCCGGCACCGGCACGGCACGGCACGGCCCGGCCCGGCCCGGCATGGCACAGGATGCACAGACGTCCACCCCAGACAGGAGGCGCAACATGAAGATCAGCACCCCGCTACAGGCCGGCTGCACCGCGGCACTCGCCATCGCCCTGGCATTGCAGACGACATCCGCACTGGCGCAGTCCCCCGCGGACAACTGGCCCACCCGCCCGGTCACCCTGGTGGTGCCGCTGTCGGCCGGGGCCAGCGTCGACATCGAAACCCGTCTCTACGCGCAAAAGCTTGGCGAGAACCTGGGCGGCAAGACCTTCCTCGTCGATTACAAGCCGGGTGCCGGCACCACCATCGGCGGCGCCTATGTGGTGCGCTCCGCCCCGGACGGCCACACCCTGCTCTCCATGACGCCCAGCACGGCCGTGGCGCCGATGTCCTATCCCAACCTGTCCTACGACCCGTTCAAGGACTTCACCTTTCTTTCGCTGATGAGCAAGCGACCCAGCCTTTTCATGGTCTCCAATGGCATGCCGGCGAAGAACCTGGCCGAATACGTGGCCTGGGGCAAAGCCAACCCGAACAAGCTCAATGTCGGCACCTCGGGTGCCGGCGGCCTGGGGGAACTGGCGCTGGCCTGGCTGCACCAGATGGCCGGCATACAGATGCAACTGGTCCACTACAAGGGCGGCGCCCCCTCCTACACCGCCATCATGACGGGCGAGATCCAGTCGGTGCTGGGCAGCCCCTCGGCCATGCTCGCCAACATCAAGGCCGGCAAGGCACGCGCCCTGGCTATCACCTCGACCGAGCGCACGCGCATCCTGCCTGACCTGCCCACCGTGGCGGAGCAAGGGTTGCCCACCTTCGAGTACACGCAATGGATAGGCATTGCCGGACCGGCCGGCATCCCTGCGCCATTGGCATCGCGCATCAGCACCGAACTGTCGAAAGCCGCCAAGGCTCCCGATATCGGCCAGAAACTGGCCGATGACGGCACCCTCATGGTGGGCAGCACGCCTGAGCAGTTCCGCCAGTTTTTCCAGAGCGACCACAACCGCTGGAAGAAGGTGGCGCAGGACACCGGCGTGAAGCTGGCGCAATGAGCGCCCATCGTGAACACCAACACACCACACCGTCCCGATGAGAAGCCGCCAACCATCAAAACCCGCCGTCCAACAGGACGGTCAGCAAAGGCGATCCATGCACCCCTAAAACAGGATGCAGAAGACGTCCACCTCGACTGGAGAAGCAACATGAATACGGTCAAGCCCATCCGCACCGCCTGCGCCGCCGCGCTTGCAACCGCCCTGACCCTGCCATCGATGTACTCACTGGCGCAATCTTCGATTGACAACTGGCCTGCCCGCCCGGTCACCCTGGTGGTGCCGCTCGCGGCCGGGGCCAGCGTCGATATCGAAACCCGCCTCTACGCGCATAAGCTCGGCGAAAACCTGGGTGGCAAGTCCTTCCTCGTGGATTACAAACCCGGTGCCGGCACCACCATCGGCGGCGCCTTTGTGGTGCGCTCCGCGCCGGATGGCCACACCCTGTTTGCCATGACCGCGGATATGGCCGTGGCGCCGATGTCCTATCCCAATCTGTCCTATGACCCGTTCAAGGACTTCACCTTTCTTTCGCTGATGAGCAAGCGGCCCAGCCTGTTCATCGTCTCCAATGGCATGCCGGCCAAGACCCTGGCGGAATACGTCGCCTGGGGCAGGGCCAACCCGAACAAGCTCAATGTCGGCACTTCCGGTGCCGGTGGCCTGGGCGAACTGGCGCTGGCCTGGCTGCACCAGATGGCCGGCATACAGATGCAACTGGTCCACTACAAGGGTGGCGCCCCCTCATTCACCGCCATCATGACGGGCGAGATCCAGTCGGTGCTGGGCAGCCCCCCGGCCATGGGCGCCAACATCAAGGCCGGCAAGGCACGCGCCCTGGCCATCACCTCGACCGAGCGCGCGCGCATCCTGCCCGACCTGCCCACCGTGGCCGAGCAAGGCTTTCCCTCCTTCGAGTACTCGCAATGGATAGGCATTGCCGGGCCTGCCGGCATGGCTGCGCCGCTGGCAGCGCGCATCAGCACCGAACTGTCGAAAGCGGCAAAGGCGCCGGATATCGTTCAGAAGCTGACCGATGACGGCAATCTCATGGTGGGCAGCACGCCCGAGCAGTTCCGCCAGTTTTTCCAGATGGACCACAACCGCTGGAGGAAGGTGGCGCAGGACACCGGCGTGAAGCTGGCACAATAACGCCCCATCGTGATCGTCGGCACACCACACCGTCACGATGAACCTGACTACGCAACCAGGAAACAGACCATGAAGACCAAGCTTTCCAGCACCTTCGCAGCCGGCCTGGCCGCGCTGCTCGGCACCGGCTTCAGCGCCGCAACGCTGGCCCAGGGCGCAGCCGACTTCCCCTCCAGGCCGGTCACCATCATCCTGCCCTATGTCCCCGGCGGCACCACCGACATCGAGGCTCGCCTCTACAACGAAAAACTGCAGGCCAGCCTGAAGCAGCCCTTCCTCATCGACTACAAGCCGGGCGCCGGCACCACCATAGGCGCGGCCTATGTCGCCAAGTCTGCGCCCGACGGCCACACCCTGCTGATGAACACCGCCTCCTTCACCGTGGCCCCGGCGCTGTACGGTGCCAAGAGCCCCTACGATCCGATCAAGGACTTCGCGCCGGTTTCCATCACCACCATGACGCCGAACTTCATGCTGGTGAACAACAACCTGCCGGTGAAGACCATGAAGGAGTACGTCGCCCATGTACGGGCCAACCCGGGCAAGGTGAACTTCGGCACTTCGGGCATCGGCGGCATCAACCATCTGGCCGGCGCCTGGATGCACAACATCACCGGGACCAAAGTCACCTTCATCCACTACAAGGGCGGCAACGACACACTGCGCACCTTGGTCTCCGGCGAGACCGATGCCGCCTATGCGCCCCCGCTCACCGCCCTGCCCTTCGTCAAATCCGGCAAGCTGAAGGCGCTGGCCATCACCACCGGCGAACGGGTGCGCATCCTGCCCGATTACCCCACCATCATCGAAGAAGGCATCCCCGGCTACGAATGGTCGCAGTGGGTCGGCGTGTTCGCGCCGTCACGCACGCCCGCCGCCATCGTCAGCAAACTCGGCGTCGAGTTCGGCAAGGCGGCCAAGCTGCCCGACGTGATCCAGAAGCTGGAGCAGGGCAAGGTCGTGGTCGGCAGCACCCCGGACGAACTGCGCAAACTGGTGGCACGTGAAGTGCCTGCGTGGAGAAAGATCGTGCAGGACACCGGGATCAAGATCGAGGAGTGAGGCGGCAGGTGTTACCCCCCTTGTCTAAGACTCTTCGCCGATTTCCGGGCAGACGAGACTGCGGCGCGGTTTACCCCCTTGTCAAAGGTTCTTCGTCAATTTCCGGGGACAGCCAGGTTTACCCCCTTGTCAAAGGGGGCCGACTCGTGAGCGCAGCGAACGAGCGGGGGGATTTTCTCCCGCTGCCTTTACATTCCGCCAGTCATCGCATCAACGCGCTGAGGCAGGGTCTTGCGAAGGCAGGCAAATCCGCCTGCTTGGTCAAAATCCCCCCGCGCGACTACGTCGCGTCGGCCCCCTTTGACAAGGGGGTTTACACCCGCAGCCCTGCCGCGCTTGCTTCCCCGGAATTCAGTGAAGAACCTTTGACAAGGGGGTTTACACCCGTGGCCTTGCAGCTGCCTGCTTCCCTGAAGTTGGTGCAAGGACCTTGACCATGCACTGCCAGCCAATGACGCGCACATGGTGATTGATCATATTCCGGTCATGCACCTAATGATGATAAGCATCACCATTCATAAATGATCATATTGGCGCAAGGCTTCCACACCCCCCTGCCCCTGCAAGCAATCCCGCGCAGCTATACTGGCCCCATGCAATCCGCAACCGGCACCCGTCCTGCATGACTGAACGCATCATCCCCATCGTGCGCGATCTGGTGCGTCCGCTGCCGGTAGGCAGGGCCGGGCTCCAGCCCGGCGCGCCACTGCTCGACACCCGCCAGCGCGCGCTGCATGACCTGCGCATCTCGGTGACAGACCGCTGCAATTTCCGCTGCACCTACTGCATGCCACGCGAGGTCTTCGGCCCCGACTATCCCTTCCTCAAGCGCAGCGAACTGCTGAGCTTCGAGGAGATCGTCCGGCTGGCCCGGGTGTTCAAGTCGGTCGGCGTGCAGAAGCTGCGACTGACCGGTGGCGAGCCCCTGCTGCGCAAGCACATCGAAAAGCTGATCGCCATGCTGGCGCCGCTTGAACTCGATCTCACCCTGACCACCAATGGCTCATTGCTTGCCAGCAAGGCTCGGGCGCTGCGCGATGCGGGACTCAAGCGACTTACCGTCAGCCTGGACTCGCTCGATGAACGCACCTTCCAGGCCATGAACGATGCCGACTATCCCGTGGCCAAGGTGCTCGAAGGCATCGATGCCGCAGCCGCCGCCGGCTTCGGCCTGGTCAAGATCAACATGGTGGTCAAGCGCGGCACCAACGACCAGGGCATCCTCGACATGGCGCGCCGCTTCAAGGGCAGCAGCCATATCGTGCGTTTCATCGAGTTCATGGACGTGGGCTCGACCAATGGCTGGAGCATGCAGCATGTGCTGCCCTCGGCCGATGTGATCAGCCGCATCAGTGCAGAAATGCCGCTGCGCCCGCTCGACCCGCAGTACACCGGCGAGGTCGCCGGTCGCTGGGCCTATGCCGATGGCTCCGGCGAAATCGGCGTCATCTCTTCGGTGACGCAGGCCTTCTGCGCCACCTGCACGCGCCTGCGCCTGTCCACCGAGGGCATGCTCTACACCTGCCTGTTTGCCGATACGGGCTATGACCTGCGCAGCCTGCTGCGCCTGCATGCCGAGGATGCGCCGCTGGCAGACGCCATTGCGCGCATCTGGCAGGCCCGCAGCGACCGTTATTCCGAAATCCGTTCCGAAGCATCCGCAACGCGCCGCAAGGTCGAGATGTCCTATATCGGAGGCTGACGCCATGAATGTGATCACCACACCCGGCATCACCGGACTCATCCTGGCCGGCGGACTCGCCCAGCGCATGGGCGGCGGACACAAGGGCCTGCAATGGCTGAAGGGGCGCCCCCTCATCCAGTGGGCCGTGGACCAGCTGCGGCCGCAGGTGGATACGCTGATGATCAGCACCAATGATGCGGCAGCCTATGCCAGCCTCTCGCTGCCCATGGTGGCCGACGAACTGCCGCAGATGGGGCCGCTGGGCGGCGTGCTGGCCGGACTCAAGGCCGCCCGCACCGACTGGATCGTCACCGTGCCCTGCGATGCCCCGCACTTCCCGGCTGACCTGGTGGCGCGTCTGAAGGCCGGCATCGACGCCGTGGGTGCCGACCTGGGCGTGGCCTGCACCGTGGATGGCCTGCAGCCGGTGTTCTGCCTGATGCGCCGCTCCGACTGGCCGCTGATCCGCGACTACCTGACCACCGGACGCCGCCGTGCCGATGGCTGGCACGGCGAACTGCAGGTGGCCCGGATCGAGTTCGATGATGCCGCCGCCTTCGCCAACATCAACACCCCGGAGGCACTGGCCGCCATGAACGCACAGGCCTGAAGTCATGGCCATGGTCATGCCCGGCTCCATTTCAGTCAGTGCGCTGCAGGCCGAACTGGCGGCAGCCATGCGGCCAGTCAGCGGTGCCGAACCGGTGCCCTTGCGCCAGGCGCTGAACCGGGTGCTGGATGCGAATCTCCTCTCGCCCATCGACGTTCCGGGACACGCCAACTCGGCCATGGATGGCTGGGCCTTCGATGGTTCGGCCCTGACACAAACGCCGCTGCACTTGCAGCAGGTCGGCATCGCTTACGCAGGCCACCCCTACGCCGGCTCCATCACAGCCGGTGAGTGCGTGCGCATCATGACAGGCGCCGTGGTGCCCGAGGGCGCGGACACCGTGGTCATGCAGGAAATGGTGACCGTGCAAGGCCAGCAGGTACTCATCCCGGCAGGCCAGCGCCGCGGCCAGAACGTGCGTCTGGCCGGCGAGGATCTCGCCCGCGGCGCCCGCGCGCTGGCGGCAGGCACGCGCCTGCGTCCTTCACACATCGGCCTGGCAGCTTCGCTGGGGCTCACCCACCTGAGCGTGCGACGCAAGCTGCGTGTGGCGGTCTTCTCCACCGGTGACGAACTGCGGGCCGCGGGTGACCCATTGGTCCCCGGCGCCATCTACGACAGCAATCGCGCCATGCTGCTGGGCATGCTGGAACAACTGGGTTGCGTGGCCACTGATCTGGGACTCATCCCCGACGACACGGCCCGGCTGGAGGCCGCGCTGCGCGGCGCCATCGCCAGTGCCGACCTCATCCTCACCTCGGGCGGCGTCTCCATGGGTGATGCCGATCCAGTGCGCCTGCTGCTGGCCGGGCTGGGCGAGGTGCGCTTTTGCAAGGTGGACATGCGTCCGGGCCGCCCGTTTGCCTGGGGCAGCCTGAGCGATGGCTCGCGCTCCAGCATGCTGTTCGGCCTGCCCGGCAATCCGGTGGCCGCCGCCATCTCCTTCATCCTGTTCGTGCGGCCGGCGCTGCTGCAAATGATGGGCTGCAACGACACCCGCCTGCCCCGCCACACCGCCAGGGCCGCCACGGCCATCCCCAAGAAGCCCGGCCGCACTGAGTACCAGCGCGGCCTGCTCATCCGTCAACCAGATGGACTGCACGTGCGCCTCACCGGCGCCCAGGGCTCGGGCATGCTGAGTTCCCTGTGCCAGGCCGATTGCCTCATCGTGCTGGAAGAGGCGCGTGGCGACGTGCAGCCGGGTGAGCCGGTCGAGGTGATGCCGGTGGAGGGCCTGGTGTAGTTGCCGGCGCTTCAGCGAAGGCCGGGGATCTGAGCTGCCGGAAGGTTTACCCCCTGGTCAACGGGGGCCGACTCGTGAGCGCAGCGAACGAGCGGGGGGATTTTCTCCCGCTGCCTTTCTTCGTTCGCCCGTCATGCCCGGATGCGGGCCCTGAGTGTCCTCCGGTGCTTCCCCTCTGCAAGGCAACAGCCGTGCTCAGGGTTCATGCCATGTCGGCAAAAGGCCATGAGATCAGCCTGGTTGGCCAAAATCCCCCCGCTCGGCTTCGCCGAGTCGGCCCCCTTTGACAAGGGGGTCAACCCCGGGCCTGCCAAGCTTGCTGCCAATGACATCCCCGGAAATCGGTGAAGAACCTTTGACAAGGGGGGTTAACAGCAGCAGCCTTGCCGCGACTGATCAGCCGCCCGCCTTCAGAGCCGCCAGTGTCCTGCGAGCAAACACCAGGTCCTGCCAGGACTTGGCCTTGTCCGGCAGGTTGCGCAGCAGATAGTCCGGGTGATAGGTGACGATGACCGGCACCCCCTGATAGCGGTGCACCTTGCCACGCAGGCTGGCAATGCTGGCATCGGTCTCGAGCAAGGCCTGTGCAGCGAAACGTCCCATCGCCAGGATGAGTTTGGGCTGGACCAGGGCCACTTGCCGCATCAGGTGCGGGCTGCAGCGGGCAAGCTCCCCTGGCTCCGGATTGCGGTTGCCCGGTGGCCGGCACTTCAGCACATTGGCGAGGTACACATTCTTGCCGCGCTCCATCTCCAAGGCCGCCAGCATGTTGTCCAGCAATTGACCGGCCTGACCAACGAAGGGCTCGCCACGCGCATCCTCTTCGGCGCTCGGGGCTTCACCCACCAGCATCCATTCAGCCTGCTGGTCGCCCACACCGAACACCGTCTGCCGGCGCGTCGAGCACAGGGTGCAGGCCTTGCACGAGGCCACCGCCTCTCGAAGCTGAGTCCAGTCCATCTGCAGGATGCGCTGGTCACGTTCCGGATCAAGAACTGGTACGACCACTGGTGGTGGTGCGGGTGCGCGGGCAGGCGTAGTGCGCACAGGCGCAGCCGTGCGCTCGGGCACGCGCGCTTCCGGGTTCGGACGTACGGATGCAAGTGAGGGAGCAGCGTCTTCAACGACATCAGCCGGTATCGCTTCGGCCTCGCCGGTATGGCGCAGCTTCCACACCGGGCCCAGACCCATGGCTTCGATCAGTTGTTCACGGCGCCCCATGCTCAGGCCTGCTCCCTGTCAAGGCAGCGCGGCGCGGGACCGGCTTGCACGGCGCCGGTCGACTCAAGGCACTGGATTCCCGCTTTCGCGGGAATGACGGTGGAGTTTTGATGGTATGAGCGTATGCCTGGCTTGGCACCTTCATGTTCCATACTCACGCCAGAGGCGAAGCAGCCGCGTTTGCTGCACAATGAAAATGGATTCCCGCCTGCGCGGGAATGACGATCTTTCATCTCAGGCAATAGCGATGACACGAGGGCGTTGGGGACATCCCCCCCCACCAGGACGTTGGAGACATTTCCCACAACCACCGTCATCCCCGCGCAGGCGGGGACCCATTTTGACTTTCTGGCAGTCAATGCACGTCCATCTGCAGAGTCACGCACGCGCACACCCAGAAGCATCCTTGACAGGCGGGACTGCGAGCCCACGGTGCGTAGCATCATGCCTGTTCCTCCCCGCCCAGATCCAGTGCCAGCACCAGCGCATCCTCGCGCCCGCCCAGGGCGGGGTAATAGCCGCGGCGCACGCCGATCTGGCGAAAGCCGCTGACCTCATAGAGCTGACGAGCCGCCTGATTGCCGGGCCTGACCTCGAGGAACAGCAATTTGGCCGCGTGGCCCACGGCCAAGCGCAGCACCTCGTCCAGCAGCATGCGTCCGTAGCCACGCCGCTGGAACGCCGCCGACACACTGATATTGAGCAGATGGACCTCGTCCAGCGACTTCATCGCTACGTAGTAACCCACCATCACCCCATCCAGCCTCAATACCCGGCAGCTGTAGCCGGCCCGGATGGAGTCGTCGAAATTGCCCCAGGTCCAGGGGAAGTCGTAGACCCCAGCTTCGATGTCCATCACCTCGTCGATGTCGGCGGTCTGCATCACCAGGACGCACAGCTCGGGCTGCAGCCTGGCACTCATGCGGCCGTCACCGTGGTCACCGTGGGCAGCGTTGGCAGCGTTGGCAGCGGATTGAAGGTGGTCTTCTGCTCGCCCTTCTTCAGCGCGACATTGTCGCGGATATAGATGGGCTGGGCCTGTTCGGGCAGGTCCGCCTGTCCAGATGTGAAGAACGGTTTCGCCAGTGCCAGCGCCGCGCGCGCCGTCGGCACACGCTCGGCCCGCACCAGTCGCAGCCCCGCATGACGCTGCCCCAGAGCCTCGCCATAGACGCCAAAACCAGTGCCACAGCCTGCCCACTCTCCCGGCTGGTAGCCGGCAATGTCCGGTACCTGCTCCGGTTTGCACACCATGGGGGTCGACACCTCCAGCCACTGGTCCAGGCCGTTGACGGTCTCAAGTCGATAGGCGGCGTGATAGACCTCGCCCATGCGCGCGTCGCTGCAGGCAATCACCTGCCGGCAGCCATCGGTGCGAAACAGATCCTCGGCCAGGGCCATCAGCGTGACGATGCCCTTCACCCGCACATCCAGCGCATAGGCCAGGCCCTGGGTGACGCCGCAGGCAATGCGCAGGCCGGTGAAGGACCCGGGGCCGCAGCCAAAGGCGATGCCCTGCAGATCGGCTTTCTGCAATCCGGCGCCGGCGATGAGGGTCATGATCTCACCGAGGATGCGCTCGGCGTGCAACTGTCCGGCATGCTCGTGGTAGTCGTGCAGGGTCCCGCCGGCCTCCAGGGCCAGCGACAGATACTCGGACGATGTTTCGATGGCGAGGAGGTTCATGGGCGATTCGACAGACACCGGTCGATTCTAGCGGATGGCCGTGACGCCACTGCCTTCTCCCGGTCTTCCCCCACCCTACCCCCAGGACCTGTCACGGCCCAAGTCGCCACGGATCAAGCCACCATGGATTTTGCCAGGGCCTCGGCCACCTTCAGGCCGTCAACAGCGGCGGACAGAATGCCGCCAGCGTAACCGGCACCCTCCCCGGCCGGGTAAAGGCCACGCAGCGTGGGACTCTGCAATGCAGCGTCGCGGGCGATCCGCAGCGGCGAAGAAGTGCGGGTTTCCACACCCGTCAGGATGGCGTCGGGTCCATCGAATCCCTTTATCTTCTGGCCAAACGCGGGCAAGGCTTCGCGGATCGCGTCAACCGCGAAGGCCGGCAGGGCCTCGCCCAGATCCGTGGGTTTGACGCCGGGCTTGTACGAAGGCACGACCACGCCAAAACCCAGCGAAGGCGTGCCCGTCAGGAAGTCCTGCACGCGCTGGCCGGGCGCCGAGTAATCGCTCCCGCCAAGAACGAATGCAGCGCTTTCGAGCTGGCGTTGCAGAACAATACCCGCCAGTGGATGCACGCCGGAAGCCGCATCGTCGATGGTCAATCTGACGTCCCCCAGATACTGCTCCAATACGCCAGCCTGCGAAGGGAAGTCGGAGGGATCCACGCCCACGACCACACCGGCGTTGGCATTGCGCTCATTGCGGGAGTACTGGCTCATGCCGTTGGTGACAACACGACCCGGCTCGGAGGTCGCCGCCACCACGGTGCCGCCCGGACACATGCAAAAACTGTAGGCGGTGCGACCATTGCGGGCATGGTGCACCAGCTTGTAATCGGCCGCGCCCAGCAAGGGGTGACCCACGTGTCGCCCCCATCGCGCGCGGTCGATCATGCTTTGCGGGTGCTCGATACGGTAGCCAACGGAAAATGGCTTCGCTGCCATGGCCACGCGATGCCTGTGCAACATGATGAAGGTATCGCGCGCGCTGTGCCCCAGTGCCATGATCGCGTGTTGGGTCGGCACGGTGTGGCGCTCCCCCGTGCCGGCGTCGGACACAACGAGCCCGCTCAAGTGTCGGCCATCCGGCCCATCATTGAACAGCAGCTCCGTGACACGCTGTTCGAAGCGCACTTCTCCACCCAGGGCTTCGATCTGCGCGCGCAGATTCTCCACCACCTTTACCAGCTTGAAGGTGCCGATGTGCGGATGCGCGGCATACAGGATTTCCTCGGGGGCACCGGCCTGCACGAACTCCTGCATCACCTTGCGTCCCAGATAACGGGGGTCCTTGATCTGGCTATAGAGTTTGCCATCGGAAAAAGTGCCCGCCCCGCCTTCGCCGAACTGCACGTTGCTTTCCGGGTGCAGCTCGCCTTTGCGCCACAATGCCCAGGTATCCTTGGTGCGTTGACGCACCGACTTGCCACGCTCGAGCACCAGGGGCTTGAGCCCCATCTGCGCCAGGGCCAGCGCCGCAAAAATTCCGCAGGGACCGAATCCCACCACCACCGGGCGCAGGCCGGCGGGCGGCGCCCAATCACCGGAAACCCTCACCGGCGCATGCCATTGCATATCGGGCGTAGGCTGGATATGCGGGTTGCTGGCAAACTGCTGCAACAAAGCCGATGCCTTCACGGCCTGGGTCAACACCACATCAACGATATAGACAACCTGAATAGGCTTCTTGCGCGCGTCGAAACTGCGCTTGAAAACCTGCCAGTGAGAAATTTCCGTCGCAGTCACACCCAGGGTCTGGAGGATCAGGGCTTCCAGCGCAGGGGTCGTCAACGGCGCAGGCTTATTGCCGATCGCGTCGAAGGACGCGTCCAGCGGAATCTTGAGTTCACTGAGTCTAATCATGGCGGTTCGGGCCTGTGTCGATCAGGCAGGGGCGCAACACTTCAAAAAGGGGGCACAAAACAGGCTCAGGTCCATGCTTGACAGCGCACAGGCCAGAACCCGGGAAAGCTTTGAATCGGCCTGCATTGTCCATTGTTGATAGGCCATGAACAAGGGGAATGCCGCCATATCACGGCCCCCTGTCGCACGACTGTATCGTCGCGAGGATAAGCGGTCAATCGCGCAGCGTTTGGCGGGGACTTCCCGTCCTGCCACTGCCCAGGCCTGCCGCGGCCTTTTTCCATACCCCGACGGCCCAATTAGAATGCCGGCATGCCTGACCAACCCATCTTGCACAAGGACAGCCCATGAAGACCTATCGCATCGCACTCGTCCCCGGAGACGGCATCGGCCGCGAAGTCACCCCCGAAGGCGTGCGCGCACTGGAGGCCGTGGGCCGCAAGTTCGACATCGGCTTCCAGTGGGACGAATTTCCCTGGAGCTGCGAGTACCGCGCCAAACACGGCCGCATGATGCCAGTGGACGCGCTCAAGGGCATCCGCCATCACGACGCCATTTTCCACGGCGCCTGCGGCTTTCCGGGCGTGCCCGACCACATCTCGCTGTGGGAGATGCTCATTCCCATGCGCCGGGAGTTCGACCTGTACGTGAACCTGCGTCCGGTGCGGCTGATGCCCGGCATCGAATCGCCCTTGCGCAACCGCAAGGTGGGCGACATCGACATGTGGATCGTGCGCGAAAATACCGAAGGCGAATACTCCTCCATCGGCGGGCGCATCTTCGAGGGCACCGAGCGCGAAGCGGTGATGCAGCAGGCCACCTTCACCCGCCACGGCACCGACCGCATCCTGAAATACGCCTTCGAACTGGCCATGACGCGCCCGAAGAAGCACCTCACCTCGGCCACCAAGTCCAACGGCATCGCCATCACCATGCCCTACTGGGACGAGCGCTTCGAGGCGATGAAGCAGCAATACCCTGGGGTGCGCTGCGACCAGTACCACGTCGACATCCTCGCAGCCCACTTCGTGCAGCACCCGGACTGGTTCGACGTGGTGGTGGGCTCCAACCTGTTCGGCGACATCCTCTCCGACCTGGGGCCCGCCTGCACCGGCACCATCGGCATCGCGCCATCGGCCAACATCAACCCCGAGCGCATTTATCCGTCGCTGTTCGAACCGGTGCACGGCTCCGCCCCCGACATCGCCGGCCAGAACATTGCCAACCCGGTGGGCCAGATCTGGTCCGGCGCCATGATGCTGGAGCACCTCGGCCACGCCGAGGCCGCCCAGGCCATCGTCAAGGCCATCGAAACCGTATTGACCGAGGGCCCGCGCACCCGCGACATCGGCGGCAAGGCCTCCACCCAGGAAATGGGCAAGGCCATTGCCGATGCCATCCAGGGCTGATCCATGAGTAAGGCAGACCGCTTGCGCAAGACTTTGCTGTTCGCCATCACCTGCATGGCCCTGCTGGGCAGTTGCGCCGGCCGGCCCGATACCGGCATCACCACGCTGCGGGCCAATACCCTGGTCGAGCTGCAGGTGCGCCTGCAGGCCGCCAAGCCGAACGTCGACCAGTTCCGCGTGCGCGGCCCGTTCGCCGTGGAGGAAATGCTCAACCACACCATCAGGCTGTCGGACACCGAGCGCATCGCCTCCGACCTGTTCGTGCCGGTGCACAACGGACGTGCGCCGCTGGTGATCCTGCTGCACGGCGCCGGCAACACCCGCGAAGACCACGGTTATCAGGCCCTTCACCTCGCAAGCTGGGGCCTGTACAGCCTCTCCATCGACTTGCCCAACAAGGGACCCTGGATACGCCATGGCAACACGCTGGCCCGCATCGTGCGCCTGATCAAGGCCAACCCGGAGCTGATCAATCCCCATGTCGATCCGGACAGGATCATTCTAGTCGGGCACTCCTTCGGCGGCTCGGCCGTGAGCGTCGCCCTGGGTGCCGGCGCACCGGTCGCCGGCGGCATCCTGCTCGATCCGGCCGGCGTGAGTCGCGCCATCCCCACCTCCCTGCGCAAAATCACGCGGCCCCTGATCTCGCTCAACTCCGACGAGCGCGTCACCCTCACGCGCAATCGCGGCTACTTCTACCAGTACGTGCCCGGCAATATCGTCTCGGTCTCCATCACCGGCGCTGCCCATGAGGATGCCCAGTTCACCCTGGACCAGACGCCGAAAAAGGAGGACAGCGACGCCGACCCGGTCGAGGAAATCCAGATCACCTTCGTCAGCGCCCTGACCGCCGCCGCCCTGAGCATCGCCTTCACCGGCCGGCTGGATTACGCCTGGGAGAGTTATGCCGAATCATTGAAGACAGAGAAGATGTTTGGCGCGATGCGGAAGTAGGAGAGGTCGGCTTGTATCGCCCCTTCCTCCATCCATGTGGAGCATGGCGATAAAGGAAACCTTTATATTATTATCACTTTCCAATCATATTGGACGCCTTTAAATACATTATTAATGAATTGATATCATTAATGTCATTCCAACCGGGCGCGATTTGACCCCAGCCCTGCTCCAGGCCGCGCTGGCTTCGCTGTGCTTCGGCCTGGCCCTCAACACCGGGCGCGCGGGCCTGCGGCACCTGCCCCCGCAAGCCGGTGCGGCCATCGGCGTACCGACATCCACGGCCTTGTTCCTGCTGCTTGCGCCCTTCACCATCGATTGGCAGGCCTTCCACGTTGGCGCGCTGCTGGTGTTCGCGCTGGTGGGTCTGTTCTTTCCCGGCGGGGTGACGCTGGTCACCTACCGCTCCAACGAAACCCTCGGCCCTACGGTGACCGCGTCGCTGATCTCGGGGACGGCGCCACTGTTTGCGCTGGCCGCCGCATGGCTGCTGCTCGATGAACCCATCCCGCCCAAGGCCGCCTTCGTCACCCTGTGCGTGGTGCTGGGCATCGTCTTGATCACCTGGACGGGGAACGGGCTGCCACGGGGCGCAGCCGGCCGCCTGCTGCTATGGCCCCTGAGTGGTGCGCTGATGCGGGGCCTGGCGCAGGCGGTGATCAAGTTCGGGCTGGTGCTGTGGCCCAGCGCTTTTGCCGCCAGCCTGGTCGGGTACGCCGTGTCCACGCTCACAGTCCTGGGATTCCGGCGCATGGATGGCCCGCAGCGCACGCCGCCATCGCGCGCGGGCGTCGCCTGGTTCGCCTGCACCGGGCTGCTCAATGGCGTCGGGCTGTGCCTGATGTATGACGCGCTGATCACCACGCCGGTGGCCGTGGTGTCGCCCATCGTTGCCAGCTATCCCGTGGTCACACTGGTGGTCAGCGGCCTGCTGCGCCAGGAAGCCTTCAGCCGGCGCCGGCTGGCCGGCACGCTGGTCATCGTGCTCGCGGTGGTGTATCTGGTGAGCGGGTTCTGACCGCACACCGGCACCAGTTGGCGGACGCAAAACCGGGTACGCCCGCAGGTTAAGATACGCACTTCAGCCGTCCCGTCGAGGATGGCGAGCGACATCACCGAACGGAGGAGCGTCATGAAGTTCACCCCTACCCTGCTGGCCAGCGTCCTGGCGGTATCCGCCGCCTTGCTCGCACCGCTCACCGCCCACGCGCAGGCCTATCCGACCAAGACGGTGACCATCGTCTCGCCCTTCCCGCCGGGCGGCTTCAACGACATCCTGGCGCGGCTCACGGCGCAGAAGTTCACCGAATTCTGGAACCAGCAGGTGATCGTGGAGAACCGTCCCGGCGCCAACATGATCGTCGGGTTGGCCGCGGTGGCCAAGTCCGCGCCCGACGGCCATACCCTGGCGATGGGCGCCATCCCGCATGTGATCAACCCGGCGCTGTACAAGCTGCCCTTTGATCCGGTGAAGGACTTCACCGCCGTGGGCCTGATCTGCTCGGTGCCCAACCTGCTGGTGGTGACCACGGGCACGCCGGTGAACAACGTCAAGGAATTCGTCGCCTACGCCAAGGCCAATCCGGGCAAGCTCGCCTTCGGCTCCACCGGCAACGGCAGCACCGGCCACCTGGCCGGGGAACGCCTCAAGGTCACCGCCGGGATCAACATGGTCCACGTGCCCTACAAGGGCGCGGCGCAGGCCATCACCGACCTGATCGCCGGACAATTCCAGGTGTACATCGGCGCCACCACCTCGGTGCTGCCGCATGTGCGTTCCGGGAAGCTCCGCGCCCTGGGCATCACCACCACCAAGCGTGTGGCCACGTTGCCGGACATGGCCACCGTGGCGGAATCCCTGCCCGGCTTCCAGATGAGTTCCTGGTACGGGCTGCTCGGCCCGGCCGGCATCCCCACCCCGGTGGTGAACAAGATCAACGCCGACCTACGCCGCTTCGTCGAGCTGCCCGATATCCGCGACCGCCTGCTGAAGGACGGCGCCGACCCGGTCATCGCCACCCCCGAGGAGTTCGCCGCCTCCATCCGCGAGGACATCCCCATCTGGCAGAAGGTGGTGCAGGCCACCGGCGTCAAGGTCGAGTAGGAACGACAGCGACTGCCCCCGGGGCGGCCTGCGCCGCCCTGCCCCTTTTCGTTTTTTCCCTTTCCGCAACAAACGTCCCGCAAGGATCATCATGGCCAACGAAATCATTTACGAAGAGCGCGACCAGGTCGCCGTCATCACCCTCAACCGTCCCGACCGCCTGAACTCCATCAGCATCGCCCTGCGCGAGCAGTTGGTGGCCGCGTTGGAGCGCTTCGAGGCAGACGCCAATCTGCGCGTCGCCATCATCACCGGCGCCGGCGACAAGGCCTTCTGCGCCGGCATGGACCTGAAGGAAGCCGCCGAGAAGCAGGTGGGCGTGCTCACCGGGCGCAACTTCAATGAAGTGAAGACCACCAAGCCGCTGATCGCCGCGGTGAACGGCTTTGCCCTGGCCGGCGGCTGGCTGCTGGTGCAGACCTGCGACCTGTGCGTGGCCAGCGACAAGGCGCGCTTTGGCATCACCGAAGGCAAGGTCGGCCGCGGCATGCCCTGGGCCCCGCCCATGACCCGCATGATGTCGCAGCGCCATGCCATGGAACTGCTGCTCACCGGCCGCATGATCACCGCACAGCGCGCCTATGAGATCGGCTTCGTCAACGAAGTGGTGCCGCACGACAAGCTGATGGATGCCGCCATGGCCCTGGCGCAGGAGATCGTTGCCTGCGCCCCGCTCACCGTGGCCGCCGCCCGCGAGATGGTCTACCTGTCCCACGAAATGGGCGTCAACGCCGCATTGCGCGCGGGCGCCGGACTGTTCGATCGCGTCTATCGCAGCGAAGATGCGCTGGAAGGCCCGCGCGCCTTTGCCGAGAAGCGCAAGCCGAACTGGAAGGGACGTTAGACAAGGCCGTCGCAGGACGCTGTGTTTCGGTGACATGCGCCAGTGAAACCAGCGAGATGCGTGCCCTGCTTTCCGTGCGCATCCCAGCTTTGTCCGGTTGCTTGCGTTCGCCGGTCTTGCCGCCTTCAGACGGATTTCTCGAAATTGGGCAGCTTGAGCAGGCGCGTTGCCAGGATGTTGCGCTGGACCTGGTTGGTGCCGCCGAAAATGGTGGTTGGACGGTTGTTGAAGTATTGCGCGAGCACGTTCACCGTTTCGGCGCCAATCTGCTGGTCGCCGTAAAAGCTGCCTGAATCATCCACCGCGCTCACCATCAATTCGCTGATGGTCTGGGCGGTTTCGGTGGCCAGCAGCTTGAGCAGCGACACCTCGAAGCCGGGAACCTCGCCCTTGGCCAGCGCCGCACAGACGCGCTCGTAAAGGGTGGAGAGGTCGAGCACGTCCAGCTTGAGCTGCGTGAGCGTCTCGACGAACACCGGATCATCGAGTTTGCCGGCCGCCTTCGCCACTGCATCGGCGTGCCTCAGCATGAGCAGACAGCGCAGCGGTGAGCCGCCGATGTAGCGTTCGAAACCCAGCAGCGCCTTGGCCACGGTCCAGCCACCATTCAGCGGGCCGACCAGGTTGGAGCGATGGGTCTTCACGTTGTCGAGGAAGACTTCGCAGAACTCCTCCTCGCCACCCAGGTTACGGATCGGGCGCACCGTGACACCGGGCTGACGCAAATCCACCAGCAGGAAGCTGATGCCGGCATGCTTCTTCACCGTCTTGTCGGTGCGCACCAGGGTGTAGAGGTGGGTGGCGTCATGCGCCATGGAGGTCCAGATCTTCTGGCCATTGATGATGAAGTAATCGCCGTCCAGACGAGCTTCCGTGCGCAGGCTGGCCAGGTCGGATCCCGAGCCTGGCTCGGAGTAACCTTGCGACCAGACATGCTCGCCCGCCATGATCTTCGGGATGTACTGCTGGCGCTGTTCCTCGGTACCACAGGCCAGCAGTGTGAGGGAGACCTGACCGATACCCTGGTCGTGCAGGCGCGGCGCACCGGTGATGGCAGCCACCTCGTGGTAGATGAGCTGCTTGGCCGGCTTGAGACCCATGCCGCCATACGCCACCGGCAGGCCAGGCGCCAGCCAGCCGCCTCGGGACAGGGTCATGTACCAATCCTTCACTTCGCTCCAGCGCGGACGCCGGCTGAGAAAGCGCAGCGCCGGTGGCAGCTTGTCCTCGAAGAAGCGCATGGCCCGGGTGCGGAACGCATCATCGGACAGGGCATTCCAATCCGTCACCGGCCCCTGCTCTGCCGGTACCGCCTCGGAAAGGCCGTCACCACCATGTCTGAGCAGACTGTCCAGTCCGTACCGCGCAAGGCGCCGGCGATGCCATTCGCCGTTGCCCAGCATGGCCGAAAGCACCAGCAGACGTTTCACGTAACGGCCGATGATGTACTCGTCGGTATAGCCGATGGCGCCATGGAACTGTATGGCGTCCTTGCCGATCTTCAGGCCGGCCAGGCTCGCCCTGCCCTTGGCTCGGCTGGCGGCAATGCTGCGCGCCCGGGCATCCGGTGAACCATCCAGCGTGGCCAGTCCGGCTTCCACCGAGGCCGAGGTCAACTCCCGCAGCAGGTGCAGGTCCACGGCGCGATGTTGCAGCGCCTGGAAACTGCCAATCGGCCGTCCGAACTGCACGCGATTGCGCATGTATTCGAAGGTGATGTCGCAGGCCCGGTTGAGCACGCCATGCGCTTCGGCCGCCGCCATCACGGTGGCCTCTTCCAGCGCCTGGGCCAATGCAGCGCACGCAGTCCCCGCCCCTGCGAGCAGGGCATCCTCAGGCACCAGCACATCAACGAGCTTGATCAGGCCTGACTGCGAGCCATCGACTCGGCGTTCCAGCGTGAGATCCAGCCCACTGGCATTTCGCTCGACCCAGAACAGGGCGGTGGCGCCATTGACGCTGGCGCTGACCACAAAGCCGGTGGCCATGCTGGCACCCAGCACGAAGCGCTTGCCGCCATTCAGCTTCCAGCCGCCCTGCTTCACTGCGGTGGTGGCGGGCAACTTGTCGAAATCATCGCCGCGCCCTTCCTGCCAGGCCACTGCCGGCAGGCAGCGTCCTTCGGTGCATTGCGACAGCAATCGCGCCTTGAGCGGCTCGTTGCCACTCAGGGCAATGGCGCGCACGCCCAGCACGGCAATGCCCACCAGCGGCTCGGCGGCCAGACCCTGCCCCAGTTCCTCGACCATGGCTGCAGCAGTCGTAAAATCCAGCCCCAGACCCTGGTGCGCTTCCGGCACCAGCATGCCGAACCAGCCCAGCTGCGCCATCCCCGCGACGGTCTGCTGCGAAACGTCATTGAGGGATTCGCCTTTCCTGGGCGGATGGTCCGCGGCAAACCGGCGTGCCGCATCGCGTATCAGTTCTTTCTGCGATTGATCCGACATGATTTCAACTTTCCGCTGTGGCTATTGACGTGGCTATGGTTGCTGCGGCTTGGGAATGCCTCAATCGTCACCCCTGGCGCCGGTCTCCTTGATGATCCGGCTCCACTTGGCGACTTCGTCTTTGAGGATCTCGCCGAACTGCGCGCCGGATGCGCCCAGCGGCACCGTCTGGGTCTTGGCCAGCGCATTCCTCATGTCCTGGTTGGCCAGCACCTCGGTGTAGCCGCGGATCAGGCGGTTGACGATGGGTGCCGGGGTCTTCGCCGGCGCCAGAACCCCCTGCCAGAGATCGACCTTGTACGAGGGAAATGGCGAAGACTCCGCAACCGTCGGCACATCGGGCAGGATCGGCGCCCTGCTCTGCCCGGTTGTGGCGATAAGGCGCAGCTTGTTGGCGGTCGTCAAACCGATCACCGATGAATAGGTGTCAAAGAGCACCGGCAGGCGACCGGAAACCACCTCGATGTGGGCGGCACTGCCGCCCTTGAAGGGCACGTGCTGCATGTCAATGCCGGCAAGGGACCAGAACATCTGCGCGGCCAGGTGCGATGACGATCCCACGCCCTGGGATGGATAGGAGCGCCGGGCCGGGTCCTGCTTCAGCCAGTCGATGAGCTGGCGCATATCTTTTACCGGCAGCTCCGGATTGACCACCACTGTGAGCAGCGACGCGGCGAGCTGGATCACCGGCGTGAAATCGCGGATGGGATCGTAGGTGGGACGCGAGCTCAGCGCCGGCGTGGTGGCAAAAGCAACCGTGGCATGAAACAGCGTGTAGCCATCGGGGGGCTGCTTGGCCACGAACTCGGTGCCGATGCGCGTCCCGCCACCTGGCCTTGAATCGACAATCACCGGCTGGCCGATCCGGTCTTTCAGTTTGTCGGCGAACAGGCGCGCGATGATTTCCGTAGAGCCACCCGGCGCATAGGCCACCACGGTGCGGATGGGCTTGACCGGGTATTCCTGCGCCAGCCCGACATTGCACACGCCGAACATGCACAGCGCACCGAGCATGAGTGCCGGGCCCTGCCATTTCGAATGCTGCTTCATGTCCTGCCTCCTGCAAGAAAGATGGTGAAGAAGAAAAGGCCACTAAGGCAGCCGGGCCGGGCAGCCTCCCTCCAGAGCGATTACTGGCCTTTGTAGCTGGGCTTGCGCTTTTCGATGAAGGCGCTGAGTGCCTCGCCCCTGTCCTTGGACACCATGGACAGCATTTCGTAGGCAATGGAACCGTCCATCATGGTATTGAACTGCTCCTTCAGCATGCGGTTCATCGACACCTTGGTCCACTTCACCGCGAGCGGCGGCAGCGAGCTCACCTGCCTGGCCAGTTCCATGGCCTTGTCCATCACCTGCTCCGGCGGCACGCTGTAATTCACCAGCCCCAGGCGCAGCGCCTCCTCGCCGTTGATGACCTTGCCGCACATGAGAAATTCCTTGGCCTTGTTCAAGCCCAGCAGCAGCGGCCAGATCACCGCGCCGCCGTCACCGGCCACCAGGCCCACCTTCACGTGGGTGTCGGCGATGCGGGCGGTGTCGGAGATCACCTGCATGTCACAGCACAACGCCAGGGTCGCACCCACACCCATGGCATCGCCGTTGATGGCGGCGATGGTCGGCTTGGGGCAGTTGATGATGCCCTCCACCAGCCGCTTGGCATGCGCATACACGCCGCTGATGTACTTCCAGCCCTCGTCGGTGCCATAACGGCTCATGGCCACCTTGATGTCGCCGCCGGCGGAAAAGGCGCGCCCGGCGCCGGTGACGATGATGGTGTTCACCGCATCGTCCTCAGCCAGGTCAGAGAAGATGTACTCCAGCTCCTCGTGCAGGCCGCCGGTGGTGGTGTTGAGCTGCTCGGGCTTGTTGAGCGTGACGACGGCGATGCCGTCCCTGGTGTCAACGAGCAGGAACTTGTACTTTGAATAATCCATGGTCTCCTCCGTACGGATGCTTCGGGTGGCACGGCCTTGCAGGCACCGTTTCGCCAATTCGTGTTTTGTGTGAGCATTGTACTCAGTGGAGGGCAACACGCTGAACCACGCGCCATCGCAAAACAGGAATCCGCGACATGAACAGCAACAGGGATTTTTCCGCAGGCCCGCTCTCGGGCGTGAAAGTGCTCGACCTGAGCAGCGTCATCATGGGGCCCTTCGCCACGCGCATCATGGGCGACCTCGGCGCTGACGTGATCCGCGTGGAGCAGCCCGGCGGTGACATGCAGCGCTACTACAAGCCCTCGCGCACGCCGGGCATGGCCGGGGCCATCCTCACCCTCATGCGCAACAAGCGCAGCATCGCACTGGACCTGAAGAAGCCCGCCGGCAAACGCGCCCTGGCGCGCATCATCAAGGGCGTGGACGTGCTGGTGCACAACCTGCGCCCGAAAACCATTGCCGACCTCGGCTTCGACTACGACAGCGTGCGCAAGTTGAATCCGGACATCATCTACTGCGCCGCCACCGGCTTCGGCTCCACCGGCCCCTATGCCGAGCGGCCGGCCTATGACGACCTGATCCAGGCCGGCAGCGGCATCGCCGCTCTGGAAGGCGCACTGACGGGCGTACCGAAGTACGTGGCCAATGTGTTCTGCGACAAGCTGTGCGGCCAGACCATCGCCTGGTCGGTGATGGCGGCGCTGGTGCAGCGCGCCAGTGGCGGCGGCGGCCAGCGGGTGGAAGTGCCCATGCTGGAGACCAGCGTGGACTTCGTGCTGGTGGAGCACCTGTACAACAACACCCTGTGGCCGGACGAGCCTGATGCCAAGTGGGGCTATCCGCGCCTGCTCACCGAATACCGACGACCCTACCGCTCGAAGGACGGCTATGTCTGCCTGATGCCCTACTCCGACCGCAACTGGGCGGACTTCTTTGACCTGATCGGCCGCCCGGAGCTGAAGACCGATGAGCGCTATGCCAAGCTGAGCAACCGCCCCAAGCAATACGATTTCCTGTATTCGCTGGTGGCTGCCGCTGCGCCGCTGAAGACCAATGAAGCGTGGGTGGACTACTGCGATGCGCGCGGCATCCCCTGCCTGCCGGTGCGCGAACTGGCCGACCTGGAGAAGGACCCGCACCTGAAAGCGGTCGACCTGATCCAGGTGGCCAATCACCCCACCGAGGGCAAGTACCGCACGGTGCGGCCGCCGGTCTCCTTCGGCGGGCGCTTCTCCGCCATCCGCCGGCATGCACCGCACTGCGGACAGGATTCCGCCGACGTGCTGGCCGAGGCCGGCTATACGCCAGACGAGATCGAAGCCCTGGTGAAGGAAGGCGTCACCGCCCTGCCCCCTGCCTGACGGTGCACCACGCAGCCTGCGGTATCCTCCGGCATCCCTCAGGAGGAACCACATGACAAAAGAACTCGCCGGCAAGGTGGCGCTGGTCACGGGCGCAGGCAAGAACATCGGCCGGGCCATTGCGCTATCGCTCGCCGATGCGGGCGCCGCCATTGCCGTCAATACCCGCTCATCACGCGCCGAGGCCGAGGCGGTGGTGAAGGAGATCCGCGACGCCGGCGGCAAGGCCGAACTGTTCATGGCCGACGTCATCGATCCGGTGGCGGTGCAGGCCATGGTCGAGGGCACCATGAAGGCCTTCGGGCGCCTGGATATCCTGGTGCTGAATGCCTCGGTGCGCAAGGAAGTACGTTTTGTCGACATGGACTTCGACGAATGGCGGCGCATCCTGTCCACTTCGCTGGATGGCTCCTTCCATTGCATGAAGGCCTGCCTGCCGCACCTCATCGCCGCCGGCGGCGGCAACATCGTCACGCTGGCCGGTGACACGGCGCTCGACGGCGCCGTAGGCAAAGTGCACAGCTCGGCAGCCAAGAGCGGTCTTGCCGGCATGGGCCGCGCACTGGCCAAGGAACTGGCGCAATACGGCATCCGCGTGAATTGCGTTTCCCCCGGCGCCATCAACACCAGCCGGCCGGCGCATCGCACGGCGCGCCCCGCTGTGCCCCCGGACATCCCGCTCGGTCGCTACGGCAAACCGGACGAGATCGCCGCCACCGTGCGCTTCCTGTGCGGCCCGGGCGGCGGCTTCATGACCGGGCAGGTGCTGCATGTGAATGGCGGCACCTTGCTCGGCAACTGATCCGGCAGGCCGGGCATGTGCCGCACTGCGGGCAGGATTCCGCCGACTTGCTGGCCGAGGCAGGTTATTCGGAGGCGGAGATCGAGGCAATGCGGGCCGATGGGGTGACTGAAGTGCGTGGGCTGAAGAAGGCGGCCTGATCAGGCTGAGTTAGGGAAGCAGTGATCACGTCCCAAAGTAAAAAAATAACTGAAAACTCCCTCTGAAGTGGGAGATTCTCAAGGTTCTTCACCGATTTCCGGGTAAGAAGGCGCGGTAAGTTCGGCATGGCTGCCGGTGTTAACCCCTTGTCACAAGGGGGCCGACTCGCGCGCAGCGCGAGCGGGGAAATTTTGACCAGCCGTGGGAATCTGCCCGCCTTTGTCAATCCTTACCTTGAATCCCAAACCCTATTGTTGCTTTGAAGGCAGGTGCTGGAGGACATCCGGGACATCGACCTGGCAGAGACTGGCGCGCGACAAGGGCAGCGGTAGAAAAATCCCCCCGCTCGGCTTCGCCGCGTCGGCCCCCTTTGACAACTAATCGTTACCCACATTTTTTGCTCATTTCGAGAAATTGATGCCAGTGGGGTTGTAAACAATCGAAGGTGATGTTAACTTTCGGCTCGACTTATGAATACCAAGCGAGCCAAAGGACGCCCCAAGCCTAA
>CANJJT010000042.1:0-33373 GCA_947474715.1 Betaproteobacteria bacterium
CGGATGGCTACACCCTGCTGGTGGTGAACGGCGCCTTCGCCACCTTTCCCGCGCTGTACAAGGATCTGCCCTTCGACGTGCTGAAGGATTTCGCGCCGGTGTCGCTGGCCAGCAAGCGCGGGCAGTTGCTGCTGGTCTCGCCCAATTTCCCGGCGAAGAGTTACGCCGAGTACATCGCCTACGCCAAGGCCAATCCCGGCAAGATCAACCTGGGCACCACCGGTGCCGGTTCGGGCACCCACCTCGCCGGCGCCTGGCTGCACAGCGCCACCGGCACCAAAGCCACCTTCGTCCATTACAAGGGCACCGGCCCGCTGCTGCCCGACCTGATGGCGAGCCGCCTGGACGTCACCGTGGCCGCCGTGCCACCGGCCCTGCCACTGCTCAAGACCAACAAGCTGCGCGCCCTCGCCATGATGGGCGACAAGCGCTCGAGCTTTCTGCCCGATCTGCCGACGGTGGCGGAAATGGGCGTGTCCGGCTATGACTATTCCGGCTACACCGGCTTCTTCGCGCCGGGCGCCACGCCGGCCGCGGTGGTCAACCGGCTGTCAGAGGCCTTCATCCGCATGGTGAAGTCACCGGAAATCACCGCACGCCTGGAAGGCGATGGCAATGTGGTGGTGGGCAGCACGCCGGCGCAGTTCCGCCAGATGCTGCAGACGGAGATGGCGACCTGGCGCAAGGTGGTATCCGAGAACGGCATCAAGCTGGAGGAGTAGGGCTCCACCACCACTGGCCTTGATCTCGCCGATGGAAGGCGCTTTGCGGTTTTGCGGGGACGAGAGCGCGGCAGGGCTGCCGGTGTTAACCCCCTTGTCAAAGGGGTTTACACCAACGGTGCTGCCAGCCTGGCAGGTGCTCAGCGGAAGGCAAACCCTTCGTAATCGTTGGCCGCGACGCGGGCGCAGGTCTCGCGGTAGCGCACGCCGCCCCCGGCATAGACCATGACGCGACGCGTGTCCTTGCCGGCGACGTTGCGGTTGACGCCGAGGAACCAGGAGTCCACCTCGGCGAACAGGGTCTTGTGGATGAGGCGGTGCACTTCCTCGGTCCATTTCTCCTCGGCCTCGGGGGTGGCCTCGACATGGTCGATGTTCCGTTCCAGCATGTAGCTGAACATCCCGTTCATCCACTCCACCTGCAACTGCCCGCAGATGGGAATGTTGCAGAAGCTCGCGCCGTTGTGCGCGGCCACCAGGGTGAAGAAATTGGGGAAGCCCACGATCTGCAGGCCCAGGTAGGTGAGCGGACCGTCGGCCCAGGTGTCCTTGAGCGTCTTGCCGCCCTTGCCGACGATCTCCATGCGGTCGAGCGCACCGGTCACCGCATCGAAGCCGGTGGCATAGATCAGGATGTCGAGTTCGATCTCCCGGTCCGTGGTCTTCACGCCCTTTTCGGTGATGGCCTCGATGGGCGCTTCACGGATGTCCACCAGATGCACATTGGGCTGGTTGTAGACCTCGAAGTAGCCCGAATCCATGGGCACGCGTTTGGTGCCGAAGCCGTGGTTCTTCGGGATCAGCTTGTCGGCCACCGCCGGATCCTTCACGCGCTGGCGGATCTTGTTGGCGATGAAATCGGAGATCAGCTGGTTGGCGCGCTTGTCGATGATGATGTCGTGATAGTTGCCGAACCAGATGCCGTAGCCGGGCGTGTTGTAGAGCTTCTCGAAGACGGCCTCACGTTCCTTAGCGTCCACCTCCAACGCCGATTCGCTGCGGAAGTTGTAGGGAAAGGAGGTGAGCGTGTTCTTGCAGAAATCCAGCAGTGATGAATAGTCGGACTTGATCTCCTGCGTGCGCTCGGCCGACAGCGGGCTGTTGCGCAGCGGCGTGCACCAGTTGGGCGTGCGCTGAAACACGTAAAGCTCGCCCGCCTCCTTGGCCACTTCGGTAATGATCTGCACGCCGGTGGCGCCGGTACCGATGACGCCCACACGCTTGCCGCGGTAATCGACCTTGCGCCCGGCGGTGCTCCCTTCCGGGTCGCGCGGCCAGAAATAGGAATGGAAGGACTCCCCCTTGAAGCTGTCCACGCCCTGGTAGGCCGGCATCTGCGGCGCCGAGAGCGGCCCGGTGGCGGAGATCAGCCACTTCGTCGTAGCGGTGCTGCCATCACTCAGGCTCACCGTCCAGCGCCCGGAGGCCTCGTCGTACACCGCGCGGTTGACGCGCGTGTTGAACTGGTAGCTGCGGCGGATGTCCATCTTCTCCGCCGAGAAATTGAGGTAGCGCAGCACCTCGGGCTGCCCGGCGAACTGCTCGCTCCAGGACCATTCCTTGAGGATTTCCTCGGAGAAGGCGTAGCAGTAGACGTAACTCTCGGTGTCCACGCGGCAGCCCGGGTAGCGGTTCCAGTACCAGGTGCCGCCGATGTCACCCGCGATGTCATAACCCTTCACCTTCAGGCCCATCTTGCGCAGAGTGTAGAGCTGGTACATCCCGGTAAAACCGGCGCCGATGACGACGGCGTCGAAGGACTGGTCCTGATCCTTGCTCGGGGCTGGTGTATTCGACATCACATGCATCTCCCGGCGCTCGCGGCGCCTGTTGTCTGCGCAGGTCGTGCGGCCATCGGCCCGGCACCTCTGTCGGATGGCCGGGTAAGTCCACGATGGACGACGACTGTCTCCATGGCCCCGCCGTTACATCAAGCCGGTCGGCGCACGGGCTGCGCCGCCTGTCGGCCCCCAACGGCAGGTCTCCATGGAGCATTTTAAACCCAGCCAGCATAAGGTCAGACCAAACGATGCACTTGCAAGCTGGCTCACGGAGAATCCAGTAAGGTAGCGTCCTCACGCCTGCGCGGGCAGACCGGATACAGGTTCGAGAACCCGGCGGCGACACCAACAAAGGAGGAGACAGCATGGAGTTCGGACTCACCTGGGCCAAGCTCGACGAGATGGCGTACGTCACCGAGGCGGAGAAGCTGGGCTTCACGCACCTGTGGGTGACCGACAGCGGCCTGATCCGCTCCGACCCATTCGTCTTCCTCGCCGTCGCGGCACAGCAAACCAAAACCATGAAGATCGGCACCGGTGTGGCCGTGCCCGGCCTGCGCCTGGCGCCCACGCTGGCCGCGGGCATCGCCACGGTCAACATGCTCGCCCCGGGCCGCTGCTTCGTCGCCATGGGCACGGGCAACACCGGCATGCGCCTGCTGGGTCGCAAACCCATGACCCTGAAAACCTTCGAGGCCTATGCGCGCACCGTGCGCACGCTGCTCGATGGCCAGGAGGCGGCCTACGACACCAGCGGCGAGAAGCACGGCATCCGCTTCATGCTGACCGACAAGGGTTACCGCAACCTCAAGGCCCCCATCCCCATGTACCTGGCCGGCTACGGCCCCAAGGCGCAGGCCCTGGCCGGGGAGATCGCCGACGGCCTCACCACCCACATCCCGCGCGGCGGCAGCATCGAGCAGATCTGGGCCAACGTCAAAAAAGGCGCGGCGCGCAGCGGCCGCCCGCTCAAGGACTTCCACCTCTCGGTGCGCGTCAACTTCGCGGTGCTGGAACCGGGCGAGCCGGTGGACTCCGAACGCATCGTCAATGAATACGGCCCGGCCATCATGACCGCCATGCATTCCACCATGGACCGCCACCTGGAGTACGGCGAGGACCCGCCCGAATTCCTCAGGCCCATCTGGAAGGACTACCTCGAGTTCCACATGTCGCGCCCGGCCGCCGAGCGCCAGAAGATGATGCACGAGAGCCACAACGCCTACGTCGCCGCCGACGAGCGGCGCTTCGTCACCCCCGAAGCCATCAAGCGCTTCTGCATCATCGGCCAGCCCGCCGAAGTGCTGGAACAGGTGCGCCAACTGGAGCGCCAGGGCGTGCGCCAGTTGATGTGCAACTTCCCGCTGGAGCGCGGCTACCAGATGGTGCGCGACTACGCCAAGAACATCATCCAGAAGCTGTAACCAGGACGGGCCAGCCGGCCCGCGGCTGGGGCATCAGCGCAGTTCGTAACCGGCGTCGCCTGGCGCCACCACCGAGACAAACACCAGCGGCACGGCATGCGGGTTGAACACCCCGTGCACCGCCCCGACGGGGGCAACCGCAATGTCGCCGGCCGCAATCGGCCGCGTGCGCCCCGCTGCATCAATCTGGTACAGGCCCGCACCGGAAAGCACCGTCCAGGTGTCCTGACCACGCGGGTGGACATGCGCGGCGATGCGCTGACCAGGCGCCACATGCCAGGCCACGATTACCGCCTCCGGTGTCTCGGTGACGACCGAGCGCACGGGCTCACCGGCGGCCGGCTGCAGGTAATCCGCGCTGGGGAAAATCCGCTGGGTTTGCATGGCATGGTCCTCCGGGGGCAATGCCATGCCCTTTTGCAAGAAGCATGCCCCGCCAGTCACGCACGGCATATCGCTCGCGGCTTTTCACCGATCTCCGGGGAAGCAACGCCGGTAGTCCGGGCGGCGTTAACCGCCTTGCAGCTTCGGCTCACGGGTTCCGATCAATGAAACCCATTTTGATATATAGAATGACCGGAGAAATGCAGCCCCTGGCTGCAGGACCTGCCTGTAACAGCCGTTACGCCCGATGCCAAGCACACAGTCCCGATGCCCACCGCCATGTCCTGTGGGTACGGCAGACGAGGAGACCGAATGAAAACGCTGGCGCAAGACCTGAAGTTTCCCGAAGGCCCCGCCGTGATGGCGGACGGCTCGGTGCTGTTCACCGAGATCGCCGGCAGCACGCTGCGCTGCGTCCGCCCCGATGGCAGCCTGGTGACGATCGCCGAAACCGGCGGCGGGCCGAACGGCCTGGCCATCGGGCCGGATGGCGCCTGCTATGTCGCCAACAATGGCGGCACCGAATACCGGCCCGGCCATTTCAAGTGGACCAATGTCGGCGTGCCCGCCAGCTACACCGGTGGCTACATCCAGCGCGTCGATCCCCGCAGCGGCGAAGTCCGCACGCTCTACAGCAGCTATGGCGACCAGCCCCTGTCCGCGCCCAACGACCTGGTCTTCGATGCCCATGGCGGCTTTTACTTCTCCGACTATGGCAAGCGGCACAAGCGCCACCGCGACCACGGCGGCCTCTACTACGCCCTGCCGGACGGCAGCCGCATCGTGGAAGTGGCCTATCCGGTCAGCTCCCCCAATGGCGTGGGCCTGTCCCCCGATGGCGGCACGCTGTACTACGCCGAGACCGATGCCTGCCGACTCTGGGCCTTCGACATCCTCAGCCCGGGCGTGGTCAAGAAGCTGCCCCATCCTTCCCCGACCGGCGCCCGCCTGGTGGCCGGCCTGGGCGGTTACCAGCGTTTTGACAGCCTGGCCGTGGAAGCCGGCGGCAACATCTGCATCGCCACCTTCTTCACCGGCTGCATCACCGTCATCTCCCCCGATGGTTCCTCCATCCGCCAGGTCGCCCTGCCCGACACCTTCCCGACCAACATCTGCTTCGGCGGCCCGGACATGCGCACCGCCTACCTCACGCTCTCAGGCATCGGCGAAGTGGTGGCCATGCCCTGGGACCAGCCCGGGCTGCCGCTCAACGGCGCCGGCTGAAGCACGGCCCGGAAGCTTCTGCCGCCACACGACCCAGTACGCCACGATCAGCCTTTGCCTGCAGAACAACCCGAGCAAGCCAACCGGAGGAAATGACCATGCGCTACGTCCTGCCCCTTGTATTGATACTGCTCCAGGCCTCACCGTCCCTGAGTGCCGATGCCTGGCCCAACCGGCCGGTGCGGGTGATCGTTCCATTCGCCGCGGGTGGCGGGGTGGATTTCACCGGCCGCGTCGTTTCCCAGCAACTCTCCGAGCAGTTGCGCACACCCTTCCTGGTCGACAACCGCACTGGCGCCAGCGGCACCATCGCCAACGCCATGGTGGCTAAAGCCGCGCCTGACGGCTACACGCTGATGGTCATCGACACCAGCACCGCCATCGTCCCTGGACTGTTCAAGTCGCTGCCCTTCGATGTGGCGAAGGACTTCACTGCCATCTCGGAAGTGTTCCGGGCGCCGGAAGCGCTGGTGGTGCATCCCTCCCTCAACGTCGGCACGCTCCAGGAATTCATCGCGCTCGCTCGCGCCAATCCGGGCAAGTTCAACTACGGGTCGGCCGGCCCCGGCGGCGCCATTCATCTGTCCAGCGAACTGTTCAAGATCGCCGCCAAGGTGAATATTGCACATGTCCCCTACAAGGGTGGCGGCGATGCCATCTCCGCCGTGGTGGGCGGCCAGGTGCAGATGCTGCTGACCACGGTCTCCACCGTCCTCAACCAGGTGAATGCCGGCAAGGTCAAAGCGCTGGCCGTCACCGCCGCCGAGGGCAAGCGCGCATCGGTCCTGCCCAATGTCCCCAACATGGGTGAAGCCGGCGTCCAGGGCATGGCGGTGTATCTGTGGTTCGGGCTGGCCGGCCCCGCAGGCCTGCCCCGACCGCTGGTGGACCAGCTGCACGCCGAAACGGTCAAGGCGATTGCCGTGCCCGCCGTACGGGAGCGCTTCAGCGTGCAGGGTGGCGAACTGGTCGGCAGCTCACCGGATGAATTCGGCCGGCTGATCCGCGATGAAATCCGGCGCTGGGGTGACGTGACCCGGGCCGCGGGAATCACGCCGGAGTAACAGCTCACGCACCCCGACGGCGGGTGTGGCAGCTGCCGGGTCAGGCGACTGATGCGCTACGCCGAAAGATGTCCACACAAAGCAAAGACGCTACTGCCCCTGCGGATTCACCCCCGATGATCCCAGTGTGACTTGCGCTCGAACAACTTGGTCAGGCCCAGGGCCGTGAAGTAGAGGAATCCCCAGGCCATGACCGATTCGACCTCCATGCTCCACCCGGGCAGGCGGCGTGTCGGATACCAGCCCAATCCCAGCGGCGGTATCCAGACGAACAATACAATAAAGGCACCGCCGATGTAGAACGCCATCGAGCAGGACCAGAAATAGTTCTGGCGCCGTTGCCTTTCCATTTGGCCCTCGGGGCCGGCCAGCACCGAAGTGATCCGGTCCAGCAGCAGCCAGCCGAAGGCCCCGAATGCCAGCCAGGGAGAAGCCACCCCCATGCTGAACGCTGCCCAGGCCAGCGCCGAGTAGGCCAGGGTGAGGACCACCGCCGCCACCATCGTTGCATTGGCGATGAAAAACCCGCCATGGATGACCAGGAACTCGACCCCGATGATGAAGCCCAGTTCGGCCGGCAAGGTCTTGCGCCACGGGATGGGCCAGACCCAGCAAAGGAGGAACATGCCCGCCGTGAAAAGATCGATGGCCGAGGCAGCCACGCGGTTTGCCAGGGGCAGTCTGTCCTTCGGATCCTCCTCCACGATCAGGGTCGTGCCCCGGTACTTTCGTTTCATGCATGCACCTGGGTCGAGACGTCAGGACGAGGGCAACTCGCGCAATTCGCCCACGCGTGCCGTGGCCGCCTCCTGCAGAAAATTCCACTCATTGCCGCCGGTGATGAAGCGCACGCCCATGTCGATCACCGTCTGGGCGATGGCCTTGTTCACCGTCATGCCACCGGCCCCGGCCACCTTGCCATGGGCCCGTGCCGCGGCGATGACGCGCCGGTAGGCGGACAGGATGTCAGGGTGGTCGTACTGGTTGGGAATGCCCAGGGCGCGGGAGAGATCAGCCGTGCCGATGTGCAGGATGTCCACGCCGGGTTCGGCGGCAATGTCCTCGGCGATGGCCAGCGCTTCGGGGGATTCAAGCATGATGACGAGCGTGGTGGCCGCATTGATACGCGCTCGCTTCTCGTCGTCAGAGAGTTGCGCATCCTCACCCGTGAACCAGGATTCATCGATGGGCCGTTGTCCGATCGGCGCACACTTGGCCGCCTGCACCATGGCGCGCACCTGGTCGAGGGTCTTCACCTTGGGCACCACCAGCCCCGCCATCCCGGCGGCGAGGCAGCGCGCGGCGCAGGCCGGATCAGCACTGGGCAGTCGCACTAAGGCCGTGATGCCGGCCCTCCTCGCCGCCTGCGCAATCGGCCCCACCGCGCTTTCGCGAATCACGCCGTACTCCAGATCGACATAGAGGGCGTCGAAGCCGCAGCGCTTGGCCAGGACGGCGATCTCCGGGCTTTCCACTTGTTTGACGATGAGGGTGATTATCCGACTTCCCTCCCTCATGATTATTCCTCTCCCGTGCTATCGCATCGCCGCAAAAAAATATTGCAGATCAGAAGGAATCTGGCAGCTTGATGACTTTTGCCAATGCCTTCCATTTTTCGAAATCCCTCTCCGCAAAGCTGCGGAATGCAGCGGCAGTGCCGGATGCAGGCTCGGCGGCGAATTTTTCCTGCATGAAGGTGTCGAACTCCGGGTTCTTCGACACTTTGACCATGGCCCCGGTGAGGGCGGATACGACCGCAGCAGACATTCCTGCGGGTCCGACCATGCCGTACATCGTATAGGGATCATCATCCTGCAGCCCCTTGAACCCGGACTCCGCAAGACTGGGAACAGCCGGATAGGCCTTCTGCCGACGCGCGCCTGTTACGGCTATCGGCCTCACCTTGCCTGAGGAAATCATGGGCGCAGCGGCGTCAAAGGGCGTCAGACCCAGATGGATGGAACCCGTCATCAGTTCCCGCATGATGTCTGAATTCGACTTGAACGGGATATGGGTGGCCTTCAGCCCGGTTTCATGGATCAGCAATTCGATCAGGAGATGGCTCAACGCCCCGACGCCGGCAGAGCCATAGTTCAGCTTGTTGGGATTTGCGATGGAATAACTCACCAGTTCCTTGAGGTCCCGTATCGGCAGATCCTTGTTGACCGAGTAGATTGCAGGGACCGTTGCGATGATGCCTATGTAGGTGAAGTGCCTGAGAGGATCGTAGGGAAGATCCTTTCTCAAAGCGGGTCCCGAGCCAAAAGCACTGCCGGTAAGCGCTGCCAATGTATAGCCGTCCGGCTTGGCCGTGATCAGTGACTGGATGGCGGGCAGTTGATTGGCGCCCGGCTTGTTTTCGATGATCATTTGGACATTCAGCGCCTCGGACAGCTTTTGCCCGTGATACCGGGCAAGCAGATCCGTGGATCCGCCAATCCCGAATCCCACAAGCACACGAATGGGGCGCGAGGGAAATTGCTGCGCATGCGCCGCTGCCATCATGACCAACGCTAACGCTACGGTCCCCAGAACACGACCTGCCTTGTCGATAACCATTGCAACCTCCTTTGTTTGCTTGACCGAAAGAATCGGGGGCCAGTTCCTCTTTTGATAACGCGGACTTATTCTGGCTGCTTCTTTGAGCGCAGTCCGAGGCACCTGGCTACTGGTATTGCATGCCAATCTTTGCCGAATGAACTCCGATTGACGCCCTGAACGGTAACCGAAAACACAGGGGCTCGCTGTCGCTTGAAGCCGATCCACTCAGGTGATCACCACCTCATCCCCCTCTATGCTGAACTGATGGGGCAAATCGACCGAGACCCACTCCATGTAATCCACTATTTCCCGGAATCCCGGAGTCCCTCTGGACAGAATTTCCGGACAGTAGCGCTTGTTGATTTTCACCGGCAGGAAGGAGACCCGCTGTATCCCGCCTTTTCCGAACGTCGCCTTGACCAGCAGGCTCTTGGTGCAATCCTTGCCATACGGCATGAAGGGGTACTCGGGATCCAGATCGGTGGCACCGCGAATGGCGCCCTGGACCCAGGCAGGCGCCGCCCAGGAAGGGGCAGCAAAGGTCTTGGTCATGGCGAATACACCGATACTGTAAAAGATGGCCTTGCCTTTATAGACCTCGATCCCCTTGGGTATGTGGGGCGAATGACTGACCACCAGATCAGCCCCCGCATCCACTGCGGCGTGCGCGACGGCCACCTGGTAGTCGGGAATGACCCGGGGAACCCTGATGACCCCGGCGTGATAGGCCAGCACGACGATGTCCGCCTTGCGCTTCAATGCCCGTATTTCTTCCTGCAGCATCTCCAGGTCGGCCGGATCGGGTTCTGTCTTGATCCTGACCAGTTCATTCTCGCCGCGCGTCTCATACGAAACGCTGGTTCGAATGGTGGCTATGCCCGGCTTGTCCTTGCCGGCCTCACTACCCGGCCGGCTGACCGAGGACTTGCCCAGGTAAGCCACCCTTACACCATCTTTTTCGACGATGGCCGCCTGGCATGCTTCAGTCAGGTCTCTTCCCACACCAGTGGTCTGGATGCCCCTGGAATTGAACAGCGCCCTGGTGTTGAGCATGGCCTCCGGTCCACTGTCGTAGGTATGGTTGTTGGCCAGGGTGACCGCATCGAATTTTCCATTGCTGAAGATTTCAGCCATTTCTATGGGCTGACGAACGTGAGGCTGGGATTCAAGCGTGTCACCCTGGTCCGAATAGGTCCTCATGCAGTTGACGAAACGCATGTCGGCTGCATCGAGCGCCGCCTGTACATGTTCGGTGTAGCCCTGGACCGGAAATCCATCCTTGGGCCCGTGAACGGGACCGCAGTCCCCGCCGATCAACATTGACAATGTTTTGGGCATCTACGCTGTCTCTCATGGAAAGAAATAGGGGGAAAGCACTGCGCATCAACGACGTCATGCATTGACTATAAGTCATCGCCTTTGCCTCAGGACATAAAACCACAGCCATGAGGCGAGGGCAATGAGTTGTTGACCCCATCCACAGGGAATGTCAAAGCGCATTGTCGGCATGTGGCAAAACTTTTACATTATAAAATGCCTCGGACCAAGCTTCACTACTTGGTGTACTGCATCTCTACAGTTCAGTGCATTATTGAAAAGCACGAAAACACTCCAATTAAACGTTTGACGATGGGGGAGCTGAAAATGATTCGCACGCTCAGTGTTGCACTTGCATTGATGGTGTCCAGCATTTCGTACGCTCAATCGATAGCCACCTTTCCCAACAAGGTCATCCGCATCGTGGTGGGGTACGCACCGGGCGGCGGTACGGATGTCGTGGCGCGTATGGTGGCAGCGCAACTCACGGACCGCCTGAAAGGTTCTCCGGTCATCGTGGAGAACCGGGCCGGCGCCACGGGCGTCATTGGCATGGAAACCGTCGCAAAGGCAGCGCCTGATGGATATACCCTGCTCCTCGGCAGCAATTCCGAGATCATCAGCGTGGCGCTCAAGAAAACCAGCCTGGAAATCAGGAAAGCCTTCGATCCGGCTGTCCAGATGACCACGCAATCCTACGCGCTCGTCGCCAATGCCTCCCTGCCCATAACCAACGCAAAGGAACTGGTTGCCTATGCCAGGAGCAGGCCGGGCACCCTTTATCACGGCACCTCGGGCAATGGCTCCATTGCCCACCTGGGCATGGAGTTGTTCAACCTGATGACCGGCGTGAAGATCACCCACATTCCCTACAAGGGCGGCGGACCGGCGATGACCGACCTGCTCAGCGGCACGCTACAGGTCTTGCTGGGGCCGGTCGGCTCGGTGAGCACGCACGTGAAGGCGGGCAAGCTGCGGCTTCTGGCCATCTCCAGCCAGGAACGCCTGCCAGCCATGCCGGATCTGCCCACCATTGCCGAATCGGGTCTCCCCGGATATGAGTTGAGCAACATCTACGGTCTGTGGGCACCGGGCGGCTCGCCTGAGATGGCGATCAACACCATCAACCGGGAAACGATCCAGGTGATCAAGATGCCCGATTTCGCCGCCAAGCTGGTTGCCGTCGGCGTCGAGCCGGCGGCCCCGAGCACCCCGGCGGAATACCGCAGCAGCATCGAACGTGAATATCAGAAATGGGACAAGCTGTTCAAGATGCCAGGGCTCGATGTCGAGTCCTTCAAATAGGCTCCTGTACAGTAGCCACCCATGGCTGCCTGACTGATCCAATGACACGAAAGGGAGAACAATGAGTGCCAGACATGCAACCCTGCTCGCTTGCGGCGATGTCGGACCGATCCACGAGCCGGTGTCCAAGTTTTCCGAACTGGTCAAATCGACGATTGCCACTGCGGACATCCGGTTCGCGCAGGTGGAGCGCGTCTATTCGGAGCGGGGTGCCTTGCAGGTGCATTCCGGCGGCGGCCACAGCCGCCTGCCCCCCCGCATGGCGGATGTGTTCGGCGATTGCGGCTTCAATGTGGTGTCCGTGGCGAGCAATCACGCCATGGACTGGGGCCAGGACGCGCTGATCGACACCATCGAACTGCTGCGCGGTAAAGGCATGCAGGTCATCGGCGGCGGCCGCAATCTGGAGGAGGCACGCAAGCCGGCCTTCATCGAATCAAACGGCGTTCGCGTTGCCATGCTGGCCTATTGTTCGGTGCTGAACGAGGGGTTCGCGGCGAAGAAGGACAAGGCTGGCGTGGCGCCGCTGCGGGCCCACACCTATTACCGCTCGCAGGACTATCAGGCCGGTGTGCCTCCCAAGGTGGTCACCATCCCCTATGAGGAAGACCTGGAAGGCATGATCAGTGACATCGCAAAAGCCAGGCAGGAGGCGGATGCCGTGGTGGTCTCCCACCACTGGGGCATCCACTTCATTCCGCGCATGATCGCCGACTACCAGATCACTGCGGCGAAGGCCGCCTTCGACGCCGGAGCGGACCTCATTGTCGGACACCACGCCCATGTGCCCAAGGCCATCGGCGTATACAAGGGCAAGGTCTGCTTCTACAGCCTGAGCAACTTCATCATGGGTTCGCCTTCAAA
This sequence comes from Betaproteobacteria bacterium, assembly GCA_947474715.1. Taxonomy (GTDB): domain Bacteria; phylum Pseudomonadota; class Gammaproteobacteria; order Burkholderiales; family SG8-39; genus CAIYPG01. Next base: position 12,627 of record CANJJT010000042.1, read on the forward strand.
GTCGGAGAAAGGCGCCAAGGAATTCGAAGCGGCCTACGGCACCCCCCTCGATCCGGAGTATCCACATCTGGCCTATGGCAAGGATGCCAAGCACAGCCTCGTCGTCCGAGCGGAAATCTCCAGCCAGGGCATACAGAAGGTGTCATTCCTGCCCACCCTGATCGACAAGCAACTTCGCCCCGAGATTCTGCACAAGGGCGATCCCCGCTTCGATGAGCAAGTCCGATACATGGAATGGGCGTCCGAGGGTTTCGACCACCATTTTGCAGTCACAGGCGATGAGGTGGTAGTCACGCAGGCGCCTTGACGAGGGCCACTTCCCGGCGGACTACCGCTGCCGGTAGTCCGTCAAGGCGGCAATCAACACCTCATGCTGTTGGGTCGCCTTCCGGGACGCGTCAACAAGCATTGTGTGGGCCCGCTCAAGATTCTCGCCCAGGAGATGGTCTGTTGGCCCAGTCACGCTCAGGGCACTGAATGGTCTTTCTTCGTGATCCATGATGGGAACGGCTATTCCGGCCAGTCCGGCTACCAGGTTTCCCCGGTTCAGGCCGTAACCGCATTTACGTGAACGATTCAGGATTCTTCTGTATGTCGAAACTCTGTGAACAGAGCTTCGATACCATTTGTCGTACTTGGCGGCAAGAAGTGCTCTCTGCTCCTCTAGAGGCAGCTTCAGGAGCATGGCAATTCCCGCCGTCGACTCCGCCATGGGACGACGGGTTCCCACGACCGTTAACGGCTGTGCCGATGAACTGCCCACCCGATCAATGCATACGACTTCATTGATTGAGCGAATGAACAGGAAAGCAATTGAATCGAGCTGCCGTGCCAGTTGCATGAGTTGAGGTCGCATCGCGGACCTGAAGGCCTCATAAGCGGGCACTGCCAGAGACAGTTCAAACATGAGTTGCCCCGGAACATAACGTCGGTCACGGGTTCTTTGCTCAACCAGTCCCTCTGACGCAAGGCAGGCAACTATCCTGTAGGTGGTGGAAATATCAAGGCCGCATTGTGATGCCAGATCAGTGAGCCGCCAGCCAATATCCTTGCGAGCCGCTATGGCCTTCAAGATGGAAATCGTACGAGAAATACTTTGGGTACCGGCTGGCTTCACCTTGGGCATGGCGTTCCTCGGCGATCAGCCATTTAAGCGGTTTATCTCAGGATCACCTTACATCACATTTGCCGGCTACACCGACTGCCCCCCATTCACCCCCGCCATCACCACCACCCCCGCCTTCACCAGCCGCTCCAGTTCGTCCTCCATCCCGATCTCCGCCAGCACACTCGCGGCATCCGAGCCCGGCAGCGGTGACTGGCGACCCAACGCCACCGGCGTGCGCGAGAGCTTCGCGCTCGGCCCGATGGTGGTGACGGGACCATGTTCCTGGTGGAAGCGCGTCACCGACAAGCCATGCGCCACCACGGTCTGGTCGAGCATGAGGTCGGGCACTTCCTTGACCACGCGCTGGGCGGGGATGCCGGCGCGGTTCATCCGCTTCACCCAGTCGTCCGCCGCCTTGGTGGGCAGGCGTTCTTCCAGGGCTTTTTCGAGGGCCGCATCGTCCAGCGTGGCCAGGTCGGCCAGCGGCTCGCAGGCTTTCAGTTCCTCACGCGTGGTGCACAGGAACACCCAGGCATCCTTGGCCGGATAGGCGCGGTACAGCGGCCCGGTGCCCACGCACTGCTGCCCGCTCGGCTCGTCCCATTGCTGGCCCTCGTATTCCTGCAGGAAGGGCGATTGCAGCAGGCTCGCCGTGTAGACCAGCGCATTGGTGACATGCTGGCCCTGGCCGGTGCGCTTGCGATGCAGCAGCGCCGCGGCGACGCCATAGGCACTCAGCAGGCCGGTGGCGAAGTCGGTGGCATTGAAGGGGGCGATGGCCGGCTTGTCGCCGCCGAAGCGCGTCTGCATGCCGGTCATGGCCTGGGAGATCACCTCCACGCCGGGCCAGTTCTTGTAGGGCCCGCTCTGGCCATAGGCATTGATGGAGCAGTAGACGATGTCGGGCTTGCGCGCCTTCACCTGCTCATAACCGATGCCGATCTTCTCCGCCGCGCCCAGGCGCATGTTCTGCAGCACCACGTCGGCCTGGTCCACCAGCTTCCAGAAGATGGCCATGCCCTCGGGCTGCTTCAGGTCGAGCAGAAAGGTACGCTTGCCGCGGTTGACGTCGGCATGCCAGTTGACCGGGTTGCGGTGCGGGCTGTCGATCTTGATGATGTCCGCGCCAAATTCGCCCAGGGTGCGCCCGCAGGTGGGGCCGGCGATGAACAGGCACAGGTCCAGCACCTTCACGCCGGCGAGGGCGCCGCGCAGGTCTTCGGCTGACACCAGGGGAGGCGGCACATCCCTGTGCTGGAGTTCGGACAGGATCTCCGCGCGATGCTCATCCACGCGCGGACGCGGGCGACGCACGCTGCCCGGCGTTTCCGAGAGGCGGACGTTGATGGCCGGGCCGCGAAAGCGCCCCAGTTCCGGATCGTCGAAGTCACCGACGATGCCCGTGGCCTCGGCCTGCGGATGGTGCAGCCATTCGGCGCTGGTGTAGCAGGCCATGGCCTCGATGCCGAGCTCGAGCATCTGCTGCTCCCACTCATGCGCAGTGCGCGTGCGCAGCGTGTCGGCCAGGGCTTCCTCCATGGCGGCAGGTGACAGCTTCTGCTGTTTCAGTTCCCCCTTGCCGATGGCTTCGAGGAAGGCGCCGAAGTTCTTGTCGCCCGGCGCATACATCAGCCAGCGGTCATCGGCACACCGCGCATGCCGCCCCTTGGGCAGGGCACGAAAGCGCGGGCCGTCCCACACCTTCATGCAGCGGTTGCTGATGGCGTTGAAGGTGGCGTTGAACAGGGGCACATCGACGATCTGCCCGCGGCCGTCGCGCTCGCGTGCGTTGAGCGCGGAGGCAATGCTCATGGCCGAGAGGAAGGCGCCAAAGGAAGACGAATGCGGAATGGCGGTGTAGAGGGGGCGGCCGGTCTTGCCCACCGGGTCGGGTGCATAGCAGGCGGTGGCCGCGCCCAGCACGCCCTCCCAGGCACGCAGGTGGCTGCGCGGGTCGATGGGCGCAAAGCCCGGCATGGCGCAGTAGATGAGGCGGGGATTGCGCGCCGTCATCGCCGCAGCGCCCAGGCCCAGTCGCTGCATCACGCCGGGACGGAAGTTCTCGATCAGCACATCGGCGCGGTCGATGAGGGCCAGCGCGGTCTGCAGATCGGCCGGTGCTTTCAGGTCGAGCACGATGCTGCGCTTGTTGCGGTTCCAGGTGGCATTGGCCGGCGGGTTGTAACGCGGGCCACCGGGCGGGTCGATGCGGATCACCTCCGCACCGTGGTCGCCCAGCAGCATCGCGGCCATGGGGCCGGCGATGTACTGGCCGAAGTCGAGAACCTTGATACCGGACAGTGCTCCGCTCATTTCCTCATCCTTCATCCTTGCCTTGCCGGTCAGCACGGTGGGGCTGCCGGGATGGATTCTTTCAGCTGGTTCAATGATCCTGCGGCTCTGATTGTCTCACTGACGTGGGGGCTCGCTACAGGGCGGAGCCGCGAAATCGCCGCCACCCTGTCCCTCCCCCGCTTCGCAGGAGAGAGGACCTCCTGCGGAGGATTTTTCTTGATCCGAAACGTTTTCACCCAATCGATGCCTGCACATACTCATCGCCATTCCGCCCCAACGTGGGCGCAAGGAATCCGGCCGATGACAATGCCCCGCTTGCTGCCCTGGCGCTAGCGCAATCGCTTGAACGGGTTCCTGTCCTGTACCACCCGCGCCCCTGCCGGAAGTCGCATTCGAACTCGTATAAGATTCGAGGCCCGGCGACCTGTAGCCGCCAGTTCACCAATCAGAATGGACAACCATGACCCCTGTGCCCGCCACCAGCCATTACGTTGAACACAACCACGTCAAGCTGCATCACCTGGACTGGGGCAATGAAGGCAAGCCGGCCATCGTGCTGGTGCACGGGGTCCGCCTGCACGCGCATGTGTGGAACCATTTCTGCCGCCGCTACAGCGACCGCTACCACATCATCGCGCTGGACCAGCGTGGCCACGGCGACAGCGGCTGGGGCCACCATGATCACTACCATCCCGAGGAGTACTACCACGACCTGAACGCCGTGGTGAAGGCGCGTGGCCTGAAGCGCTTCACGCTGATCGGCCACTCGCTGGGCGGGCGCGTGTCGATGCTGTATGCGCACCGCCACCCGGACACGCTGGAGCGCCTGGTGCTGGTGGACATCACCCCGGGCCGTCCGGCCGGCATGTCTGCCACGGCCGACATGTCGCGCATCACCGAAACGCCGCCGCCCCAGGACTATGAATCACCCTCTATCGCGGCGGAGTACCTGAAGAAGATCATGAAGCTCGCGCCACCCGAGGGCATCGAGGAAAGCGTGCACTTCGGCATGCGCCAGATGGACAACGGCCGCTACACCTGGAAGTACGACCCGGCCCTGTTCCGCCGCCCCGCCCCCCTGCCCTACAACATGTGGGATGTGGTGAAGGACATCCCGGTGCCGACGCTGCTGCTGTACGGCAGCCACAGCAATGTGGTGACACCGGAACTGGCACAGCAAATGGCCGAAACCATGCCGAAATGCGCTGTGGAGCGCGTCGAGCGCGCCGGGCATGGCCTTTTCACCGACCAGCCGGAAGTCTTTGCGCAGGGCGTGGGACGCTTCATGGGCGCGCTGTGATGCAGGCCACACAGCCGCGCTGCAAGCCAGGCGTACTGCGCACCTGCGCGGTGACGCTGCTCGCAGCCCCGCTGCTGGCCACCACCGCACTGGCGCAGACCTATCCCACCAAACCCATCCGCTTCATCATTCCCTTCGCCCCCGGCGGCGGCAATGACATCGTCTCGCGCGTGCTCAGCCAGCAGCTTTCCGAGGCCTTCGGCGTGCCGGTGCTGCCGGAAAACCGCGCCGGCGCGGGCGGCACCATCGGCACCGACTCGGTGGCCAAGGCCGCGCCTGATGGCTACACCCTGGGCATGGGCTCGACCTCGACCTTCTCCATCAATCCCTGGCTGGTGAAGGACATCCCCTACGACCCGGTGCGCGACTTTGCGCCGATCACCACGGCCGCCTCCAACCCCTATGTTCTGGCGGTGAACGCGGCCGTACCGGCACGCACTCTGGGCGAATTCATCGCACTGGCCAAGGCCAAGCCGGGCTCGCTGCATTTCGCCTCGGCCGGCAACGGCAGCACCATCCACCTGGCCGGCGAGATCTTCAAGTCCATGGCCGGCGTCAACATCGTGCACGTCCCCTACAAGGGCATGGGCCCGGGCATCGCCGACCTGATCGGCGGCCAGGTGCAACTCATGTTCGGCACCCTCATCGCCGTCACGCCGGCCGCCAAGAACAACCAGATACGGCTGCTCGCTGTCAGCAGCCAGAAGCGCTCGCCGCTGATGCCCAGCCTGCCCACCTTCGATGAGGCCGGTGCAAAAGGCTACTTCGTGGCCGGCTGGTTCGGCGTGGTGGCGCCCGCCAAAACGCCCAGGCCCGTGATCGACCGCTTGTACAAGGAAATCGCCCGCGCCCTGCAGTCCAAGGCGGTGACCGACCGCCTGGTCAACGAAGGCGCCGACGTCGGTGGCGAACCACCGGATGAATTCGCCGCCACCATCAAGTCCGACCTCGCCAAATGGGGCAAGGCCGTGCGCGAGGCCAAGGTCACGCTGGAGTAAGGCGGGCACCAGCGCAGCCCCACGGGTTTACCCCCTTGTCAAAGGGGGTTTACACCGGCGCCGGACAATAATGATCACTTTCGCGTGCTACCGCCCGCGATCATTACCACCACAACAGGATTGTGATCAGGCCGCGAGGGCCTGGAGGACCGCCGGTTTGGCCTTCTGTTCGCGCGCCAGCATCCAGGCGTAGGCATTCACGCCGTCCTCGGGATGCAGTTCGGCGATAGTCATGCAGCCCGGATGCTTGGGGTTGTAGGGCATGCACACACCGGGATAGCAGGCGAGGGTGTCGCCATGCTTGAACTGCTGGTGCAGATGCACATGGCCCAGCGCGAGGTAGTCGAAGCACGAAGCGGCGATTTCCTCACCGCTGATGATGGAGGAGCGGCCCGGCTCGGCCAGCGGCGAGTACAGACCGTGGGCCATGCCGATATGCCACATGTCATGGGTGCGCTCGGGGAAGTTTTCCATGGGCTTGTTGCCCGGATGGTGGGAGATCATGCAGCGCCCCCACACCGTGGCATGCACCTCGGGAATCTCGACCTTGGCGCCATCGATTTCCTTCAGCAGCGTGACATGCCGGCCGGCCTTGCGGAAATCCATGCGCTCGAGGATGGGGCGCTCTTCCCAGCAGTCGTGGTTGCCGACGATGATGACCGTGGGCACGCTGACGCGCGCCAGCTGCTCGTAGACGAACTCGACCACATCGTCATGGATGCGGTTGTGGTCGAACAGGTCGCCGGCGATGAGGAAGAGTTCGGATTCGCTTTCCAGCACCGCATCGACCACCCGGGTGAAGGCCCGGCGCACCGGCATGCCTTCCTCGCCATTGCAGAGGTGGACATCGGAAGTGTGGGCAATCTTCAGCGGACGAATCATCGTTCTGGTGTCTCGGTATGCTGGCTGGAGGCTGCGAGCGGAAAGCTGCTGCAGGACTGTGTTTTTATCACAATTTACCCCGACAAAACCGGGGCTTGGCCCGATCGGCCCATTTTTTAGTGCAATGCGAAATCCCTATCCATGACAAGGTTTTTCTCCCGACACAGGCTTCAGTCGCCCAGGTTGTCGGTCGCCTGGGTTATCTTGTGGGCCGTCCACACTTTGCCCGGTGAATACTGCAATGACGACCGTCCCGACGAATGCAACGCAAGTCCGCGAGCACCTCGCACGCCTGCCGAGCGGCCCCATGCTCTGCCTCGACACCGGCGGCAACGGCACGCCGGTGGTCTTCCTGCATGCGGCCTCGGGCAACAGCCACACCTGGGCGTACCAGATCCCCGCCATCACTGGCGCAGGCTATCGATTCATCGCGCTGGACTATCGCGGGGTCGGCATCCCTTCCGGCGCCGGTGATGCAAGCGGGCGCATCGCCGAAGTGGTGGCGCAGCTGCAACTGACGAAGTTCCACCTGCTCGGCACGGCCGCAGGCGGCGGCGCAGCCCTGCAATATGCCCTCGCCCATGCGGCCAGCGTGCGCAGCCTGGTCATCGCCAACAGCATCGGCAATGTGCAGGACCCGGACTACCTGGCCATGGGCAAGCGCCTGCGCCCGCCGGCCTTCGATGCGCTGCCGGTGGAACTGCGCGAACTCGGCCCCTCCTACCGCGCCGAAAACCCCGAAGGCGTGGCGCGCTGGCTGGCGCTGTCGCATGGCGAGCCGGCGGCTGTTGCCGAGAAGGCCCAGCCGCTGCCGCCGCTGAAACCGGAAAACGCCGTGACCTGGGCCCGACTGGAAGCGCTGGACATCCCCGCGCTGCTCCTCACCGGCGATGCCGACCTGTACACGCCGCCCTCGGTGTTGCGCCTGTTCGCCCGGCACATGCGCCAGGCGCAGACTGCGGTCATCGCCGAGACCGGCCACTCCTCCTACTGGGAAAGCCCCGAGGTTTTCAATCGCGTGTTGCTGGAATTCCTCGCGCGGCATTGAGCAGACAGCCGGCTAGTACACTTCCTGCTTCGAAAAGCAAAGGGGAGTCACCATGGCTTGGCGCATCTGGCATCAAAGCTTCACGGTCCTGGGGGACCTGCCTGACTATCGCGAGGCGCTGCGCGAGCGCATCCAGGCCGTGGTGCGGCCCGACACCCAGGTCGTGCTGCACGGACAGATCCCCGGCACCTATCGCACCGACTATCCGGTCGGCGACCTGAAGTACCGCTTCCTCTACTGGATGCACGGCCTGCAGTGGGTGGCCGCGGCACGCGAGGCCGAGCGCCAGGGCTTCGATGCCATGGTGATGGCCAATATTCCTTCGCCCATGATTGCCGAAATCCGCACGCTGGTGGACATCCCGGTGGTCGCCTACGGTGAAGCCGCCTTCCATGTCTCGGGCCTGTACGGGCGCAAGGTCGGCATGCTGTTCTTCGCCGTGGAGCGGCGCGACTTCTGGCCCGAGCGCCTGCGCGAATGGGGCGTGTCCGAGCGCTTTGCCGGTATCGAGCAGGCCGGCGTGACGTTCCATGACGTGGCCGCCGCCCTCAAGGACGAAGAGAAGCGCAAGACCGTGGTGGCCGCCATCGTGAAGCAGGGCGAGAAGCTGGTCGCCGAAACCGGCGCCGATGTCATCGTGCCCGGAGAGATGCCGCTCAACCTGCTGCTGGCCATGGCCGGGGTGAACTACATCGCCGGGGCCACCGTGATCGACGGCATCAGCTTGAGCTTCAAGATGGCCGAGACCATGATCGAGCTGAAGCAGTTCTCCGGCATGGGCCCCAGCCGCCGCGGCTACCACCACGACAAGCCCGATCCCCAGCGGGTCGACCAGGTCATGTCCTTCTACGGGCTGGACGGTCTGGGCGGGCGCATCATCGAGGACTGAGTACCGCAGTCCTTGGTCACAGCACGCGCGGCAGCTCGCCCCTGAGCAGGCGTTGCTTGAGCACCGCGCGCTGCACCTTGTTGGTGGCCGTCATGGGGAACTCCGTGGCCGAATAGATGGCGCGCGGCATCTTGTAGCCGGCCAGCCGCTCGCGCAGGCGCGCGAGGATGCCATGCCAGTCATGCGCCTCGGCGCCGATCACCACCGCGGCCGCCACTTCATCCAGGCGCGGGTCCGGCACCCCCAGCACGCAGATCTGCTGGATGCCGGTGAAGTCGCGCATCACCTGCTCCACCTCATCGGGCGCGAGGTTCTCGCCGCCGACGCGGATGATCTCCTTCAGCCGCGCCACATAGACAAGCTCGTGGTCATCAGTAAGACGGCCGATGTCGCCTGAGCGCAGCCAGCCATCGGCGGTGAAGGCCTCGGCATTGGCTTCAGGGCGATTGAAATAGCCGCGGGTGATGGTGGCCCCGCGCATCTGGATCTCACCGGCCACGCCGGCGGGAAGTGCGAGGCCGGTGATGGTATCGGCTATGCGCAGTTCATTGCCCGGCTGCGGGCGGCCATTGCCCGAGGCGCGCTTCTCCAGCGGGTCGTCGGAAAACCACATGGTGAACTGGCCGGCGGTTTCGGTCATGCCGTAGATGTTCGAGATGCCCGCGATGCCCAGCTCGTCGTGCAGCTGGGTGAGGTATTCCCGCGTGCCCAGGGCATGTGCCACGCGCAGTGTGGCGAGCTTAGGCCGCGCGCGATCCGCACCCAGCGCCATCACGTCGCGCAGCAGGCAGGCATGCGAGACCTCGCAGCGGAACTGCTCGACCAGGTCGAGGTAACGCAAGGGATCCCACACCGACATGGAATTGAGCGTGCAGCCGGCCGAGAGGCACACGCTGATGGCGTGCATGCTGCCGCTGCAGTGGAAGAAGGGACCGGCGCTGATGAAATTGCTCGAAGGCAGCAAACCCTGGCAGCGCGCCACATAGGCAGCGGTGCGCAGGTAGGCATCATCGCTGATCATCACACCCTTGGGCGTGGCCGTGGTGCCCGAGGTGTACTGGATGCACAGCAGTGCATCACCGGCTGCAGGCGCATCGAACTTGCCCGGCAGCGCCTGCACCGGCCAATCGCCGGCGGCCTGGTCATCGGAGGCCCCGTACACCAGCATGCCCGCCGGATGCTGCGGCAGGCCGGACAGCGCTTCCTCCAGGTAATGCCGGCCGCGGTAGTGCGGCGTGGTGATGAGGGCGCGCACCTCGGCATCCAGCAGGATCACCGCCAGTTCCGCCGGGGTGAGGCGCGTATTGACCGGCACCGACACCGCGCCCAGGGCATTGAGCGCGAGGAAGCTCACCACCCAGGCATGACAGTTGTGCATCCACAACGCGACGCGGTCACCGGCACGCACCTGCCGGCCCAGCACTGCTGCGGTTTCGGCCACGCGCCGCTCGAGTTCGGTGTAGGTGATGCCCGCGCCATCGATACGCACCGCGGTCCTGCCGCCGAAATGCGTGGCGTTGTAGTGCAGCAGGTCGACCAGCCTTGCCGTGCCGGGGGCTGCCCCGGACATGCTGGCCATGGCAGGCATGGCGCTAGTCGTCCGCCGGCAGTTGCAGGGCCTCGTAGCCGGGCTTCTTCACGAAGGGATAGGGCACCGGACGGCCACCCTTCAAGGGCATCACGCCCATGGCGGTGCCGGCGGTGGAGACTTCATCCTTCTGGTTGAGCAGCAGGATGCGCACGGTGACGAATCCCAGGCCATCCAGTTCCTGCTTCTCCACCACTTCCGCAGTGGCACGCAGGGAGTCGCCCGCCACATCCATCCTCTTGTAGCGGAACTTCATCTTCCACAGCCAGCTGTCCACGCCCAGACCGTCCTTCACCAACTGCACCAGCACATGCTGCTTCCAGGAGCCGTTGATCAGCACATCGGGCAGCTTGTCGTGCTCGACGGCGAACTTCTGGTCGTAGTGGATGCGGTGCCAGTTCTCCACGGCGGCCGACCAGCGCATGATGTGCGAAGTGCTGATGCGGCCCTTGTCCAGCGGCTGCAGGCGGTGGCCGGGTTGCAGTTCTTCGAATGTCACGGTGGCCATGCCTATCTCCAGATCAGCGTCTGCAGGTTGACGAGCAGCAGCTCGCCTTCCTTGGTGCGGTATTCGGTCTCGATGGTCACCAGCAGCATCGAGCCGCTCTTGCCCTTCTTCAGCTGCAGCTTGGCATAGCGCGGTGTGGCCACCGCCACCTCGCCCAGCGCCAGGCAGCGCTGGAACTCGATCTCGTTGCCGCCATTGAGCAGGCGCTTGAAGGGCATGTCGATCTTCGGCAGCGAGGCATAGGCGCCGTCGCTGGAATCAGTGCCGTCATGCTCCGGATTGGCCTGCACGGTGTTGAGCCGATCAGGACTGCCCGCCGGTGAACGAAAGGCGTGCACCGGATAGAGCGGCGTGGCGATCACCTTGCCGTAGCGTGTGCCCGCCGCATGCGCATCGTCGAAGTAGAGCTTGTCCTGGTCCATGATGGCCTGGACGAAGCGCCGCAGCGAATCGCGCTCCAGCGGCAGGTGGGCCACTTTCGAAGGGCCCTTCTGGCCGATGTAGGGATCGAAATCCGATTGCTGCGGCTCGCGCCCGGTCCAGTCGATGGCTGCCATGTTCGTTCCTATGCCCTTGCCACGCTGCCCGAGGGCACGATGCCCGCCTCGCGCGCCTTGCGACGGTAGCTGTCCAGGTGGCCGCCGCGCATCACCTTGCCCGGCAGCGGATGGCCGACGATCTTTTCGGCCTCGCGCGCCACCTCGATCAGCTTCTCCAGGTCAACGCCGGTCTCGATGCCCAGCTCATTGCACAGGTGCGCCAGGTCCTCGCTGGGGATGTTGCCCGGCGCATCCTTGAATCCTGCATAGGGGCAGCCGCCCAGGCCTGCCACGGCCGCATCGAAATCATCCACGCCCATGTGCAGCGCGGCCATCACATTGGCCAGGCCCAGGCCGCGCGTGTCATGCATGTGCAGGTTGATCTTCTGCTCGGGCCACTTGTCCTGCACGCGGCCCACCAGGTGCTGGATGGACACCGGGTTGGCCCAGCCCATGGTGTCGGCCAGCTGGATCAGCTCGATGTCCACGCCGCCATCCCTGGCGATGCGCATCATCTGGTCGATCATGCGCACCACGTGGTCCGGGTCGATGTTGCCCTCGTAATTGCAGCCGAAGGCCGCCATCACGCAGATCTGCGGGGTGGGCACCTTGAGCGCCTGCAGCGCCTCGATGCGGCGCTCGGTCTCGGCGTAGGTTTCCTCGATGGTGCGGTTGGTGTTCTTCTTCGAGAAAGTTTCGCTGGCGGTGATGCTCAAGCTGCCGAAGACATCGAGCTTGCCGGTGGCCACGGCGCGCGCCATGCCTTCCTTGTTGAGGTAGATGCAGGTGTAGAGCGTGCCCGGGTGGCGCTTGAAACCGGCGGCCACCTGCTCGGCATCGGCCATCTGCGGCACCCACTTCGGGCTCACGAAGGAGGTGCATTCGATCTCGGGGAAATTGCATTCCGAAAGCAGGTCGATGAGGCGGATCTTCTCCGAGGTCGGGATGGGGGTCTTCTCGATCTGCATGCCCTCGCGCGGGCCCAGTTCGTGGATGGCGATCTTCTTGGGAAATGTCATGCCGGCTGCTCCTCAGCTGCGTGCTTGCTGCGTGTTGCGTGTGTGGTCTCGGTGTGGCGCCTGGTGGCCGGTACGACCTGCCGCGGCCGTGGCTGCCTGGCCGGCGCGCGGGCGCCGGCCGGCCTGCTTACTCCACCGGCACCTTGGCGGTGCGGATGGCCTTGCCCCAGTACTCGAACTCGCTGTCGATGTAGGCGCGGAACTGCTGCGGGGTGGAAGTACCCGCTTCCAGGCCGTTCTTGGCCAGGGTGGCGCGCATCTGCGGCTCCTCGACCATCGCGGTGATCTCGCGGTTGAGCAGGCTCACAATGTCGGCGGGCACGCCGGCCGGGCCGACGAAGCCCTGCCAGGAGGCGCCGCTCAGCGACTGGCCCTGCTCGGTGAAGGTGGCCACATCCGGCGCCGCCGGGCTGCGCTTGGCGGTGGTCACCCCGATCATGCGCACCTGGCCCGCCTTGTGGTTGCCTTCGACCAGCGACAGCGGGATGGTCATCAGCTGGATCTGCCCGGCCACCACGCCGGTGAGCGCCGGACCTGCGCCCTGGAAAGGCACGTGCAGGATGTCCAGGTTGTTCTCCGCCTTGAACATTTCGGTGCGCACATGGGCGGCGGTGCCCACGCCCCAGGAACCGTAGGCCAGCTTGCCCGGATTGGCTCTCGCATGCGCAATCATCTGTGCGATGGTGGTCACCGGCAGCGAGGGATGCACGATGAAGGCGCTGGGCAGGTAGCCGACCAGGGCAATGGGGGTGAAGTCCTTGCGCGCGTCGTAACGCAGGCTCTTCGACAGATGCGGCTGGATCACGTGGTTGTTGGCCGTGAAGGTCATGGTGTAGCCATCGGGGGCCGACTTGGCCGTGAACTCGGTGCCGATCACGCCGCCCGCGCCGGGCTTGTTCTCGACGATCACCGGCTGCTTGAGACGCTCGCCCAGGCGCTGGGAGAGCAGGCGCGCCACCACGTCGGTCAGGCCGCCGGGCGGGAAGGACACGATGACCTTCACCGGCTTCACCGGGTAATCCGCCGCCAGGGCGGAGGCGCCCGCCAGTGCCATGACCGGTGCCATGGCTGCAATCAGGGTGCGTGCCAGTCTGCTCATGATGTCCCCTCGCTGTCGTTGATGGTTTGTTCTGGATAAATGCCCCGGGCGGCCGGGGCGCTGGCACGGTCTCGAAGCCGTATTCCAGGAAGCCGTCGATCATAGTGGCCGCCTCCTGTGGCGTCAAACCAGCAGGCCCCTTTTTCACTCTGTCCGGGCCCTTCTACGGTATAGTTCGCCCCGGCAGTCTTCGCACTGCGTACGCAACACTCGCGGCGTGGCAACACGCCATACCTTAAGTCACCGTGGATTCCGCACGGCGGCGGTTGAAACAAAACGGGAGAAATTCCATGCTGATGCCATCTCGTGCATTGCGGGCGCTGCTCGCTTCCTGCACCTTCCTCGCCTTTGCCGCATCCTCCACCAGCGCCCTGGCCCAGGCCACGCTGCGGGTCACTGCCATCCCCGACGAAGCACCCACCGAACTGCAGCGCAAGTTCACGCCGCTAGGCAAGTACCTGGAAGCCGAAACCGGCGCCAAGGTGTCCTTCGTCCCCGTGTCCGATTACGCCGCCGTGGTCGAGTCGCTCGCCACCGGCAAGGTCGACATGGCCTGGCTGGGCGGTTTCACCTACGTGCAGGCCAAGGTGGCCACCAAGGGCACGGCCATACCGATCGTGCAGCGTGCCGAGGATGAGAAATTCCTCTCACGTTTCATCACCGCATCGCCCGCCATCAAGACCCTGGCCGACCTGAAGGGCAAGACCTTTGCCTTCGGCTCGCCCTCCTCCACCTCGGGCCACCTGATGCCGCGCTACTTCATGATCAAGGCCGGCATCAACCCGGACAAGGACCTGAAGAACGTCGCCTTCTCCGGCGCGCATGACGCCACCGTGGCCTTCGTCGCCTCGGGCAAGGCCGAAGCCGGCGTGCTGAACGCCTCGGTGTGGGACAAGCTGGTCGAGGACAAGAAAGTCGACATCGGCGCGGTGCGCGTGTTCGACACCACCCCGCCCTACTACGACTACAACTGGACGGTGCGCGGCAACCTGGACAAGGCACTGGTGCAGAAGCTGACGGCCGCCTTCCTCAAGCTCGACCCGGCCAATCCGGCGCACAAGGAAATCATGGGCCTGCAGCGTGCCAGCAAGTTCATCGCCACCAAATCGTCGAACTACGACGGCATCGAGCAGGCAGGCAAGTCGGCCGGCCTGATCAAGTAGGACTACACGGTGAGTTTCCGGCTGCAGGGCGTGGGCCTGGCCCACGCCAACGGCCGGGTGGCGTTGCGCGACATCACGCTGGCCGCCGCCCGCGGCGAGCGCATCGCCGTCGTCGGCCCCTCGGGGGCCGGCAAGACCACGCTGCTGCGGATCCTGGCCACCGCGCTGCGCCCCAGTTCGGGCGAAGCGAGCGTGCTGGAGCAAAACCCCTGGCAGATGGCCACGGGCGAGCTCAAACGGCTGCGCTCGCGGATCGGCCTGGTGCACCAGAATCCGCCCCTTCCGGGCCGCCAGCGCGTGGTCACCGCAGTGCTGGCCGGGCGTCTCGGACAGTGGCCGCTGTGGAAGGCCATCGCCTCGTTGATCTACCCGGCCGACATGGCCGGGGCGCGCGCCGCACTGGCGCGCTTTGACCTGGGTGACCGCCTGTTCGACCGCTGTGACCGCCTGTCCGGCGGCCAACTGCAACGCGCCGGCATTGCGCGCGTGCTCTACCAGCAAGCCGACCTCATCCTCGCCGACGAGCCCGTGTCCGCGCTCGATCCGGCACTGGCGCTGCAAAGCGTGCGCACCCTGGTGAACGAAGCCGAAGCACGCCAGGCCACGCTGGTGGCCAGCCTGCACGCGGTGGACCTCGCCCTGTCCTGCTTCCCGCGCATCATCGGCCTGCGCGATGGGCGCGTGGCCTTCGACCTGCCCGCAGCGGACGTCTCCGAATCGCTGCTGCGCGATCTCTACGTCACCGAATCGGGCGAACTGCCAACGCTCGCCAGCCAGGCAGCCCAGGGACAGGCAGACAGCACCACGCCCGCCCAGGCCAGGCTGCAGGCCTGGGGCTGAGCCTGCCGGGTTCCGCATGAGCAGCGCCATCGAACGCGACCCGGCTGCACGCAGCCGCGCCACCCTGCTGCTGGTGGCCGTGGTGGTGATGTGGCCCATGCTCACGGTGTCCGGGTTCCAGCCGTTGCTGCTGTTCGAAGCGCAGAATCTCACCGTCATCGGCAAGTTCCTGCGCACCTTCCTGCCGCCGGCCACCGATCGCGAATTCCTGCTGATCCTGGGCAAGGCCACTCTGGAGACGCTGGCCATCGCCACCGCCGGCATGGCCGTGGCCATGCTGATCAGCGTGCCGCTGGCCATGGCCTCCACGCGCGCACTGTCCATTTCGGCCATCGGCCCCGGACGCGGCGTCGGGCGCAGCCAGTGGCTGCGCTCGGGGGTGCGCCTCATCATGACTATCCTGCGCGGCATACCAGATCTGGTCTGGGCGCTGCTCTTCGTGCGCGTGTTCGGCCTGGGTCCGGCCGCTGGCGTGCTGGCGCTGGGCCTCACCTATGGCGGCATGCTGGCCAAGGTTTATTCGGAAATCCTCGAGTCGGGCGACACGCGTCCGGCGAAGGCGCTGCTCGAATCCGGCGCCAGCCGCAGCGCCGCGCTGCTGCATGGCCTGATCCCCGGTTCGGCGCAGGAACTGCTCTCATACACCGTGTACCGCTGGGAATGCGCGGTGCGCGCCTCGGTGGTGATGGGTTTTGTCGGTGCCGGCGGCCTGGGCCAGTTGATGGACCAGGCCATGAAGATGCTCAATGGCGGCGAGTCGGCAAGTATCCTGCTGGTCTTCCTCGGGCTGGTGCTCGCCGCAGATGGACTGTCCGGGCAATTGCGCCGGCGCCTGGGTGATGCCGGGCTGCGCGGCGCGCGGCAATGGGGCATGAGCCCGGGCGCGGCGACCTTGCTGGTCCTGCTGGCAGTTTCCGTGGTGGCCAGCGTGCTCTATCTCGACATCGGCCTGGCTGCGCTGTTCACGCTTGAATCGGCCGGGCTGATGGGCGATTTCGTGCTGCGTTTTTTCCCGCCTGACCTTTCCGCTGAATGGCTGGCGCGCGTCGGCAAAGGCGCGCTGGAAACCCTGGCCATCTCGGTGGTAGGCACACTGCTCGCCGCCGTGGGCGGCCTGCTGCTGGCACTGCCCGCTTCGGGACGCTACGCAGGGATGCTGCAAGCCCCGGCGCGCTTCGTCCTCAACAGCCTGCGCTCGGTGCCGGAACTGGTCTGGGCCACCATCACGGTGCTGGCGGCCGGCCTGGGGGCCTTTGCCGGCACGCTGGCACTGGCGCTGCACACCGCCGGGGTGCTCGGACGCCTGTTCGCCGAAGCACTGGAGAACGCACCTGAGCCGCCCTCGCAGGCCCTGCGCGATGCGGGCTCGGGCAGCATCGCTTCGCATCTGTACGGCACCTTGCCGGAGGTGGCGCCGCAACTGCTGGCCTACACACTCTACCGCTGGGAGATGAACATCCGCATGGCCGCGGTGCTGGGTTTTGTCGGCGCGGGCGGTCTGGGCCAGCTACTGCATGTGTCACTGTCGCTGTTCCACCATGCGCAGGCGAGCACGGTGATCGCCGCGATGCTGCTCTTGTCGGTGCTGGTGGATGAAGCGAGCGGGCGCCTGCGCCGCTGGATGGGCAGCACCTGAAGCTACCCGGCAGTGCTACCAGCGCAGCACCAGTCTGCCGATGAGCGCACCGATGGCCGCCGGGAGCGCCATGCCCAGCACGTACCAGCTGCCGATGAAGGGCGCGGCCATTTCCGGGCAATGCAGCGCATAGACAAACGCCCCGGTCCCGCCGGCCAGCAGGCCGGCCGTGGCGCCCGCCAATGGCGGACTCGTCGGCGCCAGCCCGCGCAAGGCCCAGATCGCGGCGGCGAACATCGGCAATGACAGGAACAGGATGCTGAGGGGACATGCGACCCAGGTCTCGCCGAACAGCAGCCCGGGGCGCTCGGCCGGCGCCGCCTGCACCAGCACCACCAGGGCCAGCAGCCAGATGGACATCAGCGCTGCCACGATCATCCAGGGCGCCGCCGGCGCGCGCACGCCTGGCCGCGCAATGCGCAGGATGGCGTAAAGCGAAATACCCGCCAGTGCCAGAGGCAGCCCGAGCTTCACCCAGAACATGCCCTGGCGCGTGACCTCGGCGAGGTCGGGGTTCAGGCCCAGGGTGGCCATCATCAGCAGGGCCGAAAGCGGCAATCCGACCATCATCGCCAGGCCGAAACGCCGCTGCGCCGTGCCCGGCCTCACCTCGTCAGCTTCACTCGCCAGCATCGCCACCAGATCATCTGTTTTCATGGTTCACCCTTGATCAATGCCGCCAGGGCCTTCAGCCCGCGATGCACGCCCACCTTCACCGCCGATTCGGACATGCCGCTCTTTTGCGCCGCCTCGGCCACCGACAGTCCATCGAGCTTCACATACTGGATGGGCAGCCGGTGGCGGTCAGGCAACTGCTCCAGCAGCCTGCCCACATCGCGCTTCGCATCCATGGCTTCATGGTCCTGGCTTGCGAACACTTCCATTTCCTCATCCAGCACGTCGGTCAGCGCCTCGCGCGTGGCGCGCCGCCGGTACAGGTCGATCAGCTTGTAGCGTGCAATGCCGTGCACCCAGGCCGTGAGCGGCTGCTCCGGCTCGTAGGTGTGCCGCTGGTTATGCACCGCAAGCAGGGTTTCCTGCACCAGGTCCTCCAGTTCATCAGGCAGCGCGGCCAGCCGCCGGCGGAAGAACGCCCGCAGATGCCCGCTCAATGCGTCGAGCAGGGCGTGGTACGCACCCGCATCGCCACCCAGGCTGGCCACCATGAGCGCATGCAGGCGGCTTTCGCCCTCTGCAGCCTTGCTGCCAATGCCATTCATGCCACGCATGCCAGCCGTTGCCCTGGGCCTGTCCATCCTAGTTCGGGGAAAAAGACACTTTGGTTACAGGCCACAAAAAATGTGGCCCGATTATGCCTGCCTTGTAACCAAAGCGCGTGTGATCACGAATTACCTGGCAGCCGGAACGAATGGACACGAAAAGGCCCGCGTGCCGGACTCAACCCCCAACAGGAGAACCAAGATGAACAGCACCATGAAGAACAGCACCCTGGCCATCGGCATCGCCGCCCTCGCCGCCCTTTCCACCGGCGCCGCCATGGCCCAGGACAAGGGCGCATCCATCAAGGGCGAGAAGGAGCGTTGCTACGGCATCTCCAAGGCAGGACAAAACGACTGCGCCGCCGGCGCCGGCACCACCTGCGCAGGCACCTCCAAGGCCGACTACCAGGCCAATGCCTGGAAGTACGTCGCCAAGGGCACTTGCGTCGGCATGAGCACGCCCAAGGGCAAGGGCTCGCTGAAGGCCATGTAATCGGCTTGCCGCAGACATCCGGACTGCACCTTGAACACCACCCTCACCGCCGGCCTCGGTCTGAAGCCCGAGCATTACGACGCGGCGCTCACCTGCCCGGCGGCGGGGCTGTGGTTCGAGGTGCATCCGGAGAACTACTTCGTGGACGGCGGGCCGCGTCTGGCCTGGCTGGAGGCGATCCGCGCCGTGCACCCCCTCTCTCTGCACGGCGTGGGTCTGTCCCTGGCGGCAGACAGCCCGCCCGACCGCGAACACCTGAAGAAGCTGGCGGCGCTGGCCCGTCGGGTCGAACCCGCACTGATGTCCGAACACCTGGCCTGGAGCGCCTGGCGCGGCTTCAGCTATCCCGACCTGCTGCCCTTCGCGCGCACGCACGAAGCGCTGCTGCGCATCGCGGCCAACATCAGCCTGGCGCAGGAAGCGCTCGGGCGCACGCTCGCCATCGAGAATCCCTCGCACTACCTGCACATCGAGGGCCACAACCATGACGAAATCGATTTTCTCACCGAGTTGTCGCGGCGCAGTGGCTGCCGCCTGCTGCTCGACGTGAACAATGTGCATGTGGGCGCGCGCAACACCGGCTACTCGGCCGAGGCCTATGTGGATGCCTTTCCCGCAGCGCTCATTGCCGAAGTGCATCTGGCCGGCCACACACACGACGCCTTGATGGGCGATGCCCTGCTGGTCGACTCGCATGACATGCCGGTGGCGCCCGCAGTGTGGGCGCTGTACCAGCGGCTGATTGCGCGAACCGGCGCGCGCCCGACCCTGATCGAGCGCGACGCCAATTTGCCGGCCTTCGACGACCTGCTGGCCGAGCGCGACATCGCGCACGCCATGCTGCAACGGGCCTCATCCACGATGGCGGAGGCGGCATGAACAGCGCACTGGCGCAATTCCAGGACGCCTTCGCCGCCGCGCTGCTGGCAACGGATGCTATAGCCGCCAACCCGGCCGTGGCCGCACTGGTCAGCCAGCCGGGCTTCATGGTCTATCGCAATACCGTGATGAAGGGCTGCATCGATGCGCTGCAGGCCAACTACCCTGCAGTGACCCGGCTGGTCGGCGAAGAATGGCTGCGTGCCGCCGCCGCGGTGTTCGTGCGCGCCCATCCACCGACGCAGGCAGCACTGGTGCACTACGGCGCCGGCTTTGCCGATTTCCTGGCCGGCTTCGAGCCAGCGGCCGACATGGACTGGCTGCCCGGCGTGGCGCGCCTCGACCGCTCGTGGACCGAGGCGCATGTGGCGCGCGATGCGGCGCCGCTCGATCCCGCGCGGATCGCCGCGCTGCCCCCTGAGGCATTGGCCGGCCTGCATCTGCAGCCCCATCCCGCCGCGCGTTGGGCCTGGTTTGGCGAAGCGCCCATCTACACGCTGTGGCAACGCAACCGCAGTGAGGATGCCGACAATGCAGACAGCGGCGACATCCCCTGGCAGGGCGCGGGTGCCCTGATCACCCGCCCGCAGGCCGTCGTGCAGTGGACCGCCCTGGATGAAGCCGGTTGCGCCTTCATGGCTACCTGCGCTGCCGGGCTGTCGCTGGCGGAGGCGGCTGGCGCAGCGCTTGCAGTACGCCCCAACGCCGACCTCGCAGCGCTGATGAGCCAGCTGCTGCAGGCCGGCGCCTTTGCTGCCGACACCATCATGGCCAACTCGGCCACCACAGACCCGGAACCCGAACAGGAGCAGTCATGAACACCCGTACTGGCACCACCGACACCACTGCAGCAATCGCCGAACTCAAAGGCATGTCACACCAGCATTCGGGCCTGTCCTCCGGCTGGAATGGCATTGCCGAACGCCTGGAAGGACTGGTCAGCCACAACCTGCTGGCGGTGGCCGGCCGCATCGGCATCGGCGCAGTGTTCTTTCTGTCCGGCCGCACCAAGGTCGATGGCCTGCTCACGGTCAACGAGAATGCCATCACGCTGTTCCAGGAAGAGTACAAGCTGCCCATCCTGCCGCCGGAGTTCGCCGCGCAGATGGCGGCCTATGCCGAACACCTCTTCCCGATTCTGCTCATGCTGGGTCTCGCCACGCGCCCGTCGGCGGCAGCGCTGCTGGGCATGACGGCAGTGATCCAGGTCTTCGTCTATCCCGATGCCTGGCCCACCCACCTC
>CANJJT010000043.1:0-32947 GCA_947474715.1 Betaproteobacteria bacterium
GCGATGGCGAACCCGGGGTGCAAACCCTATGGCGTGGATTTCACCAACTCACCACCTTGACCGAGATGTTTAGAATCATGAACCCAGACGATCATTCAACAGCATGAAAAAGATGTGGGTAACGATTAGTTTGACAAGGGGGTAAACCCTGCTGTACTCCGGATGCCGCTAATCCAGCTTCAGCCCCATCTGCCGGATGATCTTGCCCCAGCGGTCGGACTCTTCCTTGATGTAGGCGGCGAGCTGTTCGGGTGTGCCGCCGTCGAGCACCAGGGCGAGGGCGGCCATTTTCTCGCGCGTCGGGCCGTCCTTCACGAACTTCTGCATTTCGGCGTTGAGGCGCATGACGATGTCGCGCGAGGTGCCGCCGGGGGCCATGATGCCGAACCAGGTCTGCGCTTCGAGGCCGGGGTATATCTCGGCCAGCGCGGGGATGTCGGGCCAATGCGCGAAGCGTTGCTGCGAGGTCACCGCGATGACCTTGAGCTTGCCACTCTTCACATGCGGGAACATGAGCAGCGGTGCCGACAGCATCAGGTCCACGCGTCCGCCCAGCAGGTCGTTCAGTGCCGGCGTGTTGCCCTTGTATTGCACCGGCGTGAAGCGCGTGCCCGAGGCGTTCTCGAGCATCTGCAGGGCCAGATGCGGCGGGGCGCCGGCGCCGGACAGGCCGACATTGATCTTGCCCGGATTGGCCTTGGCATAGGCCAGCATTTCGTTGAGGTTGTTGAAGGGCACCGCGGCGTGGGCGAAGATGCCATAGGGAATGCTGCCCAGCTTGCCCACGGGAACGAAGTCCTTGTCCGGGTTGTAGGAGAGCTTGCTGTACATGTGCGGGTTGATGCTGACCGCCGTCGCCGTGGTGAGGAACAGGGTGTAGCCGTCAGGCGGCGCCTTGGCGACGAGTTCGGCGGCGATCAGGGTGGCCGCGCCGGCACGGTTCTCGGCCACCACGGTAACGCCCAGGCCCTCGCCGAGCTTGGCGCTGATGCCACGAGCCAGCGTGTCGGTGGGGCCGCCGGCCTCGAAGGGCACGATGAGTCGTATGGTGCGCGAGGGCCAGGCCTGCGCGTGCAGCAGGCCGGCATGAAGTGCCAGTGCCAGGACAGCGAAGAGCATCTTTGCCGTGTTCATTGCCTTCCTCCTTGGGATACTTCGGTTGGACAGCTTGTTTCCAGGTGCTGCAGGTTTCGTCTTCGATGGCTGGCGCAATCCCTGCCGCCCACCACCGTCGCTACTCCAGTTTCAGGCCCATCTGCCGGATGATCCTGCCCCAGCGATCGGACTCTTCCTTGATGAAGGCGGCCATCTGCTCGGGCGTGCCGCCATCGAGCACCATGCCCAGCGCACCCAGCTTTTCGCGGGTGGGGCCGTCCTTGACGAATTTCTGCATTTCCGCGTTGATGCGCATCACCGCATCGCGCGGCGTGCCCGCAGGGGCGACGATGCCGAACCAGGTCTGGGCCTCGAAGCCGGGATACATCTCGGCGATGGCGGGCGTGTCCGGCCATTGCGGAAAGCGTTGCGGCGAAGCTACGGCCAGCACCTTGAGCTTGCCGCTCTTCACATGCGGAAACATGATCAGTGGCGCGGACAACATCATCTCGATACGCCCGCCCAACAAGTCATTCAGCGCCGGGGCGTTGCCCTTGTACTGCACGGCAGTGAAGCGCGCGCCGGAGGCGTTCTCCAGCAATTGCAGCGCGAAGTGGGTGGGTGTGCCGGCGCCGGGCAGGGCGACGTTGAGCTTGTCCGGATTGGCCCTGGCGTGAGCGAGCATGTCCTTCAATGTGCTGAAGGGCGCGGACTGGTGGGCAAACATGGCGTAGGGGTTGCTCGCCAGTCGGCCCACTGCGGTGAAGTCCTTCTCCGGGTTGTAGGGCAGGGTCTTGTACATGTGCTGATTGATGCTGACGGCAGTGCCCGTGGTGAGCAGCAGCGTGTAGCCGTCCGGCGCCGACTTGGCCACCAGTTCCGCGCCGATCATGGTGGCGGCACCACCACGGTTCTCCACCAGCACGGTGGCATTCAGGCCTTCGCCGATCTTCGCCGCAACACCGCGTCCGACGGTGTCGGTCGGGCCGCCTGCGTCGAAGGGGATGATGAGGCGTATCGGGCGGGCGGGCCAGGCCTGCGCCTGCGCCAGGCCGGTGTGGATGGGCATGGACAGGGCCAGTAGCGCCAGCTTCATCAACGGGATCTTCATGGTCTCCTCCTGGGCACGGGCCCGCTGCATGCGCCCGTTGTCAGCCGGGCTTTCATCAGACTGTGTCCGGATGATAGCGGAAGCCTGCCGGCGCGCGCGGTGAGGCCCGGAATTCGCGTGATAGCATCCTTCAGCAGGGGCACGCCAGGAGGCTCCGCGACTGCCGACGCAGGCCGATACCGGCCGACACCGGTCAGGCACTTCGCCGGCATCCCCATTCCAGCTTCCCAGGAGGACGACATGGACGACGCAAGCCTTCCCCTCACCGGACTCAAGGTCATTGACCTGTGCCTGGCGCGCGCAGGTCCCACCTGCGTGCGCCACCTCGCCGACTGGGGCGCCGATGTCATCAAGGTCGAGCCCACCGAGGATGCGCGCGCCGACGGCGAGAAGCGCCATGGCTTCGACCACCAGAACCTGCATCGCAACAAGCGCTCCATCAAGCTCAATCTCAAGACGCCGGAAGGCCATGAGGCGCTGCTGAAGATGGTGAAGGACGCCGATGTGGTGATCGAGAACTGGCGGCCCGACGTGAAGCACCGCCTGAAGGTGTCCTGGGAGGACCTGCGCAAGGTGAATTCGCGCCTGATCTACGCCAGCAATTCGGGCTTTGGTCAGGACGGTCCCATCGCCAAGCGCGGCGGGGTCGACCAGATCGTGCAGGGCATGTCCGGCCTGATGACGGTTACTGGTTTTCCCGGCAGCCCGCCGCTGCGCACCGGGATTGCCGTGGGTGACCTCACTGCCGGCAATCTGCTGGCTCTGGGGATCATGATGGCCATCTACCAGCGGGACCGCACCGGCCAGGGGCGCTGGGTGCAGACCAGCCTGCTGGAGGCGCTGATCATGATGATGGACTTCCAGGCCTCGCGTTACCTCATCGACGGGCATGTGGCGAAACCTGCGGGCAACATGCACCCGACCGGCGACACCACCGGGGTTTATCCTTCGAGCGACGGCCACTTCAACATCGCCGGCACCTCGCAGAAAATGTGGCTGAAGATCTGCGAGGTGCTGGAACAGCCCGAATGGACCCGCCCAGGCCACGAATGGGAGACCAAGCAGCAGCGCTACAAGGATCGGGAGGCCTTGCAGGCAGCCATGGGCGAAATCACCCGAACGAAGCCGATGGAGTACTGGATCCGCGCCATGGAACAGGCGGGCGTGCCCTGCGGCCCCATCTACACCATGGACAAGGTGTTTGCCGATGAGCAGATCCGCCACCTGGGCATGGCGCAGCCGGTGCAGCATCCGGTGCTGGGCGAGATCAAGGTGGTGGCCAACCCGCTGCAATTCGTCGGCGCCAGCCGCGCCATACGCCGGCCCACGCCGGATGGCGGCCAGCACACCGACGAGATCATGGGTGGCCTGGGCTATGACCCGGAACAGATCGCGCAGATGCGTGCGAAGGGTATTATCGGCTGACCCGCCGCACGCTTGCACGCTTTGCCCTCATGGCGGGAGGTGGACCCGCCATGAATCCTGCTCCTGCCGCCGACGGCCTGCCACGCGAGCAGTTGCAACTGCAGCGGCTGCAGCACATGAAGCGCCTGGCCACCGGGCTGCTGTTGCTGATGGTGCTGCTGTTCGTGCTGGCCCGACGTTTCGAGTCACAACATCCACTGTTCGCCTGGGTGGGGGCATTTGCCGAGGCGGCCATGATCGGTGCACTGGCTGACTGGTTCGCCGTGGTGGCGCTGTTTCGCCATCCGCTGGGGCTGCCCCTGCCGCACACCGCCATCATCCCGCGCAACAAAGGGCGCATTGCCGAGAATCTGGGCGCCTTCATCTCGGGTAACTTCCTGCGCACCGAGCTGATCCTGCAGCGCATCCGCGAATTCGATCCGGCCGCGCGTCTGTCGCATTGGTTGGGTGGCCGCGCGGTGGCCGCGATGCTGGGTGGCTACGGCGCGCGCGCGCTGGCCTATGCCCTGCAGACAGTGGAGGACGCGCGCGTGCAGCGCTTTCTGCATGCGGCGATGCTGGCGCGGCTGCGCGAGGCTGCGCTCGCCCCGCTGGCAGGCAGGGTGCTCGACCTCGTGGTGCAGGACGGCCGCCACCAGCAATTGCTGGACCGGCTGCTGGTGCACGCGCGCGAAATGCTGGCCGAAGAGGGCGTGCAGGAAAAGATTGCCGAACTGATCGCCAGGGAATTCGAAGGCTGGCGTCGTTACCTCATGGGCATGCAGGTCGATGCGGCCATCGGCGGCTACTCGGGAAAGAAGCTGGTGGCCGCGGTGTCGCGCCTGATCGACGAGGTGCTGGCCGATCCGGAGCATGCGCTGCGGCGGCGCTATGACGAAAGCGTCGCGACCTTCATCGGGCGGCTGAAAAGCGACGAGGCTTTCCGCATGCGCGGCGATCAGTTGCGCGACGAGTTGCTGGCGCGCCCGGAACTGGCTGCCTGGCTGCAGGACCTGTGGCTGCAGGTGCGCGCCTGGCTGGAACGCGACCTGGCCGATCCGGACTCGGTGGTGCGCACGCGCCTAGTCTCGGCCATCCAGAACCTGGGCGTGCGCCTGCAGGCCGATGCCGCCATGCGCGAATGGGTGAATGAGCAGATCCTCGCGGCGGCGCGCGTGCTCAACGAGGAGCATCGGGAGAGCATCGGGCGCTTCATCGCCAGCCAGGTGAAGGCCTGGGACGAGGACTACATGGTGCACCAGTTCGAGATCAACATCGGCCGCGACCTGCAGTACATCCGCATCAACGGCACGCTGATCGGCGGGCTGGCGGGGGTGGTGATCCATGCCCTGGCGGAACTGATACGAGGGTGAGGCTGCGGCGCGGTTTACCCCCTTGTCAAAGGGGGCCGACTCGTGAGCGTAGCGAACGAGCGGGGGGATTTTCTCCCGCGCATCCCTGCCTGCAAAGCAACAGGCATTTCCAGGATTCACGGCAATATATTGCGAAGGAAGGCAAACCAACCTGGCTGGTCAAAATCCCCCCGCGCGACTACGTCGCGTCGGCCCCCTTTGACAAGGGGGTTAACACCCGCAGCCCTGCTGCGCGCTCGTCCCCGGAAATCGGCGAAGAACCTTGATCAAGGGGAATGCTGGCGGTCGCTGACTTAACGCATCAGGTTGCGATCCACGCTCAGCGTCAGGATGCGCTCGCCATCCACCAGGCTGGCGCTGGCAGTGGCCCTGGCCACGATGCTGTGGCCATCACGATGCTGGAAGCCGGCATCCAGTTCCAGCCTGAGACTGTCTTCGCGCAGGCGCGCCAGGGGCAGGCCTTCGTCCAGGGCTTGCAGGGTTCTTTGGGCCAGCAGGTGCTGCAGGCCCTGCGGGGAAGGCAATGACTCGTGACCCAGCCAGCGGACCAGCGCGGTGTTGGCCCAGTTCACATGGCCTTGCGCATTCATCAGCACGATACCGTCCTGCAGCGGTTCCAGCGACAACTGTAGATGCTCGCGTGAGCGTGCCAGTTCGGCGCTGAAATTGATCTCGATCTCCGCCCAGGCAGCCAGGTCCTCGATGGCCAGGTGGTCTTCTTCGGACAAGGTGCGCGGTTCACGATCCATGAGGCACAGCGTCCCCAGGCGCATGCCGGCCGGGGTGGCCAGCGGCCGTCCGGCATAGAAGCGGATGTGCGGCTGCCCGGTGACCAGCGGGTTGTCGCTGAAGCGCTCGTCCTTCAGGGTGTCGGGCACTACCAGCAGGCCCTCGCCGAGGATGGCGTGGCCGCAGAAGGACACCTGCCTCGGCGTCTCCGTCAGGAACAGGCCATAGCGTGACTTGAACCACTGCCGCTCGGCATCCAGCAGCGTGATGGTGGCGATGGGCATGCGCAGCAGGCGGGCGGCGCTGCGCGTGATGCGGTTGAAGCGTTGCTCCTGGGCGGTGCCGAGCAGGCCCAGGCTGCGCAATGCCGCCAGGCGCTGTGCTTCATTCTCGGGCAGGGGTGCTTCCAGCATTGCGGGTCTCCGTCTGCGTTTCCATGTGTCTCAGTGTCTATGGGTCTCAGAGTCTGTGTGTCTCAGAGTCTGTCTGTGCGCGTGCCGGCCTACTGCAACATGAAGGTTTCGTATTCGAGCCGGTTCAGCTTGTCCTCGAGTATGAGCAGCGCGGTGAGCACCGTCACCAGCAGCGCCGCGGCGAAACCATAGCCGAAGAAGGGCGCGCCCAGCTTCAGCGTGATGGCGGTCAGGCCGATGTTGAGGATCAGGAACAACGCCGTGAGGAAGGTCACGCTCAGGCGCTTGTCGAGGTAGAAGAAGATGTTGAGTAGGCCCAGCAGCACCACCTGCAGCCCGGCCGCCACCACATCGACGTAGAGCAGCGGCAGGTAGAGCTGCGGGATGCCCAGCAGGCGCAGCACGCTGGGGCCGGCGACAAAGGCGAGCAGCACCGCGATGGCCTGGATCTTCATGATCTCGTAGATGCCCTGGCGGATGGTCAGCACCATCTCGTCGCGCATCTGCTCGATGTGGTCGAGCGAGCCGCCATCGCGCACTGCATCGTAGAACTTCTCGTAGTACTCGACGAAATCGGTTTCGATGCGCACCAGGAATACCGCCATGCCGGGGATGATGGCCAGGTAGGCAAGAAACACCGGCACGTCATAGATGAGCGAGGCGCGCAGCGGGCCGATGACATTGCTGCCGGTGATCGGGTCGATCCAGAACAGCAGCTTGTCGGCCCAGATGCCGGCGTTGTACAGGATGCCGGTCCAGATCAGCGTCGGATACATGGCGCCCTTCTTCAGGAAGCCGAAGGCCACGAAATGGTCCGAGGGATAGTTGCGCAGGGTCAGCGTGATCATGCCGGTGAGCAGCACGAAGTGCCCGATCACAAAGCCGAGCAGCAGGCCTTCCAGCCCGAGCGGGCGCAGCACCAGCGCGCTCACCACCGTTATGGCATAGCCGACGCCGAACATGCGCACGATGGCCTTGTACTGCTTCATCCCGGAAAGAAAGATGGTGGCCACCCAGATGCAGCACATGATGACGAAGCCGGACACCATCAGCACCCGGTACAGGTCCGACTGGCGGGGAAACAGGGTGAAGACCGCCAGCATGCTCAGCACTCCGCTCACCACGATCACCAGCAGCAGCAGCCCGTTGAAGTTGGGCAGGATGGCGTTGTCCTTCTTTTCATAGAGCCGGTCGGCGATGAAACGCGTGAAACCCAGTTGCACCGCGCCGGTGAGGATGAGTGAAGTGAGCATCAGGTAGGTCACCGAGACCTGGAATTGCGTCACCAGTTGTCCCTGGCCACCAGTGGAGGTCAGCAAGCCGATGACGAGAATGCCGACGATGGACAGCACCCAGGGACCGGAACTGATGATGCCGGCGTAGGCGTAGGCCTGCAGCAGGCCGCTGTAGCTTTCCTTGCGCAGGAGTTTGCGGAGTTCGAAGCCTATGCCGGCCATGGGGTGGCCTTTCCTGAATTCCTTTCGCCTCTCGGCGAGTTCCTTTTCTTGCTTCGCCAAGAAAAGGAACCAAAAGAAGGCGACCCCGGAGGGGACGGCCCTTCCGCTTCGCTGCAGGGCTGCCCTGCGATGCTCGCGTCCTTCGGCGCCTGCGGAACTCGCCGTCGCGCTTCGCACGACGGCTCAGACAGTCCTCGGCGACATCCCCTCAGGACGCTGCGCTTCTCGGCGTCCCCAACGGGGGCCCCGAAAGCAAACACACCGAAGGTATGCAGAGAAAGCTTTACTTGGCAGACCATCGGTTTTGACCTGCCGGTGTTGGGGCCCCTTAAGCGTCGCCGAGGAGCGGAGCTGCGGACGGGGGCTGTCGGCGAGGACTGTCTGAGCCCGCGCAGCGGGCGAGTTCCGCAGCCGCCCGGCCGCAGTGAGCACCGCAGGGTATTCCGTAGCGAAGCGGAGGAACGATGCGCCGGGGTGTGCTTTTCTTTGCTTACTTTCTTTTGCACAAGCAAAAGAAAGTGAGTCGCCGAAAGGCGAAAAAAAGCGCCAACATCACAAGTCACCTTGATACAAGTCCTATCCATGGGGCGTTACCACCGCAGCGCCGCTACCCCCCAGCGCCGCGTCATACACCTCCCGATACCTCGCAAACATCATGTCCTGTGCGTAATACTTCTCCACCCGCCGGATGCCGGCCTCGGAGGCTTCCTTCCATTTCACCGGGTCGGTGAGCAGTTCCAGCATGACTTCGGCCAGGGCGGTCGGGTCGGCGATGCCGACCACGCGCCCGGAGGCGCCCAGGGCCTGGTCTTCCTCATCGAGGCCGTAGATGAGCTGGCGGCAGGATCCGACATCGGTGCTGACGGCCGGCACGCCGGCGGCGTAGCCCTCCAGTATCACCAGGGGCAGGCCTTCGCTGATGGAGGACAGTACCCCCAGACTCACCTTGGGCAGCAGTTCGGTGAGTTTCTGGAAGCCGAGGAATTTCACGTTGTTGGTGAGGTCCAGGCTTTCCACCAGGGCGCGGCATTCGGCGGCGTATTCGGGGGCTTCATCCTCGGGTCCGGCGATCCAGCCCTCGGCCTCGGGCAGGCGGTTGGCGACGGTGCGCATGGCGCGGATGAAGGTCTTCAGATCCTTGATCGGCACGACGCGCCCGATCAGGCAGGCGATGGGGGGCGGCACTGCCGGTCGCAACGGGCGCAGCGCGGCAAACTGCGCGACGTTGACGCCATTGGGGATGTTGCGCGTGCGCGAGGGATCGGCGCCGTCGGCGATCTGCCGCTGCCGGTTGACTTCGTACAGCGCCACGATGGAATCCGAGGCGTCGTAGCAGGAGCGGCCCAGGGCCTCGAAGAAGCGTATCCACATCTGGCGGAAGTAGGACAGCTCGGTGGGGTCGCGCTGGAGTACCGAGCGGTTGTCGGAGATCCACTGCGCCGAGAACAGGTCGATCTTGCGTTCCTTGGTGTAGATGCCGTGCTCGGAGAGGATCAGCGGTTTGCCGTAGCGGCGCTTGCACAGCGCGCCGAGGAAGCCCGCGTAGCCGGTGGAGACGGTGTGGAAGGCGCGCACCGGCAGCATGCCGTCGCAGATGCGCGCCAGCACCCAGATGGGGGTGTGCATGGTGCGCACGGTCCAGAAGTAATCGACAAAGGAGGGGTCGGTGCAGAAGCGCCGGTACTGCTTGCGCACATAGTCCCAGGCCGCCTCGCTGTGCAGGAACTGCTCCATGCCCAGCTTGCCCCCCAGCTCTTTGGCGATATCGCCGAGCAGGCCGGCGTCGGCCTGATGGGCATTGGGCGCGCGGAAGTAGTCGTGCAGCCGCTCGACCATGGCAAACACCTCGCGGTCGCCTTCGGCTGGGGCTACTTCGGGCTTGGCTTCATCGCCATGCAGGTAATGGGTCTCCAAGTGCACCGCATTGGCAGGCAGTTCGTACTTCATCTTGCCGTAGTCCTGCGGCCGGCTGCCGATGAAGATGACGGCAAAACTCAGTTCCGGAAAACCGCGGATGATCTGGTTCACCCAGCTCGATACGCCGCCGGCGACGAAGGGATAGGTCCCCTCCAGCAGCAGGGCAACGTCGGCGCGCTCGGCGCGCAGCGGGGACGTCGTTTCCGGCATGGCGGCGTTACTCACGCTGCCCGCCTTGGCCGCCAGTAGCGGATCACCGGCGACATCGCCTGCGTGACCGGCCCGCGCGTGAGTGCGGCGAGGTAGTCGCGCACCAGCATGAACTGGCGCTTGTGGTAGGCGATCTCGGCGAGATAGGGTAGTGCGCGCGTTTCCTCCAGCCCGCAGGACACCGCGATCTGGAAGGCCTGCTCCGATCCGGCCACGTCGCCGCGGGCCTGGCGCAGCCGGCCCATGAGCATCCACAGGCCGGCATCCTGCGGGACCATGGCGAGCGCGTCACCCAAGTGGCGCATGGCGCTGGCGGCGGCGTGCTTGCGCACGTCTCCCTGCACCAGGCCGGTGTAGATGAGTTCCCAGTGCAGCTCGGCCAGGTGGCGCAACGAATTGACGCGGGTGGCGTCCACTGTGCTGCGCGCAAGGTTGCCCTCCTCGGCACTGATCATGGCATTGATACGCTTTTCTTCTTTATTCAGCGTGCCGTAGGCGAGCAGGCGCAGGTCGTCCGAAGGATCGGAGAGCAGCCGCCGCAGCAGTGGACCAACGGTACGCAGTGGCAGGGTCTGCATCGCCACGAGGGAGCGTAGCCGCAGCTCGACTGGCGCAGAAGGGTTGAGCAGCGCTGGCCGCAGGCTGCTGATGCGCAGCGGCGCCGCTGCCTCACGCACCGGCGGGTTGTACTCGATGCGCTGCACCTCGCCGAAATCACGGTAGCGCCAGTTCTTGGGCACGAGCAGGATAATCAGCGCGGCGATCAGCATGCCGGCTGCGCCGAACAGCGGGATGAAGAAGGAAAAGCAGAACAGCAGGGCCAGCACGGGACGGCGCGGCTCACGCCATTGCGGTGGCAGCACGTTCAGTGTCGCCACCGCGAGAGCCGCCGAGACCAGCGACTGCATGCAGAAGAAGGCAACCAGATTGCCCAGCCCTTCGGCGTAGTCCACCAGGAAGTAGAGCGAGCCCGCCGAAGTTGCCATGGCGAATAGCATGGCAATGAGGATCGCCAGGCTGCGCATGATCACGCGTCCATTAGGCATGGTCTGCGCGCTTTCCCAGCAGCAGCCGGCGCAGGGACTCGAGGGGCGCCTCCTGCGTAAGCGGGATCACCGAGACCTGTATGCCCAGCTCGCGCAGATTGGCGCCGCGCGTTTCGTGCAGGATGCCCTCGATGCGGAGCAGGAAACCCTCGACTGCGGCGGCACCGGCCAGCGGCATGAGGGTGATGATGAAGCTGCATTCGAGCAGACTTTCGATCGACCACATGATGTCGGGCACGCGCCGTTCCCGTTTCAGCTGCGCGAAGATGTCGAGGCGCTCCTCATGGCCGAAGCACATGATGACGATGATGTGGCTGTCGATGCCGAACTCACGCTGCATGCGCAGCAACTTCACGTATTCCTCGGCAAACTCCATGGGCAGGCCCGGCACCACCGACAGCAGCGGTCGCACCTCGCTCGAGGCGGTGGTGCCTTCGGCATAGGCCGACACCAGCACCGACAGGGTCTGCAAGGTGTCTTCGCGCATGGCGAAGAAGGGCATGCGCGTCACCACCAGCATGCCCAGGTGCTTTCCGCGGCCGGTCTCGACCGGCACCACCACCAGGTGGTCGGTGGGATGATCCTTGTCCAGTTCATCGACCTGGATGTGCGCCAGCTGCCGGCGTTCGCGCGCATACGCCAGCAGCGGGTCGTCCATGCGCAACGCCGGGGGTGCGCCGATGGCGGCCACCTGGCGATAGGCATCGCCGCCGGCATTCGCGGGGGCGGGCGCATACAGGGCGGCGGCTTCCAGCTGGCAGTGCTGTGCAAGAAACTCGAGCAGGTCCTGTGCCCCGGGCAAGGGGCCTTCCTGGCCGCCCATGTTGATGCGCTGGCGCAGTGTGCCGATGGCGTCACGCAGGGTGGCCGGCCGCGAAAGCATGTCCTGCTCCAGGCGTTCGTGCGACAGGTGCAGCAGATACAGCCGGCGGGTGGCGCGTTCGACGCGGTTCTCCAGGTAGGCGTTGACCTCGGTGAGGCGCCGCAGGCGGGTGCGCCACAGGCCGCTGTACTCGCCGCAGACCATCACCGTGATCAGCCCGCCAAGGAAATACAGCTTGGGCACGTCGGCGATGACCGGATCGACCTGGAACACATACCAGGCGGCCAGCAGGATGGCCGAGGACATCACCCCGGGCGGCACGCCATAGCGCAGGGCGAGCAATATCGGCGCGAGCCACGGCCAGGGAAACTGCGCGCTGATGAACAGCGGGTCTTCGGGGGCGATGAGGCGTCCGATCAGCACTGCCACGGCAGTGAAGACGGCGCTTTCTATCCATAGCCCGGCGAGGGCGCCGGAGGGCAGCATCCAGCGCGCGCGGCGTGGCAACTTCGCCTGCTCGTCTGTCTGGCCGGCTGAGTGCGCGGCTGACTGCGCCGATGTTTGCGCGGAGGTGTTGCTCATGTTGCGCTACCGGGTGTTGGCAGCGACTGCCGGTGGGCCTGTCGCCGGGCGGCAGCCTGGACGCCGGGGATATGCTTACTGGATGCGGGCTGAGTCGAGCAGGCCATCGATGAGTTTCTGTGCCACAGCGGCCAGCGCCTCGCGGCTCCAGCCGCTGCGCGCGCCGACGCCGGTCCACAGCACTTCGCCGGATTGCAGGTCGATGATTTGCAGGGCCACGCCCACGGCCGGCTCGCCATCCACGCCGACCTTGTAGCGCCATTCGTCCACGGCGCCCTGGACCCCGTAGCGGGCGCCCTGTTCCCGCGCCCACTTGCGGGCTTCTTCCTGCACCTTGCGTTCAGCCGGTTCCAGCAGGGCATCCGGGCTCAGCGAGGGCGGATAGAGGAGCAGGCTGCCGATGCCGCGCGCGCGCAGCAGGGCTTCGGTGATGACTTCGGCGCGCAGGCCGGCCTGCGGGGATTCGGTGTGGTTGAGCAGGGGCAGCAGCGCCCAGCGGGCTTCACGAGGCAGTGGCGCGGCAGCGCCCGTGGTTTTCTGGACCGAGCAGCCTGCCAGGAGCAGCGACAGGCCCAGCCCCAGCAGCATCGCCTTCAGCAGGCCTGGCCATCTTGCCGGTCCGGTCATTGCCACATCCTGTTCAATCAAGCTGTCGATCAAGCTACTCGAAAAACAACTGGTAGCGCAGCGCCACCTCGCGGACCGCGGCGCCGATGCCCCCCCCTTTGGAGCGCATCCAGTGGAGCGAGAGGTGATCCGGTCCGATGACACTGCCGCCTGCGCCGATCAGCCAATTGTAGCCGCTTCCCGCACTGGAACTGACGGTGCGGCCGAAGTCTGCGAAGGGCCGCAGCGCGCGCGAACGCTGTTCGCGCAGGTCATTGCCGAAGCCGGCGTTCAGCCCCCACAGGCGAAAGCTCTGGGGCATGAAGACGGCCGCCGGCGCACTGGCCGGTGAGCCGGGCAGCAGGCCTGCGGTGGCATCGGTGACAAAGCCCGGTTCAGACTCGAAGTGGCTCACGGTGCGCGACAGCCGGATGTTGAAGTCGGGATACTGGGTGCGGAAGCGATGGCCGATTTCGGCGGACAGGCCACGGCCACGCCCGAGTGCGGCATCCTGCTGCGTCTGAAAGCGCGCACTCCACAGTCGCGCGCTGAGGGTTTCTCGGCCCGAGAGGCGGTAGCCCAAAGTGAGGTTCGCCTCGTCCTTGCGGGCGCCGATGCCCATGATCACGCTTTCCGTGGCGCGCTCGCGCAGCGAGAGGCCGGCCTGGCCGCTCAGGCGGTCATCCAGCGGGCGCGCATGGGTCAATCGCAGCGAGTTGAACTGTGCCAGGCCGTTGCGTGTGGCCACGGTGATTTCGCTTTCACCCTGCTGATGGCGCCACAGCAGCGACAGCGACGCGGTGCGGTCCACGCCGGGCACGCCGGTGAGCTGGTTGCCATCGCGGGAATGCTGGTGGAGAAAGCTGATCCCGGTGGCAAGGCGCAGCATCGGCATGATCTCCACCTGCAGTCGCAACGATTGTTCATGGCCGGCGACGATGCCGCGCGTGAACAGCACATCGCGTGCGATGACACTGTTGGCGCTGGCGAGCAGGTCACTGGCCAGGCGCAGGTGGATGTCCCCGTCATCGGGGCGCTTGTGCTGTTCGGCCCAGGCCAGATCGCGGGCCAGCGCGGTGCGGCCCAGCTCGCGCGCGGCGTCGATGCGCGCCGCCGCCGGGTAACTGCGCTCGCGCTCTTCCAGGATGGCGGCCAGCCTGTCCTTGTCACGTTCGGCCAGCGCCAGCGAGATGTCCGCCCAGGCGGGCGCCTGCACGCGGCTGGCAAAGCGCTTCCACAGCCACAGGCGCGCTGCCTCGAGGTGTTCCTCACCGAGGGTCCAGGCCAGTACCAGTTCACTGACGGCGGAGTCCAGCGCCTGGCCGGCCTGGCGGCCTGCATCGGCGGCGGCACCGTCGTTGGTAGCGGCAACATTGGCAACATTGGCGACAGCAGCATCCGCGGCAGCAGCGGCGTCCGGTACCGGGGCACCGCCACGATCCTGGCGCAGCAGCCGGCGCATGGCCATCAGCGAACCATCACCCGGCGCCATGCGCAGTGCCAGGCGCGCATGGGCCAGCATGGCCTCGCGCGGGCGCGCCAGTGCCGGCTGGTCCCGCAACTGCGCGCGCGCCTGCAACCAGGCGTGGCGCCGCATGCGCATGGCCATGCCGGGCTGCCCGGCTTCCTCCAGGGTTTCCGCGTAGTTGGCCAGCCACAGGTAGTCGTTGGCGTGGCGGTTGGCCTGGCGTGCCAGCAGGGGCAGCGCGCGCTGTGGCTCGCCCAGTGCCTGCCAGGCGGCGGCATAGGCATCCAGCCAGGCCGGTGCCGATTGCCCGGACCAGGCGCGCAGGCGTTCGCGCAGCTCGCGCGTCTCGCGCATGTCGATGAGCAGCCAGAAGGTGGACAGCCTCAGGTCGGCGTTGCCGGCATCGGTGGCCATGGCGCGGCGCAACTCGGCCAGTGCGGCGGGCCGGTTGCCAATGGCCTGGTAGTAGGTGGCGCGCAGCGTCAGGTAGAAGGTGTTCGCCGCCAGGCGCTGGTCGTCCTCGGGTGAGAGCTCCTCAAGGAGTGATTTCATCGTAACGATGTCCTTGTCCGCGCTGGCCAGCTCCAGTGCCGTGATGAAGCCGGAGACGCTGCGGAACTTGCGCCAGGAGAACAGCGCCAGCCGGCGTGCCTCGACCGGCTGTTGCGGGCGCAACAGCTGGATCAGTCGCTCGAGCTCACCGGCATCGGCGCTGCCATTGTTCTGCAGTCTGGAGTAAGCGGTGGTGGCGGTGGCATCGTCCTGCAGTTGCCAGGCCAGCTCTGCGAGGATCTGCCAGTACTCGGCATCCTTGCCGGTGGCGTATTGCTGCAGCGGGCGCAGCAGTGCATAGGCGCGGCTGAAATCGGAGCGCAGGAAGTAGAGCGAGGCGAGGCGCACGCCGCGCGCCGTATTGGCCGGCTCCGCAACCCTGATCCGTTCCAGCGTGGCGATGGCCTCATCGACCCTGCCGCTGCGTTCCTCGAGCGTCGCAACCAGATCGAGCAGGGCGAAGTTGCGCCCGCCGTGGCGTTCGAACTGGGCTTTGAGAAAAACGATGCCTTCGGCCGGCTTGCCCAGGGATTCATACAGCTCGAGCAGGCGCTTCCATTCTTCGAGGTGCAATTCGCGCCGGCTGGCTTCGCGCAGCCAGGCCTCCAGCAGCGGTTCCTCTTCCTGCAGGCCGGGGGCCAGGCGCAGCACCGCCTGCCAGGCTTCATCGGTGTGGCTGCGCCGGGCCAGGGCCAGCCATTGCACCAGCGCGTCCTGGGGCTTGCTGTCCCATTCGGAGGTCTGGGCCAGCCGGCGGCGCCAGGCCATGTCATCGGGACGCTGTTTCACGGCCGCTTCAGCGACGCGGCGTGCATCGCCGACATTGCCATTGGCCAGGAAGACTTCGAAGGCCAGACCATACAACGGTTCATCGTAGGGACGCATGCCGGTGTTGCCGGCAGCCTTGGGGGAGGCGGTGCCCGCGCTGTTGGCCGCGTTGTTGGCTGAGCTGTTGCCCGGACTTGTCGCCGCACGGGTACCCGCCCCGCCGGCTGCCTCGGCCGCCTGGGCCGACGGAATCAGCCGATCGAGTGTCGTGCCGATGAAAGCCGCCAGGGGCCCCTCGCTGCGTCCTGGTGCCGGCGCTGCCTGCGACAGGCGCAGCATGCGCTTCACATAGACCTGTGCCCGCTGCGGGTCGCCGGCGGCCAGGGCCAGCCGCGCCAGCCAGGCCAGGGTCTGCTCGTCATTCTGCAGGTTGCCGATGCGGGCATCGGCTTGCGTGAGGGCTTCCTTGAGCAGATTGCCCGAGCGCAGTATCGACAGGGCCTTGAGGAAGTACTCGCGTTGCTCGTCGGTGCTGCCGGCGCGTTCCCGGGCGAGGAAGTACAGGCGTGCCGCGCGGCGATAGTCGCCCGAACCCAGTGCTGCATCGCCTGATTCGGCCAGCCAGCGCGGCGAGGCGGCGAGGATGGATCGTTCCAGGGCCTGGTCGAACCGGATAGTCAGTGCCGGCATGTCCAGGGCACGCGCGCGCCGGGCAAATTCGGTCAGTTGCGCTGGCGCCCATTCCTCTTCGGCGAAGCGCGTGAGCTGTTCGCGCTGGCTCGCACGCGCCGCTTCGAGCGCGGCGCCAGTGGCTGTCTTTGCTTCCGACTCCAGTATGGCCAGTTCCAGCAGGTTCATGCGCCGGCGCAGCAGGGCGTCCTGCGACAGGCGCACCGGTTCGAGCACTTCGCGCGCCAGCGCCGGCTGGCCCAGTGCGTGGCGCTTCTCGGCCAGCAGCAGGCGCAGTTCCAGGTTGCCCGGCTCATTGCGCAGCATGGCGGCGATGTAATCCGCATTCAGTGCATCGCCGCCGCTGCTGGCGAACAGGCCCTCCAGTAGCGGCTGCCGCGGATAAAGCAGGTACAGGGTCAGCAGCACGCCGGCGGTCAGGCCGGCCAGCGCCCAGGGCGACACCAGGCGGGCACGCCCACGCAGGGGTTCAGCGTCCGCAACTGACGGTGATCGTCGTTCTTCCATCCAGTTTCGTTTCATAGCGCAAGGGGTTGCCGGGCACGGCGGCAAGCCGCTGGTTGCCCGAGCGCACGCTGCAGGCCTGCGCATTGGCCAGGGTGAAGGAAAGCGGCATGCGTGCACTGAACACCAGGCTGATGCCGGCGGCTTCAACACCCACGCTTTCCAGGGGCGCGTTGGCATCGACGAGGTAAGGCGAGGCGGCGGGCTGGCTGGCGGTGCGGATGCGCGCTTCGGCGCCGGTGAGGTGGATGTAGTGCTGGTCGTTGTGCCGGGCATAGCCGGCCACGCCGGTGCTGGCTGCAGGCAGCGCATGGATGCCTGCGGCGACACGCAGGGTGCGCAGGTGTCCGCTGCCGCGCGTGACCCAGTCGCCCGACAGGGTGCGTGCCACGGTCATGCGCATGAAATCCAGGGCCTTCGCCGCGTACTCGGAGGCGTAGATGTTCAGTACCGGCTGGCGGCTGCCCCACTGGTAGACGCGATGCAGCGCCGCCAGCGATGCGCGCTTGGTGGCCGAGTAGGTGTGGTAGTAAATGTTGATCGGTTTCAGGCGCCAGGGCTGGTCGGTGAGCTCGAAGGTTTCGATGGCCCGCTCGTAGCCGTAATAGGGGCCGGTCCACAGGTTGGTGTAGACATTTTCGTTCTGGTTGGGCGCGTAGATCTGCAGGTGATCGCCCTTGCGGATGCCTACCGGTGATACCAGGGTCAGGGAGTTTTCCGCGCGGGTAATCCAGGTTTCCCCGCCGTTCATGTTGAACACGCCTGCCGAAATTGTCTGCTCGATGGAGTCCTCACCGGGATTGCAGTCACCGGTCCAGAGGAACATCCGCGCCAGCTTGCCGGGTGGCGCCAGGCGCGAATTGATGTAGTCGAGCGAACCGTTCACTTCGGTTTCGATGCTGAAGCGGTAGCCGGGCAGGGTCAGGTTGTAGGGTTCGGCGGTGCTGCTTTTCCTGTCCTTTTCGAGCTTCTGCCAGAAGAAGGGGTGGGAATAGGAGTGGCTGGCGATCTCCACGTGCGGCAGTGCGAAGATGCGTTTGGCGATGGCTTCCAGCGCCGGGGAGTCCTTGGGGTAGAGGCCATCGGGAGCGATTTCGCCCTGGATCACCGACACCGTGGTGGGGACGCGGTATTTCTCCAGCAGTTCACGCAGCATGGCTTCGCCCGCGTAGGGCGTGCCGGGCAATTCCGCGCGGCTGGCAAAGCCGTCGCCGTCAATATGCACCAGCATCAGCCGGCGCCCGTTTTCGGTGGTGACATCCGGCACCGGCATGTCGGGCAGGGCCAGGGCGCTGCGCAGGAACTCGATGGGTTGCACCACCCAGCGCTCGCCCTTGCCGGCCGGCAGCTGCATCAGGCCGTAGGGGGGCAGGACATAGCCGCCCCAGGGCATGAAGGCGGCTGCGTCCATGGTCTGGCCGCTGTCGCTGCGCAGTTTCAGCAGCGTGCGGCCACCGGTGGCGGCGAGCGGGAAGAAACTCCTGCGGTCAGGCAGGGGCTGGGCCTCGAAGCCGATCAGCGGATCACGGGTCTCGATGCTGACGCGAGCCTGCGCGGCATCGGCGGTGGCGCTATCCAGTCCGAGCAGCTTCTTCAGGGCATCGCCGCGTGTGACGCCCAGGGTGCCGAGGAAGGCAACTTTCATGTCTTGATCGAGGGCGGACTTGAGAAAGGTGGTGACGCGAGGATCCACCACGTCGGAGGCGAACAGGGTGACGATGCCAGCGTAGCGTCCGGTGAGCGGATGGTCGGGTAGCGGCTGCCGGATGTCCCGGTGGGTCACTGTGTAGCCGAGGTAATTGAGCGGCATGGTCAGGTAGCGCAGCGCCGGCTCGAAGGTGAGTTCGGTCGAGCCCGACACGCTTTCATAGATCATCAGGATCTTGCGTGGCATCACTTCGATGGCCCCGACCCCCAGGCTGTCCAGGGCGGGGTTGGTCACCCAGGGGACAAAGCCCAGTTGCGCAATGCGTTTCGCCGTGTCACGCGCCAGTTCGCGGCGCTGTGGTGACACGTAGTCGATGGCCAGCACCGGCAGGCGGTATTGGTCCTTCACGACATTGAGCTGGCCCAGCAGCCACTGGCGGTCCTGTTCGTTCACTTGGCGATAGCTGTTCTTGCCGGCATCCCAGCCCTGGTACAGGGATTCTGCGGCCACCATGGTGGCGAGCGTGTGGGTTGCCGGCAGGATCTCGAAGCCGCGATTGAAGATCAGTTTCGCTTCGGGATAGGCGGCCTTGATGGCGCGCACCGTGCGCACCAGGCCTTCGATCTGGCGCGCACGCTCGGCATCGGTTTTGGCGATGATGTGGAAGGAGTCCAGTGCGTCGAGGAAGAAACCGCGATACCCCTGCTTCCACAGCGGCGCGACCGCATGTTCGACG
The DNA here is from genome assembly GCA_947474715.1 of Betaproteobacteria bacterium. Taxonomy (GTDB): domain Bacteria; phylum Pseudomonadota; class Gammaproteobacteria; order Burkholderiales; family SG8-39; genus CAIYPG01. Next base: position 19,133 of record CANJJT010000043.1, read on the forward strand.
AACCAGGCGGGCCAGTCCGGTTGCGCCTGATCCACCACGATGCTGCCCCAGTCGGTGTTGGCGCCGATGCGCCAGGCGGCGGGCAATGACTTGAAGTAGCTGCGCGTGGGATGCACTTCGCCGACGGAGAGATAGGCGAGGAGTTCGGTGCGCTGGCCCAGCCAGCCCGGCCCCCTGGAGGGCACGTCCGGCCGTGCCACCGGCAGGCTGACATGGCCGGGTTCGACCACCACCAGGTCAAAGGCGGACAACTCGTCCCAGGGCGGTTCCTTGCCGTAATAGAGGGCGATGTTGGGTGCGCCCGCCGCCGCAGCCGCCGGAGACGCGCTGGCAGGCCCTGCCGGGGTGGCGGCCGCAGCCGGCAAGGTCAGGCTGCCGCACAGCAGCGCGATCAGTGTCAGGGTCCAGGCCAGCAAGCGGTGCATGCCGGCCATCGTGTCCTCGGGGCTTCGCCGGTGGTGCATCACCGGGCGGTGTGTGCCGTATGGGCCGGCGGCGCGGCGAGTTCTTCATCGGGCGAGGGCGATGGACGGGTGGCCAACGCCTGCATGCCCGCCTGGCGCAATGCTCCGACGCTCTTGGGGCCGATGAAACCCATGTCGCCTGTCACCAACACCTGCATCCTGATACGCCTCCCGTATGTTCGACTGTTGCCTGCCGTGGATGTTAGCAGGCCCCCACCCTGCAGGTTCTTCATCGATTTCCGGGAATGGTACTGGCCAGCAAAGCTGGCATGGCCGGGTTGACCCCCTTGTGCGCCCAGCATGGGCGCATTCTTGCGGGTGCAAGTCCCGCCGTCAGTTGATCACAGCGAACGCAGCGAAGCGCAACTGCATGAGGGTGACTGAATGTGGGGAGGAAGCGTGGAGCGAAACGGCGAGCCGATGAACAAGCACCGGATAGAAGGCGCTGCCGAGCAGGGCGAGCGGGCAAGGAAGCGCGAAGCTCTTGTGATCAAGGCGAGGTGGCGTAGATCCGGCGGTTGTGCAGTGAAGGAGTGCGTTCTTACCGGGGGAGATCTCGCCTGATGGCTGAAAGGCCGACGTGGCAACACGCAGCGAGAAGTCAGCAGAGGTCGTCGTAGCTGCCGGTAGGGGGCGAAGGGCCAAAGGCATAGGAGGAGGCGCCCTGTGATGCTCGGCAATGGACGGTCTCAGAGGTTCGCAATAGTGAAGCTCGCCAATACGGTGAATAAGGTGAAGCCTGAAGCACTTTAGCAGCGAGAAACCCAATCCGGCGGATGACAGACCAGCAACTCCAGGCGGCCAGCGGGGATTGACTCCGGCACTCTGACCTCAACTATTCCGCCCCCCGTTGCGGACCCGCATGCCGGGTGGTGTGGCAGGGGTACAGTCAGCCAGATTGCCCCTCTACCGATTGACAAGGGGGTCAACCTTGCTGCTGCCCTTGGGCCGGCCACTCAATCCTGCTTCAGCGGCCTGCTCATGAAGCTCGATGCCACCGTCGAGAAGGCGGCCGGGACCTTGCAGCTCCAGTCCAGGGTGTGGGTGCGTTCGCAGATGCGCCAGCCTTCGGGGGTGCGGCGGAATCGGTCGATGTAGCGCAGGCTGCGCATGTTGACGTGGTCGCCACCGGCGGTTTCCACGAGGAAGGCGATGGCATAGGTCTCGGTCTCGGCCATGTCGCCATGCAGGCGGTGGAAGTTGAGCGTGCCCATGAAGTGGGTGGTGCGCTTGATCTTGCCCTCGGCCGTCTCGCGCCACACGCGCAGCGAGCCCATCAGCGCATCGCGCCCCACCACCAGCGGCCGCTCGTCGTACTTGGCGCTGACGTCCTCGGTGAAGCAGCTGCTCACGGTTTCGGGCAGTTCACGGTCCAGGCCGAGGAAGTAACGCGCCAGCACATCGGCGATGGCGGCGCGATCGGGCAGTTGTTCGAGGCTGGTGGTGTGCTGGATGACGGACATGTTCTCGCTCCTGGCTGGATGGTCGAAGGGCTGAAGGACCCTGTTTTTATGGGAATGACAATATGATCAAATTAAAACAGTAAAGCAGGTCATTATTGAATAAATCGAACAATAATGATCATCATCATGTGACGCGGAAAGCCCGCCTGGCGGCCGGTCCGGTCACCCGCGCCCGCCGTCGGCTCGGGCAGCATGGACCGCAATTGGGTATCCTGCAAGCATCCGGTGTGCCCCGCTGGCGGCGCGCACACCACCATCAGAACAATACAGGAGCGGCGATCATGCGTGACGGGCAAGCAAGGGTTTGGATGGCAGGGGCGGCAGGCGTCGGGCTGCTGGCCATGGCCGCATCCACCACGGTGCTGGCGCAGGCGAAGGCGCCCTTCTCCAGCAGGCCGGTGACGGTGGTCGCCCCTTATGATCCGGGCGGGCCCATCGACATCGAGGCGCGCATCTTCACCAAGAAGTCGAACGAGCTGACCGGCCAGCAGTACATCATCGAGTACAAGCCCGGTGCCGCCACGCGCATCGGCGTCTCCTACGTGGCCCGCGCCACGCCCGACGGGCACACGCTGCTCTTCACCACCGGCGGCTTTGCCATCCTGCCGGTGCTGTTCAAGAACCTCACCTTCGATGCCATCAAGGACTTCGCCCCGGTGGCGCAGATGAGCCAGCAGTTCACGGTGTTCATCGTGCGGCCGTCCTTCCCGGCGAAGAACTTTGCCGAGTACCTGACCTATGCCAAAGCCAATCCGGGCAAGGTCAGCTACGGCATGCTGGGCTCGGGCAGCTCCGGCCACCTGGCCGGCGCATGGCTGGCGGGCGCCACCAACACCACCGTGAACTTCATCCCCTACAAGGGCACCGGCCCGGCCATGCTGGATGTCACCGCCGAGCGCCTGGACGTGCTCACCGCCGGCCTCATCGCCGCCCGGCCGCACATCCAGTCGGGCAAGATGCGTCCGCTGGCGATGATGAACGTGGTGCGCTCCAAGCTGCTGCCCGATGTGCCCACCATCGCCGAGCAGGGCGTGCCCAGCTACGGCTATACCAACTGGACCGGTTTCTTCGCCCCGCGCGCCACCCCGGCCGCCGCCATCGCCCGCATCGCTGATGACTTCGGCGCCGCAGCGCGCAGCAAGGACGTGATCGACACCCTGGAAGCACAAGGCAGCGTGCCCATCGGCAACACGCCGGCGCAGTTCACCCAGGTCGTCCTCACCGACATCGCACGCTGGCAGAAGATCGTGCAGGACAACGCGATCAAGGTTGAGGATTAGGCGGGCGAGGCGCGCCCCTCCGGTTCGAGGCGATTCGCTGCGCCCCGCCGGTTTACCCCCTTGTCAAAGGGGGCCGACTGGCCGCAGGCCAGCGGGGGGATTTTGACCAGCCATGCGGATCTGCCTGCCTTCACAAGACCCTGCCACAGCGCGTTGATTCTATGACTGACGGAATATAACGGCAGCGCGAGAAAATCCCCCCGCTCGTTCGCTGCGCACACGAGTCGGCCCCCTTTGACAAGGGGGTTTAGACCGCCGGCTCGCCAGCGACCCGGATAGCTACCCCACCACCTTCGCTATCCGCTCCCGCAGCGCCTCGATGTCCTTCTTCTCCCCGCGCACGCGGAAGGACGCGCCGTGCTCGTCGGCGCCTTCTTCCAGCACTTCGCAGCAAGCGAAGAGTTCCCCGCGCAGTTGCTGCGCTGACCAGGGCAGGAACAGCTCGGCCTTCACCAGGCGTTTGCTGAACACGGCCATGATGGCCTTGTGCATTTTGGCGACATCGGCCGGGTTGACGGCGCTCATCACGATGCATTTCGGGAAGCGCGCACGCAGCGCCTTGGTGCAGGCGGCCTGCGCCTTTTTATCGCCGACGCGGTCGATCTTGTTGAACACCAGCAGCCGCGGCACGCCGCCCGCGTCGATGTCCTTCAGCACCTCCTCGGTCACTTCCAGCTGGCGCTCGTAGCCGGGGTCGCTGGCGTCGACCACGTGCAGCAGCAGCGAGGCCTCCGCCGCTTCCTCCAGCGTTGACTGGAAGGAGGCCACCAGGTCGTGCGGCAGGTTCTTGATGAAGCCCACCGTGTCGCTCACCAGCACGCGTGGCACACCCTCGGGCACCAGCGCGCGCACGGTGGTGTCCAGTGTGGCGAAGAGCTTGTTGGCCACCAGCACTTCGCTGCCGGTCAGCGCGCGCATCAGCGTGGACTTGCCGGCATTGGTGTAGCCGATCAGCGCCACGCGCGCGAGGCTCTGGCTTTCCAGGCGCCGGGCGCGCTGGGTCTGGCGCTCCAGGTCGAAGGCGATGATCTCGCGCTTCAGTTCAGCGATGCGGTCGCGGATCTTGGCGCGGTCGGTTTCAGCCGCGCCTTCACCGGCCCCACGCCCGCCCACGCCGCTGCGCTGCCGCCCCTGCGGGCCGGCCAGCTTGGCCTCCTCGCGCAGACGCGGGGCCAGGTAACGCAGCCGGGCGATCTCCACCTGCGCGCGGGCCGAGTTGGTGCGCGCATGGCGGTGGAAGATCTCGAGGATCACCGTGGTGCGGTCCATCACCTCGCAGCCGATCTCGTTCTCCAGGTTGCGCGCCTGCGCGGGGGAGATCTCATGGTCCACCAGCACGAACTCGGCATGGCGCGTGTCCAGGTCCGACTGTGCACTGCGGGCCTTGGCTTCCTCGCGCGCGGCCACCGCACCGTGGCGCGCCACACGGCGCTCGGCCTGCCGACCGCGGCGCTTGCCGCCCTCGTGCGCGTCATCGACGGCGTCCGCATCGGCCCCGTCGTTGTCCTCCTCTTCATCCTCGCCCTGCACGAAGCGGCGCATCTCCTCGCGCTTGCCCGTGCCCAGGTAGGCGGCCGGGTCGAAGCTGGCGCGCTTCTGGGTGAAGGTGGCCACCACCGCGAAGCCCAGCGTCTTCGCCAGTTCGCGCAATTCATCCAGCGAGGCCTGGAACTCCAGGTCCGTGACCGAGGGCAGTTGTACGGCAGCGACGATGGCACGCTGCGGGGTGTTCTTTAAATCCGTGGACATGGGAGCCTGCGACTATGCTTTCCTGACAGTGACTGGACTTGCTTGGGAGTGCTAGACTTTACTGCATGAATGCTCGCGTAGACCGCATTTTGAACGAAGCTCTGGGCTTGCCTGCCGACGAGCGCTCGGCCTTGACCGTGGCGCTGCTCGATAGCCTCGAAGGCAGCGACGATGCTGCCATTGCAGAAGCCTGGCGACTGGAGATCAGGGCGCGCCAGGCGGCACTGCGGGCGGGCACCGTCGAGCCTGTTTCCTGGGCAGAGGCAAGGGCGAGACTGAGCGCCCTGTGACCTCGTTTGAGGTCGGCATCCTGCCTGAGGCAGAGGCGGAGATCAGAGAAGCATTCCTGTGGTACTTCGCCCGCAGTCCCATTGCAGCCGACGCGTTCCGGGCCGAGCTTGTTGAAGCTGTGGATCGGCTTGCAACAGATGCGTTGATGTGGCCTGAAGACGAGGATGCGATCCGGCGGCACGTTCTTCGTCATTTTCCCTATACCGTCTTTTAGGAAATCCGGGCTCACACCGTCACGGTGCTGGCCGTCGCACATCAGCGGCGCAGGCCGGGATACTGGCGCGAACGATAACCCTTTTAGACTTCATGCGGACGCCTGGTTTTAATTTGTTCAGCGCCCGATCGGGGTGCGAGCAAACGAAAGGCTCTTCACCGAACTCTGAGGAATCAGGCGCTGCAAGGCAGCAGGCAGGTTTACCTCCTTGTCAAAGGTTCCTCACCGATTTCCGGTGATGGCATTGGCAGCAAGCCTGGCAGGCCCGGGGTTTACCCCCTTGTTAAAGGGGGCCGACTGGCCGCAGGCCAGCGGGGGGATTTTGGCCAAGCAGCCGAATCTGCCGGCTTCGCAAGACCTGGGCACAGCGTGTTGATGCGATGACGGGTGGAACGTGAAGGCAGCGCGAGAAAATCCCCCCGCTCGTTCGCTGCGCTCACGAGTCGGCCCCCTTTGACAAGGGGGTTAACACCGCCTCGCTTGCCAAGCCCGCCACCTCACCCCTGCCGCGCTGCCTCGATCGCTGCTATGTCGATCTTGCCCATGGTCATCTTCGCGTCGAAGGTCTGGCAGACCACTGCGGCGCCAGAGTCCCGTTTGCGAGAGGCAGGCCATCGGGCGCACACTGTGCCCGGTGTGCTAGTCGCCAGCGCGGCCCGGCGCCACGCGGGAAGCGGCAGACCGAAGCGGTGCAAAACAGCGGGTCTGGCGCTCTGTGCTTAACCAAGGGGGGATGTCATGAAGGTCATCATCACGGCTGCCTGTGTCGCAGCCACAGCACTAATGCATGCGCCGGCAGGCGCGCAGTCCGCCGCCGGCAGCTATCCGTCACGCCCGGTCACCATCGTCATTCCCGTGGCCGCCGGCGGGCCCACGGACACCGAGCTGCGGCTGTATGCGAAGAAGCTGAATGAATCCCTGGGGCAGTCTTTCCTGCTCGACAACAAGCCCGGCGCGGGCAGCGTGATCGGCACGCAGTTCGTGGCCCGATCCCCCGCCGACGGCTACACGCTGCTGGTGATCGCCGGCAATTTCACCGTCATCCCGGCCACCAACAAGGACCTGCCCTTCGACACCCTGAAGGACTTCGCGCCCATCTCGCTGATGAGCGAGCAACCGAAGATCCTGGTCGTCACCCCTGGCTTTCCGGCCAAGACCTTCGCCGAGTACGTCGCCTTTGCCAAGGCCAACCCGGGCAAGATCAGCCTGGGCACCAGCGGGCAGGGCGGCGTCAACCACCTGATGAACGTGTGGATGCACACCCTGACGGGCACCACCGCCACCAACATCCCCTACAAGGGCTCCGCCCCCATGCTGGTGGACCTGCTGGGCGGCCGGCTGAATGGCGCGGCCATCCCCATCGGCGACGCCATGCGCCACAGCAAGGCGGGCAAGCTGCGCGCCCTGGGCACCACCGCGGCCAACCGGACGAAGCTGTGGCCGGAGCTGCCCACCATCAAGGAACAGGGCCTGCCGCTTTTCAGTTACACCAGCTGGGTGGGCATAGGCGCACCGGCCGGCACGCCCCAGCCCGTGATCAACAAGCTATCCGATCATTTCGCCAAAGCCGCCAAGGCCCCGGACATCGCCGCGGCCCTGGAGCCGGATGGCTGGGTGATGGTGGGCAGCACACCCGCGCAATTCCGTCAGCTGATCGTGACGGAGACGGAGCGGTGGAAGAAGGTGGTGGAGGAGAACGGGATTGTGGCGGAGTAGGGGGGAGAAGGGGCTGCTAGAGTTTTCAGGCTTGATGTGATGTTGGGCGGGAAGCTGACGCTGATTTTTTGTTATGTCGTCAAGCAGCCCCCGTCTGTTGGTTAGCCTAGGCTTGGCTGATAGTCTAGATAGCCTGAATTGACCTTCAATCGCCGTTTCCATCAGTCCTTTGCTGACACTCCATCATATATACGTAGTGAAAACTCCAAAAAAGAGGCTGATGCCGAGGCCGCTAAGGCAGAGAGCGGTGTTGAGCCAACCGTTCTCAACCAGGTCAGAAGAGCCAGAATTTGCAACACCCATGATCATCCCTAGCCAGGCATGTCTTTTCATGGCTCCCCTTCCTAGATCTTCCCGTCAATCCGAAAGGACTGAGCGGGGGTAAAGCGTGGTCTGTCCCCTACTTACCCGCCTTGAATGCCGGATTGTGGGTGGGGCGGGTACGCCGCCCCGATGACTTCTTCTTTACCATCAGAAACACCTTGTTCCCGGATCGCCTTCGATCCGAATTTATACCCAGAGTTTCCACTTCTAGCACTGTCAGATTCGCGGAGCCACTTCTATCGTACATTGCACTTATGGCATAGCATCGTATAAGACCACGCTACTTTCGTCATTGCAGGATAGATATAATTTAATCAACAGCTCTTTCATCCTCGGAGTTTTACATTGAGCATGCCATTTAGCGGTATTCGCATCCTTGACCTCAGTCGTATCTTTGCGGGGCCCTATTGCACCCAAACCCTGGCCGATATGGGGGCCGATGTCATCAAGGTCGAACGCCCGGTAGCTGGCGACGAGATGCGCAACTATGGCCCGCCCTTCCTGAAAGATAGTGCGGGTAACGATTCGCGCGAATCGGGCCACTATATCGCGGCGAACCGCAACAAGCGTGCAATCACCGTTGACTTGGCAATGCCGGAAGGCCAAGAAATCATCAGGCAACTTGCGGCAATATCCGACGTGGTGGTGGAAAACTACAAGGTCGGCGACCTGAAGCGCTACGGTCTCGATTACGAAAGTATAAGGGCGGTGAATCCACGCACAATTTATGCGTCCATTACTGGCTTTGGCCAGACTGGGCCATACAAGGAACGGCCCGGTCTCGACGGCTGCTTTCAAGCCATGAGCGGCCTTATGAGTGTCACGGGCGAAGCTGACGGCCCGCCTCAACGTACAGGTGTGATCGTATCGGACATTATCACCAGCTTATTCACTACCGTGGCTATCATCAGCGCGCTACACCATCGAAACGTAAACAACGGCCCGGGGCAGTACATCGACATGGCACTGCTCGATTCACAACTTGCCGCAATGTCGCATCGGGCTAGTGCTTATTTGTTGAGCGGTGAGATCCCAATGCGTCAGGGCAACAGCACACCCGCAACATTTCCCGCTGACATCTTTAGCTGTGCCGACGGGTCGATATTCATTTCAGCTGGAACTGATGATCAATTCAGGCGCCTGCTGAAAGTCATAGACCATCCCGAGTTGCAGGATGATCCGCGTTGCATCAGTCGTTCCGCGCGCTTGCAGAACAGGGGCTTCCTGCAAAAAGTCTTGGTCGAGGCATTGGGGCAGCGCACCATGCTCGAATGGGCAGACGATTTCGCCAAGGGAAACATCACTTGCGCGCCCGTGAACAACATCGAACAGGCATTCAATGATCCACAGGCGAAGGCGCGTGACGTGGTTCTACAAGTGCCTCATCCCGACTCTGCTACTGGCACTGTCCCCATCCTGCGCAGCCCAATTCGCTTTTCCGAAACGCCAATCACGCAATACACGGCGCCTCCACAGCTAGGCCAGCACACCGACCAAGTGCTGAGGGGCATGCTTGGCATAGATGAGGCAACGCTGGCTCGGTTGAAGCAGTCCAAAGTCATTTGATTGGTTCTGTTTTTCGTCTTCCTGGCAATGCGGGCGCAGTACATAGATATCACGTATTATGTATTCAAATTCTGGAAAGACTTGCCCAACTTCGCTTCGCCAATTCCACGAAGAACCATACGGGAGGTTCCATGCAGGCAGCTAGGACTGTAAAGTGCTTTCTTTGGGGCGCACTTGCGATGATGATCAATCAAGTCGCGGCCCAATCACCTTCGAGTAGAGATGTAGATGCATTTCCCACAAAGCAGGTTCGAATCGTCATTCCGTTTACGGCCGGGGGCGTAAATGACGTTCTTGGGCGACTACTGGCTGTAAAGCTGAATGAGCGCTGGAAGCGCCCTGTGATCGTCGAGAACAGGCCAGGAGCCGGTTCTAACATTGGCATGGACATGGTTGCGAAAGCGACACCAGATGGTTACACGCTTTTGCTCGTTGGCTCCAGTTATGTATTGAATCCCAGCCTTTACAAGAAACTTCCCTTTGATCCGGTCAAGGATTTTGAGCGAGTAAGCATTGTCGCGACTGCCCCCAACATATTGCTTGTCAACAGGTCGTTTCCTGCTCGCTCGGTGAAGGAGTTGATTGCAATCGCCAAGGCATCCCCGGGAAAGCTCAACTATGCTTCTTCAGGGATTGGGGCCAGCGGCCATATCACGATGGAAGTGTTCAAGCACATGGCAGGAGTGCAGATCGAGCATGTTGCATTCAAAGGAGCGCCGGAGGCAGTCACCGCACTGCTAGCAGGAGACGTGCAAGTTTATTTCACGGCGCCGGGATCAGTGGCTCAGCATCTCAAGGCAGGACGATTTCAGCCATTGGGTGTAACGAGCTTGACGCGCCTCTCGGCGTACCCAGACATACCCACGATCTCAGAATCGGGCCTTAGCGGATTCGAAGTATCCAGCGTATTTGGGGTACTGGCACCAGGCCGCACTCCGAAGCCCATCGTCGAAAAACTGAGTAGTGAGCTGGCGCAAATAATCAAACTGCAAGACATCAGAGAGAGGATTTTGACCCTTAGCTTTGAACCAGTGGGTAGCACCCCTGAAGAATATACTGCGTCGGTCATTGCCGATCTCGATAAATACGCCAAAGTGGTCAAGTCGCTGGGCATTGAAGCGGAATAGGCCCGCGTCCGAAAAATCGCCGAATTGCTTCGTCTGGCACGGAAATATCACTACATTGTCATGGTGAAGTGATTCCAGACTTGATTCGCGAAGGCCGGCATAGACTGCCATTAGTATCCGAGAGATGGCGAAGACGTCTCTCCTCTGCTGGATGAGCAATCGTGGCCGAGCCACCCTGATTACCGCGCCTGGACAGCGGGGCGCTACCGTTTTGCTGCTGCATTGCCCTGCCTACCGATCTTCCTTGGCTGAACAGGTGACCGGTCACCCATATACACAGTTCCAATGCTCCGATGGGGCGCGTGGCGCGGTTTATTCATCTCCTCGTATGGGCATTCCTCGCCGCAATTCAGCCGCGTCATCCGGCGAGATTGCAGCATATCGCCAATCTCGGCGAGCGAACCAAAGCAACGCCATAACGTTAAACACCGATGAGGAGCGTGACATGAGCAGTTACCAGCATATCAAGTACACGAAGCAGGACTACAAGCACATCCTCTACGAATCGAAGGACAGGATAGCCCGCATCACCCTCAATCGGCCGGACAGCGTCAACGTCCAGGGCACCATCATGCTGGAGGAACTGGACCATGCCATCGATGCGGCCGGCGCTGACAATGGCGTGCGCGTGATCTGCATCTTCGGTGCCGGCAAGCATTTCTCCGCCGGGCATGATCTGGGCTCAGCGGAGGAAATGGCGCACCGAGAAAGCTTTCCGCCGGAGGAAGGCACGCGTGGCTTGTTTGACCGCAACTGGCGGCTCCACGTGGATATGCACCTGCGCTGGCGAAATGTACCGAAGCCGGTGATTTGCGCAGTGCAGGGCTATTGCATCTTCGGTGGCTGGATGATGGCCTCCACTGCGGACATCATCTTTGCCTCTGAAGATGCACTTTTCCTTGGGATGGCATTCCAGTACTTCTCTATTCCATATGACATTCATCCGCGCATCGCCAAGGAGCTTCTGTTCCAGAGCCGCTTCATCAATGCCCGGCAGGCTAAGGAGTATGGTTTAGTGAACCGCGTGGTGCCGCCCGAACGCTTGGTGGACGAAACTTTAGAGTACGCCGCCGACGTGGCCCAGAACGACCCTTTCGACCTGCGCACCACCAAGCTGGCGATCAACCAGGCGCAGGACGCGATGGGCTTCACCGCGCACATCCACAATGCCCACAGCACCTACATGTGCCGGCGCATGGCTTCGCTTGACCCCGGCTATGTGCTACCCAAGGCGAACGGCGGAAAGCGCCAGCCGCTCGTGCAGGTGGCGCTGGAGCGTTACGAGCGTGACCAGAAGCGACAAGCTTCCAAGGACGGGGAAGCGTCGAAAAACTAGAGTCTCCGCTTCCCCCTAAAATCCCTTCCATCCCGTCCTATCAGCACGATTCAAGGAGAGCCCAACATGTCACCCGTGCAAAGCATCAAGACCAATGAGGAACTGAAAACCTGGCTGGGCAAGGAAGTGGCGGTGGGGCGCTGGCGCGAGATCACGCAGGAGGTGATCGACGGCTATGCCAAGGCCTGCGATGACTACAACTGGATCCACGTGGATGTGGAGCGCTGCAAGCGCGAATCACCCTACAAGACGACGATTGCGCACGGGAACATGATTTATGGCCTCCTGTGTGCGATACGGCGCAATTCGGATATCGAGCTGCCGCCGCTCAATGCGGGCCTCACTTATGGCTGCAACAAGATCCGCTACAGCGGGGTGGTGCCTTGCGGGACGCGGGTGCGTGGGCGTTACAAGTTGCTGGAGATTCGTCCGATGGCCAAGCCCGGGACGCAGCTGGTGATCTGGGAGGTGAAGGGCGAGCTGGAGGGGCAGGAGAAGCCGGTGCTGGTGGTGGAGTGGATACAGTGGCAGGAGTTGGGTTAGGGGTCTTGCTGGGCGGAGGCGGGGTGGGTCTGGGCGTAGGCCTGCTGGTTAAAATCCCCCCGCCTGAAGCCGCTCTCGCGGCTTCAGGTCGGCCCCCTTTGACAAGGGGGTAAACCGGGCTGAAGCCTTCTCTTTGACAAGGGGGTAAACCCCCGCTGAAGCCTTTGGCTAGGGGATAAACCGCCCGATTTAGGCTCTTTGGGCCATGTTGACTACGGTGGCGCTGAAGTCCAGCTGGCAGTCGCTGCGCTTTTCCAGGGTCCACAGGTCTTTGAGCAGGGCTTCGGTCTTGGCTTTGCCGATGACGGGTTCGGCCAGTTCGCGGTATTTCTGTTCCAGTTCGGCGTCGGTGAGGGGCTGGTCGGGGTCGCCCTTGCGGGTGGGCTGGAAGTGGGCGAGGCTGACACCGGACTTGGTGACGATGCTCACGTCCGCGGCGCGCTGGGAGGGGTAACCGGCGGAGAGCTTCGGGTCGGCCACCACTTCGATCTTCGGCAGCAGGGCGCGCAGGCGCGGGTCGTTCATGCGCTCTTCGGTGAAGGCGGCCAGGCGCACGCTGCCGTAGAGCAGGGCGTGGGCGACGACGTACTGCATGCTGAACTTGGCCTGGTATTCGCCCGTGGGGGTGGCGTTGTTCACGATGTCGGTGCCGGCCTTGTAGGTGGCGATCTTCACCGATTCGATATCCTCGGGCTTGATGTTGTGCGTCTGCTGCAGGTTGAGGATGCCGTCGATGCCGGCAAAGTTGTGGCCGCAGCAGCCGTGGTTCTTGAAGGTCATCTCGGTGATGCAGTAGTACTCGCCCAGGCCCTTGGTGGCGCGGCTCCAGTCCGGGTTCACGCTCATGGCAGCGCCAAAGCCCGCTTCGCCTTCCAGGATGTCCAGCGCGCCCGTCACACCCTGCTTGGCCGCCATGGCGGCCATGGCGCCGCACTCGGCGGCGTGGCCGGCGTGCAGGGGCTTGGAATTGGCTTCGGAGCGGAAGGCCTGCTGCAGCGCCGCGGCAAAGGTGCCGGCGGTGGCCAGCGCGTGGGCGAACTGCACTTCATTGCATTCCAGGATGGAGGCCACGGCCGCCGCGGCGCCGAAGGAACCGATGGTGCCGGTGGTGTGCCAGAAGCGGTAGTGCGAGGGCATCACCGCCATGCCGATGCGCGAGGACGTCTCGTAACCCACGATGACGGCGCGCACCAGCGCTTCGCCACTGACCTTGTGCGTCTGCGCAGCGGCCAGGGCCGCGGCAATGATGGGGCTGCCCGGGTGGTAGCCGGCATCGCGGTAGATGTCGTCGAACTCCACCGAATGCGAGGCCGTGCCGTTGATCAGCGCCGCCGCGCGCAGGGTCGCGGTGCGCCCGGTGACGATGCGCGCCAGGCCGCGGTCCATGTCCTCGTACAGCGATTTCTCCAGCAGCGTGGCCGGCGAAATCACGCCACCGGGCAGCAGCGCCGCAAACCAGTCGATGATGGCGCGCTTGGTGTGATGTAGCACGTCAGGGCGGATGGGGGCAGTGCGTTCACGCACGGCATAGGCGGCAAGCTGTTCGATGATGGTCATGGTGGTTTCGCTGGTGGGTGGTGGGTTTGGGGCGGATGGTCGGAATGGGGTGGCGCAGACCGGCATTCTAGCGGGCCTGTGCGATGGCCTGTGGGCGGGGAGGACCGCAGGTGTTTACCCCCTTGTCAAAGGTTCTTCACCGATTTGCGGGGAGCGCATTATTTCTCCCAAGCCGACAATCGCAC
>CANJJT010000044.1:0-32696 GCA_947474715.1 Betaproteobacteria bacterium
CCATCCTCTCCGAGACCTACGGCATCATGGTCTACCAGGAGCAGGTGATGCAGATGGCGCAGATCATCGGCGGCTACTCGCTGGGCGGCGCCGACCTGCTACGCCGGGCCATGGGCAAGAAAAAGCCCGAAGAGATGGCCGAGCATCGCGGGTTGTTCCGCACCGGCGCGGCGAAGAATTCGCTGACCGAGCAGAAGGCCGACGAAATCTTCGACATGATGGAGAAGTTCGCCGGCTACGGCTTCAACAAGTCGCACGCCGCGGCCTACGCGCTGGTGGCTTACCACACCGCCTGGTTCAAGGCCCACCATGCCGCCGCCTTCATGGCAGCCAACATGTCCGCGGTGGCCGACGACACCGACAAGTTGTGCCTGCTGTGGCAGGACGCCCGGACCAACGGCCTCAGGCTGCTGCCGCCCGACCTCAATAGTGGCGAATACCGTTTCGCGCCGCTGGATGCCAAGACCATCCGCTATGGCCTGGGCGCGGTGAAGGGCACCGGCGAATCGGCCATCGGCGCCATCGTGCGCGCACGCGAGGAGGGCGGGCCGTTCAAGGACATCTTCGACCTGTGCCGGCGCGTGGACAAGCGCATCGTCAACCGCCGGGTCATCGAAGCGCTGGTCCGCGCGGGAGCGATGGACAGCCTGTATGGCGGTGCTGCCTCGGGTGACAAGGGCGCCAATCGTGCCAGCGTGCTGGCTTCGGTGGGCATCGCCATGGAAGCGGCCGACCAGGCCGAGCGCCACGCCAACCAGGTGAGCCTGTTCGGCGATGCCGACGCCGGCGGCGTACACCAGCTGGAACTGATTGCGCGCCCGCGCTGGAACGACATCCAGCGCCTGGCCGAGGAGAAGGTGGCGCTGGGCTATTACTTCAGCGGTCATCCGTTTTCCGGGTACGCCCCGGAGGTGCGGCGCTTCCTGCGCACCGAACTGCGCCAGGCCATCTCCAGCGATGGCGAGAAGGTGGTGGCCGGCATCGTCATGGCAGTGCGCCGCGGCTTCGGCAACAAGGGCATGCTGGTGCAGGTGTCCGACGGCACCGAGACCGAGCCGCTGGAAATCAATGTGTTCTCCGAAGTGTTCGACCAGTACCGCAGCCTGTTCAAGGAGGATGCACTGGTCTTTCTCGATGTGAAGGTGCGCACGGTGCGGCGCCAGACCGACGAAGGCGAACTGAGTTCTTTCACCCGCGTGAATGCCGAGCGTGCCTACGACCTTGCCACTGCCCGCAATCGTTTCGCCCGCGGCGTGCGCATCCAGATGAATGGCGAGGCTTCCCGGTCGCCGGCTGCCGCAGCCGCACAGCTGGGCAAGCTGCTCACGCCCTACCGCAACGGTGCCTGCCCCGTGGAGATCTGCTACAGCAATGGCGATGCCAAGGTGGAAATGCGCCTGGGCGATGCCTGGCGCATCCGCCTGGACGATGCGCTCATGACCTCGCTCAGGGAGTGGCTGAAGCCCGAGAACGTGGAAGTGCTCTACAGCTGAGTCGGTCCTGGAGGGTCTGGATCGGCCGGAAATTATGATAATAATAAAGCATTTTACATAATAAACACGGTATATATCATCTGTAATTGATCATAATGACTGGTGAGAGTTCCAACGGCAGAGCCCTCGCCGCCTGATGGAAAGGATGCCCTGCATGGACATGCTGCATACCCTGGCACTGGCGGGTGGGCTGGCCTGGGGCAGCGGCATGCGCCTGTATGCCGTGGTGTTTGCAGCCGGCATGCTGGCGCGGCACGGCTGGCTGGAGCTGCCCGCCAGCCTGCAGGTGCTGGAGAACCCGCTGGTGCTGGGCGTGGCCGGTGCCATGCTCGCCATCGAGTTCCTCGCCGACAAGATTCCCGTGGTGGATTCGGTCTGGGATGCGCTCCACACCTTCATCCGCGTGCCGGCCGGCGCCATCCTCGCCGCGCTGGCGCTGGGCGACCACGATCCTGCGCTGATGGTGGCGGCCGGCCTGCTGGGTGGTGTGCTCACGGCCGGCACCCATGCCGCCAAGGCGGGCAGCCGCGCGCTCATCAATGCCTCGCCCGAACCCTTCAGCAATGTCGGTGCCTCCCTGGGCGAGGATGCCACGGTGCTGGCCGGCCTCTATGCCGCCTTCCTGCATCCGCTGCCTTTCCTCATCCTGCTTGGCCTGTTCGTGCTGCTGCTGGTGTGGCTGCTGCCCCGGCTGGTGCGGGGGATTGCACTGGTGTTCGGGCGCATCGCAAGGTTGTGGCGCGGACGGGGGGGTGTCGCGCAGTAAGTGGACTGCAACAGGGATTGCAATGGCAATTGCAATGGCAATGGCAATGGCAATGGCAATTGCAACAGGGCATGCAACAGGGCATGCAACAGGGCATGCAACAGGGCATGCAACAGCCAAAGCAACAGCCAAAGCAACAGCGTGCATCTTATGCGCCGGGCCTATCTGCGTGCACCATGAGTGGGCTGACGTTGCCCATTGTCGGGGTTCCTGTTACGTTCAGGCCTCCTGGGAGGGAGTCCGCTGATGTGTGGCGCTCGCCTGCCGGTGACCAACACATCATGACCACATCCACTTCCCCATCCACCGATCAGTCGACCCCGCCATCCGCCCCGCATTCGGCGCTGCAACTGGCCACCGTGCACGAACCGGCGGTGCGCATCGTCGATGAGGCGCAGACCGCCATCGTGCTCACCGGGGCCTGGGACATCCGGGCGCTGCAGACGCATGCGCGGCTGCTGCAGGCGGAGCTGCGCGTGGCCGGCAGCACCGCCATCAACCGCTGGGACCTGTCTGGCATCGAGCGCCTGGACCACATCGGTGCCCTGCTGATCTGGCGCGCCTGGGGCAAGCGACGTCCGGCGCACCTCGTGCTGTGCCCGGAACACGAGACCTTCTTTGTCCAGCTCGGGCAGGCCATGGCCGCTGTCGCGCCACCGCCCTTTGATCTGGCCATGCCCATCCGGGCCGTCGGTGCGAAGCTGCTCGGTTTTGCTGATCATCTGCTGGAGATGCTGATATTGCTGGGCCAGACCGCGCTGGACACCGCGCGCATGCTGCGGCGTCCCTGGCTGGGGCCGTGGCGTGAAGTGTCGGCGGCGATCTACCGCACCGGCACCCAGGCGCTGGGCATCACCGCCGGGGTGGGCTTTCTGATCGGGGTGGTGCTTTCGTATCTGTCATCGGAGCAGCTGAAGTCCTTCGGCGCCAATGTCTTCATCATCAACATCCTTGGTATCGGCGTGATCCGCGAGCTGGGGCCGGTGTTGTGTGCGGTACTGGTGGCCGGGCGCTCCGGCTCGGCGATCACCGCGCAGCTCGGGGTGATGCGCGTCACCGAGGAGCTCGATGCGCTCTCGGTCATGGGCATACCGCATACCGTGCGCCTGGTGCTGCCGCGGGTGCTGGCGCTGGCCATCACGCTGCCCCTGCTGATTGTCTGGACCACCGCCGTGGCACTGGTGGGCGGCGCCATTGCCGCGCAAGTTGAATTGGGCATCACGGTCAGCCAGTTCCTGCTGGGCCTGCCGGCCGCGGTTCCGACGGTCAACGTGGCCATCGGCGTGGGCAAGGGTGTGGTGTTCGGGGTGCTGATCGGTTTCATCGCCTGCCATTTCGGCCTGCGCATCCAGCCCAACACCGAAAGCCTGGGCGCGGGCACCACCAATTCCGTGGTCAGTTCCATCACCGCGGTCATCATCGCCGATGCCCTGTTTGCGCTGGTCCTGCACGATGTCGGCATCGCGATGATGTAACCGGTAACCGGACATGAAAACCGCATGAGCACAGGCACACCCCTCCAGTCACCGGTCATCGAAGTGGACGGACTGTGGACGCAGTTCGGCAGCCACGTGGTGCACCGCGACCTGAGCCTGCGCGTGCAGTCGGGCGAGGTGATGTCGCTGGTCGGCGGTTCCGGCAGCGGCAAGACCACGCTGATGCGCCAGATGCTCGGCCTGGAGCGTCCGGCCCAGGGCAGCATCCGCGTCTTCGGCATTCCGCTGCAGAACACCCCGCGCGAATTCGTGCGCAAGATCCGCCGCCGCTGGGGTGTGCTGTTCCAGGAGGGCGCCCTGTACAGCGCGCTGACCGTGTTCGACAACATTGCCCTGCCGCTGCGCGAGCTGCGCGTGTTCGACGAGGACTACATCCACGACATGGTGATGCTCAAGCTCGACATGGTCGACATCGAGCGTGCCCATGCCTGGAAGAAGCCGGCCGATCTCTCCGGCGGCATGGTCAAGCGAATTGCGCTGGCGCGCGCGCTGGTGCTGGAGCCCGAGCTGATCTTCCTCGACGAGCCCACGGCCGGCCTCGACCCGGATCGCAGCGAATCCTTCGTCAATCTCATCCGCTCGTTGCACCGCAAGCTCGGCCTGACGGTGGTGATGGTCTCGCACGACCTGGACAGCATCGTCTCGTTGTCACACCGCATTGCGGTGCTGGCCGAGCAGCGTGTGCTGGTGCATGGGTCCCTGGCCGAGGTGGTGAAGGTGGACCATCCCTTCATCCGCAATTTCTTCGGCGGCGAGCGCGGGCTGCGCGCGCTGTCGGCGGCCGACGGCCAGGCCAGCATGGCCGGCGCCTTGTCCCTGCCGGGCACGCCCGGAGCATGAAACTGCAGCACTGACCCCTCACGCCAACCCCAGACAAGCTACCAACAAGAAACCTTCAGGAAGCCCGCCATGGAAAACCGATCGCATGCACTGGCCGCCGGCCTGTTCGTCCTGGTCCTCACCGCCGCACTGGCCGCCATCGGCCTGTGGTTCAGCAAGGATGACGGGCATGTGCTGACCCCCTATGTCGTCACCACCACCGGTGATGTGTCCGGGCTCAAGCCCGAGGCACCGGTGCGCTACCGCGGCGTCGATGTCGGCAAGGTGTACGCCATCCGGCTCGACCCGGCGCGGCCCGGCGTGATCGAGATCCGCATCGGCGTGGATGCGGCGACGCCGGTGACCAGTACCACCTACGCACAACTGGGCTACTTGGGCGTGACCGGGATTACCTTCATCTCCCTGCAGGACAAGGCCCAGGGCGGCGGCGAGCGCGTCGCCTCCAGCCGCGACAAGCCTGGTGTCATCGCCATGCGGCCCTCGCTCATGGATTCGGGCGAGAACCTGCTCGGCTCGGTGGCGGAACTGGTGGAGCGTGCCAGCGCCCTGCTCAACGAGGAGAATCGCGGCCATGCGCGGCAGATGCTGGTGAGCGCGGAGCAGGCCACCACGCGTGTGGCCAAGCTGGCCGAGCGCCTGGAGCCGGCCGCCAGCAGCCTGCCGGCGCTGGTCGAGGACGCGCGCAGCATGACCTCGGCGGTGAAGACCGCGGCGCTCCGTGTCGATGAACTGGGCGGCACCCTGAACAAGGTTGGCGGCACCATCAACCAGATGGCGCAGAAGGTGGAGTCGCGCCTGGACACGCTGACCACGGTGGCCAACAGCGCCGAGGAGGTCGGCCAGATGGCGCGCATGCTGCAGGACGAGACCGTGCCTCGGCTCAATTCCCTGGCCGATGGCCTGACGCGGCAGACCCGCTCGCTCGACCGTGTCATCCGCACTTTGGGCGACCACCCGCAAAGCCTGGTGTTCGGCACGGCGCCGGCGAGGGCCGGTCCGGGTGAGTCGGGGTTTCGCGCAGGCGCTGAACAATGAAAGCCGCCATCATGATCAAGCCCGGAATGCTTCTGTCCCTGCTGTTGCTGGCCGCTGGCTGCAGCGTGCTGCCCCAACCCGTGGCACCGGGCACCCAGTACGATTTCGGGCCGGCGCCGGCAGCCTCGCCGGCAGCCACTGCGCCACGCATCGACAGGACCATCCTGCTGCATGATGCCGTGGCGCCCGCCTGGATGGACGCACCGGGCATCCACTATCGCCTGCTGCAATCGACACCGGCCCAGCTGCGCATCTACGCCAATAGCCGCTGGGTGATGCCGCCCGCGGCGCTGTTCACCAACCGCCTGAAGGGCCGCCTGGCTGACTCGAGCCGCGGTGCCTGGTCGGCAAGCGATGGCTTGCGCGCCGAACTCACCCTGCGCATCGACATGGAGGAATTCGCGCAGTGGTTCGATGGCCCCACGGCCTCACGTGCCGTGGTGCGCGTGCGCGCCTCGCTGTCGTCCGGACGTGAACCGGCGCAGCAGAAGTCCTTCAGCGTGGAACGCCCTGCAGCCACCCCGGATGCCGCAGGCGGGGCCGCTGCCCTGATCGCCGCCTCGGATGAGGCGGTGGCGCAGATCGTGGATTGGGTGGCTGCGCAGAAGCGCTGAGACGCTGAGGCGGAGAGGCCGGGTCGGCAGGTAGGCCCGGTGGCGCGACGAGATGGGCGCCGTGTTCAGAAAATGCCCTGTGTTATTGATAATAATGGGCGGATTTATCTAATGAAAGTAATCATTACAACACGGAATTGATCATAATTGACCAGTCCGGCCGCCAGCAAGCCTCTGCTCAGGAGGCCTCTGCAGCGGTGGATGGCAGGATCACTCTCTCACTCCCGGGTGATGCCCAGCTGTTTCACCACCTGGCCAAAGCGCTCGCGCTCCTTCACGAGGTAGCTGCCATAGACTTCCGGACGGCTGCCCACCGCCACCACGCCGGCGCCGGTGAAGCGTTCCACCACGGCCGGGGATCGCAGCGACAGTGCGAGTGCCGCGTGCAGCTTTTCGATCACCGATGCCGGGGTCTTCGCAGCCACATGCAGGCCCACGATGGTGTCGGAGGATTCGAATTCAGGCAGGCCTGACTCGTTGACTGTCGGCACCTCCGGCCATTTGCTCCATCGCGTCGGTCCGGTCACCGCCAGCACCTTCACCTTGCCCGCCTTGTAGACCGGGTCGGTGATGAGCACCGTGCCCACCTGATAATCGACGCGTCCGCCCATCACCTCGTTCAGGGCCTGTTGCGCGCTCTTGAAGGGCACATGCAGCACATCGAGATTGGCCAGCCGCTTCAGGGTTTCGCCCTGGATGTGCTGCGGGCTGCCCTTGCCGGCGGTGCCATAGCTCAGTTTGCCCGGTTGCGCCCGCGCCAGCGTGATGAGTTCCGCGATGGTGGCGGCGGGCAGGTCCCTGCGCGCGAGGATCACCGACACCGCGCGGAACACCTGGCCTACCGGGGCGAGGTCCTTGAACGCGTCATAAGGCAGGTTGGGTTCCAGGATGGGCAGCACCACCACGGCACCGGTGGTGCAGAAGCACACGGTGTGGCCGTCCGGCGGTGACTTGGCCACGAAGTCCGTGCCGATGGCGCCGTCACCGCCGGCGCGGTTGTCGACCAGCACGCTTTGCCCGAGCGGCCGCGCCATTTCGCCGCCGACCAGGCGGCCCAGGATGTCGGTGGGCCCCCCAGGGGCCACGGGCACGACCAGCCGGATGGGCTTGCTCGGAAAGTCCTGGGCGCCGGCGGGCAGGCTGCAGGCCAATCCGGCAATCAGGGCGGTGACCAGCCTGGCGAGGGATGCGGCTGACCAGCCATGGGCAGGGTTGAAACACATCATGCTCTTCCTCCTTGGTGTGCTGTTGCTTGCGGAGCTGTCATGCGGCTCTTTCTTTCCGTGTTTGTGGCGGGAATTTCTGTATTACCGGACGCAGCGGTGGTGGCGCCCGCTCCAGCCTCAGGCCGCATCCTCCCACACCCGCCCGCAGGGTGAGCCCAGCACGGTCACCCGGTGCATGTGGCGGGTGTGCTCGTGGGTGTAATCCGCAGGTGCGAGGTGCAGCACCGAGCGGTTGTCCCACATCAGCAGGTCGCCCGGGGTCCAGGCGTGGCGGTAGGTGTATTCGGGCTGCGTGGAATGCCGGAACAGGTGTTCCAGCAGGCCCCGGCTTTCCTCGCGGGTCATGCCGGCAATGTGCGAGGTGTAGCCCTCGCTCACGTACAGTGCCTTGCGCCCGGTCTCCTCGTGCACCCGCACCATCGGATGGGCCACCGGGGGGGTGGCGTCGATGTGCTTCTGTGTCTGCTCGCGATTGCGCTTTTGCACATGCGGATTGATCTGTACGTAGTAGCCGAAGCTGTGCACTGCCTCCAGCGGCTCGAGTACCTGCTTCAGGGTCGCCGAGAGCCCCTCGTAGGCCATGTGCATGTTGGCGAACAGGGTGTTGCCGCCCACCGCCGGCATCTCGATGCAGTGGAGCAAGGTGGACTTGTCCGGTTTGGTGGTGAAGGAATGGTCCGAGTGCCATAGCCGCCCGGTGTCGCGTGTCTGCGAGGGTTGCCCGTTCATCTTGTGGTTGGTGATGAGGTACACCGCAGGGCTGTCAGGATGCATGTAGTCCTTGGCCGACAGATGGGTGTCGAGCTCGCCGAAGGTGCGCCCGAACTCAGCCAGTTGTGGTGCGCTCAGGTTCTGGCCAGGGAACACGACGATCTGATTGTCCAGCCAGGTGCGCATCACAAAGGCGCGATCTTCCGGCGTCAAGGGACGCGTGAGATCGATTCCGGTGATGGCTGCGCCCAGTGCATGGGACAGCCGGCGTGCGTCTGCCATTTGAGTCTCCTCCGTTTGCGTGGGTGGTCTGCGTGTTCCTCCTCTTGCGGGAGGCTATGCACGCCAGCGCTCATTATGGCCGGTCGCAGGGTTGTTGTGGGGCTCCGAAAACGGTGACAGGCCAGCCTGGCAATCCATCCGGCCAGCTTCAGCGTATCTCCAGCAGGCTGTCATCCCACTTCGCGTGCTTCTCGTAGCCGAGCAGGTTGGCGATGGTGGCGGCGATGTTGGACAGCCCGGCAGTGGGGGCGGCCCTGAGGCCGAGCTTGCCGCCCGTGGCATTGTCGTAAAGGATGAGCGGCACCGGGTTGAGGGTGTGCGCGGTTTTGGACTTGAACGATCCATCCGGGTTGAGCGCCGGCTGTCTGGTCTGCTTGTCCAGTTCGGCCATTTCGTCAGCATTGCCGTGGTCGGCGGTGATCAGGGCCACGCCGCCGAGCGCGTCGATCACCGGCAGCAGGCGTGCCAGTTGCAGGTCCACCGCTTCGATGGCCATGGTGGTCGCACGCAGGTTGCCGGTGTGGCCGACCATGTCGCCATTGGCGTAATTGCAGCGCAGCGTGCGGTACTTGCCGCTCTTTAGCGCCTCGATCATGGCATCGGTGATTTCTGCCGCCTTCATCCAGGGACGTTGTTCGTAGGGGACGACATCGCTGGGGACTTCCTGCCAGGTTTCGCCGGCGAACTTGCCCGAGCGGTTGCCGTTCCAGAAATAGGTGACGTGGCCGAACTTCTGCGTCTCGGAGCAGGCGTACTGGGCGATGTCCATGTTGCCGAACCATTCGCCGGAGGTGTCGCGGATGGCCGGGGGCTCGACCAGGAAGCGTTTGGGCAGTTTCAGGTCGCCGTCGTACTGCAGCATGCCGGCATAGGTCACTCTGGGCACGCGCACGCGGTCAAATCGGTCGAAAGCCGCGTCCTCGAATGTCCGCGTGATCTCCAGGGCACGGTCGCCGCGGAAGTTGAACAGCACCACCGAGTCGCCATCCTCGATGGTGCCCACCGGCTTGCCGCCGGCGGCGATGACAAAGGGTGGCAGGTCCTGGTCGATGGTACCCGGGTGGCGTTTGCGCAGTTCGTTGACGGCTTGCGAGGCGCTGGAGAACGGATCGCCCTGGCCCAGCACATGGGTGTGCCAGCCTTTTTCCACCATCGGCCAGTTGGCGTCGTAGCGGTCCATGGTGATGTTCATGCGGCCACCGCCCGAGGCGATCTGCGCATCGAAGCCAGCGGCCTGCAGTTCGCCGAGGAAGGCTTCGAAGGGCAGCACGTAGTCAAGGGCGCTGGTCTCGGGTACGTCGCGGCCGTCCAGCAGTACATGGATGCGCACCGCCTTGATGCCCGCGTCGCGGGCCTTCAGGATCATGGCCTTGAGGTGGTCGATATGGCTGTGCACGTTGCCGTCGGAGAAGAGTCCGATGAAATGCAGGCAACCGCGTCCGGCTTTGGCGCCGGCGATGACCTGCTGCCAGGCTTCGCCCTGCCAGATGGCGCCGGTGGCGATGGCATCGGACACCAGCGCGGCGCCCTGGCTGTACACCTGCCCGGCGCCGATGGCGTTGTGTCCGACCTCGGAATTGCCCATGTCCTCATCCGAGGGCATGCCCACCGAGGTGCCGTGGGCGCGCAGGCTGATATTCGGATACTGCGCGAACAGCCGGTCCAGCGTGGGCTTGCGGGCGGCGGCAATGGCATTGCCGGCCTCGGTCTTCGACAGGCCGTAGCCGTCCATGACGATGACGACGACGGGGCCGGCGACACCGGGGAAATGGGGGAGTTTCTTCAGTGATTGTGGCATGGTGGTGTCCTGCGGCAATACTTCAACATGAATGGCGTGGGCATGGATGCGTGCACATCAGGCAGCCCTTGGGAGTCGGCACTTCGGCCTGGGTTACTGATAATAATCACATTGAAAAATCAATGATCACGTGGGTATGCTTCATTATCTGATCATAATTATCGGGCTGTGGATGGGGGCGGATGCCTGAGGTGCCGGGTTCACTCGGTTGCCGGCTGCTCGAAAGCCGTGAGCCCCTCGTCGGGCACGCTGTCCACGGTCAGGCCATCGACCAGTGCGGCTGGCGGCCCGCGGCGCGCCCACAGTTTCAGTTGCAGCAGTGCGGCCTCATCACCTTCGATGTGGGCCTCGACACTGCCGTCAAGGCGATTGCGCACCCAGCCTGTAATCCCCAGGCGCCGCGCCACTTCGGTCAGGCTGTGGCGGAACCCCACACCCTGGACTCGACCGCGGATCAGCAGCCTCAGTGCCATGAGGCTGCATCCTCGCGCACCCGGCCTGGCTGCAGGGGGCGCCATTGCAACCCTGTGCAGCGGGGCTGGCCGTTCATGGCTGGCGCTGCATGGCTGCAGCCGCGGCAGCATTGTTCTTCAATTGCTGGCGCACACCTTCATCACGCAGGGTGTGGATGGTGGCTGCGCAGAAGAAGGTGACGGGCACCACCACGATGGCTGCACCAATGATCACCGCCGGCCAGTGGAAGGTGCCGGCGGCCGGATCACTGTCGAACTTGGCCTTCATGATGCGGATGCGGGTGGCCGAGTTCACCCAGATCAGCACGATCATCACCCAGCAGAAGTATTCCAGCAGGGATGGCCCCCAGCTCTTGTTGTTGAGCACGCCCATCCCGGCAAGGAAGGCGATGCCCCATACCCCAAGCAGGATGATGTCGTTCCATACCGAGTAGTCGACGTTCCGTCCGGGCAGCTTTTCTGCCTTGTACATGAGGGTGAGCAGCGATGCCCCCAGCAGCAATGCGGCCAGGCCGGCAACCGTATAGACCCAGCCGATCAGCGGTATGGGCAGGAGCATTGATTCCATGGGCTTCCTCTTCAGTGTTTCATTCAGTGTGTGGTGTGCAGTGGCGGCGGCGGCCGGGTACCGGCCAGTTCGCCGGCGCGGCTGATGGCAGCGGGCAGACTGCCGACCACATTCGCCTCGCCGATCTGGGTGATGAACCCGGAGTCGCGGAGCAGGCTCATGGGCTGGCGCGTCACGCCGGACAGTACCAGATGCCGGCCCTCTTCGCGCAACACCCGCAGCAGGGTTTCCACGGCGTCCAGGCCGGTCGTGTCGATCTTGACGAGCTGGTGCATTTCCAGGATCACCACGGAGATGCGGTCGCGCTGCTGGTCGAGCAGCTGTTCGATCTTGCCTACTGCGCCAAAAAACAGCGCGCCCGACACCCGATAGCAGGCGATGCCATGTCCGGCCGCGGCATGCTGCTCGTGGTGCGCGGCGAGCAGTGTGCCATGGTCATCGGCATCCAGCGAGGCAATTTCCACCGGCTCCACGCGCGTCAGCTCGGACATGCGGTAGATGAACAGCACGCTGGCCAGCACCAGGCCCACCTCGACGGCCACCGTGAGGTCGAAGATCACCGTCAGCAGGAAGGTGACGATGAGGATGATGCGATCGCTGGGCGTGTAGCTCGACAAGCGGGTGAACTCGCGCCACTCGCCCATGTTCCAGGCCACAAACACCAGGATGGCCGCCAGCGAAGCCAGCGGCACCCAGGCGGCGAACTTCGCCCCCAGCAGCACGATGGCGAGCAGCACCGCCGCATGCACCATGCCGGCCACCGGCGTGCGGGCGCCGGTGCGCACGTTGGTGGTGGTGCGCGCGATGGTGCCGGTGGCGGGCAGGCCGCCGAACAGCGGCGTGACCAGGTTGGCCACGCCCTGGGCCATCAGTTCCTGGTTGGGGTCGTGGCGGTCGTTGATCATGGCGTCGGCCACGCGCGCGCACAGCAAAGACTCGATGGCGCCCAGCAGCGCGATGGTGAGCGTGGGGCCGACCAGGTTGCGCGCGGTCTGCCAGTTGAATTCTGGCAGGGCCAGGGCGGGCAGGCTTTCCGGGATGCCGCCGAAACGCGAGCCGATGGTCTCCACCGGCATGCCGCTGAAGGCCACCACGGTGGTGGCGATCATCAGGGTGACCACGGTGCCGGGCAGGCGCAGAAACAGGCGCGCCCGCCCCGTGAGTGGATCCCCGACGCTGACCAGCAGTTGCATGAGCCTGGGCCAGCCGACAATGAAGGCGAGCGAGACGCTCGCCAGGGCCACCGTGGGCAGGTCGATGGTGCCGATGTGGCGGGAGATGAGCGCCACCTGCGAGAAGAAGTCCGCCGGCATCTTCTCGATGTCCAGGCCGAGGAAGTCTTTCACCTGCGACAGCGCAATCAGGACGGCAATGCCGTTGGTGAAACCGACGATGATGGAGATGGGCACGAAGCGGATGAAACTGCCCAGCCCGGTGAGGCCCATGATGAACAGCAACACCCCGGCCATCATGGTGGCGATGAGCAGGTTGGCCAGGCCGTACTGCTGGACGATGCCGTAGATGATGACGATGAAGGCGCCGGCCGGGCCGCCGATTTGCACCTTCGATCCGCCCAGGGCGGAGATGATGAAGCCGGCGATGATGGCGGTGAAGATGCCGCTCTCGGGTTTGACGCCGCTGGCGATGGCAAAGGCCATGGCCAGCGGCAGCGCCACCAGGCCGACCGTGAAGCCGGCGCCCAGGTCGGCCGCGAAGGTCTCCCCCCGGTAGTCCTTCAGACAGTCGAGGAGGCGGGGGCGGAAATGTGGCTTGAATGCAGACATGGATGCTCCGTGATTCGATGGCAGGCGGATGCTTGCGCGCGGCAAGGACGGAACTGCGTGTATCGAATGTTGGAGGGTGGTCCGGAGTGCTGGAGCCTGACGATGAAGCGCTTGCGCCGTGACAGCGCACAGGGGCGCTGCCAGTGGTTGCCGGAGAGGCGCGGCTGCGGGCGGTGCGTGAGGGCGATCTTGTGAATGTTGACCGGGGGCGGCAGGTTGCAGGCAAAAGGGGTTACCACTGGCTGCCCGAGGTCCCCTGGCTGCAAACCTGGCATGGCCGGGTTTACCCCCTTGTCAAAGGGGGCCGACTCGGACTCGGCCGTCAGGCCGAGCGGGGGGATTTGCCAGCCACTGTCCAAGGCAACCGTCAGTGCCATGCTGATACGCTGGCTGTGTTTCGACGCAGACCTGTCTGCAAAGCTGCAACAATGTCAGGGAATGCCGGCAAGATTTGACGATGTGTGGAATCCGTCTCGCTGGCGAAAATCCCCCGCTGGCCTGCGGCCTCACCTACGTGAATGAGGGCCCCCTTTGACAAGGGGGTAAACCTTGCCGGAGCCTCATCCCCGAGATTCGATGAAGCTTTTACAAGGAAGCAGCCACGGCTGCCGGGGGATGGCTGCATTGCTTACTTCACCCGCATGCCAGGCAAAGCACCGGCATCCGGGGAGAGGATGAACAGTCCCGGTCCATCGCCGCTGGCGGCGAGCACCATGCCTTCGGAGAGGCCGAATTTCATCTTGCGCGGCGCGAGGTTGGCCACCATCACGGTAAGCCGGCCTTCCAGCTTGGCCGGGTCGTAGGCAGACTTGATGCCGGCGAACACCTGTTTTTCGCCCAGTTCGCCCACATCGAGCTTCAGCCGGATCAGCTTGTCCGCGCCTTCCACATGCTCGGCCTTGACGATCAGGGCGATGCGCAGGTCCACCTTGCCGAATTCGTCGATGGTGATCTTGTGGCTATCCACGGGCGCGCCTTCCTGTGTTGGCACGCCGGATTTCGACGGGCTGGCGGCGTGGGGCGTGGAGGCCGCCGCTTGCTTGGGTTCGGCTTGCACTTCGAACAGGGCATTGAGCTGTTTCGCGTCGACGCGGGTCATGAGGTGGCTGTAAGGGTTGATGCGGGTGGGCAGGACGTCGGTATCGGCCCAGGTGAAGTCACGGTCCATGCCGAAGAATTCTCGTGCCACACGTGCCGACGTGGCCGGGATGACCGGCGCCAGCAGCACCGAGAGCAGGCGAAAGCCGTGCAGCGTGCGGGAGCACACGTCCTGCAGTTCTGCATGGCGGGCGGCGTCCTTGGCCAGCACCCACGGTTGTGCTGCGTCGAAGGCCTGATTGATGCGGTCCGCAGTGGCCATGATGTCGCGGATGGCCTTGCCAAATTCACGCGCATCGAAGGCTTCGCGTGCCAGCAGGGCTGCCGAGCTTGCCGCTTCCAGCAGCGGTGCGGTGTCACCGCTGAACTTCAGCGCGCCCTGGAAGTGTTTGTTGATGAAGGTCGCCGCGCGGCTGGCGATGTTCACGTACTTGCCCACCAGATCGCTGTTCACCCGCGCGAGGAAGTCGTCGGGGTTGAAATCCACATCTTCGACATTGGCATTCAGCTTGGCGGCCAGGTAGTAGCGCAGCCATTCGGGGTTCATGCCGATGTCGAGGTAGCGCAGCGGCGAGATGCCGGTGCCGCGGCTCTTGGACATCTTCTCGCCCGACACCGTGATGAAGCCGTGCACGAAGACATTGTCCGGCACCTTGTAGCGGGTGGGCAGCAGCTCCGCCCGCGTCGCCTCATCGGCGGCATCCATGCCGATGTTGGCAAAGTGCAGCATGGCCGGCCAGAACAGGGTGTGGAAGTAGATGATGTCCTTGCCGATGAAGTGCACCTGCTCGGTGTCCGGGGCGGCCAGGAAGGCGTCGAAATCGATGCCCTGCTTCGCACAGTAGTGTTTGAAGCTGGCGAGGTAGCCGATGGGGGCGTCCAGCCAGACATAGAAGTACTTGCCCGGCTGGTCGGGGATCTCGATGCCGAAGTAGGGGGCATCGCGCGAGATGTCCCAGTCGCCCAGGGCTTTGTCGCCTTCACCTTCCAGCCACTCGCGCGCCTTGTTGGTCACCTGCGACTGCAACCGGCCCGGCGCATGCAGCCAGTCACCGAGGAAGTCCACGCATTTCAGGTCGGAGAGCTTGAAGAACAGGTGCTCGGAGGTGCGCAGTTCCGGCTTGGCGCCGGAGAGCGAGGAGTAGGGGTTGACCAGTTCGGTGGGCGAATACACCGAGCTGCAGTTCTCGCAGGCATCGCCGTACTGGTCTTTCGCGCCGCACTTGGGGCATTCGCCCTTGATGTAGCGGTCGGCCAGGAACATGCCCTTCACCGGGTCGTAGAACTGCTCGATGGGCTTGGCGTAGATGAGTCCGGCGGCCTTCAGTTTTCTGTAGATGTCCTGGGAGAGCGCCACGTTTTCCGGCGAATGCGTGGAATGCCAGTTGTCGAAGGCGACGTGAAATCCGTCCAGGTAGCGCTTGCGCCCTGCGGCGATGTCGGCGACGAAACCCTCCGGTGTTTTGCCGGCCTTTTCCGCGGCCAGCATGATGGGCGCGCCGTGCGCGTCATCGGCACCGACAAAATGCACTTCATGGCCCCGCATGCGCTGGAAGCGCACCCAGATGTCGGCCTGGATGTACTCCATGATGTGGCCGATGTGGAAGGCGCCGTTGGCGTAGGGAAGGGCGGTGGTGGCAAAAATGCGCCTTTTGGCGGTGGATGCGGCAGTAGCGGGGGAAAGTGGTCTGTTCATGGCTGTACTCTGATTAAGCCCTTGATTTTAGCCCTTTGCAGTGGCCGGATGGCCGCTCTTTCATTGGTAGAATGGGACTATTCTCCCGTGTCACCAGCGGTTTTTACGGAGCAGGACGCACCCATGTCGGTCACAGTCGAGCAGGTTCAGGCAGCCCTGGCGGGCATCATCGATCCGAACACGGGCAAGGACCTGATGGCGAGCCGCTCGGCGCGCAACGTCAAGGTCGCTGGCGATGCCGTCACCCTGGAGGTGGAGCTGGGCTATCCGGCACGGACCCAGATCGAGCCGATGAAGCAGCTGGTCGAGGACACCGTGGGCAAACTGACCGGAGTCGCTTCGGTGAAAGCCGATGTCGTCAGCCGCATCGCTGCCCATGGCCCACAAGGCGGCGCCAAGCCGGTGCCGGGCGTACGCAACATCATTGCCGTGGCCTCCGGCAAGGGCGGTGTGGGCAAATCAACGACCGCGGTGAACCTGGCGCTGGCGCTGGTCGACGAGGGCGCGCGCGTGGGCATCCTCGACGCTGACATCTATGGCCCTTCCCAGCCGATGATGCTGGGGGTGAGCGGCCGGCCGGAGTCCCTGGATGGCAAGAGTTTCGAGCCGATGAAGGCGCATGGCCTGCAGGCCAATTCGATCGGCTTCCTGATCGACACCGACACGCCCATGGTGTGGCGCGGCCCCATGGCCACCGGCGCGCTGGAGCAGTTGATCCGCGACACGCGCTGGCAGGACCTCGATTACCTCATCGTCGACATGCCCCCGGGTACCGGCGATATCCAGCTGACCCTGGCGCAGAAGGTGCCCGTCACCGGCGCGGTAATCGTCACCACGCCCCAGGACATCGCCCTCATCGATGCGAGAAAGGGGCTGAAGATGTTTGAGAAGGTCGGCGTGCCCATCCTCGGCATCGTCGAGAACATGAGCATCCACGTCTGCTCGAACTGTGGCCACGCCGAGCACATTTTCGGCGAAGGTGGTGCCGAGCGCATGTCGAAGGACTATGGCGTGGAAGTGTTGGGGCACCTGCCGCTGGACATCCGCATCCGCGAGCAGACCGACTCGGGCCGGCCCACTGTGGTGGCTGATCCGCAGGGCACCGCAGCGGGGCTCTACCGCGCCATCGCGCGCCGGGTCGGTGTCAAGGTGGCCGACTTGCAGAAGAATATGAGCTCGAAGTTCCCGAACATCGTTGTGCAGAACACCTGATCATTCCCACCGAAGCTGGAAGAAACCCGATATGAGCATCAAGGCAGACAAGTGGATACGCCGCATGGCGGCCGCGCACAACATGATCGAGCCCTTCGAGCCCGGTCAGGTGAAGCAGGTCAATGGCCAGCGCATCGTCTCCTACGGCACTTCCAGCTACGGCTACGACATCCGCTGCTCCGACGAATTCAAGATCTTCACCAACATCAATTCCACCATCGTCGATCCGAAGAACTTCGACGAGAAATCCTTCGTCGATTTCAAGGGGCCGGTGTGCATTATTCCGCCCAATTCATTCGCGCTGGCGCGCACAGTCGAATACTTCCGCATTCCGCGCAGCGTGCTCACCGTGTGTCTGGGCAAGAGCACCTACGCCCGCTGCGGCATCATCGTCAACGTCACCCCCTTCGAGCCGGAGTGGGAAGGCTATGTCACGCTGGAGTTCTCCAACACCACGCCATTGCCCGCCAAGATCTACGCCGGCGAGGGCTGCGCCCAGGTGCTGTTCTTCGAGTCTGATGAAATCTGCGAGACGTCGTACAAGGATCGCGGCGGCAAGTACCAGGGGCAGTCGGGCGTGACGCTGCCGAAGATGTAGCGTCGGAAGAGGCGCAGGTCCGGCTTCATCCAGGCGGCAGCGCTAGCGGATCCATGCTGCCGGCATAGAATGAACGGCGAATCCGGCTGACGTCCACAGCCGCGCGGACAGTCACCGGGCAGATTCAGGAAAAGAACAGTACGGCTTGCCACAGGCAAAGCCGACGCGACGAAGGAGGAGAAAATGGCTATCGAGCTCAAGCGCTCGGGTGCGCCGCTGGGGCACGAGATCTGCGGTGTGGACATTGCGGGAGGTGTCAGCGATGCCGATTTTGCCCAGATAGAGACGGCATTCAATGAGTGCGGCGTGGTGGTCATCCGCGACCAGCACCTGACCCCGGAGCAGCACATTGCCTTCAGTCGCCGCTTTGGCGATCTGGAGAAGTACCCGGTGGGCAAGTTCATTCTGCCTGGGCACAATGAGATCCTGGTGGTCTCGAACATCATGGAAGATGGCAAGCCCATCGGCCTGGTCGACGCCGGCAGGAACTGGCACAGCGACATGAGCTTCGTGGAGAAGCCGCCGCGCTGCTCGCTGCTCTATAGCCTGGAAGTGCCGCAGCAGGATGGCAAGGCGATCGGTGATACCCGGTTTGTCAGCACCTCTGCCGCCTGGGATGGTTTGTCCGAAGACATGAAGCAGCGCCTGGCGGGGCTCAAGGCGCTCAACAGCTTCAGAACCTATTCCGGCAAGAAGAACGACGGACGTGAGGACGACGGCAAGGGCATGCCCGATGTCGTGCATCCGCTGGTGCGCACCCATCCGCTTACCGGCAGGATGTGCCTCTATCTGAGCCAGTCGGTCACTGTGAAGATCGGCGATCTGGACGATGTCGGGACAGCGAACCTGATCAAGGACATCATTGCCCACATCACACGGCCCGAATACAGCTATCGCCATAACTGGCGTGTGGGTGACCTGGTGATCTGGGACAACTGTTCCAGCATGCACAAGGCCGTGTTTGACTATGCTTTGCCGCTGAGACGGCGCATGCACCGCACCACGGTGATGGGGACACGTCCGTTCTGAGCGCTTAGTGCCCGGTGAGTTGTGCATGGTCCGGCGTCGCGAGTGCATCCCGCGGGTGGCTGATTGGCGGCCTGCATCGGCGAAGGCTGAAATGATCAAACAGAAGCAAGCAGAAGCAGCAGGTAGAGGCGGTCACAAGAACTGCCCTCAACCAGGAAGCACCATAAAGGAGAAATCTGAGATGAATCGTTTTGCCTGTTTCATGCGCCTGCTGTCGACGGCGTTTTTCATGGTCTGCAGCGGGGCGGTTCTGGCGCAGGCCTTTCCGGCCAAGCCGCTGCGGCTGGTGGTTCCCTACCCCACCGGCACCACCACCGACCTGCTGGGCCGGATCATCTCGCCCAAGATGTCATCCACGCTGGGCCGGCCCATTGTGGTGGAGAACCGGGGCGGGGCGAGCGGCACGGTAGGCGCCCAGCTCGTGGCGACCTCCGCGCCCGATGGCTATACCCTCATGCTGGGCACCGGCGCCATCATTGCCGCCAACGAGGCGCTGATTCCCAAGCTGAGCTACAACCCGGCGCGCGATTTTGCCGCCGTGGGCGGCATTGCCCAGAACCCGCAGATCCTCACGGTGGGTGCCGGCACCGGCATCCGGACCATGGCGGAACTCGCGGAATTCCTGAAGAAGAATTCCGGCAAGGCGGCATTCGGATCCACCGGCATCGGTGGCACACCGGCGCTGGCCGGGGCGGCGCTGGCGCATCTCCTGGGCGTCAAGGTCAGCCACGTGCCCTATGGCAGCCCTGCGCAGGCGCTATCCTCGCTGCTGAGTGGCGATATCACCTTCATGTTCTACGGCAGCATCGGCATCCTGCCGATGGTGAAGGCGGGGCAGTTGCGGCCACTCGCCACCGGCGGCACCGGCAGGAGCGGCCTCTTTCCCGACCTGAGAACGATGATGGAACTGGGCTACGACGATTTCTCAGCCACCTCCTGGTTCGCGGTTTACGTGCCGGCACAGACATCCCGGCCGGTCATTGACGTGCTGGCTGTGGCATTGAATGCCTCGCTGACCGACCCCGAGACTTCCGGCAAGCTGGTGCAGGGCGGCCTTGACCCCATGATCAGCACGCCCGAGGCGCTGACCGCTTTCGGTGCGAAGGAACGCGTCCGGTTCAAGGAACTTGTCACCCGATTCGGTGGCATCGAGAACTGAACCTTCACGCCTGTTCGCCCCCCCGTTATCGCTCAAGGAAGCCACGTGTCCCGACTCCCCATTCCTGCCGACTCCCCCGAGTTCTCCGATGAGACGCGTGCCGCCGTGCGGCACCTGAATGTCACGCGCGGCAAGGTGCCCGCACCCAGCGGTTTCCTCACCTATGCCGGCAAGGCGGGGGCGCTGATGTCCGACCTGGTCGAGCATTTGCGTTACCACACGACACTCAATGATGCCGAAACCGAACTGGCCATCTGCGTGGCCGCCCGCTCGGCTGACAGTGACTACATATGGAATTCGCATGCAAAGCTGGCGATCAAGGCTGGCGTGACCGAGGCAACCCTGAACATCGTGGACAGGCGTGGCGCGCTCGACGGGCTGTCTGCCGACGACGCCCTGATCATCCGTTTCGGGCGTGAACTGCTGGATGACCTGGTGTTGAGCGATGCAACCTACGAAGCAGCGCGCCGTCGCTACGGAGAAAAGGGCATGATGGAACTGGCGGCCACCATGGGCGCCTACCTGATGAATGCCACAGTGCTGCGTACCGTGGGTCACCAGTCGCCTGGCCGGGTGTTGAGCAAATCCCTCTGACCCAGCCACCGGGCGCATCGCATGCCCATGATCACCCACAAAAGGGGTAATCCATGAAATTAATGCTGAAACTATGTGCTTTGACAGTCCTTGTCCTGATGGCTGGTCAGGCCCTTGCCCAGACCTGGCCAGCCAGGCCAGTGCGCATCGTCATTGCCTTTGCGCCAGGCGGGCCGCTGGAAGTGGTACGGCCGGTGGCGATCAAATTGCAGGAGGCGCTCGGGCAGCCCTTTGTCATCGACTACAAGGCGGGAGGCAACTCGGTCATCGGGGGGGATTTTGTGGCGAAGGCCCCCGCTGACGGCTACACGCTGCTTACCTTTACCTCCAGCTTCACCATCAATCCCAGCACCCAGAAATCCCTGCCCTATGACACCGTGAAGGACTTCACCACAGTCAGCTTTCTGGCGCGCGGCGACATCATCCTCACGGTCAATCCGGCTGTTCCGGCAAGAAACCTGAACGAACTGATTGCCCTGGCGAGGTCCCAGCCCGGCAAGCTCAACTTCGCTTCTTCCGGCACGGGCGGCGCCCTCCACCTTGCCGGCGAACTGCTCAAGATGGTGGCCGGCGTGGACATGATCCATGTCCCCTACAAGGGTGCAGGTCCCGCGACGGCCGATGTGGTGGCCGGCAATGCCAACCTTGCCTTCCTGTCCATGCCACCCTCGGTCCCCATGATCAAGAGCGGGAGGTTGCGCATCATCGGTGTGGCCAGCCTCAAGCGCACCACCACCTTCCCGGATGTTCCGACCCTGGACGAGCAGGGACTGGCGAAATTCGAGGTTGCGTCTTTCTACGGCGTGACGGCACGCGCCGGCGTGCCGCGGCCTGTCATCACCCGGCTGAACGAGTCCATGCAGAAGATCCTCGTCATGGACGATATCCGGCAGGCTTTCAACAACAGCGGGGTGGAACCCTGGGCCATACCGCAGAACGAACAGCAAGCCTGGCTGGAACAGGAAATCGAGAAATGGCAAAAAGTCACGCGGGCCATCAAGTACCAGCCCGAGTGAACCGATGGGTCCGGCAGACAATCAGCACCAATCAACGGAGGAGCATCCTATGAATCAACCCCTAACAGCAGCTCAGGACAAAAGCGACGCACAGACCGATTACGAGGCGGTCCGCCTCTGGCTGGCCTCGTTCGAGGCGGCACTGAAGGCAGGCAATGAAAAGGCGCTCGCTGCGCATTTCGCGGCTGACGGCCACTCACGCGACCTGCTGGCCTTCACCTGGTCGATCACGCCGCGCCAGGGGGCAGATGCCATAGCTGCCCTGCTGCTGCAAAAGCAGGGCCGCGCCGGCGCCGGCAACTTCACCATTGCAGCGGGGCGCACGCCACCGCGGCGGGTGCAGCGGGCAGGTGTCGATGTCATCGAGGGTATTTTCGAATTCGAGACGGCGGTGGGACGCGGCTTTGGCGTGGTCAGGTTGGTGGTCTCCGATCCGGGCAAGGCCTTCCAGTTCATGACCAACCTGCAGGAACTCAAGGGCTTCGAGGAGAAGACCGGCAAGAACCGTCCGACCGGCGAAGCCTATTCGCGCAATTTCGGGGGCACCAACTGGAAGGACCAGCGCATTGCCGCGCAGGCCTATGCGGACCGCGAGCCGACCGTGCTGGTGGCCGGTGGCGGCCAGGCCGGCCTCACCATTGCGGCGCGCCTGGGCATGCTGGGGGTGGACACGCTGGTCGTGGACAAGCACGAGCGCGTCGGTGACAACTGGCGCAAGCGCTACCACTCGCTGGCGCTGCACAACCATACCGACGTGAACCACCTGCCCTATATACCCTATCCGCCCCATTGGCCTTCGTATCTGCCCAAGGACATGCTGGCCGACTGGTTCGAGTCGTATGCGTGGGCCATGGAGCTCAATTACTGGACCGGCACGGAGCTGGTGCGCGGCAGCTACGACGAGAAGAAGGGCGTGTGGAACGCCGTGGTGCGCCGGCTGGATGGCACCGAGCGTACCCTGCACCCGAAGCACCTGATCTTCGCCAACGGCCTGGTGGGCTTTCCGCGCCGGCCGGACCTGCCCGGCCTCAAGGACTTCAAGGGCGATGTACTGCACACCGCCGATTTCAGCAATGGCGCCAACTGGCGCGGCAAGAAGGCGCTGGTGCTGGGCACGGGGACCAGTGCGCATGACGTGGCGCAGGACCTGCACTGCAATGGCGTGGACACCACCATCATCCAGCGCGGCTCCACCACGGTGGTAAGCATCAAGCCCAGCGCACGGCTGGTGTATGGCACCTATGACGGCATACCGCTGGACGATGCCGACCTGCTGGTGAACACCAACACGCTGCCGGTCACGCGCCAGAACCTGCAGCGTATCACCGCGCGCATGGTCGAGCTGGACAGGAAGATGATCGACGGGCTGATTGCCCGAGGCTTCAAGTGGGACATCGGCGAGGACCAGGCCGGCCATCAGATGAAGATCCGCCGCCGCTATGGCGGCTATTACCTGGATGCCGGCTGTGCCCAGCTCATCATCGACGGTGACGTGGGGCTGATGCAGTTCGACCAGATCGACCACTTCGTGGAAGGGGGTGCGAAACTCAAGGACGGCACGGTGAAGCCGGCCGACCTGATCGTCCTCGCAACCGGCTTTGTCACCCAGGAGGTGATGGTGGGCAAGATCCTGGGCGACGATATGGCGAAGAAGGTGGGGCCGGTCTGGGGCATCGCTCCGGATGGCGAGATGAACAACATGTGGAAGCGCACCGCCCAGGAGGGCCTGTGGTTCGTCGGCGGCGGCTTTGCCAACTGCCGCGTCAACTCACGCCATGTGGCGCTGCAGATCAAGGCCATCGAGGAAGGACTGATCTCCAGGCAATGGGAAGGTCCGCCGACCGATCTGGGTATTCGGTAACGGCAGCGGTAGAGAGAGGCATGCAAGGGAAGTAATCCAGTGCGGAAGCGCCCGCCAAGAGGCGCCCGCGGATGAGCACAAAGGAAGAGCCAGACGTCTGGCAGCCCGTGTGGTCTTGCTTGCGGTTGGCCTTGTTCATGCCCTGGTTCATGCTCAGGCCCCGGCCGACCGCTGGCCCGCAAAACCCATCCGCTTCGTGCTGCCCTTCGGTGCGCCCGGTGCCACAGCGGATGCCATGGCCGGCCTCACCGGGCCGAAGATTCCCGAGTCCCCGGGGCAGCCGGTCATCATCGACACGCGTTCTGGTGGCGGCAGTGTCGTGGCCACCGAGCATATCGCAAGCTACGTCCCCGATGGCTACACCTGGCTGCTGACCAGCTCCTCGCCCCAGGAACTGGCATACTGCGCCTGCCTGCCGGCACCGATGAAACATCCAGAGTGCGCACACGCACCGTCGGCATGAACCCTTCAGGAGGAGGCAGCATGAGCGGTTTCGTTCGTCGCGTCGTGACCGGTCACGACAAGCAGGGCAAGGCCATCGTGATTTCCGATGGCATCGCGCCCATGGTCCACAACAACGCCTTCGTCGCCAACTACCGCACCAGCGACATTTGGAAGACCACGGCCATGCCCGCCCCCATCACCGCCGAGGAGCCCGATGCCATCAGCGGCCCGCGCAGCTTCGTCGACCCCATGGGCACCAAGATCCGCATTTCGGAGATCCCGCCGGAATCACCAGAGGCCCGGGCCATTACGCCGGAGCAGGCAAAGCAGATGTTCAGCAAGTCCGGGGCCAACCTCAAGTCCACCTACGAGGCCGGCGGTCGCCATCCGATGATGCATCGCACCGAAACGATCGACTATGCCGTGGTGCTCGAAGGGGAGATCACGCTGCTGCTCGATGAGGAGGATGTGTTGCTGCGCGCGGGCGATGTGGTGATCCAGCGCGGCACCAACCACGCCTGGAGCAATCGCTCGGGCAAGATGGTGCGCATGCTCTACCTGCTGGTGGATGGCCGCTTCGATCCGGAACTCAATGCCAGTCTCAATCCCTGACCCGCGACCCGATCCCCGGAGACCCGACATGCAAGAACTGAAACTGGACGACCCCCTGCTCAACTGGATCGGGGCCATGAGCTTCGAGCGCGGCGATGACTGGATCAAGCCCTGGCGCATTCCCCAGGAGCAGCGCCGGCTGTTCGGTCGCACCGACATCGACGACATGATGCTGTGCCGCGCCGGCATGCCCGCGGGCATCCGCATCGTGTTCAGGAGTGATGCCACCGCCATCGATGGCTCTCTGCACGCCATCATCCCCAACGAGTACAACGTGATCGAGACCGAGCAGGCTCGTATCGACCTGGTGTGCGACGGCAAGCTGCACTCGACCTTCCATCTCAATACCGCCAACGAATTCCGCTTCGACAAGCTGCCGACCGGCGAGAAGGTGATCGAGATATGGCTGCCCGAGTACCGTGAGACACGGCTGCGCTCGCTGCGGCTGAGTGATGGTGCCTCGCTCAAGCACCACGAGGACAAGCGTCCGGTTTGGCTGGTCTATGGCAGTTCCTACACCCAGAGTCGCGGCGCAGAATCGCCCACGCAGTGCTGGCCGGCCATCGCCGCGCGCGTGGCCGATGTCAAGCACCTCAACCTCGCCTTTGGTGGCCAGTGCCACCTCGATTCCATGGTGGCGCGCATGTTGCGCGACCTGCCCGCCGACATCATCGCCTTCGAGGTCGGCGTGAACATCCAGGGCCGCGGTACGCTTGATGAGCGGTCACTGCGTGCGGCGCTGATCGGTTTCATTCAGATCCTGCGCGAGCGCCATCGTGACATCCCCATTGCCGTGATGTCCTCGTTGTACGCCTGGGAGCGCGAGACATACAAGAACCGGGTGGCGCTCACCCTGGTCGACACGCGCGTCATCGTCAAGGAGGCCATCGAGGCGCTGCAGTCCTGCGGGGATCGCAACCTGCATTACTACAACGGTCTTGATTTCATCGGCGAGTCGGAAAAGCACCTGGTGCCCGACCACGTTCACCCGGACGCCACAGGCTACAAGGTGCTCGGCCAGCGCGTGGGCGAGCGCATCATCGCACCGCTGCTTGCCGCAGCCAGGGCCGGAAAATAGGGCACGTCGACAGCACCAGCGGTATCCAGGAGGCCAGCAGCTTCCACAGGAGGAGACAGGCATGACATGCAATCGTATTGCTGCTGCACTCGTCGTTGCAGGATCGGGCCTTGTGCCAATGGCTACCGCCTGGTCGCAGGGTGCCGATGACTATCCGTCCAAACCGGTCACCATCAACATTCCCTTCGATGCCGGCAGCTCGCACGACACCCTGCTGCGCCCCTATGTGCAAAGCTTCCTGGAAAACACCGGCAAGCAGTTCCTGATGGTGTTCCGTCCCGGTGCCGGCACCACCATTGGCACGGCCTATGTGGCTCGCTCCGCCCCCGATGGCTACAACATCCTCTCGGTGAGCCCGGCCATTGCCATCACCCCCTCGGTCTACCCCGACCTGCCCTACGATCCGCTGCGCGACTTCGCGCCGGTGTCCATCCTCAGCAAGCAGGCCTTCCTGCTGGTGGTGAACACCGCCTCTGCCTACCGCACGGTGCAGGAATACATCGCCTATGCGCGCGCCAATCCGGGCAAGCTCAACTGGGGCACCAGCGGTGCCGGCAGCGCGACGCACCTGCCGGGCGAATTCCTGCATTACCTCACCAAGACCCAGGTCACCTACATCCACTACAAGACCGGCAGCCAGCGCCTGGTGGACCTGGTGGGCGGGCGGGTCAATGTGACCATGGCCTCCTTTTCCAACGCCACCGGCATGGTCAAGGCGGGCAAGATGCGCGCCCTCGCCGTGACCACCAACCGGCGGGTGCCCGACGCGCCGGACATGCCCACCATCGAGGAAGAGGGCGTGCCCGGTTACGATTTCTCCAGCTGGCTGGGCATCCTCGCCCCGGCAAGGACGCCACCTGCGATCATCGCAAAGCTGAACACCCTGTTTGTCAATGCCAACAAGGATCCGAGCGTCAGAAAGACCGAGTTCGACGGCAATGTCCTGGTCGGCAGCACGCCTGAACAACTGCGCCAGCTCATGAACACCGAGACCAGCCGCTGGCGCAACCTGATCAGGGACGCCGGGCTGAAGCTGGAAGCCCAGTAGCCATGGTGGTCCCGGGCTCAGTGATGGGTTACGTTTCACAATCAGCATTCATCCAAGCAGGGCTACTGTGGTCCAAGAACCCGCCATAAGCCTGACGAAAAGTCCAACCAAGGGGAGTGCAATATGAAGCGTTTCATCTTGAAGTTATGCGCGGGGCTGGCATTCCTGGCGGCCGCAGCGCATGCACAAGGCCAGACGCCTCCCTCCTTTCCTTCAAAGGCCCTGCGTGTCATCGTGCCCTCGGGGGCAGGCCTCACCAACGACATCTGGTGCCGGCTCCTCGCCCAGAAGCTGAACGAGCGCCTCGGATGGGCCGTCGTCGTCGAGAACCGTCCGGGAGGCAATTACGTCATCGGCTACCAGGTCATGACCAATTCCCCGGCCGACGGCCACACCGTCCTCTCCGTCCTGTCCAGCATGCCCGTGGTGCAGAACACCATGAGGCCCCAGCCCTTCGACATGCTGCGCGACATGATGCCGATCACCCGGGCTGTCAACGTGCAACTGATTCTCGTCGCCAACAACGAGCAACCGTTCAGGACCGCAGCCGAACTGGTGAAGTACGCCAAGGCCAACCCGGGCAAGATGAGCTACGGCGCGCTCAATGTCGGCTCACTCACCCATCTCGCCGGTGAACTCTTCAAGCTGGTGGTTGGCATCGACATGGTCAACGTGGCCTACAACGGGGAGGCGCTGGTGCTCGACACCCTATCCGGCCGCCTGCAGGCTGCCGTGTTGACCACCTCGTCAACGGCAAGCCACATCCAGTCCGGCCGCCTGCGCGGACTGGCGATCCTGGGGCCCAGCCGCAGCCCTATCCTGCCTTCGGTGCCGACGGTGGCCGAAGCGGGTCTGCCTGCGATCGACGCCGACGGCTGGCAGGGCCTGGCGGTGCGCGCCGGCACCCCGCAGCCGATCTTCGACCGCCTGACGCGCGAGATGACCGCCGTCATCCAGTCCGAGGATTTCCAGGCCAGGCTGCGGGCCCAGGGTGCCCTGCCTGTGAGCGAGACCCCTGAGCAGTTCCGGCAGAAGATCGAATCGGACCTGAATAGCTGGGCCAGGCTGGTGGCTTCCGGCAAAGTCCAGGTTTTGGAGGGCCAGTTCCATGAAGTCCCTTGAGGGTATGCGCATTGTGGAAGTGGGTAGCGTGGTGCTGGGGCCCTACGGGGCGGAAGTGCTGGCAGAAATGGGCGCGGAGGTCATCAAGATCGAAGCCCTGGCCGGCGACAGCACTCGCAGCATGGGCGCCATGCTGCATTCGGGCATGGGTTCGTTCTTCATGGCCTGCAACCGCGGCAAGAAGAGCGTTGCGGTGAACATCGGCACGCCCGAGGGCTACGATGCACTGTGCGCCATCGTGCGCACGGCCGACGTCTTTATGCACAACGTGCGCTTCGACTCCGCGGAAAAGATCGGCATCGGCTACCACGCGCTGTCAGCCATGAATCCACGCCTGGTGTACTGCGCCACCTATGGTTACGGCGCCAGGGGTCGTAACGCCAGACGCGCCGCCTACGACGACGTGATACAGGCCGGTTGCGGCCTGGCCGCACTGCGCGAGCGGATCGACGGCATCCCGGCCTATGCCCCCACCATCCTTGCCGACAAGACGACGGCTCTGTTCGGCGTCATCGGCATCATGGGCGCGTTGATGGAGCGCATGCAGACGGGCAAAGGCAAGCAGATCGAAGTGGCCATGCTGGAGACCATGGCCTACTTCATCAGCATCGAGCACCTCACCGGCCAGACCTTCGAGCCGCCCACAGGCGGAACGGGTTACGTGCGCCTGCTGAGTGCCAATCGCCGGCCGCATCGCACCAGGGACGGTTTCCTCGCTGTGATGCCGCACAACGAAAAGCAATGGAAGAAGTTTTTCACCCTGGTGGGGCGCCACGACATCCTGGTGGACCCACGCTTTGCCGAACCCGAAGCCCGAGCACGCAACACCGATGCCCTGTACGAAGAAGTTGGCAAGATACTGCCTACAAAAACCAGCGCCGAGTGGTCCGACATCTTCACCCGGAACGACGTGCCCTACGGCCCGGTGCTCTCGCTGGACGATCTGATCGAGGACGGCCACATGCAGGACGTGGGCTTCTGGCACCACTTCGACCATCCCAGCGAGGGCAGGATACGGGTGCCGGCCTTCCCGGTGCGGGACGGCGGCCCCGACGGCGACGCCACGCCGGTGGGCATCGCCCCGACGCTGGGGCAGCACAGCGAAGAAGTACTGACGCAGGTGGGTTATCCCGCGGAGAAGATAGCGGCAATGCTGCGTGACGGCGTGCTGGTGAACGCCTGGGCCGACCGGAGGAAGTAGCACGACCGACCCACTCCCTGCGGAGCGCCGCCCGCGTGTGCAGATGCACAGGCACACGCAGGCGGCGCTCCGCTTCATAGTGTCAAAACCGAGGACGCACTGCCATGGACTTTGAATTTTTTACCGTCAAGATCGATACCGGTGTTGCACTGGTGACCTTCGAGAGACCGCCGGTCAATGCGCTGTCCGAGGCGGCTTACCGCGAGATCATCAAGCTCTCCAGCTTTCTGGACACCAATGACGATGTGCGTTGCGTCGTTTTCGCCGGCTCGGACAAGTGCAAGGCCTGGATCGGTGGCGCCGACCTCAACGACTTCACCAAGCTGGA
Source organism: Betaproteobacteria bacterium (assembly GCA_947474715.1). GTDB lineage: Bacteria > Pseudomonadota > Gammaproteobacteria > Burkholderiales > SG8-39 > CAIYPG01. The sequence goes on from CANJJT010000044.1 coordinate 29,183, forward strand.
TTACCAGTCGCGCATCGACCGCTACGAGCTGGTGAACGAGGCCAACGACGTGTTCTACAGGATGAGCAAGCCCGTGGTCGCCGCCATCGGTTCCCATGCCATCGGCGCCGGCATGACCTTCGCCGCCATCTGCGACATCCGCGTGGCAGCGCGCGACATGATCTTCTGCATGCCGGAGATCGAGCGCGGCACCACCAGCGGCGGAGGCATCCCTTTCAACCGCCTGTTCATGCCCGTGGGCAGGATGCGCGAGATGCTGTTCACCGGCCGCCGTTTCCGCACCGAGGAACTGGAAAGCACCGGTTTCTTCAACTACATCGTTTCCAAGAGCGAGGTCCTCGACAAGTCCATGGAACTGGCGCAGAACATCGCCGGCAAAAGCCTGTTCGCATTGCAGGCGACGAAGATCTCGTGCAACGCCGCCGAAGTGCTGCCCCGCGAGGAAGGACGGCGCCTGTCGCAGGAGTACACGGCCCGCATCACTGCCAGCAAGGACGGGCAGGAAGGCATACGCTCTTTCCTGGAAAAGCGTGACGCGGTGTATACCCATAAAGAGAAATAGGCACAAGGCGCCGGGCCGGGTGTGTTCGGCACATGGTTCGTCCGGATGGCTGCAGTGAATCGGCAGGACGCAGTGCCTCATTGGTGCTGGATACCTGGTTGGTCACCAGGTCCTCCATTCCAGGGTCAGGTCCCGGCAGGGATTGTGCGCGCCGGGACGTTTGCGATCGGCGCAGGCAATCGATGAGTCGCCCGGTTGCACCCATTTTGTTCGAACGGGTGTGGTGATGGCCTTTGCAATGCAAGGCCCGGGGGGCAGCGCTTGCCTGTGCTTTGGCAATAAAACTGTAATGAAAGTGTCGCGTGCTTATTGTTTGTGCACTCCAGGTATCCATTCCTGTAATCAGGCACTTGGGCGTCGCCAGGAAACATTTCCACAATCTTGTCCACAGAATTTGTGAGTAAGTATTGAGGTGGTCGTGGCGAATTCTCGCCCGTGCAATGGTGTTGTGCATACAGAGGACAAGCATCGGCTTTCATGCGTGGTGGCTTCCAAAGCCCTTCCCGGCCGGTCCGATCTGTCGTCCGTAAGGCGTCGATTTTCCCTTACAATCGCCGGCTCCAAGGGGGGGCGATGAAGAACATCAAGGTCACTCGGGCGCAAAGGGAGGTTCTGCAGTTGCTGTCGCGCCAGGACATCAACGCGCTTCGCAGGAATCCGAAACTGGTTTCAGGGGCGAAGCATCTGGTGATGGCTTGCAGGAAGATTGCCAAGAAAGTTGAAGCCATGCCGCAGTACGCCGGCAAGAAACGGCGGGAAACCATGAGCCGGCGCATAGTCGATATCTGCCACAAGGCGATCCAGAAAGCCGGCCTGTAGCGGGAGCAAGTGCAGCCGCCCGGATGGAGGGGCGAGGCCTGGCACTGTCCTACGTGCGCGTCGCGCCGCGATATCTTCGCAACAATTCCACCGCCGTCGAAGCGCTTGCGGTGATTGTCAGTTCCCCACGCCCCGACGCAACCGCTGTCGCTCGTCCAGCCGGCTTGAAACACGGTTTCCGGCAGGCGCGTGCGCCGTGCAGTGATGCGCTGCAGTGCCCGCTCGACGAGATCATGGGGCGCCTCATGAGAATGCTGACCTGCCTTGGCTGACTCGAGGAAGTTCAGGGGTGATCTGCCCCGTTCGCGGGGATGTGGCCCAATCCACTGGCGGAACAAGTGGGGAGGGGGGAGGCACGAGAAGCGGCCTATCGGCAGACTGGCCACCAGTCAAAAGAACAACACCTGCCCAAGCTGCCCCTTTTCTTCTTGACCCTCCAAAGTCGCGGCGTATAATCCGGCCGAATTCGCACCCCCACCGGATGGAGCATCGTGCCTTGAACATCGACGCCGCAAAGCTGAGCCATCGTACAGTCGCGGCCGGCACGCGTCCTCTCCAGGCTGTTCCGGCAAACTTCCCGCCTTTGTGAAACCCCGACCAGCAGCGGCACTGCCCGCTCAAGTCCCCGTGCGCTTGTTGACACGGGGGCTCGTTGCGCCTGTAGTGTTGCAGGCCATTGCACCGGAATGCGGCACACCTCTGCCGCATTCCGTGGCGTTGTGACCATCCGCCGTTTGCTCCAGTCCGCGTAAAGCCTTCCTTCGCATGATCACCGCCGGCTCATTCGAGCCCCTTTCCCTTCGCATTTCCGCTTCCCGGAGAACCGCATGAAATTCCGCTTCCCCATCGTCATCATCGACGAGGACTTCCGCACCGAGAATACGAGCGGTTCGGGCATCCGGGCGCTGGCCAAGGCCATCGAGGAGGAGGGCATGGAGATCCAGGGGGTGACCAGCTACGGCGACCTGTCGCAATTCGCCCAGCAGCAAAGCCGCGCCTCGGCCTTCATCCTGTCCATCGACGACGAGGAGTTCACGCCCGGTCCGGAGCTGGACCCGGCGGTGCTGAACCTGCGCAAGTTCATCGAGGAGATCCGTTTCAAGAATGCGGACATTCCGATCTACATCTACGGCGAGACGCGCACCTCGCGCCACCTGCCCAACGACATCCTGCGCGAACTCCACGGCTTCATCCACATGTTCGAGGACACCCCGGAGTTCGTGGCCCGCCATATCATCCGCGAGGCGAGAAGTTACCTGGGCGGCCTGGCGCCACCCTTCTTCCGCGCCCTGGTGGACTATGCCCAGGACGGTTCCTATTCCTGGCATTGCCCCGGACATTCCGGTGGTGTCGCCTTCCTGAAAAGCCCGGTGGGGCAGATGTTCCATCAGTTCTTCGGCGAGAACATGCTGCGCGCCGACGTCTGCAATGCGGTGGATGAGCTCGGGCAGTTGCTCGATCACACCGGCCCGGTGGCAGCCTCCGAGCGCAACGCCGCGCGCATCTTCGGTGCCGACCACTGCTTCTTCGTCACCAATGGCACCTCCACCTCCAACAAGATGGTCTGGCATGCCAATGTGGCGCCGGATGACATCGTGGTGGTGGATCGCAACTGCCACAAGTCCATCCTGCACGCCATCACCATGACCGGCGCCATCCCGGTGTTCCTCACGCCCAAGCGCAACCATCTGGGGATCATCGGGCCGATTCCGCTCGAGGAGTTCAGCCCGGAGAGCATTGCCAGGAAGATCGAGGCCAATCCCTTCGCGCGCGCCGCCAAGCGCAAGAAGCCGCGCATCCTCACCATCACGCAGAGCACCTACGACGGCGTGCTCTACAACGTGGAAATGCTGAAGGAGACGCTGAACTCCTCGATCGACACGCTGCATTTTGATGAGGCGTGGTTGCCGCACGCGACCTTCCATCCCTTCTACAAGGACATGCATGCGATCGGCAAAAACCGTCCGCGCACCAAGGACGCCATGGTCTTTGCCACGCACTCCACGCACAAGCTGCTGGCCGGCATCTCGCAGGCCTCGCAGATACTGGTGCAGGAATCGGAGAACAAGAAGCTCGACCGCACGCGCTTCAACGAGGCCTACCTGATGCACACCTCGACCTCGCCGCAGTACG
>CANJJT010000045.1:0-32107 GCA_947474715.1 Betaproteobacteria bacterium
AAGCACACCCCGGCGCATCGTTCCTCCGCTTCGCTACGGAATACCCTGCGGTGCTCACTGCGGCCGGGCGGCTGCGGAACTCGCCCGGATCGATAAAGCCGATCCGGGCTCAGACAGTCCTCGCCGACAGCCCCCGTCCGCAGCTCCGCTCCTCGGCGACGCTTAAGGGGCCCCAACACCGGCAGATCAAAACCGACGGGATGCACAGTCAGGTGCGGTAGCTGATTCTTGTTTTTGCTTTTCGGGGCCCCCGTTGGGGACGCCGAGAAGCGCAGCGTCCTGAGGGGGTGTCGCCGAGGACTGTCTGAGCAAAGACCGGCTGTACCGGTCTTTGCGAGTTCCGCAGGCGCCGAAGGAGGCGAGCATCGCAGGGAAGCTCCGTAGCGAAGCGGAGGGGCCGTCCCCTCCGGGGTCGCCTTTCTTTGGTGACTTTCTTTGGCGAAGCAAAGAAAGTCACTCGCCGAAAGGCGAAAAAATGGACCACAGGCAATCAAACTCGCCAGAACGGGCGAAACAATTTCCCGAAAGCGTAAGAATGTATCTCGCCGATAGGTCCAAACAATGATTGACCCCTCAACGCCACGGCCCAAAAATTGCCCCATGACATAATTGCGACCCTCGCCATTATCAGGCTCCATTCATGCCGTTCAGCACCCTAGACGCCGTCTCCCCCCTCGACGGCCGCTATGCCGCCCAGGCCGATGCCCTGCGCCCCTATTTCAGCGAGTCCGGCCTCATCCGCCATCGCGTGCACATCGAGATCGAATGGCTGATCGCGCTCGCGGCCGAGCCGGCGATTGCGGAACTGGCGCCTTTCTCGGCGCAGAGCGTGGCTGAGTTGCGTGCCCTGGCCACGAAGTTCAGCGCCGAGGACGGCGCGCGGGTGAAGGCCATCGAGTCCGAGACCAACCATGACGTGAAGGCCATCGAGTACTGGATGAAGGAGCGCGTGCGCGGCAATGCCGAGGTGCTGAAGGCTGCCGAGTTCATCCACTTCGCCTGCACCTCCGAGGACATCAACAACCTGTCCTACGCCATGGCGCTCAAGGGCGCACGCGACCAGGTGCTGTTGCCGGGGCTGGATGAACTGATCGCCCGCGTGCGTGCGCTGGCACACCAGCATGCCGATGCGGCCATGCTGTCGCGCACCCACGGCCAGCCGGCCACGCCGACCACGCTGGGCAAGGAAATGGCCAATGTGGTGGCCCGCCTGCAGCGTGCGCGCGAGGCGCTCGCCCGCACCGAGATGCTGGGCAAGATCAATGGCGCGGTGGGCAATTACAACGCGCATATGGTGGCCTACCCCGGTTTCGACTGGGAAGGCTTTGCCGAGCGCTTTGTCACCTCGCTCGGCCTGCAGTTCAATGCCTATACGACCCAGATCGAGCCGCACGACAGCGTGGCCGAGATGCTCGACGCACTGGCGCGCGCCAACACCATCGTGCTCGATCTGGACCGGGATCTCTGGGGCTATATCTCCATCGGTTACTTCAAGCAGAGGCCCAAGGCGGGTGAGGTGGGGTCCTCCACCATGCCGCACAAGGTCAATCCCATCGATTTCGAGAATTCCGAAGGCAATGCCGGTACGGCCAATGCCCTGCTGCGTTTCCTGGCCGACAAGCTGCCGGTCTCTCGCTGGCAGCGCGACCTGTCGGATTCGACGGTGCTGCGCAACCTTGGCGTGGCGCTGGGACACAGCCTGCTGGCGTGGAAATCCTGCCTGCGCGGCCTGGGCAAGCTGGAGGCCGATCCGGTGCGGTTGGCCGAGGACCTGGATGCCAACTGGGAAGTGCTGGCCGAACCGATCCAGACGGCCATGCGTCGTTACGGCCTGCCCAACCCCTACGAGCAGTTGAAGGAACTGACGCGCGGCAAGCGCCTGGATGCGCAGGCGATGCGCCTGTTCATCAGTTCGCTGGCCCTGCCGGAGGCGGATCGCCAGCGCCTGCTGGCACTGACACCGGCCAGCTACATCGGCAAGGCGGCGGAACTCGCGCGGCGCATCTAGCGCCGTACCGCGTACGGCATCCCAGGGGCTGCCATAAATAGAACGGGGCTGATAACAATCAGCTCCGTTTTCTTTTAATCACGGATGACAGCGCGTGGAATTGATCATAATGACTAATTTTCACTCGCCACTGCCGGCACGGCGCGCAGGTAGGCGATCATGGCGGCCAGGTCCTGGGGGGTGATCTGGCTGGTGGTGTTGCGGATGACTTCGCCCATGCTTTCAGCAGGCACATCGCCATCGGGTGTCATGCCGCCCACCAGGAATTCCTTGAGCTCCCCATCGCCCCATTTCTTCAGGCTGGCGGGTGTGATGTTGGGCACGCCCTTGCCGTCGGGGCCCTTTTTGGTGCCGGCCAGCAGTCGCGCCTTGTTCGGGCCGCCCATGAAGTTGCGCGGGGTGTGGCATTCGCCGCAATGGCCCAGGGCATTGACCAGGTAGGCACCGCGAGCCTGCACCGGTGTCAGTTTCGGGTTGACGGGGTCGGCGCCGGGCGTGAAGAACAACCACTTCCAGGCCAGTACGAGAGGGCGGAAGCCGAAGGGAAACTTCAATTCGTGTTCACGGCTCGCCTGGGAATTTGGTGGGATCATGCGCATGAAAGCCCACAGATTCTTCAGGTCCTCGTCGGTCATTTTCGTGAACGACGGATAGGGGAAGGCCGGGAAATAGTGCCCGCCGTCGGGGCGGCGGCCATCACGCATGGCGCGCACGAAATCGGCCTCGGTCCAGCGGCCCAGTCCGGCCTGGGCATGGGGGGTGATATTGGGCCCGAAGAAGGTGCCGAACGGGGTCTTCAGCTCGCGGCCGCCAGCAAAAGGCGCAGCGCCCTTGGTTTCCGCCGTGTGGCAGCCCATGCAGCCGGCGGCCTTCATCAGGTATTCGCCGCGTCGCGCGTCGCCGGGAGGCGGGGCGGCGAGGGCGGCGGCGGCAATGAAGGCAATCGCCACGGCCATGCCCGTTTGCAGCAGGCGGAACAAGCCAGTGGAGCTAGGGGGGGCAGCGGGCGTCAATGGCAGCATGGTGGTTTGCCTCGATGGGGTAGAGGGTGCGCGGATTCTAGCAGCCGCTCACGTGGAACCGGGACGATGCAACACTGGTTGCCGGGAGCACAAACGACAAGGCCCCGCACGGGCGGGGCCTTGTATCAGTCTGCCGGCGCCTGTTACTGGCGGGCGCGGAAGCTGTCGTGGCAGGCGGCGCAGGACTTGTTCAGCTCGCCCCACGCGGCTTTCACGGTCTGCTCGTTACCACTTTTGGTGGCGGCGGCCACCTTGGTGGCCTCTGCGGTGAAGTTGTCAGCGGCTTGCTTGAACTTGGCGGCATCGGTGTAAACCTCCGGCAGTGCGCGCGACTTCTCGCCCTGCGTGGCTGGTGTGAAACCGTCCCAGGGCATCTTCGAGAGCACTTCCATGTTGGCGGCAGCGCTGGCAAATGCCGCGGCGTTGTAGGGCGCCTTGCCCAGAGCCATCGGACCCATCTGGCCCATGTACTTGCCGATCAGTACCATGGCAGACTGACGCTGACGAACCAGTGCGGCAGGGCTTTGAGCAAGTGCTTCGGCCACAAATCCAGCGCTGAGCAGCATACTGACAGCAATTGTGAACATCTTGTTTTTCATTGATTAATTCTCCTGGTTTGAAGAGGGGGGCTCCCTCAAGAGGCCCTGCTGCATCCGTACATTGACATCAGAGATGCCGCATTCACACGTATACAGTGAACGGGTCTTCTTTATTCCCGGGGACTTATCGCAGCAGGGCGAGGCAGGCAAAGCAGGGGCCCCGCAATGCTTCAGACGACGGCTTCGTCCTTGCGCTCGCGCACCGGCTTGACCAGGTCTTCCCGCCTGACGCCCAGCCAGCGCACCAGCGGTGCCATGACCAGCACCGAGGAATAGATGCCGAAGCAGATGCCGATGGTCAGGGCGAGGGCGAAGTAGTGCAGTGCCGGCCCGCCGAAGATCAGCATGGAGGTGACCATCAGCTGGGTGGATCCATGGGTGATGATGGTGCGTGAGATGGTGCTGGTGATGGCATTGTCGATCACCTGGGTGACTTCGGCGCGGCGCATCTTGCGGAAGTTCTCGCGGATCCGGTCGGCCACCACCACTGATTCGTTCACCGAATAGCCCAGCACGGCCAGCACCGCCGCCAGCACCGGCAGGGAGAATTCCCACTGGAACAGGGAAAAGAAGCCCAGGATGATGACCACGTCGTGCAGGTTGGCAATGATGGCGGCGACGCCGAACTTCCATTCGAAGCGCAGCGCCAGGTAGGCGACGATGCCCAGGCAGGTGACGATCAGGGCGAGCGCGCCATTCTCGGCCAGTTCCCGACCCACCTGCGGGCCGACGAACTCCACCCGCTGCAACTTGGCGCCGGGCTTGTCCTCGGCCAGCGCCTTCATCACGCCTTCGGACAGCGCTGTGGCGCTCTGGCCGTCTTTGGCAGGCAGCCGGATCAGGACATCACGCGAGGAGCCGAAGTTCTGTACCGCGAAATCGGTGTAGCCGCGCTTTTCCAGGGCATTGCGGATGGTGTCGACGTTGGCCGGCTGTTCGTAGCTCACTTCCATCACGGTGCCGCCGGTGAACTCGATGGAGAAGTGCAGCCCGCGTGTGGCCAGCAGTCCCACGGCGATGATGAAGGTGGCCAGCGAGATGATGTTGAACAGCAGCGCATGCCGCATGAACGGGATGTCGCGCCGGATCTTGAATAATTCCATGTGTCAGTGTCCCTGGCTGAATCGTCGTGCGGTTTATTTCCAGGAGGTGTCGCCGATGGCCACGTGCTCGATCTTGCGGCGCGAGCCGTAGACCAGGTTCACGAGGCAGCGGCTGACCACCACCGAGGAGAAGATGGAGGTGAGGATGCCCAGGCAGTGCACCACGGCAAAGCCGCGCACCGGGCCGGAGCCGAATATCAGCAGCGCCAGGCCGGCGATCATAGTGGTGACGTTGGAGTCGATGATGGTGCCGAAGGCGCGGTCGTAACCGGAGGCGATGGCCGCCTGGGGGCTGGCGCCGCCGCGCAATTCCTCGCGGATGCGCTCGTTGATCAGCACGTTGGCATCGATGGCCATGCCCAGGGTGAGCGCAATGGCGGCGATGCCGGGCAGGGTGAGGGTGGCCTGCAGCAACGACAGCAGCGCGATCAGCAGCAGCACGTTGGCGGTCAGCGCCACGGCTGAGAACACGCCGAACAGCGAGTAGTAGACCATGATGAACAGCGACAGCGCGATGAAGCCGTAGACCGTCGAGGAAAAACCCTTGCTGATGTTCTCGGCGCCGAGCGATGGCCCGACGGTGCGCTCTTCGATGATTTCCATGGGGGCAGCCAGCGAACCGGCACGCAGCAGCAGTGCCACGTCATTGGCTTCGACCGTGCTCATGCGGCCGCTGATCTGCACCCGGCCGCCGCCGATCTCTGAGCGGATCACCGGAGCGGTGATTACTTCGCCTTTGCCCTTTTCGATCAGCAGGATGGCCATGCGCTTGTTGACGTTCTCGCGCGTGACATCGCGGAAGATGCGGGCGCCAGAGGCATCCAGCGTCAGGTGCACGGCCGGCTCGCGGGTAGTGTTGTCGAAGCCGGGTTGGGCATCGGTGAGCCGCTCGCCGGTGAGCACCACCTGCTTTTTGACGATCAGCGGGGCGCCGTTGCGCTCGACGTAGAACTCGGTGTTGAACGGGACCTGGCCATTTTGCGCCGCCTGCAGCGCGGCTGCGCTCATGTTGTCCTCGTCCACCAGGCGGATTTCCATGGTGGCGGTGCGTCCGAGGATTTCCTTGGCCTTGGCGGTGTCCTGCACCCCGGGCAGTTGCACAATGACACGGTTGGCGCCCTGCTGCTGGATGACCGGCTCGGCCACGCCCAGTTCGTTGATCCGGTTGTGCAGGGTCTGGATGTTCTGTTTGAGCGCGAATTCCTGGGTGCGCTTGGCCGCTTCCGGCTTGAGTGTGCCGACCAGGCGCAGGTCTTCGCCCTGGCCTGCCTCGACCAGTGCCAGGTCGGCCAGGCTGGATTCGATGTGCTGGCGTGCCTTGGTGCGGGTGTCGGCATCGCGGAAGCGCACCACCACCTCGTTCGCCTGGCGGCTGATGCCGTTGTGGCGCAGGTTGCGGTCGCGCAGGCCGGTGCGGATGTCGCCGGCCAGGCCGTCGAGGCGCTTGACCACCACGGCACGCATGTCCACCTCGAGCAGGAAGTGCACGCCGCCACGCAGGTCCAGTCCGAGGTACATGGGCAGCGCGTGGATGGCGGTGAGCCAGCCTGGCGAGGAGGGCAGCAGGTTCAGCGCCACGGTGAAACTGGCGTTGTCCTTGTCCGGGTTGAGCGCCAGGCTGATCACGTCCTTGGCTTTCAGCTGGGTGTCGGTGTCAGCCAGCCGCACGCGCACGTTGGCGGGTTCCTGGAACAGGCCGGTGGCGGTGATGCCGCTGGCCGTGAGGGCGCGCTCCACCCGGGCGGTGACATCCGCATCGATCTTGACCGTGGCACGCGCAGGGGAGACCTGCACTGCCGGGGCTTCACCGAAGAAGTTGGGCAGGGTGTACAACCCGCCCAGCACCAGCGTGACGGCGACGATGAAATAAACCCAGGCGGGATAACGGTTCATGTCAGGTTTTTCTGCTCGGTGTGATCGGGAACGGTGCCGGACAGGCTGGCAGCCCGGTCCGGCGCAGGGGAAGGTCGGTCAGAGGCTTTTGAGCGTGCCCTTGGGCAGCAGGGTCTGCACGGAATGCTTCTGTGCGCGGATCTCGGTGCCGGGTGCCACTTCCAGTGTGATATAGGCGTCACTGACATCGGTGATCTTGCCAGCCAAGCCGCCTGCTGCGATGACTTCATCGCCTTTCTGCAGCGCATCGATCATGGTGCGGTGTTCCTTCTGCTTCTTCATCTGGGGACGGAAGATGAGGAAGTACATGAACAGGCCCATCACCAGGAACATGATAAGCGTGCCCATGCCGCCATCCGAAGATCCGACTGACTGGGCATACGCGGGGGAAATGATCACCGCCTGTCTCCTTGGAAAATGACTGATATGTCAGGTTTTTACGACCGCGGATTGTACCACTCGGGGGCCGGCTGTCCCCCTCCATTCAGGGTTCCAGGCCCTGGCTGCGCCGGCCGACGAAACCGACGGCCCAGGCGGTGAAGCCGCCGGCGGCGATGGCCGCGCGCATCTGCTGCATCATCTCTAGGTAGAAATGCAGGTTGTGCAGAGTGTTCAGGCGTGCCCCGAGGATCTCTTTGGCCCGCTGCAGGTGGTGCAGGTAGGCGCGCGAAAAGTGCCGGCAGGCGTAGCAGCCGCATTGTTCGTCCAGCGGGCGCGTGTCATTGCGGTAGCGGGCATTGCGCAGCTTGATGTCGCCGTTGCGGGTGAACAGCCAGCCGTTGCGCGCATTGCGCGTGGGCATGACGCAGTCGAACATGTCGACGCCGGCCGCGACCCCTTCGACGATGTCCTCCGGCGTGCCCACGCCCATCAGGTAGCGCGGGCGGTCGGCCGGCATGCGTGGGGTGGTATGGGCCAGGATGCGGCGCATGTCTTCCTTGGGTTCGCCCACCGAAAGGCCGCCCATGGCATAGCCGTCGAAGCCGATGGCCTGCAGGCCGGCCAGCGATTCGTCACGCAGGTTCTCGTGCATGCCCCCCTGGATGATGCCGAACAGGGCATTGGTGGCTCCCTGCGGATGTCTGGCGGCGAGCCGGTCCCATTCCGAGCGGCTGCGTGCTGCCCAGCGCAGCGACAGTTGCATGGATTCGGCCGCCACCGTGGCGTCGGCGGGAAAGGGCGTGCATTCATCGAAGATCATGGCGATGTCCGAATTCAGCACGCGCTGGATGCGCATGGACTCTTCGGGGGTGAGCATCAGCCGGTCGCCGTTGATGGGCGAGGCAAAGCGCACGCCTTCCTCGCTGATTTTGCGCAGCGCCCCGAGGCTGAACACCTGGAAGCCGCCCGAGTCGGTGAGGATGGGGCCGTCCCAGGCCATGAAGCGGTGCAGGCCCTGATGGGCGTTGATGACCTCCAGTCCCGGGCGTAGCCACAGGTGGAAGGTATTGCCCAGGATGATGCCGGCACTCAGTTCCCGCAGTTCATGCGGGCTGACCGACTTGACCGTGCCATAGGTGCCCACCGGCATGAAGGCCGGTGTGTCCAGCTGGCCGTGGGTCAGCGTGAGGCGGCCGGCGCGGGCGGCGCCGTCCTGGTGCAGTCGTTCGAATTTCATGAGACTCATTGTTCTGTCCCCGACCGTGCAGTAGTCGGTGATACGGTTGTGGCTGTGTTGTTGCGGTCGATCAGCATGGCATCGCCGTAACTGAAGAAGCGGTAGTCCGAGGCAATCGCGTGCTCATAGGCACGGCGTACCGGTTGCAGTCCGGCAAAGGCGGAGACAAGCATGAGCAGGGTCGATTTCGGAAGATGGAAGTTGGTGAGCAGCCGGTCGACCACGCGAAAACGGAAGCCGGGGGTGATGAAGATGTCCGTCTCGGAGGCTCCGGCGACGGGCAGGTCGTCCTGGCTGTCGAGGGCGGCCGCTTCGAGCGCACGCAGGCTGGTGGTGCCCACGGCGATGACGCGCCGGCCGGCGGCGCGCGCCGCGGCAATGGCCTGCAGGGTGGCCTGCGGAATCGAGTAGCGCTCGGCATGCATGCGGTGTTCGGCGATGCGTGTCACGCGCACCGGCTGGAAGGTACCGGCGCCGACGTGCAGGGTCAGCCAGGCGGGAATGACACCCCGGGCGCGCAGTGCCTCCAGCAGGGCCGCATCGAAATGCAACCCGGCGGTCGGGGCGGCCACGGCGCCGGGTTCACGTGCGTAGACCGTCTGGTAGCGCGTCTCGTCAGCAGCGTCGGCAGGGCGGTCGATATAGGGCGGCAGCGGCAGCCGGCCGTATCGTTCCAGCAACTCGAGCACATCCTCATCACCCTCGAAGCGCAACTCGGCCATGTCCTCATGGCGGCCGATGAAGGTGGCCTCGAACGCGCCTTCGAGGCGCAAGCGCATGCCCGGGCGCGGCGGTTTGCTGGCACGCAGTTGTGCCAGCACGTGTCGGTCCGGCAGCAGGCGCTCGACCAGCACTTCGATGCGGCCGCCGGTTTCCTTCTCCCCGTACAGGCGCGCCTTGATGACGCGGGTGTCGTTGAACACCATGACGTCACCGGGGTCGACGAAGTCGGGCAGTTCGCCGATGCGATGGTCGGACAGCATCCCTCCGGCCAGGCGCAGCAGGCGGCTCTGGGTGCGCTGGTCGGGTGGATGGTTGGCAATGCGGTCGGGTGGCAGCTCGTAATCGAAATCAGCGAGCTGCAGGTCCGCCGGCTGGGCGGCGCTTGGATTGGGCATGGCCCAAGAATAACAAAGGCCGCCCGCAAGGGCGGGACATATAACAAGGTCAGCCTGTAAGGGCGGGACATCTGTGATTCTGCCAATTTCGCCGAACCTGCGGTCCGATGGTGCACCTGCCTTGTATAATCGGCCCTGCGATGCCCGGGTGGTGGAATTGGTAGACGCAGGGGACTCAAAATCCCCCGCCGCGAGGCTTGTCGGTTCGAGTCCGACCCCGGGCACCACGGCCTTGCATGTGGTCAGCTGCAGGCTTTTGCCGATGCCGTGACAAGCCTGCCATCACTGTTCGTGCCGCCGCATGGCATGGACTTGTTATTATTGCTGCAGAGCGCATCGAATATCCCAGAACACCAAACGGGCCGCAGGCCCGATGCAGAGGAGGAATCATGAACAAAATCCTGATCGCTGCCGACGGATCCCCCTACACCACCAAGGCCCTTGAGTACCTGATCGAACACCAGGCCCAGTTCGGCTTGTCGCCGGTCATCGAGCTGATCCACGTGCGCCATCCGCTGCCCAGCCGTGCGGCTTCGGCTCTCGGCCGTGAGACGGTGCAAAAGTACTATGCGGATGAGACGCGCAAGTCGCTCGTACCGGCGCGGCGCATGCTCGACAAGGCCGGCTTTACCTACACTGTGGTACAGCGCGTCGGCGATGCGGCGGAACAGATTTCCGGCCATGCCCAGAAAGGCAAGTTCACACTGCTGGTGATGGGCTCGCATGGGCACGGTGCTCTGGCCACCATGGCGTTGGGCTCGACCGTCAGCAAGGTACTGGCGCGTTGCAAGACGCCGATGCTGATCCTGCGCTGATCCACACTGGCCGGCATTCCTGGCCATGGCGTCCTCTCCTGTTGTTGAAACCCGCAGCGGCCGCCTCCGTGGCGAGCTGCGCAACGGTGTCTGCCGTTTCCTCGGTGTTTCCTACGGCGCCAGCACAGCCGGGGTCCATCGTTTCCGTCCGCCGCAGCCGGTCAAGCCCTGGAGCGGCGTGCGTGACGCGCTGGCGTTCCGCCCGGCCTGCCCGCAATTGCCGATTCACGACTCGGAATACTTTGCCTGGTATCACCCTGCGCCGGGACATGACGAAGACTGCCTGCATCTGAACGTCTATACCTGCGGCACCCAGGCGTCGCGGCGGCGCCCGGTCATGGTGTGGCTGCATGGCGGCGGTTTCATCAGCGGCTCGGGCTCGGCCGACATATTCGAGGGCAGCAATCTCACCGCCCATGGCGACATCGTGCTGGTCACTGTGACGCACCGGCTGGGCATTCTCGGATTTCTCAGGCTGGACGAGCACGGCGCGCCGGACTCGGGCAACATCGCGATGCTGGACATGGTGGCCGCGCTGCATTGGGTGCGCGACAACATCGAGTCCTTTGGCGGTGATCCGGGCAATGTCACGCTGTTCGGCCAGTCGGGCGGGACCGGCAAGATATCGACCTTGCTGGCCATGCCGGCGGCCCAGGGCCTGTTTCACAAGGCCATCATGCAAAGCGGCTGTGCCCTGATCCTGCGAACGGCTGAGCAAGCCCGCCGCCATACCCATGACGTGCTGGCCCATCTGCCATTTGACGGCCGCTCCGCGGACAGCCTGCGCCATTTGCCGGTGGAGCAGTTGCTGGCGGCTGCCCGTGCCGGCGGCTCGCGTTTCGGGCCGTATGTGGATGGACAGGTCGTGCCACGCCATCCCTGCGAACCGGATGCACCGGCAGTCTCGCGCGATGTCAGCCTGATCATCGGATCGGTTGCCCAGGAAGCGAGCTACGCCTACAAGAAGGATATGGCCGTGCTGTCGCTGCGCGATTTCGCCGAGGTGCGTGAGCGTGTCATGCATCGCCTGCATTGCGATGGCACCGCAGCGGACCAGTTGATCGCAGTCTATCGGCAGGGACGTCCGCAGGCCGCTGCCGCACAGTTGCTGATCGCCATCGAGTCGGACTACCTGTACCGCCTGAAGTGCATACAGTACGCCGAGCGCAAGGCAGCCCTGGCGGCTGCGCCGGTCTACATGTACCTGATGTCCTGGAGTACCCCGGCGCTGGGCGGCCTGTTCGGTGCGCCGCACACCGCCTGCGTGCCGCTGGTGTTCCGTAACCAGCACAAGGCCGCCATCCTGGTGGGTGATGATGCCGACACCCGGGATATCTCGGACCACTTTTGCGAGGCCTGGATGGGTTTTGCTAAGTCAGGCGTGCCGCAGGGCCCGACACTGCCGCGCTGGGAGCCCTATGGGGTGCCCGGGCGTGCCACGCTGATTTTTGACCGGACCTGCCGCCTGGAGGCGGATCCTGGCGCAGAGGAGCGCCGTGCCATCGGGGTGCATGGCCCGCATGCCAATTACATCAGTGCCCACCGCCAGAAATTTGTCCCCCGGGTGGCTTGAGCCGGACCGGGCGGGGTCATTGCCATTTCGCCGCCACTGAACATGCGGTAAAGTTGCAGCAATCGAGATGGGTGCCCGGCCGATGGCTGCAGCAGGGGCGGCAGAAACGAAGCGGTGACGGCAACCAGAAACGGAGGCTTCATGTTCGCGATCGTGTACAAATCCGACGGTGTGCCCATCTGTGTGCAGGTTCCCGGCGTGACACCTGATCCGGTGGTGGTCTGGTCGTCGGAGAACGCAGCCCGGGCCTTCATCGACAGCCGTGGCGGTTCCGAGGATTTTCAGCCTCTGGCATTCAATGAGCAGACCATGGAGCAGATGGCCAAGGCGCTGGGTTGTCCCGTCGAGAGCATCACCGTGGAGCAATATCCGGCCTGAGCTTCATCGCGCAGGTGATGCAAAAAGCGGCCCTGCGGGGCCGCTTTCCATTGGGTGATCGTGCGGGTTGCCTCGCCAGTTGACAGTCAGGCCAGTTGCACCGGAATGGTGTTGCGCTGGCGCTTGATGCGGTTGCCGGCATCCACATAGACCAGCGCAGGCTCGAAGGACTTCATTTCCGCCTCGTCATAGCCGGAGTAGGAGGCGATGATGAGGATATCCCCCGGGGCCGCCCGGCGGGCCGCCGCACCATTCACGGAAATGATGCCCGAGCCCTGTTCGGCGCGGATGGCGTAGGTGGTGAAGCGCTCGCCATTGTTGACATTGTAGATCTGGATCTGCTCGTACTCGCTGATGTCGGCGGCCTGCAGCAGGTCCTCGTCGATGGCGCAGGAGCCTTCGTAGTTCAGTTCGGAATGCGTGACCGTGACGCGGTGTATCTTGGACTTCAGCATGATGCGCTGCATGTCGGGTGCTCCAGTGTCCTAGGGCAGGAAGGGCTGCCCTAGGCGGGTTCGCTACGCGCGACCTCGAGGTTGTCGATGAGACGGGTTTTGCCCAGCCGTGCGGCAGCCACGATGACCAGCCTGTCATCGGCGGGGGTCGGCGATTCTAGGTCAGTCTGGCGCCTGATGGAAATATAGTCGGGTTTCCAGTGGTTGTCGGACAGCTGCTGCATGGCCTGTGCTTCGAGGGAGGCAAAGTCGCTATGGCCGCCGCGCAATTCCCCGGCGACCTGCTGCAGCAGGCGAAACAGCCGCGGGGCCTCGGCGCGCTCCGCTGCGGCGAGATACCCATTGCGCGATGACAGCGCGAGGCCGTCATCCGCCCTCGCGGTCTCGCCGGCCACGATTTCCACCGGCAGTGCCAGCTGGCGCACCATGTTGCGCACGATCATCAGCTGCTGGTAGTCCTTCTTGCCGAATACCGCAGCCCCTGGCTGCACGATGTGAAACAGCTTGAGCACGATGGTTGCCACGCCCTGGAAGAAGCCGGGGCGGAATTCGCCTTCCAGCCGTCCACCCAGGGGAGAGGGGTCGACGAGGAACATCTGGGGCTCGGGGTAGAGCTCCTTCTCATTGGGCGAAAACAGCACATCCACGCCGGCGGCACGCAGTTTCTCGCAGTCCGGCTCGAAGGTGCGCGGATAGCACTCGAAGTCCTCGTGGGGCGCGAACTGCAGCCGGTTGACGAAGATGCTGGCGATGACGCAGTCGCCATGCGCGCGTGCCTGGCGCATCAGCGAGATGTGGCCCTCGTGAAGGTTGCCCATGGTGGGCACGAAGGCCGTGGCGTGTTGCCTGGCGAGCCGCTGGCGCAGTTCGCCTATGCTGTGTATGACGTCCATTGGATTGGTATGCCTGAGAGGGAAGAGGCCGCAGCCGGCGATCTTCCTAAAAGCTGTGTTCGGGTCCCGGGAAAGAGCTGTCGCGCACCGCATCGACGTAGCGTTTCACCGCCTCGCCTATGCTGCCCGCGCCATCCATGAAGTTGCGCACGAAGCGTGCCTTCCTGCCCGGGAATACATTGAGCATGTCATGTAACACCAGCACCTGGCCAGAGCAGTCCACGCCTGCGCCTATGCCGATGGTGGGTATGCGTAATTCTGCCGTCACGCGTGTGGCGAGGGCGGCCGGAATCGCCTCCAGCAGCATCATGCCGGCGCCGGCATCCTGCAGCGCCCGGGCATCGGCGATCAGCCGCGCCTCGGCCTCGGCACCCTTGCCCTGCACGCGATAGCCACCCAGCTGGTGCACGAATTGCGGCGTCAGGCCGATGTGGGCCCACACCGGGATGCCGCGCGTGGCGATGAAGCGAACCGTTTCGGCGAATTCCACGCCGCCTTCGAGCTTGACCATATGGGCGCCCGCGGCCATCAGCGCTGCGGCGCTGCGGAAGGCTTGCTCCGGCGATTCCTGGTAACTGCCAAATGGCAGGTCGGCGGCGATGAAGGCGCGCTTCGCGCCGCGTGCCACGCACTGCGTGTGGTAGACCACCTGCTCCAGTGTCACGGGCAGGGTGGAGTCGTGCCCCTGCAGCACCATCCCGAGGGAGTCGCCGACCAGCAGGCAGTCCACACCGCTTGCGTCCAGCAGCGCGGCGAAGCTGGCGTCATAGCAGGTCAGCACGGCAATGCGCCGGTTCTCGACACGCATCTTGTGCAGGCCGGTGATGGTGAGACTGCTGACGCTGAGGTCGCGGTTGTAGGCCATGTCAGGTCCTTGTGGCGGTCAATCGCCGAAGTTGAAGAACTCCCGCCCGCCGCGCATGCCCAGCAGGCGCTCTATCAGCAGGTCGAGATCCTTGTCCTTGTCCACGAAGTTGAGCCGTTCGGAGTTCACGATCAACACAGGGCTCGCATTGTAATGGTAGAAGAAGCGTCCGTATTGCTCGGCCAGCAGCGCCAGGTATTCGGTGGAGATGCCGCGCTCGAACTCGGCAGCGCGGCGACGCACCCGCTCGGCGAGGACATCCGGGGCTGCGTGCAGGTAAATGACCACGTCCGGGGCGGGGGCCTGGAGTCGGATGGCGTCGTAAATCTGCTGGTAGAGGGTTAACTCCTCGTTGGACAGGGTCAGGCGGGCGAACAGCGGGTCCTTCTCCAGCAGGAAGTCGCCTATCGTGAGCCCCGAGAACAGGTTGAGCTGGGACAGGTCGCGTAGCTGGTTCATGCGCTGGAACAGGAAAAACAGCTGGGTGGAGAGTGCCCAGCGGGGCATGTCCTGGTAGAAGCGTGAAAGGAAGGGGTTCTGTTCCGGCCGTTCCAGCAGGGTTTCCGCCTCCATGCGTGTCGCCAGGCGGCGGGCGAGACTGGTTTTGCCCACGCCGATGGGGCCTTCGACAACGATGTAACGGTACTTGCTGGCTGGCATTGTTCTGAGAATCTTGCTGCAATCCGGACGGGAGTTACGTGGTTTCGGGCGGAATCAAGCCGGAAATGTGCTCAATCAAGGGTGCGGAACGCGCTGGCCCCCGGCATTTCAGCGTGTTCAGTTTCTGAAAATGAATTAAACCGCGCCCATGATACACAAGGCGGCCCACAGGTAATCCAGCTTGAGCGGCTCGTTCATGCAGAAAAAGGCAAACGGGACGAATGCCGTCAGTGTCACCCCCTCCTGGATGATCTTCAGTTGCGCCAGTGAAAAGGCGGTGTAACCGATGCGATTGGCCGGAACCTGCCGCAAATATTCGAATAGTGCGATGAACCAGCTCACCGGGCGGCGATCAGCACCGGTTTGGATGCGAGGTTCTTCAGGTGGGCGTACCAGGCGAAAGTCATGAACAGGTTGGACAAGACCAGCAGCCCCACGGTCTGGGCCAGCACGGCAAGGTTCATGGCCTGCCTTCCTTCATCCTTTCCACGTCCTGGCCGAGCACTTGCGCCAGCGCATCGCGCCCCAGGCCCTTTCCAGGGATGTCACAGTCCGGAGTGACCTCCACCAGCGGATCGAGCACGAAGCGACGTTCATGCATGCGCGGATGGGGCACCTCGAGGCCGGGCTCACTGATGGTTTGCGAACCATACAGCAGCAGGTCCAGATCCAGCGTGCGTGGACCGTTGGGCTCGCTTCGCCGACGCCCGTGGTGTTGCTCGATCTGCAGCAGCGCATCGAGCAGGGCTCGCGCGGGGAGTCGCGTTTCGATGAGGGCTACGGCATTGATGAAAGCCGGTTGGTCGGTCTTGCCGACCGGGGCGCTGCGATAGAGCGAGGAGCGTTGCAGCAGGCGGGTACCAGGCAGTCGGGCGATGTCATCGAAGCCCGCGGCAATCTGCTTCAGTGGCTCACCCAGATTCGCACCCATGCCTATTACGGCCATGACTGCCGGCTGGTCCCGCGCAGGCATGCAGACTCAGCCTGATTCGGCTGGATTGTGGCTGGCTGTATCGGCCCTGATGGCTGTATCCCCGTCGGCCGGGCCGCGGGCGGGGCGCCGGCGGCGGCGTCTGGGCTTGCGCTCGGCGGCTTCGGCCGGTTGCAGCAGGGTGGAGCGGTCGTCGGGGGATGCGACCTGGAACTGCTCCCACCAGGTGGCCAGATCTTTCTCGCATTCCCCGCTCGCACAACGCAGCAGCAGGAAGTCATATGCCGCGCGGAAGCGGATGTTTTCCACCAGCACATGGGGGCGCTTGCCGCTGCGCTGTTCGAAGCGTGGCTGCAATATCCAGATTTCCTTCATCACCGCCGTGAAACGCCGCGGGATGGCTAGCTTGTCGGTCTGCATATCCAGCACCGCATCCATGGCGGCATGCAGGGCGGGCACCGGGCGGATGTCGGCGGCCTGTTCCTTCTTCCACGCGGCCAGCACCTCATGCCATAGCAGCGCGGCAAACAGGAAGGCCGGCGACACCGGCTTGCCGGCGCGCACGCGCTCGTCGGTTTCAGCCAGGGCCAGCATGACGAAACGCTCGCCCATCGGTTGCTCGAGGATGACATCGAGCAGCGGTAACAGTCCGCGGTGCAGCCCGGCTTCGCGCAATTCGCGCACGCAGGAGGCGGCGTGGCCCGACAGCAACAGCTTCAGCATTTCGTCGAACAGCCGTGCCGCCGGCACGTTCTCGATCAGGTCGGCCATGTCGGCGATGGGCGCGCGGGTGTGCTGGTCGATGGTGAATTCGAGCTTCGCAGCAAAGCGGGCGGCCCGCAGCATGCGCACAGGGTCCTCGCGGAAGCGTGCGCTCGGATCGCCGATGATGCGCACGCACTTGCGCTTGATGTCGCGCATGCCGTTATGGAAATCGAGGATGCTCTGGTCGGACGGGTCGTAGTAAAGCGCATTGACGGTGAAGTCGCGCCGCGCCGCATCTTCCTCGCGCGAGCCATAGACGTTGTCGCGCAGCACGCGGCCATGCTCGTCGGTCTCGGCCACTGATCCGGCACGGAAGGTGGATACCTCGATGGTTTCCGGGCCGAACATGACGTGGACCAGTTTGAAGCGACGGCCGATCAGGCGCGAGCGGCGGAACAGCCGATGCACCTCTTCGGGCAGCGCATTGGTGGCGACATCGAAATCCTTGGGG
Source organism: Betaproteobacteria bacterium (assembly GCA_947474715.1). GTDB lineage: Bacteria > Pseudomonadota > Gammaproteobacteria > Burkholderiales > SG8-39 > CAIYPG01. The sequence goes on from CANJJT010000045.1 coordinate 17,148, forward strand.
TGTACCCCGAGCAGCAGGTCGCGCACTGCGCCGCCGACGACGTAGGCAGAGTAACCGGCGCCCTGGAGCGTCTCGCATACCCGGCGGGCGCCGTTGGACAGCGAGTCGCGCGTGACGCCGTGCTTGTCGAAGGGGATGACGGTCTGGCCGGACTTCGCGCCCAGCCGGAAGACCCGTCTGATGAATTTTTTTATCAATGCAATGGGACGCAGCCGTGGCAGGATCGGCCGGAACTCAGGCGACCTTGGGCACGGCGGCTCGTGATGTCGGGGGAATCCTGCCGGGGCAGGCGATGCAGCGGTATGACCATAATTGTGGCGTCGATCATACCCCAAACCGGGTCGGGCCTGAGGCGGTTTTCCTCCTCATTCGCTAGTCCGCAGGCTGATTACCGGCCAGCCGCGCTGCCCGGCCAGGGTCCGCAGCCGCTCGTCGGGGTCGACCGCGACCGGACGGCTTGCCCGCTCCAGCAGCGGGATGTCATTGAGCGAATCGCTGTAGAACGTGGTGGCGGGGAAATCGCCCCAGACGTGTCCCAGTGATGCCAGCCACTGGTCGACGCGTTTGAGCTTGCCTTCGCGAAAACAGGGGGTGCCCATGGGCCGCCCAGTGAACTTCCCGTCGATTTCTTCCAGTTCGGTGGCTACCAGATGGGGTATGCCGAAGCTTTGGGCGATCGGGCCGGTGATGAAGGCATTGGTGGCCGTGACGATGGCGCACAGGCTGCCCTCGTCGAGGTGGCGGCGCGCCAGGCTGCGTGCCGGCTGGCCCATGATGGGGAGGATGCGCGTCTGCATGAATTGCCGGTGCCAACTGTCTAGCTGACTGCGACTGTACTCGGAGAGGGGCTTCAGCTGGAAAGCCAGAAAGGCGAATATGTCCAGGGTGCCCTGCTTGTACATGTCGAAGAAGGCATCGTTCTGCGCCTCGTAATCCGGGCCGTCCAGCACGCCCTGTTCGATCAGGAAGCGCGCCCACTCATAGTCGCTGTCGCCATTGAGCAGCGTGTTGTCGAGGTCAAACAGTACAAGGTCCAACGTCAGGGCTCCGGATAGGTGGTCGGATGGGCGGAGGATGCGCTCAGGGTTTTAGTCCCGAGAGCTTCAGCACCTCGCGCACCAGGGGCAGGGTGATGGGGCGTTTGCGTTCCAGCGAGGTGCGATCGAGTGCGGCGACCACGGACATCTGCGTGCCCATGTCGCGCGGCACCTGGTTCAGCAGGTACTCGATCAGTTCGGGGGCGATGCGAAACCCGCGCTGGCGCGCATGCTCGCTGAGGGCGGCCGCCTTTTCCTCGTCGGACAAGGGCTCGAAGCGCAGCACCAGCCCGGCACCCAGGCGGGTGCGCAGGTCTTCACGCACCGGCAGGTCGGCGGGTGGCCGGTCACCGGCGCTCACCAGTGTGCCGCCATGGGTGCGAAAGCGGTTGTAGAGGTCGAACAGGGCGATCTGTCCGACCATGTCCAGTTGCTGGGTGTCATCGGCGGCAATGCCGGTTTCCCCGGCATGGTCATCGATGCTTTCGCCGGGCCCGACATGGCGCGCACGGCAGCCGCCGGCCAGGACTTCCGTGACGAAGGCGTGCAGCAGGTGGGTCTTGCCACTGCCTTCCGGGCCCCACAGGTAGATGAAGTGTTCGCCGCCCTGCAGCGCGGCGCGCAGCGCGTTGAAGGCGGGCGTGTTCCGCCCGGGGAAGAAGCTTTCGAAGGTGGGTGGCGGAGGCGGGCCCAGTTCCAGGACCAGTTGCTGCGGAATCGTCACTGGCCACCCTTGAACAACTGGCTGTCCAGGTAGCGGGCACGCAGCCGCTTCAGCGCCACCAGCAACACCGCGCTGGCCGGCAATGCCAGCAGCAGGCCGAGGAAACCGAACACCTGGCCGAAGGCGAGCAGCGCGAAGATCACCGCCAGCGGATGCAAGCCGATGCGCTCGCCGACCAGGCGCGGCACCACGACATAGCCCTCGAGCATCTGCCCCAAGATGAACACGCCCCAGATCCACAGCATGCTGGTCCAGTCGTTGAACTGCATCAGCGCGGCAAAGGTGGCCATGAAGAAGCCTGAGATGCTGCCCAGGTAGGGCACGAACACGAGCACCCCGGTGATGATGCCGATGGGCAGGAAGAATTCCAGCCCGGCGAGCCACAGTCCGGTGGTGTAGAAGGTGGCCATGACCAGGATCACCAGCATCTGGCCGTGCAGGTATTGCGCCATGGCCTCATCGGCCTCTGCGGTGAAACTGCGCACGGCCGGCCGCCAGGCCGGCGGAATCAGCGCCACCACGCGTCCCAGCATGCTTTCCCAGTCGCGCATCAGGTAAAACTGCACCACCGGTACCAGCACCGCATTGGCAAGCAGACCGAGCAGACCCATGCCGCCAAGGCGGAGTGAATTGATTACCTGGGAGCCCAGGCCCTCGGTGGTCTCGACCATCTCCCGCAACCACTGCTGGATGCTGTCAGCGTCCAGGCTGAGGGCAATGCCGGTTTTGTCCTTGATCCAGGGCGACAGCGTGGCGTCCATGCGATCGAGGAAGTCAGGCAGTTGTCCGGCAGCCTGGCTGATCTCGCGCAGGAACATCGGCAGCACAGTCATGACCAGCACCACCAGCACCAGCGCTTCCAGCAGCAGTATCAAGAGTACGGAAAGGGGGCGCGGTACACCACGCCGGTCCAGACGCCAGACCAGCGGTTGCAGCATGTAGGCAAGTATTGCGGCCAGGAAGAAGGGTGTCAGCACCGGCGCCAGCAGCCAGAGCAGCCACAGCAGAATGCCTGCAATGACCAACCACGCAGCATTGCCGGGGAGGAGTGGCTCGGCTTGCAGCTTGGACATTGAAGTAAAATCTCCGGGCAATGGCTGGTGTGAGGAAGGCACCCATTCCAGCCGGGTAATCCAGCCAGACTACCCCGCTATCCCGATATGCGTGCTGCCTGTATTGTAACCGTCCGACACCCTCTATCCATCCCGCCCCCGACACCTGCACCTGTAAAGCGCGAGCCCCCCTTGAGCCAGTCCAAGAATAACGCCCCCGACTCCCTTTCCTACCGTTCAGCGGGTGTCGACATCGATGCCGGCGATGCCCTGGTCGAAGCCATCAAGCCTTTTGCCAGGAGGACCATGCGGCCCGAGGTATTGGGTGGCATAGGCGGCTTTGGTGCCCTTTTCGAGATCTCCAAGAAGTTCAAGGACCCGGTGCTGGTATCGGGCACCGATGGCGTAGGCACTAAACTGAAACTGGCCTTCCAGCTGAACCGTCACGACACCGTGGGCGTGGACCTGGTCGCCATGAGCGTGAACGACATCCTGGTGCAGGGCGCTGAACCGCTGTTCTTCCTCGACTACTTTGCCTGCGGCAAGCTCGACGTGGCCACGGCCACCGACGTGGTGAAGGGCATTGCCCACGGTTGCGAGCAGGCCGGCTGCGCCCTGATCGGCGGCGAGACTGCCGAGATGCCGGGCATGTATCCCGATGGTGAATATGACCTGGCCGGATTTGCCGTCGGTGCGGTGGAGAAGTCCGCCATCATCGATGGCAAGTCCATCGTGCCGGGTGATGCGGTGCTGGGCCTGGCCTCCAGCGGCGCGCATTCCAATGGCTACTCCCTGGTGCGCAAGATTCTGGAGCGAGCCAGGCCGGACCTGGCCGCCGATTTTCATGGCCGGCCGCTGGCGGATGTCCTGATCGAGCCCACGCGCATCTACGTGAAGCCGCTGCTGGAACTCATGCGGGCCATGCCGGTGAAGGGCATGGCCCACATCACTGGCGGCGGCCTGGTGGAGAACGTCCCGCGCGTGCTGCCGGAAACAGTCACGGCCGAACTGCAGAAATCAGCCTGGCCGCGGCCGCCCCTGTTCGACTGGCTGCAGCGTGAAGGCAATGTCGCCGAGGCAGAGATGCATCGCGTTTTCAACTGCGGTATCGGCATGGCGGTGATCGTTGCCGCCGATCAGGCTCAGGCGGCCATGCAGTTGCTCGAGGCGGCCGGTGAGACGGTGTATCGCATCGGTGCCATTCGCGCCCGCAAGGATGGCGAGGCGCAGACCCTGGTGGTGTGAACCGGGGCCGTCCCGGCTACGGGGGGCGACAGCCCTCAGGCATCCGGACGGGCGGGGACGGGTCGCCAGCCCGATTCCGGCACGATCTTCGGCACATCCGGATCGCCCCGGTAATGCGGCGACATGATCTGCACGCCGTGGCGGTTGAACACATCCTGGATGGCGGCGTTCAGGTCCCCCAGCACCCGCGGCCGCACCGCCGCTGATTCCGGTCCCACCTGCACCACCAGCCGGTACTCCACATAGAAGTCGGACAGGGCCGTCTGCAGCACGAAAGGCGCGGGTTCGCTACGCACTGCGGAAATGCCGGAAACCGCCTCCAGCAGCATGGCATGTACCTGTCGCCAGGGCGTGTCGTAGCCGATGGTGACCGTGGTGTCCAGGATGAAGCCGCCGGCACCGACATTGCGCGAATAGTTGCGCGTCACGTGGCTGAGCACCAGCGAGTTGGGCAGGGCGATGTCCTCGCCGGTGCCGGTTCGCAAGCGCGTCACGCACAGTCCCATCTCCGTCACCGTGCCTTCGCAGTCCTGGATGCGCACGTACTCGCCCAGCAGCAGCGCCCGCGTGTAGACGAGAATGACGCCACTGGCAATCTGGCCCACCAGCCCCGAGGCACCGATCGATACGAGGAGGCCGACCAGCACCGACACGCCCTTGAACGCTTCGGTGTGCGAGCCCGGCAGGTAGGGATAGGACATGGCCAGTGCAAACAGCCAGATGGTGCCGTTGACCAGATGCCGGGTGGCCGGCGCGGTGTGTGCGTCAACCGGCCCCAGGCGCAGATGGCCTTCGACGATGCGGTCGAACACGGCCCGTGAGGTTCGTGTCGCCAGACGCGCCAGCATGAAAATGATGGCCGCCACGAACAGGCCGGGCAGTGCGTTCGCCGAGGACTCAAGCCCTCCCTGCACGGTTGCGAGGAAGGATGCTGCGAGGCTCTCACCGGTGGGGCGGGTGTGGGCGAACTGCTTGAGCACATAGATGACACAGCCCAGCACCGCCATGAAGCCCAGGCTCCAGGCCACCACCAGCCGCAAGGCATCCAGCAGGCGCAGGAACAGGCCGGGTAGTTGCGGGCCGAGCCCGGCGCCGGACAGGCGTGCCAGGGGGCTGGCGAGTCGCACTGCCGTCCAGGCATGCAGCCGCCCCGAGATACCCGCGAGCAACAACAAGGCCCCACCGAGTGCCGCGATGGCCAGCCCCGCCTTCAGCAGCGCGACGGCATTGAGGCCGGCGCTGCGTCGCTCGGCCGATTCGGCCCACACCCGCTGCAGCGTGCGCGAGGCGTGATTGGCGATGTCCTCCGGCGTTTCCTCGAGGTGTTTGCGGGCATCGCCGGGCAGCACTGAGAACATGGGCTGGTCATCGAGGCGCACCATGAAGCCCGGCTCTGCCGGCACCACGGAAGTCCAGCCTTCACCGTTGCTTTCGAGGGCGCGTTCGATGTGGCGGCGTGCCGCCTCTGCGCGCTCTGCCGCAGTGAACTCGCCCAGGCTTGCCCGGAACACATGGATGGTGCGGTTGCCGATGATCAGGGGCGCCCCTGCGCTGCTGGGCCTGGCCCCCTCTGCTGGGGGGGCGTCCGCAGCATGGGTTTGGGGCATGGCAAGAACCAGCAGGACCAGCAGGACCGATGCTCCGCGCTTCGCCGACGTGACCAGCAGGCAGGCTCGGAACCGCGACAGCCAGTTCCCCGGCATATCCACAGCCGGATGTATGACGATGCTTCCCACGCAGTGCCCCCTTCACGCCATGATCTTGACGGCTGTCACCACTGACGCCACAAGGATCGCCAGTATAAGTGGCATGACGGTGCCTGATGTGGCGGGCGCCCCTGGCGATGCGGTCAGGAATCCAGTGCCTGCTTGTAGCGGCGACGCGCGGCCTCTTCCTTGATCACGTCGTCGATCTCGCGGATCACGCTGCCGACGTTGACTGGCTTGTTGCTTTGCATGAAGCGGCCAGAAAGCGGCGTATCGGGCAGCAGCTTGCCGGCCTGGTACAGCGCCCAGATTTCCTTGCCGTACTGTGATTGCAGCAATTCCGGGGCAAAGCGTCCGAAGTAGGCGGCGAGGTTGTCGACATCGCGTTCCAGCATGGCGCCGGCGCTGTTGTTACCGGCGGCATCCACCGCCTGCGGGAGGTCGATGATGACCGGCCCGTCGCTGTCTAGCAGGATGTTGAATTCGGACAGGTCGCCATGGATGATGCCGGCACACAGCATGCGCACCACTTCGCCGATCAGGTGCTGGTGCAGGTCACGGGCCTGTTCGGGAGTCAGTTCCACGTCGTTCAGGCGCGGCGCGGCCTGGCCCTGGCTGTCGGTCACCAGTTCCATGAGCAGCACGCCTTCGAGAAAATTGTAGGGGCGGGGCACGCGCACGCCGGCTTCGGCCAGGCGCCGCAGCGCGTCGACTTCGGCGCTTTGCCAGGCGGCCTCCTGCTCCTGGCGGCCGTAGCGCGAGCCCTTCTCCATGGCACGGGCACGGCGGCTGTTCTTCACGCGGCGGCCTTCGGTGTATTGCACGGCCTGGCGGAAACTGCGCTTGTCGGCTTCCTTGTACACCTTCGCGCAGCGGATATCCTCGCCGCAGCGAACGACGTAGACGATTGCTTCTTTGCCGCTCATGAGCTGGCGCATCACTTCGTCGACCAGGCCTTCCTCGACCAGGGGTTGCAGTCTTTTTGGCGTTTTGATGTCGGTTGTTCCGTGTAGGCGGGTGGTGGCTTGCCGGGGCGATGCAGGGCCGGTTGGCCAGAGATGCGCCAAGGGTACCAGCATCGGAGCGTCTGCCGCGTGCCTCGTCTGCACAGGGCCAAGTCGGGAACAGGCGCTGGCCTCCCGGGCTTCCCTATCAGAGAGGGGCTGACGATAATGCCGCCAGGCGTGCCAACCACCTGGAGTGCAATTGATGTCGGATGACCATGACAACCCGAACCCTCATTCCGCCGGTCTGATTCGAGAGGCCTTGCAGGCACGCTTTGGCGAGTCTCCGCAGGTCGATGACCGGCTTCCCGGGCTGGACCAGCTGGCGCGCATGGCCAGTCGGCGTGTGCTCAGGCGTTTTGCCGACCGTGCCGTGGATCCCGCCCTGCTGCAACTGCTTTGCGCCTGTGCGCTGTCGGCCCCGTCCAAGAGCGATCTTCAGCAAGCCGAGATCCTGGTCGTGAGGGATCCTGCCAAACGCAGCGCCCTCAACGACCTGCTCAAGGACCAGGCCTGGGTAGGCGCCGCGCCGGTCTTTCTGGTGTTCCTGGCCAATGGACGGCGCGTGGTGGAAATCGCCAGGATGCGGGGCAAGCCGTTTCCCAACGATCACTTGGACCTGTTCTTCAATGCATCGGTCGATGCCGGCATCGTGCTTGCGACTTTCCTGCAGGCGGCTGATGCGGTCGGGCTGGGGTGTTGTCCGATCAGCGGCATCCGCCAGCATGCACAGCGCGTGAGCGATCTGCTGGAACTGCCCGACAAGGTGATCCCGGTGGCAGGCATGGGCCTGGGCTGGCCGTCGGAAAAAGGTAACCTGAGTCCCAGGTTGGCGCTGGCGGATACGGTGCACGTGGATCGTTACGACGAGGGCGACCTCGCCGGACGACTGGAAGCCTTTGATCGCCGGCGCGATGCCATACACCACCTCCGGCAACGGGATACCGAACGCTGGGGCACCGTCCCCTTCTATGGCTGGACCGAGGACAAGGCTCGCCACTTTGCCGAGCCTTCGTGTGCCGATTTCGGGGCATTCGTGCGGCGCAAGGGGTTCTGCCTGGATTGATTCGCCCCCCACAAACCATGCGAGGGGCCGTCGCGCCTCAGGCGGTCCTGCGCGCCAGGGTGATGCCCGCCAGCACGACGGCGGCGCCCAGCATCTGCAGCGGCACCATGCCTTCGCCCAGCAGCACCCAGGCAAACAGCATCGATAGCACCGGCTGCAGGATCAGGCTGGTGGATGACAGGGCGGCCGGCAGGTGGGCGAGGGCAAAGGCGATCAGGCTCTGTCCGCCCACCTGGGCCAGCAGCGCCATCCCGGCCAGCACCGCCCAGCCCTGCAGGCCGGCCGGCAGGAATTGTTCCGAGGTGGCCAGCGCCCAGGGCAGCAGCACCGCAGCGCTCATGCTGGTGCTGAGCATCATCACCCGTGCGGTCGGCATCTGCATGGCGGCGCGCTTCAGCGACAGCATGTAGCCGGCGTAGAACACGGCCGTCAGCAATCCCAGCAGGTCGCCGGTGAAGGCACGCTCTCCTATTCGGGCATTGGGCCCGATCAGCAGCACGGCGCCGCACAGCGTCAGGGCCAGGGCTGCCATGAACAGCCGGCTCGGACGTTGCTGCCACAGCAGCCATGCGCCCAGGGCCACGAAGACCGGCGCGACATTGGCTTCAAGTGTGGCATTGGCGACGCTGGTCCAGGCGATGGCGACATGCCAGGCGGCAAGGTCACAGGCAAAGAACACACCCGCCAGCAGCGCGGAGCCGGGCGGGCCGCTGCGGGCCTCGGGGGCATCCGGTACCGGTTGTGATCGCCCGGCAGCCAGTGCCCAGGCCCACAGCAGCGGCGTGGCCAGCGCCACACGCCAGAAGGCGCTGGCGGCCGGACTGACATCGGCCAGGCGCACGAAGATGGGGGCGAAGCCGATGGCAACGGCACCGGCCAGCAGGGCGACGAAGGCGAGCGGATGCGGCGCCACCGCGCCGGACTTCATGCCGCCATCGGTTCGCGCTGGCCGCGGTTCTTCACCCCGTTCAGGCAATGCGGACAGTGCTTGCCGAAGACGTAATCCGGCGAAGCCTGTTCTTCCGTTGACAGCACGGCCTGGCAGGCATAGCACTGCGCGGTCCCGGTGGGCTCCAGGTCGGGCCCCAGCGCCACACGCTTGTCGAAGACGAAGCACTCACCCTCATAGTGGGCGCCGCCGCAGCGCTCGAAATACTTGAGGATGCCGCCGTCGAGTTGCCACACCTGGCGGAAGCCCTGCTGGAGCAGCAGGGGGGCGGCTTTCTCGCAGCGGATGCCGCCGGTACAGAAACTGACGATGGGCTTGTCCTGCCATTGTTCCAGCAGGGCTGCGGTGGCTTCCGGGAACTGGGAGAAGGAGGTGATCTTCAGGTCGGCCGCGCCCCGGAAGGTGCCCAGACCCACTTCGAACTGATTGCGCGTGTCGAGCAGCAGCACCTCGCGCCCTTCGTCCAGCCACTGCTTCAGGTCCTCCGGCGCCAGGCGCGGGGCAGGCTTGTCCGAGGGCACCACGTCCGGGCGGCGCATGGTGATGATCTCGCGTTTTTCCTTGACCAGCATGCGGTTGAACGGCTGCTCTTCGGACCAGCTGAACTTGCATTCGATGCCGGAAAAGCGCTGGTCCTGCTCCAGCCTTGCGAGGAATTGCCTGAGACCGTCCTCTTGCCCGGCGAGGAACAGATTGATGCCCTCCGGTGCCAGCAGGATGGTGCCCTTCAGTTCCATGTCCACTGCGTGTTTCTTCAGGCTTGGGCGCAGCAGCGCAATGTCCTCGATGCGAACGAACTTGTAGGCGGAGACATTCAGTGTGGCCATGGGGATCTTGGGCGGGAGGCGTGCGGCAGAAAGGCGGGCGGAAGGAGCCGGATTATAGCCTTCACCTTCCGCCGGGCCGGGATTACTCCAGCTTGATGCCGGCCGTCTTCACCACTGTGCTCCAGCGCGCCAGTTCATCCTGCAACACGCGGGCGAAGTCCTCCGGGGTGCCCGGGTAGAGGTCCACGCCCTGGTTGGCGAAGTACTTCTGGCCCTCCGGGGAATTCAGGTAGCGGCCGATTTCGGCATTCAGCCGGTCGATGATGGGACGCGGCGTGCGCGCCGGGGCGAGAAAGCCGGTGCCGGCGCGGCTCTTGAATTCCGGCAGGCCGGCTTCGTCGTTGGTGGGGGCATCCGGCAGGATGGCCATGCGCTTCGGTGAACTCACCATCAGCGCCTTCAGCTTGCCGGCGCGGATCTGCGACAGTCCCAGGGACGGGCTCTGGAAAATCATGCTCACTTCGCCCGAGAGCACGCCGGTCAGGGCCGGTCCGCCACCCTTGTAGGGCACGTGCACCAGTTTTGTCTGCGTCAGCATGGCAAACAGCTCCCCGCCCAGGTGGTTCTGGCTGCCGTTGCCGGCGGAGGAGTAAGTCAGCTTGCCGGGGTTGGCCCTGGCCGCGGCGATGACATCCTTGACGCTGTTGTAGGGTGAGCCGGTGCTGACCACCAGGGCGCCGGGGTTCTGCGAGCACAGGATGATGGGCGCGAAGTCCCTGATCGAATCAAAGGGCATGCTGTACAGCGCCGGGTTGATGGTGAGCTGGCTGGTGGTGCCGAACAGCAGCGTGTAGCCATCGGCCGGGGCCTTGGCCACCTCGGCGGCACCGATGTTGCCGTTGGCACCGGGCTTGTTCTCCAGGATGAATTGCTGGCCCATGGTGCGCGTCAGCTGCTCGACGATGGGGCGTGCCACCACGTCGTTGGGGCCGCCTGGAGTATAGGCGTTGATGACGCGCACCGGCTTTGCTGGCCAGGTCTGGGCGGCGCACATTGCCGGGATCACGGCAAGGGTGGCCAGTGCGGCGGCGATGCATCCGGTCATGCTGCGGGTGTTGCCCATTACGCTCTTCTCCTTGTAGAACATGTGTGTCATTCCACCTGGATTTTCGCGTTCCTGGCGACGGCGCTCCAGCGGGCCAGTTCTTCCTGCTGGTAGCGGGCGAAATCTTCCGGCGTACCCGGCACGAGGTCCAGGCCGGCATCGGAAAAATACTTCCTTGCTTCGGCTGTGTTCAGATACTTCGTGATCTCGGCGTTCAGCCTGTCGATGATGGGGCGCGGCGTGCGGGCCGGCGCCATGAAGCCGGTGCTGGCACGTGTCTTGAACTCCGGCAGTCCGGCTTCCTCGTTGGTCGGCACATCGGGCAGCACATTCAGGCGCTTCGAGGCGCTCACCATCAGCACCTTGAGTTTGCCCGCGCGCACATTGGGCAGGCTCAGGCCCGGGCTCTGGATGATGAAGCCGACCTCTCCGGCGACCACCGCGGTCAGCGCCGGACCACCCCCCTTGTAGGGCACGTGCACCATCTTCGTCTGGGTCAGCATGGCCAGCAGTTCCCCCGCCAGTTGCGGCTGGCTGCCATTGCCCGAGGAGGAAAATGTCACCTTGGCCGGATTGGCGCGGGCGTAGGCGATCAGCTCCTTCATGTTGGAGGCGGGGAGGCCGGCATGGGCGATGACAGCGCCGGTGGATTGGGTTACCAGCACGATGGGGGCGAGATCCTTGGCCGGATCGAAGGGCAGCGAGTACACCACCGGATTGATGGTGAGCTGGCTGAAGGTGACAAACAGCAGTGTGTAGCCGTCCGGCGTCGCGCGGACGACATCCAGTGTGCCGATGTTGCCATTGGCGCCGGGCTTGTTCTCCAGGATGAACTGCTGCCCGGTGGACTTCGACAGGGCCTCCAGCACCGGTCGCGCCACGAGGTCGTTGGGTCCCCCGGGGGCGAACGCATTGATCACGCGCACGGGTTTCGCCGGATAGGGCTGGCCGGCCGTCTGGCTGAAGGCCGGCGCGCTGGCGGTCATGATGGCGGCGCAGTAACCCAGCGCGATGCGCTTGATGAGCTTCATGGTTCTCCTCCGGTTCGCCTCTTCGGGCAGATGGGTCAAGATTGGCCCGGTAACGTGTGACAGGGCAGGCAGTAATGGTGACATATCTGCGCCCATGGCGCGGGGCGGGTTGCTGGCCAGACGAACTCCGCCGGGCCGTGCTTCAGTCGACGCAGCGTACCTGCACGTCGATGAGACGGCTTTTGGCGACGAACTGCGTCATGCCCTGCAGGCGGCGGCCGCGATCGAACTGGCCGCGGATGGCGAACTCGATGGCACGCAGCATGGCGCGCAGCTGCGGCGAATCGGCATTCATCGACAGGGTGATGGTGATGTGATGGCGCACGCCGCTCAGTTGGCGGGCCAGCACCTTGCCGCCATGGCTGCTGCCGATCTGGCGGATCTGATCGACTTCACGCTGGCCCTTGGGCGTGGAGGCGGGAGGGGATTTGGGTGCAACGATGGACATACGCCAAGCCTATGCAACAAGCGCGCCTGCCGGGCGGGGCCGCTGCCAGTGGTGTGGAATGCCCATGGGCAGGGCGGCATTGCCCGCGCTGGTTCAGGCCGGGATGGCTGTGGTAACACATCCGCAGTCCCGTCACGACGGACTTTCATACACAAGTGTTGAAAATGTCACGCTGCAAGCCAACGCCAGCGATGCGAAGTTCCACGCATTGCTGGCAGCGTGACACGGACCGATGCGTCCTGCAGGCGGACGCTAAGCCAGCTTGATGTTGGCGTTCTTCACCACGGTGGTCCAGCGGGCCAGTTCTGCGCCCGGGCGGCATGGCTGAAGGCCAGGGTGCAGACCATCGTGACAGCGAGGGCAAAGACCGGCATGAAGCCCGAGGAGGCGTTGGCATGAAGCGGGTGGTCGGGGGGGGCGGGGTACAAATGCCATTGCGCATGTTCGGCATGGCATGGTGCTCCGCCTTGATGAACGGTGTGGTGGCCGACGCAGACTCTACTGGTCCGCTGACGCTATCCCGTGTTCCGGTCCCTCAGGGCGCATCATGCCACGTCGCGCAGGGTGGTTCATGACAGGACACTTGACCTTGCCGGCGCAAGCGGTTGATTCGATGCAAAGACGTTGTTAGGCGGTGTCGAATGCCCTGCAGGTTGTAGAATCAAACACACCCCAGAACCTGTTCAAGTCACTTGTCCCAGCGCGTGAATTCCCCATCGTGACGCCCCCAGATTTCGTCCACCTGCGCCTGCACAGTGAGTACTCCATCTCTGATGGCATCGTGCGCATTGACGACGTGGTTTCCGCCGCTGCGAAGGACGGCATGCCGGCCCTGGCGCTCACCGACCTGGCCAACCTGTTCGGCATGGTCAAGTTCTACAAGGCGGCGCGCAAGAAGGGCCTCAAGCCCGTGCTGGGCTGCGACCTGTACATCACCAACGAGTCGGAACGCGACAAGCCGCACCGCCTGATCGTGCTGGCGCAGTCGCATCCGGGCTATCTGCGCCTGTCGCAACTGCTGACGCGGGCCTGGCTGGAGAACCAGCATCGCGGCCACGCCGAGATCCGCAAGGAATGGTTTGCCGAGGCCGGCACCGAAGGGTTGATCGCGCTCTCCGGGGCGCTTGATGGCGACGTCGGTGTGGCGCTCTTGCAGGACAATGCGCCCCAGGCCGAGCGCCTCGCCGCGGACTGGGAAAAACTGTTTCCCTCGCGCTATTACCTGGAGCTGCAGCGCTCGGGGGCGAAGCAGGCCGAGCGCTATGTGCAGGCTGCGGTGCAACTGGCCGGCCGCATGGGCCTGCCCGCGGTCGCCACCCATCCGGTGCAGTTCCTCAAGCCCGATGAATACACCGCCCACGAGGCGCGCGTGTGCATCTCCGAGGGCTATGTGCTGTCGGACCAGCGCCGGCCCAGGCGTTTCAGCGAAACCAATTATTTCCTCTCGCGCGAGGAGATGGGCAAGTTGTTCGCCGACTTGCCCGAAGCCCTGGCCAACTCGGTGGAAATTGCGCGCCGCTGCAACCTTGAACTGGAGCTGGGCAAGTCCCGCTTGCCGCTGTTTCCCACGCCCGAAGGCGTCGGCCTGGACGACTTCCTGGTGTCCCAGGCGAAGGCCGGACTGGACCGGCGCATGGACGTGCTCTATCCGGATGCCGCAGCGCGCGCCGAAGCCATGCCGCGTTACGACGCGCGCCTGGCGTTCGAGACCAAGACCATCATCCAGATGGGTTTTCCCGGGTACTTCCTCATCGTTGCGGACTTCATCAACTGGGCCAAGAACAATGGCGTGCCGGTGGGGCCGGGGCGCGGTTCGGGCGCTGGTTCGCTGGTGGCCTACTCGCTGGGCATCACCGACCTTGACCCGCTGCGCTACAAACTGCTGTTCGAGCGCTTCCTCAACCCGGAGCGGGTGTCGATGCCCGACTTCGACATCGACTTCTGCCAGGACGGGCGGGACCGCGTCATCGATTACGTGCGCAACAAGTACGGCCGCGAATCGGTGTCGCAGATCGCCACCTTCGGCACCATGGCGGCCAAGGCGGTGCTGCGTGATGTGGCGCGCGTGCTGGAGTGGCCCTACAGCCGCGCCGACGAACTGGCCAAGCTGATTCCCTTCCAGCCGGGCAAGACTGTCACGCTCAGGCCGCGCGAAGACCCGACAGACACCCAGACCATCTACGCGCGCGAAATCGAACCGCAGATCAACCAGCGCGAGGAATCCGACGAGGAGACGCGCGAACTGCTGTTCCTCGCCATGCAGCTGGAGGGCCTCACGCGCAACGTCGGCATGCATGCGGGCGGGGTGCTGATCGCCCCGGGCAAGCTCACCGACTTCTGCCCGCTGTATGCCGCGCAGGGTGCCGACAACGTCGTGTCGCAGCTGGACAAGGACGACGTGGAGGCAGTGGGCCTGGTGAAGTTCGACTTCCTCGGCCTCACCACGCTGACCATCCTCGACTGGACGGTGCGCAATATCCGGCGGCTCGACCCGGACTTCCGCCTGAACATGGAGGACATCCCGCTCGGTGACGGGGCGGCCTTCCGCATCTTCTCCTCGGCCAACACCGCGGCGGTGTTCCAGTTCGAATCGCGCGGCATGCGCGACATGCTGAAGCGCGCGCGCCCCGACCGCTTCGAGGACATCATCGCCCTGGTGGCCCTGTACCGGCCCGGCCCCATGGATCTGATCCCGGATTTCTGCGACCGCAAGCATGGCCGCGAATTCGAGTATCCCGATCCGCGTGTGGAGTCCATCCTCTCGGAGACCTACGGCATCATGGTCTACCAGGAGCAGGTGATGCAGATGGCGCAGATCATCGGCGG
>CANJJT010000046.1:0-31810 GCA_947474715.1 Betaproteobacteria bacterium
ATGCGCTCACCTTGAATTCCGGGCAGTGGTGCTGCTTTGCAGGCAGGAAGGCACCAGAGGGCATCCCATGCATCAATCAGGCGCCCATGGCGCACTGCGAGCGCAGCTGTGGAAAATCCCCCCGCGTGACTGCGTCGCGTCGGCCCCCTTTGACAAGGGGGTAAACCAATGGCTGACCATCCCTGCCGCCAGCACTCTCCCCGGAATTCGGCGAAGAGCCTTGTCAAAGGGGGCCGACTCGCGCGTGAGCGCGAGCGGGGGGATTTTCACCAGGCAGGCGGAGCTGCGTGCCATTTCCAGGCATTACCGGGAGTCCTGATCATGATGGTTGCTTTGCAGACAGGGCACCACAAGACATCCAAGACATCTATCGGATAGCGACTGGTGCAATCCAGGCGTAGCGGTGGAAAATCCCCCCGCTACGCCTGACGGCCGAGTCGGCCCCCTTTAACAAGGGGGTAAACCAATACCAGCGCTGTCGGGTGAAGCAGCCCCGTCCCTCAGGCCTGCAGATCGAACACCAGCACTTCGGCGTCGTCTCCCCCTGAGAGCACGATCCTGCCCTCGTTCTCCATCAGCAGCGCATCACCGGCAGACAGTCGCTGCCCGTTGACCTGCAGCCCACCGCGCACCAGATGTACATAGGCCTTGCGCGCCTGGTCGATGGCAAGCTCGGCTTTCTCCCCGCCATCGAACAGGCCGGCATGCAGCCTGGCATCGGCATGGATCACCACTGAATCTTCTGCACCATCGGGCGAGGCAATCAGGCGCAGCCGCCCGCGCTTCTGCTCGACCGGGATGGTCTTCTGTTCGTAGCCCGGTGCAATGCCCGTCACATTCGGTTCGATCCAGATCTGCAGGAAGTGCGTGGTCTGGTCTTTCGCGTGGTTGAACTCGCTGTGCATCACGCCAGTGCCCGCGCTCATGCGCTGCACGTCCCCGGGGGGGATGCCCTTGACGTTGCCCATGCTGTCCTGGTGGGCAAGTTCGCCCGAGAGCACATAGCTGATGATCTCCATGTCGCGGTGGCTGTGCTTGCCAAAACCGGTGCCGGCGGCGACGCGGTCTTCGTTGATCACGCGCAGGTTGCCCCAGCCCATGTGGGCCGGATCGTGGTAACCGGCAAAGGAAAACGAGTGGTAGCTGTCCAGCCAGCCGTGGTCGGCGTGGCCGCGGTCCTGGGATTTGCGAATGGTGATCATGGTGCGTCTCCTGATGGAATGACCGCATTGTGGCGGCCAGCGGTGCGTCCGGGGGCGCCTGGATTTGAACACTTCATTGAAATTATTTGAACCATCTGGACAAGCGCAGTCAGGATGCATTTCTCCTGAAATCTCTTTGACAATTCTTGCACCCTCTGTCGCGACCCACTACCACACAAGTGACTTGCCAGTGGCCCACGTTCAGTATCATCATTCAAATTCGTTGAATACCGGAAACGCCCATGAGCTCAGCCCGTGATGTGCTGACACCCGCCTCCCTCGCCCTGCTGCAGCAGATCGCCCGATCGGGCAGCTTTGCCGCGGCGGCACGTGCCATGCACATGGTGCCCAGCGCCCTCACCTACCGGGTGCGCCAGATCGAGGATGCCCTGGACGTGCTGCTGTATGACCGCAGTTCGCGCGAGGCGGTGCTGACCGAGGCCGGTGCCGAGCTGCTGCGCGAAGGCACGCGCGTGCTGGCCGACATCGACGCCATTGCCAGCCGCATCCGGCGCGTGGGCACAGGATGGGAGTCTCACCTGCACATTGCCGTGGACAGCATCATCGACCCCGCCACCATGATGGAGCTGTGCGCCGACTTCTTTGCCCTGAATCCGCCAACACGGCTACGCCTGGGCGCCGAGACGCTGTCGGGCACACTGCAAGCGCTGTCCTCCGGACGCGCCGAGCTGTCCATCGGCGTGGTGCTGGACACCAACATCGTCCCCGGCCTCATGCGCAAGCCGCTGGGGACAGCACGCTTTGTTTTCGTGGTGGCGCCACACCACCCCCTGGCTGGCGTGCCTGAACCACTGAGCGACGAGATGATCCTGCCGCATCGCGCCGTGGTACTGGCCGACTCGGTCCAGCAGGGCTCGGGCATGACGCTCGGCGTGCTGCCAGGCCAGAACGTGCTGACCGTCACCAGTCTGCCGGGCAAGCTGGATGCGCAGTTGCGCGGCCTCGGCACGGGCTTCCTCCCGACCTGCCTCGCACAACCTTACATCGACACCGGACGACTGGTGATGAAACAGGTCGAGCGCGGCGAGCACGAGGTCTCCGTCTGTTACGCCTGGAGACGCCCGGGCAAGGGGCCGCAGGGACCCGCGCTGAAGTGGTGGCTGGCACAGTTGCAATCATCGGTGACACGCGCAGCGCTGCTGGGGCAGCGCCCATCGGGGAAGAAGCGTTGAGACGTCGGCTGGTTAGCCGATCGTCAGCAGGGCCCAGGCGAGGACAGCCCCTCTCCGAATCAGGTCTCCCTGAAATGCATAGCAGTAGCTCCGGCTCCTACGGGATGCTGCTGGATAGAGAGGGTTCGCAAGGGAATCTGGCCGGTAACTTTCTGAACAGAAAATGCCCTTTCGGGCTCAGGATTGCTGCTGCTGGGATAGCCGCGATTCCAGGGAAATGGGAAGGAGCCGGTCGCCAAGCCAGTCATAGCCGATCCGTTCCTGTTCCAGCCGCAGCCTGGGTTGAAGGCAATCGAAACGGAGCTCGTCATAGATCGCAGACTCATCAGTGGTGAGGCGCGACAAGTCGTGGCGTGCAGGCTCGGGCTCTTCGCCCCAGTGCAAGCGGTGCGCGAGCAGCGTCTCCCGGTCCATGAGCAACGACGCCACGTGCGGGAAGTAGCCACGCAGCTGGTCCAGGATGGCGAAGCCGTGGGTATCAATATCACCCCAATAGTACAGGCGGCATCGATGTAAACAGGTGGCGCGTGCCAGCGCATCCCAACCGTAGCCGGCACCAAAGACGACGATGGCTTTCTCCATCTGAGGGAACGCAAGGAAATTGGTCTCGTTTTCGGTAATGAACAGCCGGTCAATGGGTAGTGCGAGAGCAGCAAAGCTCGTCGCATCGAGGGTGATGTCGGGCTGCTCGTGGCAGCCAGGCAAGCTGGGCATCGCTGGATCGAGCAATCGGAACCGGATCCGCACGGGCTTTTCCAGAAAACCGAAACGGCGGGCGAACTGCGCCGTCCCGCTCGCGCGGGTGTCGACGGCCTCGGGCGGCAAGGCCAGGTCGAGCAGTTCGGTCAGCACGCCCCGGTGGGCCTCGATGAACTTGCTGTCCACGCCCTGCGCGTCCACCTGGCGCAGATACACAGCCGGCTGAGGATGGGCCTGCAGCCATGCGACGACGGCCAGGAGCCGCTCCCACCGGTCGGCCAGATCAAGTGCCTGTAACGGACGTCTTCGCACCCACTCCCGCAGCGCCGGCTGCACAGCAACCGTCTGCTGCCACAGTGCCTCGAAGCGCTGGACCTCGCGCGCCTTCCCGACCAAGGCCAGGGCAGCCTCCAGCGTGTCCACCCAGACGGCGGCCGGCAGTCGCTGCATTCCCTGAACCCGATGATTCCATTCGCGCCATTCGATTCGAACATGTGGAGTGCCGGCAACCGCCCGAACCCAGTCACGCACCGACTCGAAACAATCAGATAGATCAGCGGCACTCGGTGACTTTAATGTGAGGCGCACCGGCCATGGCGCGGCATCCGAAACCGAAGCCCGCAGCAGGTCGCCGCGATCCCACAGGCGCTGGACCTGGACGCACAGGTCTGCCGGCGTGGTCCAGCTCATGGTGCCGCGCCACCTTCCCCCGCCTTCTGCTCTCGATACTCCTCGATCGACAAACAGCGAAGCCGGGAATCCCGACCGCCCTCGTTGTGCACGAAGCCCACGCTGGCCACGAAGGGCTCGATGATGTGAATCTTCTGCAGCGGCGTGACGATCAGCAATTGCAGATTGAGTTGCTGGAACAGGCGCAACCCGTATTGCGCCGACTCGTCCGACCCGCGCCCGAAGGCCTCGTCGATGACCACAAAGCGGAACGAGCGGGAACGCACGGCGCCCCATTCCAGCCCGAACTGATAGGCCAGGCTCGCGGCGAGCACAGTGTAGGCCAGCTTTTCCTTCTGGCCGCCCGACTTGCCGCCAGCGTCCGAATAGTGCTCGTACTCGGCACCATCGGCGCGCCAACGCTCGCTGGCCGAGAACAGGAACCAATTGCGCACATCGGTGACCTTTGCGGTCCACCGCCGGTCTGCATCCGACAATCCCTCCCGGCCCCGAAAGCGGTCGATGATGACCTTGACCTGGAGGAACTTGATTTCCGAGTACTGCTCGTCGACCGAGCCCGTCAGCGTTCCCTCGGTGCAGGCACGAAGATCCTGCTGGAAATCACGGATCTCCACATCCGGGCTGGGCTGCGCCACCAGCTTGATGGTGCGGCCAGGGTTGTAGTCAATGGCCTGAAGTGACTGGTTGATCGAGTCGACACGCTCCTTGATCGTGTCCCGCTCGCGAGCAAGCTGGGCATTGAAATTGGCGATTTCGTTGATAGTGTTGACGTTGAGCAGTTCCTTGAAACGCGCCTCAAACCGCGGCAGGTCATCGCCTCTCAAACCTGCGAGCATCCGCTCGTATTCACCCAGCGCGGCCAGGCTCACATCCATCTCGACGGTCTCGGCCTTGAACTCCTCCTTGAAGCCGCGCATGGCATTGACGATGCGCTCGGTCAGGCGGGCCAGGCGCTTGTCCTCCGCGTCGATACGCTCCTGGAGCCATTTGCGAACCTCCTGTTCACGGTTGTCGCAGGACTCGACCGACAACTGATGCTCACCCAGCGCCTCGGCACGCCACCACTCCAGGCGCGCGACCTGCACCTCGATCAGTGGCACAGCATTCCATGTGGCACTCGCCTGATCGCGCATCTCCCGCGCCGACTCGCTCTTGCTCCTGACTTCGCTGCGCTTGTCACGGGCCACATCGCGCCTGCCTTCAGTTTCGCCCAACCGGTCTTTCACAGCCTTCAATTGGCGCCCCAGCTCTTGCAGGGTGTTCGATGCCGATTCCAGCCGCCCCCGTTCCTCGATGAGCACAGCAATCGCGCGCGCCTGGCTCATCCAGTCGATGTCCGAAAAGCGCGTGAACTCCTCCAGTCTGGCGAGCGCCTCCAGCCGGCCCTCCAGCTCCCTGCACGCCTGCTGGATTTCGCTGATGCGCTGCCCCAGGGTACCCAGCTTCTCCTGAAGACTCCCTTGCTGGTGCCGCAGCGCTCGCAGCTTTTCGGCATTGCTCCAGCCCAGCACGTAGCGACTGCGGTCATCGATGCGACTGCGGTCGTCCTTCTCGTGTCGACCGGATGGATCCTTGATCTGACCAGCGAGTGTGATGGCGCGGGTCTCACGACGGAACTGCTCTCCCGTGTCACAGCAGGCCACATCGAAGCGGTTCCGAAGTTCCTGCTCCAGCCACTCGTAGTGCGGTGAATCGGGCTTGATGATGAGTTTCCTCACCAGCGACTGCGGATGAAGGCTGGCGCCCTGTACAGCCCGCTTCTGCCGCACATGAAAATAGACCAGGCGCGCACCCAGGTGCTGCCGATCTACCCAGTCCGCGACGGACTTGTAGAGCGCGTCCGGCACCAGCAGCGCGAGGCCGAAGCCGCGCAACAGGCGCTCGGCGGCGCCTTCCCACTCGCGCGCATCGTCACGCACCTGGATGAGTTCGCCAGCAAAGGGCAGTTCGTCCTCTTCAATCGACAGCGCCGAACACAGCGCATCGCGAATGCGGACCTGGGCGGCGTCGATGTTGCTCTTGCGCCGCTGGAGGCTGGCGATCTCATCGGACAAGATCGCGTTCTCCTCGCGTCCCTTGCGGAACGCAAAGTCTTCCTCGCGCTCCCGGTTGACCAGGTCTGCGATGCGCTGGCGCAGGCCTTCCGCGCGGGTGGCGATGGCCCGCTGCTGGTCGAGGAAAGATGCCTCGTCTGCCGGCGGCGCCTCGTCGATGCGGCTAAGCAACGCCGAGTGACGGTCGGCCTTCTTCTGGCGCTGCTCCTTCTCCAATCCATAGCGGCCAATTTCCGCGGCCAGCTCCTCCAGGCGATTGCCGCCGTTGTCACGCAAGGCGCGCTCCAGGCGGGCGACTTCGATGCGATCAGCATCGCGCTCAGCGTCCAGGCGCTCGATCTGGATGTCGAGCCGTGCGGCATCCTCACCCAGCAGAGCGAGGCGACGCTCCAGCAGCTCGCCCTTGAGCCGGGCGAAGTAGGGCCGCAACGCGTCGCGCCCATCGCGCCAACCCTGGATCTCCGCGACCAATGCTTTGTGGCGGTGGCCATCATCTACCAGCGGCGCAAGCAACTCGACCTGGCGCTTGGCCTTGAGCACGGCCTGGTGGGCGCGGTCCAGGTCGTCGAAATGGCGCATCAATGCCTCAATGCGACTGCCCACATCGAAGGGCTCCAGCATGTGACTGCGCACGAAATCCGTGAGATTTCCCACCGACTTCATTGACACCGTCTGATGAAACAATTCCAGCGCCTGCTCGTGCTCGATGCCGAAGCGACGGCGAAACCAGGCGCCATAGGGCGGAAAGCTGTCGAACAGCTCGCAGCCCGAAGTGCGAAGCTTCTTGCGCAAGCCGGTGAGGTCGCTGCCGAAGCCGGCAAAATCTTCGGCAATCGTCATCACCCGTTCGGCCGCAACGAACAGTCGCGCGGGCTGCCCCTGGGCGTCTTTCATCCAGAACACCTGGGCCAGCGTCACCGCCTGATCGTAACCCTCATTGCGGAAGACTCCGAGGATGACCGAGTAGTTCGATGCATCGCGCAGCGCAACAGGGCGGGCGCTGCCTGTGGCCTCGTTGCGCTCGCTCTTGTAGTGGCCCAACACGTAGGATCGCAGGCTGCGCTCGCGGGCATCGGCCCCGGCTGCCTTGTTGTAGGCCACGCGTTGCGCCGGCACCAACAAGGTGGTGATGGCGTCGACCAGCGTGGATTTTCCCGAACCGATGTCGCCCGTCAGCAAGCCGTTGCGGCCGTCGAGTTCGTAGCGCCACACACGCTTGTCAAAGGTGCCCCAGTTCAACACCTCCAGCCGCTGCAGCCGAAAGCCCACCCGGCTGTCGTCGGCCACGAAGTCCAGGGCGAGCGTCGGCGCCTCCATCATCGGCTGCCGCCTTGTTGATCGGATCCAGCAAGCGCCGGAGAAAGAGCCGTGCGGTAGACATCCAGGCGCGCATCAAACTCCGCCAGCCACTGCGCGTCGACAAAGGCTTTCAGAATGCGCCGCACCTCGTAGTGGCCTCTATCCTGCCCGCTGCCAGGGGCGGACTTGAGCCGGCGCAGGAAGCCCAGATCGACGACCCTGGAGATCGTAGAGTCCACCTGGTCGATGAGCCGCGCCTCGTTGGTCCCATTGGGCAGGAACACCCGTATCAATTCTGCAATTTCGTCGCGTGAAAGCACCAAACGGGTGTCTCCGCCGCCAGCGTCGAACTCCGCCATGCGCTTGCGCAACAACGCAAGCATCAAGCTCACAGGGTAGGACAGCGGGCGGCGGGCGACGAGCCGTGGGAGTCGCGGCGCCCCCTCCGACTCGTCCGGGTCCGGACGGCTCTTCAGGAAGGCGTGGCCCTCAGCCTCGTCCATTACCAGATCGACCAGCAACACTGCACCCTGTTCCCGCACCCGCACCTGCAGCCGCAACAGGCTCGCCCACAAACGCTCGTCGTCCTCGCGGTAGAGCACACCTTTGAGCAGATGCACCATCAGCTGCGACAACTCGGGCACGGCAGGCATTGCGCTGGACTGGGTCTCGACCGGGTCATTCTCTTGCAGTGTGTCGTTCATTTGATTCTCCGAGTCCACTCCCATGCGCCCCTCTCTCAGCGCGTGAAAATCACGCGAGGCAAGCGGGCCTCGCGCGTCACAGTTTCTCCCGCCGAGTTGCTGGCCCGCCACCGGATCGGTTCTTGCACCGCTTCGTCGACGAGCGCGCGCAAACCGTCCAGGGCGTCGCTGCCATCTCCTGCGTGGGCCAGTTCCAGATAGGCCACCAGCTCAGCCAGGCCGTGGTGCAGTGGCTCTGCGTTTAGCAGTTCACTCAGCGTGATCTGGGGCTGCCGGCGCAACGCGTACTGGATGGCTGCACGCAGGCGCGACTTATCCACCACGATCTGCCCGAACAATCGGGCGATGTCGATGTCATCTTCGCCTGCAACAAGCGTCAGGTGGGCCAGACGCGGCTTCACGCTCGGCGTGAACAGCGGCCGCTCCAGCGGCAACTCGACATCTGCGCCCATCGCGGGTATTTCCATCAGACCTGCCGTGGGTGGTGACTCGCGCAACGCCAGCGCCTTGCTCTCGATGCCATGCAACAGGTCCAGGATGCGGCGGTTCTCCAGGAAAGCCCGGTCAGCCAGGAAGCGCCGCAGCTGCTGCGACAACTGGGCCACCGTCCGCTGCGTATGTTCACCGGCTTCCAGCCAATCGTGATGCACGCGGCGGGTGCGGGGCTCCGGTTTCAGCGCAGCGACTGCAGGTAGCGCCAGCACCTGATCCAGCCGCTCGGAGAGCTCCTCCTGCCGGCGGCTGGACATGAGGAAGTCCCAGAAGGCACGGAAGCTGCGACCCTGATCGGAGTCACCAATAGCATCGCGCTCACCCATGATTTCGTCCAGCAACGCCCCCTTGGTACCTTCCCAAAGCGCAATCTTTTCGCGCACCTTGCGATCGAGCAGGCGGAAGTTCTGCTCCACCTCGCGAAAGTCCGCCAGCAGCTCGCGGGCCAGTTGCTGAAACTGCTGGAAGCGGTCCTTGACCGCAGTTTCGTCCATCAGCGGCACGTCGCCAGACTGCACGCGGGCGATCTCGGCATCGATCTCATCACGCTTCTTGCGCAGGTCGTCCGCACGCTTGATCGGGTCGGCCTCGGTGCCGGCGCTGATCTGTTCCAGCAGGGCAAACAGCGTCAGCAGGCGTGACTCGGTACCAACGAACGGCCGCTCGGTCAGCGACACCAGCCAGGCGATGGCCTTCTCGGTAGCCGGCGTCAGGTCGAACTGTGCCTCATCCGTGCCGGGCTTGTAG
Source organism: Betaproteobacteria bacterium (assembly GCA_947474715.1). Classification (GTDB taxonomy): domain Bacteria; phylum Pseudomonadota; class Gammaproteobacteria; order Burkholderiales; family SG8-39; genus CAIYPG01. Next base: position 9,081 of record CANJJT010000046.1, read on the forward strand.
AACTTGCGCAACCAGCCCTTGTCAGGCGAGGCCCAGTCGTTCAGGTACTCTGGCGCGCCCTTGGGATAGGCATCCGGCCCAAGTTGCTCGCGCAGCGCAAACAGCTCGTCCTCCAGCGTCTCGGCGAGATCCGCCTCGCTCATCACCCGCACATTCGGCGCCACGAACACCCGATGCAGAAAACTGGCCAACAGCGGCGCATGCGGCGAAGCCAGCATCCGCCAGGCGGGGTGGCGATCGCGCAGGGTGGCAAGAGTGGCGTGATCCATGGTCGGGCGCTATGAAGTGCTCGTGGGCGGGTTTGCAGAATCCAGACAGGCCAGCGCGGCGGCTTTTGCATTCTGGATGGAAATTTCGACTACGCAATTGCCGCCATCGAAGAGACGTTCAGCGGGTTCGCCTTGCTCGTCAAACGGCAGGGGGATCGAACCGTCCTGCGACCACTTGAACACGATCTGTGGCAGGCGCAATCCGAGGCGGGCGCTGTCTTTCAGCAGTTCTAACAGATTCACAGTCATGCCTTGTTTCCTGTAGGACCGTTCTTCATTACGTCTGCGCCGCCAGCGCGCAGCCATTCCTTCTTCGCATCCTTGAGCAGCAGAAGAAGCTGCTGCTCACGCAACGGCGAGGCGATGAACCCGAAGCGGGTGTAGAACCGCGCCGCCTCCTCGTCGATGGGATGCGTCAGCATCGCGCGGATGCCGGCCTGCTCGGCGATCAGCATCGTGCGGCGGATCGCGTCCTGCAACATGCCGATGCCTATGCCCCGCCCCTGATCCTGCAGCGACACGGCGAGCCGTGCCAGGATCACCACCGGCACGGGGTACTGTCCCATGCCTTTACGGATGCGCTCGGGCGCTTCCAGCGTATCGACCTGGCCGACGGTCAGGCTGAAGTAGCCCACCACGCGATCATCGTCGGCAACGACGAAGGTCTTGGCCGAACCGCTCCCTTGAGCCTGGCGGGCATGGCGCAACAACCAGTCGCTTAACGCTGGCTTACCGCAGTCAAAGCCTTCCAGTCGATGCTGCGTGGCCAGCGGTTCCGGTCTGCGCAAGCTCACTTGGTATCCCAGGCAACCTTTCGTGAGAACAGGTCAGTGAGACCAGTGTTGGGCTGCTCCGGGCGATCCAGCAGATCCATCAGAGACTGGTACTGGCTGCCCGAGGCCATGAACAGACGCTGGTCCAGCAGGGTTTGCTCGGCTGCCAGACAGGCGCTGTCGAGGATGAAATCGGTCAGCGACTTGTGCGCCACATCGGCGGCACGACGCAGCACGGCTTCTTGTTCCGGCGTGGCGCGCAGCCCCAGACGGGCAGACCGGGCGGATAAGGATGTGATGGCAGTCATGACGGCACCTATGGCTTTTTAGATCGACTCGCAAGATGTTAGTACAAATGACATACGTCGTCCAATTCCCAGTGGCAACCGGTCGCCAGGTTTCACGGTGAATCATCACGCCCAAGCTAACGCGCTGTTTCGACGGCCACCTCGCCCCCGGTTTGCTGCCGGGGCATGGCAGGCAGCTACACCCGTAGTCGTAGTTTGACCCTGCCCGCCTCCCGCCCTTACCATCCGCCCAGCCCGCACGCCTATACAAGAACCCATGAAGCGGAGCCCCATCCGAGGAGCCTCACATGAACAAAGCCATCCCCGTCATCACCCGGTTCGGCATCGCCGCCGCCCTGGCCTCCGCCGCCTTCGCCGTGCAGGCCCAGTCCTACCCTGACAAGCCCGTGCGCATCGTCGTGCCCTTCCCGCCCGGAGGCAATGTGGACATTGGCGCGCGCATCATCGGTGGCGCGCTGCAGGCCGAATGGAACCAGCCTTTCCTGGTGGACAACAAGCCTGGCGCCAGCGGCCTGATCGGTGGCGAGTTTGCCGCCAAGTCCAAGCCGGATGGCTACACGCTGCTGGTGGGCTCCAATTCGGTGCTGACCCTGAGCCCGCTGGTCTATCCCAATGCCCCCTACGACCCGGTGAAGGACCTCGCCGCCATCAGCAGCCTGGCCATCACGCCCATGGTGGTCGTGGTCAATGCCAGCGTGCCCGCGCGCAACATGCAGGATCTCGTCGCGATGGCGAAGAAGCAGCCCGGCGTCGTCACGGTGGCCACGCCAAGCGGCGGCTCCATCAACCACCTGGCCGTGGAACTGTTCATGAGCGCCACCGGGACCAAATTCAACCTGGTGCACTACAAGGGCAATGCGCCCCTGATCACCGACCTGCTCGGTGGCCAGTTCCAGGGCGCCTTCGACCAGCTCACCTCGTCCCTGCCCCATATCAAGAGCGGCAAGTTCCGCGCGCTGGCGGTGACCAGCCCGCGGCGTGCGCCTGACTTGGCCGATGTCCCCACACTGGAAGAGGCCGGTTTCCCCGGCCAGCGTTCGGTCACCTACACCGGCATGGCCGCACCGCGCGGCACCCCAACCGATGTGGTCAACAAGCTGAATGGCGCAGTGAACAAGGCGCTGGGCCAGTCCGCGGTGAAGGAGAAGTTCGCAGCGGCCGGCGCCATCGCACAAGGCGCCACCGTCGAAGAGTTCGCCAAATTCCTGCGCGACGAGCAGGTGCTGTGGGGCAAGGTGGTGCGCGAGGCCAACATCCAGCCGGGCAACTGAGCTTCGGCGAAAGACACCGGGCGGCCTGGCCACTATCAAGGCCGACAGCAAGAGGCCGGAACTGCGCAGGCAGTTCCGGCCTCTTTCACAATACCCCCGGGGAACAAGGACTGTCCGGCCACCGTTTCGGTCGTGGCCCATCCCTTCGCAGCGTCAATCCCGTAACATCGCAGCCATCGAGTCGCGGCCGGCAAGGCATGAAGCCGCACCGACACCATTGCCCAGGCCACCCGAGGAGCCCGCATGAATCGCATCCATCAAGCGGCGTCAGTCGCCGCCATAGTGCTTGCAGCATCCTTGCCCACCGCAGCGATGGCGCAGGGGAGTTACCCCGCCAAGCCGATGCGCTGGATCGTTCCTTATGCCGCTGGCGGCGGCACCGACCTGATCGTGCGCCCCATCTCGGTCAAATTGGCCGAAGTGCTGGGCCAGCCCATCCTCTATGAAAATCGCGGTGGTGGCGGCGGTCTGATCGGCGCGGAGTCTGTCGCCCGCTCGGCACCGGACGGCTACACCTTCCTCGTCGCCGCCGGCAACACGCATGTGTTTGCGACGCTGCTCAACGACAAGATCAGCTACGACCCGGTGAAGGACTTCCAGCCCATCATCCAGTTCGACACCACGCCCAACATCCTGGTGAGCCATCCGGGCTTCCCGCCCAAAACCATGCAGGAACTCATTGCCTATGCCCGCGCCCACCCCGGCAAGATCAACTGGGCCCATTCCGGCAGCGGCGCGGGCAGTCACCTGTCCATCTTCCAGCTCATGGAGGAGGCGAAGATCAAGGTGCTGCCGGTGGCCTACAAGGGCGCAGGGCCGGCCATTGCCGGCACCCTGGGTGGCGAGAACGACCTCGTGCTCACCAACCCCGGCGTGGTCACGCCGCACATCAAATCCGGCAAGCTGCGCGCCCTGGGCTTTGCCAGCTCGCGGCGCCTGCCCAGCCTGCCCGATGTGCCCACCATCGACGAACAGGGTTTTCCCGGATTCGATTCAAGCAACTTCAAGGGGCTGATGGCCCCCGCCGGCACGCCACGCCCCATCGTCAACCGGGTCCACAGCGAACTGGTGAAAATCGTGCACTCCCCCGAAAACGTCGCACGCATGCTCACCCAGGGCTCGCTGCCCGTGGGCAACACCCCCGAGCAGTTCGCCGAGATGCTGCGCATCGAAGTGGCCAAGTGGGGCAGGATCATCCGCGAGAACAACATCAAGGCGGATTGAGTCGGAGGGCCGGCGCGTTGCAGTCGGGTGGTCGCTGCAGGGAACAGCAAGCGTGGCAGGCCCGGCGGGGTTTACCCCCTTGTCAAAGGTTCTTCGTCAATTTCCGGGGATGCATTGGCAGCAAGCTTGGCAGGTCCAGTGGTGTAAACCCCCTTGTCAAAGGGGGCCGACTGGCCGCAGGCCAGCGGGGGGATTTTGGCCAACCAAGCTGGTTTCATTGTCATGGCCTTTTGCCGACATTGCATGAACCCAGCGCACGGCTGTTGCCTTGCAGAGGGGAAGCACCGGAGGACACTCAGGGTCTGCATCCGGTGATGACTGGCGAACGATGAAAGGCAGCGGGAGAAAATCCCCCCGCGCGACTGCGTCGCGTCGGCCCCCTTTGACAAGGGGGTTAACACCCGCTGCCCGTCAGGCCATGCTGCCGCATCGATATATGATCATTTTCAGGACCTACCCGTCTTCATCATTAGACTAAAGCAGGCATTGTAATCATCCTTACTCCGGCTTTATGCCCACCGCATTGGCCACGCGCTTCAAGTTTTCCAGATCGTCGATGTGGTACTTGCGCATCGCGGCCGGCCCCAGGGGCAGCACTTCGGCCCACACCTTGGACGCGTAGGACTTGCTCTCGGCGGTGAGCAACACCTTCTGCATGGCATCGGCCAGGCGGTTGGTGACGTCATCCGGCGTTTCCGAGCGCACGAAGAAGCCGTTCCACAGGAAGTTCACGTACTGCGGATAGCCGCTTTCCACCACCGTCGGGATGTTCGGAAAGTCCGGGTGGCGCTTGTCGCTCGACACGGCGATGCCGCGCAGCTTGCCCGAGGGGAACAGCGGCGCCGCGCTGGCGATGTCGAGGATGGTGAAGTCCAGGCGCTCGCCCATCAGGTTGGCGATCACCTCGCCCGCGCCCTTGAAGGGCACGTTGAGGAACTCGACGCCGGCCACATTGCCCAGCCACTTCTGGCCCAGCTCGTAGCTGGCGGTGAAGGTACCCACGGTGAGCTTGTCCTTCTTGGCCTTGGCCGCCTTCACCAGGTCCGCCACGTTGTTGAACGGTGAGCTGGGCGACACGGCAAACACCGTCACCAGGCGCGTCAGTCCCGACACGGGCTTGAAGTCCTTCACCGGGTCATAGGGCAGGTCCTTCACCAGGATGGGGTTCATCACCATGGAGGCGCTGCTGCCCAGGAACAGCGTGGCGCCATTGGCGGGCGCGGTGCGCACCGCGGCCACGGCGATCAGCGCATTGGCCCCGACGCGGTTGTCGAACACGATGGGCGTGCCCAGCACCGCCGACAACTGCGCGCCATAGAAGCGCCCGGAGCTGTCGGCGCCGCTGCCAGGCGGAAACGGCAGCACCAGCCGGATGGTGTTGGGCAGCTCGCGGACTTGGGCCTGCGCCCCGGTGAGCGGCGCCGCCAGCAACAGGGCCGACAGCAGTACGTGCATCGTGTGCAAAGTTTTTTTCATGTTCCCCTCCATTTTCATTGCATGACAACGTTGAATACCACTTCGTGATTCCCGTTCATTTGATGCCAGTGAACAAGAATCCCTCCTTATCATCTTCGAAAAAATGGATCCCCGCCTTCGCGGGGATGACGGTCTTCTGCCGCATGCGCGCGCGCAGAACCTGGATCTCGTCGGACTCCAATTCTTGCCGGCCTTCAATTGTCTTCGGCCTTCAATTGTCGTCGGCCTTCAATTCGTCATTCCCGCGCAGGCGGGAATCCATTTTCGCTTCCCCTGAATCACTTCACCGCAAGACACCCCGATATCAAAAGATCGGCCAGACCTCACCCCACCACCCGCGTCACCGCCCGGATCATCCCGAAGCTGGGGGCGTAGGTGGAATGCGTCCCCGGCCCGCCGGCGACGATGATGCAGATGTCCTCGGGCCGTGGCGAGATGGTCAGCATGGCTTCAGCGCCAAACTCGCCCAGCTCGGGACGGCGGGCGTTCTGCACGCGCTCCAAGTCCTTGGGCGGCAGGAGGCTGGCGGGCATGCGGCTCAGTTGCCACAGCCTGGCCTTGACGTCAGCCTTGCTGTAGCCCGCGCGCGCCAGCGTGGCCGCATGCTCGGGACCGAGGATCAGCCAGGGCTCGCCACCGAAAATGTATTCGTTGCTGGGCGGATGGATCATGGTCTGGGCGAACATGTCCAGCACCTCGGCGCCCTTGTCGGTGTGGGTGTTCATGTTGATGGTGCCCTCCACCCCCACCACGGTGACCGTGCTCTGGTCGGCGCGGAAGCCGCGCTCCACATGCAGCGGCTCCCAGGGGGTCTCCGCCTCGTTCTCGGCGCAGCAGAAGCTGTACTTGCCCGGCTGCCCCTGCGTGGCACGGTCCATGTCACCGGGCAGCGCGCCACCGATGTTGCGCAACACCAGCCGCAGCGCGCGCCCCAGCGTGGCATTGGCCCAGGCACCTTCGCCCAGACAGTTGAAGGTGCTGTTCACCTCCAGCGTGCGCGCCAGCGGCCCGTTGAGGATGATCATCACCGCCACCGGGTTGGTGGTGGCCTGCACCGCCTGCAGGTTGAATTCGGGCGCCGTGGCCGCCTCCACCGCCGCGATCAGCACCGGCAGGTACTCCGGATCGCAGCCCGCCATCACCGCATTGATGGCGATGCCCTCCACCGTGGCCGCCCCGAAGGCCGGCGCCACGCGCGCTACCAGCGCATCGCGCGGCCGGCCGGCACACTTCAGCATGGCCTCGACGCGCGCTTTGGTTGGCGGGACGATGGGCAGGCCATCGCTCCAGCGGTTCTTGCGGTACAGGCGGTTGATGGCATCCAGATCATCGGCCGTCTCGAACAGCACGGCCGGACGCACGGCCTGATTTTCAGTGCCGCTCATGGTGCCCCTCCGCCGCTCATCACTCTGGCCACGTCATCCACGGCTTTCTCCGCCATGGCCCGCACTTCGTCACGCGAACGCACGCCGAAGGGGTGATCGATGGCGACGATGGGCAGCGCGGGCACGCCCAGCGCCTTGGCCTGCGCGTGCCCCATCGGCACGAATACTTTCGAACAGATGGTCAGCGCAGCACGACCACCCTTGGCGATCTGGACACTGTCGTGGACACTCCACGACGTGCACGACCCTCAGTCGCCCGACCCGGTGATGACGAGATCACACTGCCCGAGCAGCTCGGCCAGCACCGCAGCCGAAGCCGGCTCCGTGGCCGCAGGCTTCTGGCGCTTGATCACCGACTTCACGCCGTACTTCGAGGCGAGCAGCGCCGCGAGGTCATCCACCAGATGATTGAAGTTGGGCTTCGCGTTGTCGATGAAGCCCACCACCTTGCCCGCCAGGCCGTCCAGCATCTGCACCACTTGCGCGGCGGATTCCGATGCCGCGGGACGCGGGTCGTAAAGAAAAATCGTGCCTGCCATGTCACCTCCTTGTACCGCCCGCCGGGCCGCGGTTGTCCATGGATGGACGCGCGGGTCATGGGTAGAAGCCGGCTGCGGGATTGTGCGGGGTAATGTATCCCGGATGGGTGGGGGTGACAAACGCGATGCGGGTCAGTTGCAGAGGCCTCGAAATCCGCACACCTTGCACCCCGTGCTGCCGACTCTTCAGTAAAGATTTCCGGGAATTCATTACAGGCCGAGGGAACGTGTAAAGGATTCGGTACTTTTCTTTACAGGTCGCCCAACACGATCTGCCCTCAGACGAACGATAGCCCTTTGACTGGTAGTGGACCTTCCCTTAAACTAGTCAGGTAACTAGTCAATTATGGAGGTCGCAATGCAAACTTGGCCAGTACAAGACGCGAAAGCGCGATTCAGTGAGTTCCTGGATGCGTGCCTTGCCGAGGGACCGCAGATGGTGACCAAGCGCGGTACCGAAGCTGCTGTACTCGTGCCTGTCGGCGAATGGCGCCGACTGCAGGCTGCGGCCCGCCCCTCACTCAAGGAATTGCTGCTCACAGACATCGCGCGGTCGGGTCTTCCCGTCCCGCCACGCGGGCGCGCTCGTCGCAGGGCAGTATCCGTGGTGCGGTGATTCGCATGTACTTGCTCGATACAAACATCGTCTCGGAGTTGCGAAAACCGAAACCGCACGGCGGAGTGCTCGCATGGTTTCACACCATTGAGGATGCCCATATCCACATCTCTGCGGTAACACTCGGGGAGATTCAGGCTGGCATCGAGCTCACGCGCAGCCAGGATGAGGACAAGGCCAGGGAGCTTGAGACATGGCTTGATCTGGTGGCCTCTTCGTACAACGTCCTTCCCATGGATGCGGCCACGTTTCGCGCATGGGCGAAACTGATGCACGGAAAGTCTGACACCTTGTACGAGGATGCAATGATTGCCGCCACGGCGGGTGTTCACGGGCTAACGGTGGTCACCCGGAACGTCGCAGACTTCAAAACCCTCGGGGTCCCACTGTTCAATCCTTTCGGGCCGAAGTCGCGCTGACTTTCCCCTGTCTGGACTATCGCCCTGGCATGTCGGGTCCTGCCCACTACCCATGCGCCTCAACGCCCGGTAGTGCCACCCGCCAGCGGCCTGATCAGCTCGCTCTCGACGTCACCCGGCACTTCGACACGTAATACAAGCTTGGGCCAGAGTTCGATGGGCGGGGCCTCGATCAGCGCGTCGTCTAGCGCAATGGCGCCAAGGTCATCATGCAAAAAGGCACGACGACCGCAGTGCTGTGCATCACACGCAGCACGTATCCCCGGGCGACATTTCTTCCATTGGCAGGTACGGCCGATGTAGTGGCCGGACGGATCCGCCAGGAAAATGTCGGCGCCCTTGTTGCGGCTCTGCGCGCGGCCTTTGAGCGCCCTTCCCGCGCTGGCAAGCGCTGCCAGGTCGGCATCGTCATCCACCGTCACCAGCACATCAGCGTCCTTGGGATTCGCTTTGTTCCTGGTCAGGGAGCCGACCAGCGCAATCCGGCGAACGCCTGGACATTGGCTGGCGCGCCGGACAAAGCGCAAGACTTCGGCGAGCAGGAAGGCGCGCAGCGAGGCGTCGTTTTCCGGCGGTTGTCTGGGCAAATTCACCATGCCCAATCTTACAAGGGAGACGAGCGGACGTAGCTCCGGATGCTCATGCCATCCCTAACGCTTGCGGCAATAAAGCGGCAGGAAGCGCTCCGGGACATTGGTCCTGTTCACGCCAAGAATGGTCATGGGCGGCGGCCCGGCGGCATAGCCGCAGACCCAGGTCACCGGCACCAAGGGGGCATCCTCCACCACGGCCGGACGCAGGCTGAGGATATTGCCGCGCACCGTGCTGTTGACGCTGTGGCCGAATTCGATCTGGATGACGCCATCCTCGACGGTGACCGAACGGATGTGGTTGTTCACGATCTTGCCAGGCACGGGCAAGCCGGCTGCGGCATTGTCCCGGGGGAAGCCCTGTAACAAAAGCCACGACGCGGCCACCGGCGCTTTGGCGATATCGGCCAGCGGCACCGACTCGACGATCTGGTTGCGGATGTAGTGATCCATGTAGCTGGGCGCGGCGATCAGGGCAAGGATGGCCACGATGCCGAGGACCACCATCACTTCGATCAGGGTGAAGGCCCTGCTGGTGTGGGGTGGCATTACTTGCTTCCCTGATCTGGGCATCGTAGTTGCGCAGACATGGAGCACAGCCGACTGCGGTAGCGTGGCGGCAGCCCCGCCTTCGCCAAGAAGCTTCACCCGATGCAAACGAGCCGTCATGCGTCGGACCAGCACAGGTCCGAGGCGGTGCGGCTACCGGGAACCATGTCGCCAGACGTGGCTGTCACCCGCGCCTGCTTGCGGGCATCGATTGCACGCGATGATTGGGCTTCATCGCTGGGGAACCAGCTTGATTTCGATTGTGCAGCCCACAGCCTCGGCGTACTTCTTGAGCGACGTCAAAGACGGGGCATGCTTTCCCGCCGATTCAAGACGTGAAACAGTGCTCTTTGTCGTGCCCATTCGTGAGGCCACTACCTCCTGCGTAAGGCCTGCCCGAGAACGAGCGGCCAGCATTTCGTTCGCCACTGCATACTCGACAGAAAGCGCCTGGTAGGCCGCCTGAAAACCACGGCGCTTCTTGGCTTTCTCGAGAAAAGCCTTGTGGTCATGGGATACGGGTTGGTACTTGATTTCAGCCATCAGATATCTCCTTCACGCGCTTCCGGGCCAGTTTCAACTCTCGGTCCGGCGTCTGTTGTGATTTCTTGATGAACGCATGCAAAAACACTGCACGCTAGTCGATGAGAAAACAGTAAAACGCCCGCCCGATGCCCGATCTGCCTCTGGGCCTGAGTTCGAACAAGCCCTCGCCAAATGCCCGCGAATGCGGAAGCCTCAGATTCGGGCCGTGCTCCATGAGAAGTTCAGCAATGCGCGCATAGTCAGCCAGGACATCGACCGGCCAGAACTCGATTTCCGCGAGCACTTTCGGATGAAAGTATTCGATCGAATAGGGCATGAATTTATGTTCCCCTATTTGAGAACATCGGTCAATTGATGCGGGAAGGCCTACGTGGAAGCGTTCGGCTGGCTGGTACGCAGCATAAACAGGCCACGACACTTCCACCCGTTCGCACCACTGACATGTTGGGCGACTGACAGAGGCGCTGGGGTGGGATTAAATGAGCCTGGCCCCTTTGATTCACCTTTTCACGCGGCAATCTTCCGCAGCACCGAAGGGTGAAGTTCTGCCACTTTGATCAATGTCTTGGCCGCGGCATTGGGCTCTCGCCGCCCTTGCTCCCAGTCTTGAATTGTCCGAATCGACACTCCCAGAAGCTCGGCAAACTTCGCCTGCGACAGTCCAGACTTTTCTCTGGCTCGGACTATGGGAAAGGACTCGGTCGTGTAACGGCGACCAATGCGACCAGCTTTGATCTCACGCATTCCTTGAAGAATTTCCTGGCCAATATCGCGGGATTGCTCCCATTTCTTCAATTGCTTTTCAGACATTTTTCTCATCGTCAATTGCCTCTTTCATTGATTTCAAGACGTGTGCCGGAATGTTTTCGCTTACGTTCTTTCCGTAAATCGTAAGCATCCATATGTGCCCGCGGGCCAACCGTAGGTAATAGATGACCCGCAAGCCGCCGCGCTTTCCACGCCCTTCAGCGGCCCAACGAATTTTTCGTACGCCCCCGGATCCTGGAACTACCTTTCCAGACTCGGGATGTTTGATCAAATGATTCTGTAATTCGCGATACTCGTTGTCATCGAGGTAACGATCAAGTGCCTTGGTGAAAAATGGTGCCTCGATGAACTCAACCATGACCAAATGCTACGGCAATGCCGTATTTAAGTCCAGCGACTCCATGGTGCGACTGGTGAGGGATAAGGTTCAATCATTTGCCGAAAAACCATCGATTACGACGCCGCACTTTCCTGATGGCGCCGTAATTCCCCTCAAATCAAAAACTTGTATTGATCTTCCCATCGTCGCCATCCAGCGATAGATGGTTTGAAAAACCTCAAGCCCCTGATTTGCCTGACCGTGCCCCCACCACCAACCCGCTCACCCCAACCGCCCCACCCTCAAATTCCCTCTCACCACCTCCCGCCACTCCGCCGCCACATCGGCCCGCTCCGCAAAGTCCATCCACTGCGCCACCGCTGCGCGCACCTCTTCGATGATCTTCTCCGCGCGGCCACGTTTCATCATGGCCACCCTGGCGCAGGCACGGAAGTCTTCCAGTTTGAAGCCATCGCGCTTGCCGTTGATGCTCATCTGGTGCTGCGCGGTCCAGGCGCCCTCGGGGTTGTAGCTGTAGGTGACGTCGAACGCGGGGGCGATTGACCAGCGGCCCTGGCGGTCCATGAGGAAGGCGATGTTCTTGACGTGGTCGTCCTGGTTGCGCGCGATGACGTTGAAGGCCATGCGGCGAAACTGCTGCTCGATGGTCTCCATGCCCAGGTTCAACTGGCGCATGACGAGGAAGGCCTGCTCATAGGCATAAGCACCGGGGTTGTTGTAGTCGTAGTGCGCCAGTGCGCAAAGGGACTGCGCGTGCAGCTTGCCGCCGCCGGGCAGGCGGTCAAAGCGCCGTGTCATGAAGTGGCGGCGCTTGTTCTCTTCCAGCAACCGGCATTCGCTCATGCTGATGCCCGCGGCCTGGGCCATCAGCGCGTAGGCGTATTCGATGGCGCCATAGCCTTTGGGGTCTTCCAGTTCCTTGTCCTTGTTGCCGGAGACGCCGTCGAATTTGAGCAGCCAGTATTCGAAGCCGTCACCGGCATTCACCTGGCCTGAGCGCACTTCGTGGGTGGTACGGTTCCAGGCGATCACCGCCTTGGCACGCGCGCCGCCGGCGGAGGTGCCCACGCGCAGGATCTGCTGCAGGGCCTGGGTGCGTTCGGTGCCGGCGAAGGAGGTGGCCATGTCGTTGCGATGGGTGAGCACTTCGGAGGCCAGGTCCACCAGGGCATCGATGTGGATCTGCTCCGCCACGCGCGTGGCCGGCCCGTTGACGGGCGCGAACTCCAGCGCCCCCATGCCGCGCGCGCCGGTGTAGCACAGGCGCTCCACGGCATTGAAGCTGGCCGGGGTGCGGCCCTGCGTGGCAAGCCAGGCGTCGATCAGGGCATTGCCGAAGCGATCCGGCAGCGAATCGGCCAGCAGCCCGGGCAGGCCGTGGAAGGTGTCCTTGGCCAGCGCGGAGAAGCGGTACACCTGCGTGGAGAGCGGCATGACCACGGGCGAGACCTCGATGCCGCTGGCGGCGAACTCGGGCGTGTACTGGAAGGCGGCGATGGATTCACCGTCCTCCAGCGACACCGCACCGATGCTGCGGCCCCACAGCCGGACTTCAGCCAGGGTGCTCATGGCTGCTGGCCTGGGTCGCCTGGCTTGACCGGCTGGCTGCCCTGCCCATCCTGGCCTAGCCCGTCTTCATCACCCCAGGTCCATTTCGCCGCCGGCTGGCGCGCGGTGAGCCGGGGCGTGCCGGCACGCTGGCGCTGGCGCCCGCGCAGGCGCAGTTGCTCCACGGGGCTGGGTACGGGCTCGGGCAGCAGCAGGTCGAAGCGGTCCGCCAGGCCCAGCGCCCGGCACACGCGCACCAGGTTCACCAGCTCGGTCGGGCCGCCCGCCTCCATGCGCTCCAGCGTGCGCTTGGAGATGCCCGCCTGCGCGGCCAGCTCGGCCTGCTTCAGGTTGCGCTCCAGCCGCAGGCGCGCGATGCGCCCGCCCAGCTCCTGCAGGATGAGGGCATCCACCATGGGGTTGGTGATTTTCATAAGTCGCCACCTTTGACGATTCATGGCAGGTTGACGGCTTTTATTCTATCTATATGGCGAATATTGGCAATAGTATTATTCGTCTTATATGGCGATAAATGATAGTTTTGTGCATTTACTCGTCATGGATGGCGAATTTGATCGAGTGGGATGTGGGGTGTGTGGATCTGCCTGCCCTGCGCAGGGTTGACCATACGCCCTACAATACGCTTCATCGTACGATCAATGGTGCGCCCATCATGAACTCCATCTCGGCCAATGACCTCAAGACCAAGGGTGTCGGCGCCATCGAGCAGGCCCTCTCGGACCAGCAGGAAGCCTCTGTCACCGTGCGCGGGCAATTGAAATACGTGGTCATGAGCCACGAGCAGTATGTGCATCTGCGCGAATGCGAACTGGAAGCCGCACTGGCCGAATCGAAAGCCGATCTGGACGCCGGCCGCTTCGTCCGGGAGTCCGTGGAAGCACACATCAAGCGCCTGGCCAAGTTGGCGGACTGAATGGCCTGGCAGCTCGTCTTTACCGAGCAGTACAACCGACGCGCGGCGCGCTTCCTCAGGCGCCACCCGGACGCGGCTGGCCTGTACGCCAAGACACTCAAGCTGCTGGAGGCCAATCCCCATCATCCGTCACTGCGGCTGCATCCCCTGAAAGGCCGGCTTGCGGGGCTGCACAATGTGTCCATCAACCTGAGTTACCGCATCACGCTTGAATTGCTGATCACGGAGTCGGAGATCGTGCCAATCAATGTGGGTGACCATGATGCGGTGTATTGAGCGGGATGCGCTCAACCTGGATTGATTGCTGATCCAGGCACTCCGGGACGACGCCTGGTCGAGTTCCGGGAATAAAGCCAACGCGATGTTAACCCCCTGGTTAAAAGGGGTTAACACCACAAGCAGTCCTGCCCTCAACCCCGCCCCAACGTCACACTGATACAAGTCCCCCCACCAGGCCTGTCACCAGCCATGGCCTCGCCGCCGTGGCGCCGGGCGATCTGGCGCACCAGCGACAGGCCCAGGCCGGTGCCGGTGTTGCCGGCACTGCCCGGCAGTCGGTAGAAGGGCTCGAAGATGCGTTCGCGTTCTTCGGCCGGAATGCCGCGTCCGTGGTCGCACACCGCCAGGCGCAGCCGGGGGCCTTCCTGGGTGATGTGGACTTCGTAAGGCGCGGTGCCGTGCTTGCGCGCGTTTTCGAGCAGGTTGCGCACCAGGCGCCTCAGCAACTGCGGATCGCCCTTCAGCACGGCCGGTTCGCCCTGCAGCGTGCAGGCTTCGTAACGGGCGCATTCCTCGGCCGCCAGCGCCAGCAGATCCACTTCCTCGCTGACGGCCAGGCCGACCGTGGCATCCAGCCGGCTTGCAGTCAGGATTTCATCGATCAGGTGGTCCAGTTCGGCGATGTCGGCTTCCAGCTCGGCTTCACGCTTCGGGTCGGGGGTTTGCTTCTGCAGTTCCAGCCCCAGGCGGATGCGCGCCAGCGGCGTGCGCAGCTCGTGCGAGGCATTGGCCAGCAGCATGCGGTGCGAATGCACCAGCGACTCGATGCGCTCCGCCGCGCGGTTGAAGCTGTGCGCCAGTCGCGCCACCTCGTCGTGCCCGTGCACCTGCACCCGCGCCGACAAGTCCCCCTCCCCCAGCGCCTTGACGCTCGACTCCAGGCGTTCCAGCCGCCGCGTCAGGCGCCGCACCACTGGATGCGCCACCAGCGCCACCGCCAGCGCGATCAGCACCAGGAAGGCCACCCACGAAAAGCCCGGATGCGAGGGAATGCGCCCCAGGCGCGCCGCCAGCCAGCGATCATCGGGCAGATGCATGCTCCAGCCGCCCCCGCGCGAGCCCTGCCAGCTGTGGCGGCGGCCGCCCGGTTCCGGCAGTTGCAGTTCGGCCGCGCCGGGCCTGGCGTAGGCCGATGCCACCAGCGCGCGCTGCGCGTCGAACACGGCCAGGTCCGCGCCCAGGCGGTTCGAGATCCGGGTCAGCACCTGCTGCAGTTGCTCGGGCGGCGCATCCGGCGGCGGCAGCAGCGCCGAGACGATCTCCCCGGCCATGTCGATGGCCTGCCCCGCGGGACTCGCCTCGAAGGCCAGCCGCCACATCGCCCCGGCCATCACCACCACCAGCACCAGGCTCACCACCACGGTGAGATAGACCTGCAGGTAGAGGCGCTTCATGCCTGCGCCTTGGCGAACACGTAGCCCGCCCCGCGCACGGTGATGATGCGGCGCGGATGCTTGGGATCATCCTCGATCATCTGGCGGATGCGCGAGATGTGCACGTCGATGGAGCGGTCGAAGGCCTCCAGCGATTCGCCCTTGACCAGGTCCATGATGGCCTCGCGCGAGAGCACGCGCCCGGGATGGGCCGCCAGCGCCGAAAGCAGTCCGAACTGGTAGGCGGTAAGCGCGCATGGCCGGCCGTCCAGGCGCACCTCGCGCGCGCCGCGGTCGATCTCCAGCCGGCCCAGAGCCAGCACCTCGCCATCCCGTGTCGAGCCCCGCACTGCGCCGGAGCGACGCAGCACTGCGCGCAGCCGCGCCAGCAGCTCGCGCGGCTCGAAGGGCTTGGGCAGGTAGTCGTCCGCGCCCAGCTCCAGCCCCACCACCCGGTCGGTGGCATCACCGCGCGCGGTCAGCATCAGGATGGGCAGCGCTGCATGTTCATCCTGAGCGCGCACGCGGCGACACACCTCCAGGCCATCCATGTCGGGCAGCATCAGGTCGAGGATGAGCGCATCGAATGGCTCCTTGCCCAGACGAGCCAGACCCGAGCCGCCATCGGGCGCCACTGTGGCCCGAAAGCCCGACTGGCCGAGATAGTCCGCCACCATGGCCGCCAGCCGCGGGTCGTCTTCGATGATGAGGATGCGCTGGGACATGGGCGTTGAGGAGTAAGGAGTGAGGAGTGGGGGGTGAGGAGGGACACCGGGGGTGAACGACGGCGCGATGGATGGTCCAGATTTATTATGATCAATTCCAGGAGGTAATGCTTTTCACTATTAGCTTCATGAAATTAATATGATCATCAATCCAGAACCTTACGCCGATACCCACTCCTCACCCCTCACTCCTCACCGCTTTCAGACCATACCCGCATGGCGCCCCTGACTCAAGCCGCCATGCAGGCAGGTCTCTCGCGCTCAGGCCGACTTGGAACCAGCGGGCGGCGCGACCGGCGTGGCCGGGTTCTGGCTGCCACTGCCGAACCAGCGATGATCGCCACGCCCGAAGCGCTCCATCCACTCCGTCATGCGGCCAGCGATCTTCTGGCGCTGCTCGGGGGTGAGCACCTCGGCCGCATCGCCCATGGCCCGCGTGATGCGCTGGCTCACGGTATCGGCCAGTTGCAGCTGTTCACTGCGCAGGCGCTCGATGGCGGCACGGTCCACTGCCGGCGCCTTCAACAGTTCCACCGCCTGGGTGCGCGCCTTCTGCAACTGCTCACGCACCGGCACGATGTCCCGGGCCGCCGCCTTGGCGATCACCGACAGCTTCTGCTGCTGCTCGGGCGTGGCCTCGGTGCGCTCCGCGAAGCGGCGCACCATGCGCTCCACCCCCTCCTCCATGCGGGCCGGATCAGCGCTCAAGCCGGCGCGATGCATCCCGAAGAAAGCCGGCCCGCCGTGGGCGAAGGACTTGCCGATGAAACTGCCGGCCAGCCCCGCCACCAGCACGATGGCCAGCACGGCCAGCACCTTCCTCCCGCAACGTCGCCCGCCCCGGCCACAGCCGTCGCCGTTGCGGCTGCAACCGCTGTGCTTGCCATCGCCGCCATCGGCGGCAGAAGTGGTCGAGGGAGATTCGGTCTTGCTGTTGTCAGACTGGGTATTCATGTCGGGCTCCGTAAGTTGATGTCAGGTTGACGGGGCCGGGACTGCAAGCCACGCCTGCAGCCTGCCCACGGAATGCAGGTTAGGCAGCGGCGGTTGCGCAGGCTTTGCGGGGAGGTAAAGAAATGTAAAGTGGGGGAAGTTGACTGCGCCCCTCGCACTTTCAGTGATATCGCACCCGGGATGAACGTCGTATAGTGGGCACTCGTTGGCCTGAAGTTTCGAGTATTCAGGCACTTGCCGGGTCAGAAGGCTGTGAGCAAAGTCAGGTGGGAGGAGACGGGATGGATAAGCAATTGAAACGGCGGGGAATCGCCGTCCAGAAGAAAAACGAGGCAACTTTGCAATCGCCTTTTCGGGCATCTATTTCACGTTAGGCATCACGAAGGCCCCCCATGATCGAAGCTCAGTGGTTGCTGTTCCTGTTGGCATCAGTCGTGGTTATTGCCACGCCTGGCCAAGACATGCTGCTCGTTATGTCCAGGTCGATTACTCATGGCACGCGGGCCGGTTTGGCCACCGCGGCTGGAGTCAGCGTTGGGTTGCTTGGCCACACACTTCTAGCGACTGCAGGGCTCGGTGCCCTCTTGCGCACGTCCGAGTGGCTGTTCACTGCAATCAAGCTGGTCGGGGCAGCGTATCTGCTCTATCTCGGTGCACAGTTGCTTCTCACCAAAAGCGCTGCTATCGCTGCAGGTGCGTCGGCTCCGCAACCGCTCCGGCGACAGTTCTTGAGTGGCGCGGCGTCGAACATCACCAATCCGAAGATCGCTGTCTTCTACTTTGCCTTCCTGCCGCAGTTCGTCTCACATGATGCAGGCCAACCCGCGTTGACGATCATGGTCCTAGGGATCGTTTTCGCGGTACTGACTTTCTTCATCAAAGGGCCCGTTGCTGTCTTCGCGGGCGGCCTATCGGCTTGGTTCCGGTCGCGGCCAGCAGCCTTGGTTTGGCTCTATCGCTGCAGCGGTCTGGTTATGGTCGGCCTGGCGATGCGCTTGGCACTGTCGCGCCGTGATGCCTAACCCTTCGCTCAACCAGACCCGCACCGGCATGCCGCCGCTGGGCCTCATTTTATTCTGGCCCAGCGCCGTCCTGCCGGTGCGCGCCGGTTAGCTCAAACGTTAGCCTTCGCAATTCACGTCACAACGTGCATAGCGAATCCGCTATACTCGGCCTGTGAACTGGAAAGTCACCTTTTACAACGGTCGAGTTGAGGCCGAGCTCCACGCGCTGCCGGCTGGCTTTATCGCCCGGTTTATACGATACGCCGAGCGCATGGAGGTCTATGGCCCCGACCTCGGAATGCCTCACACTCGCCCGATGGGCGATGGGCTTTTCGAATTGAGACTCAAGGCGGCTGAAGGAATTGCGCGCGTATTCTTTTGCACAGTGGTCGCGAGGAAGATCGTGGTGCTTCACCAGTTCGTAAAGAAAAGCGAAAAGACCCCGACCAGGGAGCTCAAGATTGCGCGAAATCGGATGAAGGAACTCAGAAATGAATAGTTCTCTCAAGCAGTTTAAGGCACGCGCGCTTGCGCGCACGGACGTGAAGAAAGCTTACGACGAACTTGCCGAAGAGTTCTCGTTTATCGACGAGGTGCTCAAGGCACGAACTGCCTCCGGACTTACGCAAGCGGAATTGGCCGCTCGAGTGGGTACGACTCAGTCTGCCATCGCACGGCTGGAATCTGGCACCCCGAAGCACTCTCCCTCGATCGTGACCCTGCAGCGGTACGCTCGCGCAATGGGCTATCGAGTCGAGGTCAAGCTCGTCAAGGAGCGAGGGCTAACCGCGCGCTCGAAGGGGCGCGCATAGATCCGCGCGCCCTTCAGAAAACGTCAAGACCACCTTCGAGAATTCTTGTGAACGCACCCCGGAACTTCGATTTCGAGCACGGCGACCTCAGAACCACAGGGACAGACCACGCCAGTCTGGCGGATGCAGCGGGCCGAGGCGTGCAGCAATTACATTATGATCAACTATTGATGACATATGACTTCATCAATAGTCTGGCATGCGTATTGTAATCATTGACATTACTTCACCCTTCTGGTCAATCCCCCTTCCCACCTCACTCTCCAAGTCATACCGCACCCAGCATGAACGTCGTATAGTGGACACTTGTTGGTCTGAAGTTTCGAGTATTCAGGCACTTGCCGGTCCGGCAGGCTGTGAGCAAAGTCAGTTGGGAGAAGACGGCATGGATAAGCATTTGAATGCGCCGGGGATTGCAGTCCAGAAGAAAAACGAGGCAACTTTGCAATCGCCTTTTCGGGCACCTATTTCACGTTAGACCTTTCACTAATTGCCCTTGCGTAACCAGTATATTGTAAATACAATTTACTCGTGATCACCTGGGGCGAGCCAAAGCGCCGCAAGAACATCAAGGAGCATGGACTCGATTTCGTCGGTTGCGACGCCATATGGGATCACCTCACCATCACACGTGAGGATGTTCGTCAGGCTTACGGTGAGAAGCGGCTGGTTGCTTTCGGGTTGTTGGACGGCGTCGTGGTTGTGATGGTGTACACCGATCGAGGTACTGGTCCCCACATTATTTCTTTGCTCAAGGCGGAAAAATATGAAACACGCTACTACTTTGAAAATGCCAAGAACTACTTCAAATAAGCGGGTTGATCCGGATAACCCCCCTTGGTCTGAAGAAATGCTTGGACCACCGATCCTAAAGCGTGGTCGTGGCCCACAGAAAGCCCCGACGAAAGTGCTGACTACTGTTCGCCTCGATCCCGACGTGCTCGCATTTTTCAAGGCCCAGGGAAGCGGCTATCAGACTCGAATTAACGATGAGTTGCGCAAAATAGTGACGAAAGGTCTAACCACACGTTCAACTCGGACGCGCGCGAAACCGGCGCGCGCCGGTTAACGTGAACGTTATGCGCTTATTTGTTTCTCGCATGGTGACTTTGGTAACATTCCCCAATCGGTAGGAGGCGTCCATGAGCGTTTCTATTAAGTCACTTGGAATCGAAGGGCTAAGTGTTGCGGAACGATTGATCCTCGTCGAGGAACTCTGGGACAGCATTGCCGCGTCTACCCCTATTACAGACGCGCAGCGAGCCGAACTTGATCGTCGTCTTGCAGACCACGAAGCGAACCCCGACGATGTCGTTTCTTGGGAAGAGGTTCATTCCTCGATCTCGGCCCGACTTACTAAATGACCCTACCGGTTGTCTTTCGCCGCGCTGCGAAAGATGAATTCGACAATGCAGCAATTTGGTACGAAGAACGGCAATCCGGTCTAGGTGGTCAATTTACGTCAGAGGTCAAGAGCGCGGTCGAACTGGCGTCAACAGATCCTGAAAAGTTTCCAGTCACATATGGAGCAATTCGGTGCGTTCAGGTTCGTCGTTTTCCATACTCGGTTTTCTACCTTCATGAGCGCTTCGTATCGTGGTGTTGGCAGTCTTTCATGCCCGACGAAACCCATCGATCTGGCAATCGCGCGCATAACAACCCGCTGCATGCTTACCTGTACTCTGGTGTTTCTGTATGCACGCGCTTGACCAACGTATCCTGACTTGGTCAGAGTCGCTTTCCCCAGCCTGGCTCGCCGAGTCATTGACCTACACGAGCAAGATTGATGACAAGACCCGAACGGCTCCAAAGTGGGTGCTTGTTACGCACATGTTCAACCACCAAACCCACCACCGGGGACAGATCACCACACTCCTTTCCCAAATGGGCCTGGACGTTGGTGCTACCGACATCCCGTTTATGTCGCAGTTTCATGCCCAGGCCTGACCTTTCGCACCAGCCACCTGCGGAGGCTGAGATCAAACGTCAAGACCACCTTAGAGAAATTGTGTGAGCACACCCCAGCACTTCGATTTCGAGCACGGCGACCTCAGAACCGCAGGGACAGACCAAGCCGGTCTGGCGGATGCAGCGGGCCGAGGCGTGTAGCCAGGACATTATGATCAACTATTGATGACATATGGCTTCATCAATAGTCTTGCATGCGTATTGTAATCATTGACATTACTTCACCCTTCTGGCCAATCCCCCTTCACCCCTCACTCTCAAAGTGATACCGCACCCAGCATGAACGTCGTATAGTGGACACTTGTTGGCCTGAAGTTTCGAGTATTCAGGCACTTGCCGGTCCGACAGGCTGTGAGCAAAGTCAGGTGGAAGGCGACGGGATGGATAAGCATTGGAATGCGCGGGGGGATTGCAGTCCAGAAGAAAAACGAGGCAACTTTGCAATCGCCTTTTCGGGCACCTTTTTCACGTTGGGCCACATAATCACGCTTTACGGTAATCACGCATCGCGTTACTATAGTGCATGATCAAATCGTTTGCATGCGCCGATACGGAGGCGCTGTCTAAGGGCGAGCGTGTCCGGCGATTTCTAAGCATTGCCGCAGTGGCACAGCGAAAACTTCGGCAGCTTCAGATCGCGGGCCGATTGAACGATTTGCGGATACCCCCGGGCAATCGCCTTGAATCGCTGGTCGGCGACCGAAAAGGTCAACACAGCATTCGTGTTAATGATCAGTGGCGTATCTGTTTTCGCTGGACCGATGCAGGCGTTGAAGACGTAGAAATTGTGGATTACCACTGAAAGGAGGCTCATATGCGAAAGCTCAATCCTGTCACCCCCGGTGACCTCCTCCTGGAGGAGTTTCTCAAACCCATGGGTATTAGCCAGTATCGTCTGGCAAAGGAAATCAATGTTCCTGCCCAACGCATTGGAGACATTGTCGCGGGGAAACGTGGCGTCACTGCTGATACTGACTTGCGGCTCTGCCGGTTCTTCGGTTTGTCCAATGGCTATTGGCTTCGTGCTCAAGCCGCTCATGACACTGAAGTCGCTGAGCGTGCGATCGGACCCAAGCTGGTAAAGATCCGGCCCTGGTCGTCGAATGTGGCCCAACAAACCGTTGCAACGGACGCGCCAAAACCTGCGCGCCGTTGAACGGCGACGTTGGCGCAAGCAGAAGCGGCATTGAGGACCTCGGTCGGCAAGCTCCAATGAAGAAGACATTCGCTTACGCCCTGTTGGCTCTGTCGGTCCTCGCGTGGGGGGCTATTGCTTTACTGCCTTTCCTTGATATCTCCATTGGTAAGGCGGCAGCAATCACTACGGCCTTACTGATTGCTGGCGAGGTTTCGTTCTTCGTTGGAGTTGCGTTGTTGGGCAAGGAAGCCTGGGAGAAAGTGAAATCCGTGTTCAGGCGGAAGTAGATGACGAGATCAATAGGGTCAGTGTCAGATTTCGTCCAGCAACAACCTTGAACCCGCTGAAGGCTTGCCCCTGCCATCCAGGCTCGCCGACCTGCCCTACAGATCCAGCGTCACCGCCCCCGTCACCGCCCGCGACACACACAAGGCCATGAACTGCCCGCCTTCACGCATGCCGCGTGACAGCACCGAATCCCGGTGGTCGGGCGTGCCTTCCAGCACGCGCGTGACGCAGCTGCCGCATGTGCCGAAGCGGCAGTGCCAGGGCACGTCGATGCCATTGCGCAGCAGCACCGACAGCGCCGACTCGCCGGGCGGGACGTAGAAGCTCTGGTGGCTGCGCTTGAGGTGCAGCATGAAGCCGCGGTCGGATGGTGCTTGGGTCATTTGAGGTGTTCCCGGTGCCTTGGTGCTGAGTCCCGTTGGTGGTTTGGCGACGCAGGCTGTGTCGCATACCGAGAGGATATCGCTTGCGAGGCCGGATGGTCGGGAGGCGGTTTACCCCCTTGTCAAAGGTTCTTCGCCGATTTCCGGGGACGACGAGGTTTACCCCCTTGTCAAAGGCTCTTCGTCAAATTCCGGGGGGCGTGGCTGCGGCGCGGTTCACCCCCTTGTCAAAGGGGGCCGACTCGTGAGCG
>CANJJT010000047.1:0-31581 GCA_947474715.1 Betaproteobacteria bacterium
CGTCGGCGCGGCGGCCATGCAACTGCTGTTCGGGCGCTCAGGCTCGGTGAACCTGCTGCTGGGGGAGTGGCTCGGTTTCACCATTCCCTTCATGGATGGCCTCAACGGCGTCATCTTCGTCGAGTCGCTGCACTACTTCCCCTTCATCCTGCTCAACCTCACCATGGCGCTGAACAACATCGACGGGGCCATGGAAGAATCCGCGCAGAACCTGGGCGCCTCCGGCCTGCGCCTGTTCCGCCGCGTGGTGTTTCCGCTGGCCATGCCGGGCTACGTGGCCGGGGCGTCGCTCGTATTCCTCAAGGTCTATGACGACCTGGGCACGCCGCTGGTGCTCAATGTCACCAATATGCTGGCGCCGCAGGCCTACCTGCGCATCACCTCCATCGGCCTGGAAGACCCGATCGGTTACGTCATCTGTTTCATCATGGTGGCCTTCTCGCTCCTGGCGATGTGGCTGTCGGTGCAGGTGATGCGGAACAAAGACTACGCCACCCTGCAGCGCGGCGGCACCTCGCTGTCGAAACGCCGGCTGACGCCCTGGCAGTCGGTGCTGGCCTATGGCTGGATCGCGCTGGTGCTGGTGCTGGTGCTCTCGCCGCACCTGGGCATCCTGCTCTTGTCGCTGTCCAAGGTTTGGAGCTACTCGGTGCTGCCCGATGCCTGGACGCTGGAGCATTACGCCAATGTCTTCGAGACCTCCACGCGCATGATGGGCAACACCCTGCTCTATTGCGGGCTGGCCGCCCTCATCGACGTCATCCTCGGCGCCGCCATCGCCTACCTGATCCTGCGCACCACGCTGGCCGGGCGCCAGGCGCTCGACTTCATGGCCACCGCCGCGCTCACCATTCCTGGCGTGGTGCTCGGGATCGGCTACCTGCGCTTCTTCAAGGGCATGGAGCTGAACGGCGTGCTGCTCACCTCGAGCTGGGTGCTGATCATGATCGCCTACGCGGTGCGCCGCCTGCCCTACGCGCTGCGCTCCTGCATGGCGGCGCTGCAGCAGATGCACGTGTCGCTGGAAGAGGCGGCCGAGAACCTCGGCGCCGGCAAGCCGCGCACCATCCGCCGCATCGTGCTGCCGCTGATGATGGGCGGCATCCTGGCCGGCTTCGTCACCAGTTTCATCACCGCCACCGTGGAACTGTCGGCCACCATCCTGCTGGTGAATGCGGAAAGCCTGGCGCCCATGTCCTATGGCATCTACCTGTACATGCAGTCCATTGCCGGGCGCGGGCCGGGCGCCGCGCTGGGCGTGATCGCCGTGGTGATCGTCGCCCTGGGCACCTATTGCTCGCACCGGTTCCTCGCCTCCCGCTCTGCGCAGATCGAGATGAAAGCCTGACCGCCATGTCGACCCCAATGTCCGCCCCCGCAGCCGCCCCGATCCTGCCCATCCTCAACAAGGTGCGTGTCGAGGCGCGCGGCGTCGCCCTCGCCTACGGCAAGACCCAGGTGCTACGCGACATCAACCTGGCCATCGAGCCAGGCGAATTCTTCGCCCTGCTCGGGCCCTCAGGCTCGGGGAAATCCACGCTGCTGCGGCTGATCGCCGGCTTCAACCGCGCGCAGGCCGGCGCCATCTTCGTCGATGGCCGCGACATCACCCACGTGCCGCCGTGGAAGCGCGATGTCGGCATGGTGTTCCAGAGCTATGCGCTGTGGCCGCACATGACGGTGGCGCAGAACGTCGCCTTCGGGCTGGAGGAACGGCGCCTGTCGCGCGATGAGGTGCGCCGGCGCACCCAGGCCGCACTCGATCTGGTCGGCCTGGGCGAATTCGCCGCGCGCCGGCCCAACCAGCTCTCCGGCGGACAGCAGCAGCGCGTGGCACTGGCACGCACCATCGCCATCGAGCCCAAGGTGCTGTTGCTCGATGAGCCGCTGTCGAATCTGGATGCCCGGCTGCGCGTGCACATGCGCCGCGAACTGACCTCGCTGCAAAGAAAGCTCGGCATCACCACCATCTTCGTCACGCATGACCAGGAGGAGGCGCTCACCACCTCCGACCGCATCGCCGTGATGGACCAGGGCGTGATCCAGCAGGTGGGCACGCCCACCGAACTGTTCGACCAGCCGGCCAACCGCTTCGTCGCCGAGTTTGTCGGCACCATCAACCTGCTACCGGGCACGATAGAACCGCAAGGCGATGCGCAGGTGGCCTTCACTGCCCCACAGGTATCACGACAGACGCTGCCACGCAGCGCCGGCATGCCGCAACAGGGCGCGGTGGAACTGGCCTTCCGGCCGCATGCCGCGCGTCTGTTCACCACAGCCAGCCCAGAACAGGCGATGCAGGGCAGTGGCCTGTCCCTACCCGGCACCGTGGCCACGCGCGAGTTTCTCGGCGAATCGGTGCGTTACTCGGTGCAGACCGCGGCCGGCCCGTTCACCGTGGACCGTCCCCATCTCGCCGGCGAAGCCGAGTTTATGCCGGGCGCCGCAGTCATCCTCGGCGTGGCCGCGGAGCACCTGCGGGTGCTGCGGGATTGATGCGGGTGCCGATGAGGTGCTTCACCGTATTCCGCGAATGCCGCAAGGCTTACCCCCTTGTCAAAGGAGGCCGACGCGACGCAGTCGCGCAGGGGGATTTTCAACCGCTTACGGTTCGCCAGTCACTGCCAAGCCCCGGATTTTTCCTGCGCCTCTCCCCGCCTGCAAGGCGACAAGCATGCGCAGGGCTCATGCAATGTCGGCAAAAGGCAATGAGACCAGCCCGCCTGGTCAAAATCCCCCCGCTCGTTCGCTGCACTCACAAGTCGGACCCCCTTTGACAAGGGGGTAAGCACGCGGCTTCCCCGGAATTCGGCGATGAGCATGAGGCAAAGACCGCAGGCGCCACTCCATAGCCATCGTCTGCACCAGAAAGGCCGGCATGGATAGGGCGCAGGGCTCAGCCGATGCAGGCCCTAACACCGGTGCCAGCGGCTTGCGCACTCTCAGTCTGATCGCCGGCCCGCTGGCGGCCGCGATGTGCTACCTCCTGCTCCCGGAAAGCTATGTCGGTGCCGGTGGTGAACCCGTAGCCTTCAGCCAGGCTGGGCGCGCCACGCTGGCCATGATGGTGTGGATGGCCACCTGGTGGCTCACTGAAGCGCTGCCGCTGGCGGCCACGGCACTGCTGCCGCTGGCGGCCTTTCCGCTACTGGGCATTGCCACGGCCGCGCAGGCCGCCGCACCGTATGGTTCGGATGTGATCTGGCTGTTCTTCGGCGGCTTCGTGCTGGCCGGCGCGCTGCAACGCTGGGGACTGGACCGCCGCATGGCCTTCCACACCCTGCGCTGGGTGGGCACGCGTCCCAACGCCATCATCGCCGGCATCATGGGCGCCACCGCCTTCATCAGCATGTGGGTATCCAATACCGCCACCGCGGCGCTCATGCTGCCGATTGCGCTGTCGGTGATCGACCTGGTGCTGCGCCAGCGCACCGGCTCGGGCCTCGACCGGCAGGGCATTCCCGCGACGGCCACCGATGTGCGCGCCTTTGCCACCGCCCTGCTGCTGGGCGTGGCCTATGCCGCCTCGATCGGCGGGTTGGCCACCATCGTCGGCTCGCCACCCAACGGCATTGTGGTGCGCTACATCGCCCAGACCTGGGGCGAGACGATCTCCTTCACCACCTGGCTGCTGATCGCCGCGCCCTTCGTGCTGCTGTTCCTGCCGCTGGCCTGGTGGCTGCTCACGCGCTGGCTGTTCCGCCATGGGCTGCCGCCCATCGAGGGTGGGCGGCGCTGGGTGACTGCCGAACTGGTGCAACTCGGTCCGCTCGAGCGCGGCGCGCAGCTGACGCTGGCGGTGTTCGTGCTGGCCGCCGTGCTGTGGGTGTTCGGCCCGGTGCTCGCCGGCATCAGCATCGCCGGCATCCGCCCGCTGGCCGGGCTCTCCGACAGTGTGGTGGCGGTGCTGGCTGCCATTGCGCTATTCAGCCTGCCGGCCGGGAAGGGGCAACGGGTTCTCGACTGGGATGCCGCGCTGCAGATTCCCTGGGATGTGCTGGTGCTGTTCGGCGGCGGACTGTCGCTGGCCGCCGCCATCGACCGCACCGGCGTGTCAGGCTACCTCGGCAGTCTGGCTGTGGGACTGGCCGGCTGGCCGGTGGTGCTGCTGGTGCTGGTGGTGGTGGCGCTCACCACCTTCCTCTCCGAGCTCACCTCCAACACGGCGCAGGTGGCCACCATGGTGCCACTGCTGGCCGCCATGGCGCCGGCGGTTGGCGTGCACCCCTACCTGCTGGTGATTCCCTGCGCCTTTGCCGCCAGTGCCGCCTTCATGATGCCGGTGGGCACCCCGCCCAATGCCATCGTGTTCGGGACCGGCATGGTGCGCATGGGCGACATGTGCCGCGCCGGCCTGGTGCTGAACCTGTGCGCCATCGCGCTCACCACGCTGCTCACCTTTGCGGTGATCGAACCGCTGCTGCTCAGGCCCTGAGCGTCCCCGCATGCAAGCCGGAGGCGACGGCCACGAGCGCTGTGACCAGGCAAACGCGGCCTGCGAATCAGGCCTGAACGCCGCCCCCACCGCACGCCGAGCGCCGGTCCGCACCGCCTGATGACAGCGGTGGTGCACGCGACCTGCCCGCACCACCACATTCACACTTCAGGTGAAGAACGAGGCCAGCACCACGCCGGCGATGCCCAGCGGCGCTACCCAGCGCAGCAGCGCCAGCATGCGCCACGCGGCAACCTCGCCCATATCCAGTTCCTGCGCCAGCACGGCCACCGGCATCACCCAGCCGGCAAACACCACCATGCCCAGACCCGTGAGCGGCAGCAGCAAGTTGGAGGTGGCATAGTCGAGCACATCGAAGAAAGTGCCCGTGGCCAGGGCACCCGCCCAGGCCTGGTCCGCCAGCGGATGCCAGCCTGACCAGAGGTTGAAGGAGAGTACCGTGGCGATCCCCGCGACGAAGCAGGCCGCACCCGCCACCAGGCTGGCGTGCGCCTGGCTCCAGCCCGTCCGGCGCCGCAACAGGGCCACCACCAGTTCCAGCAGCGATATGGCCGAACCCAGCGCAGCGACAAACAAGAGCAGGAAGAATGCGCTGGCGGCGAGCGTGCCAAAGGGCATCCGGGCGAAGGCGAGCGGCAGGGTGACGAACACCAGCCCGGGGCCGCTGGCCGGATCCAGCTTGAAGGCGAACACCAGCGGGAACACCGCCATACCCGCCAGCAGCGAAATGCCGGTATCAGCCAGCACCGACCAGAAGGCGATCTCGCGCAGCTTCACGCGTGGCCCGGCAAACGCGGCATAGGTGATCATCAGGCCCTGCCCCACACCGATGGAGAAGAACCCCAGGCCGAGTGCGTCCAGCGCCGTACGTGCGGTGAAATACGCCGGATCCGGAACGAACAGGAAGCGCAGTGCCGCCATGGCATCGCCTTCGATCATGGAGTAGGTCGCCAGCCCGAGCATGAGCGCGAACAGCAGGGGCATCAGCACCTTGGAAGCCATCTCGATGCCACCGGCGATACCGCGCGCGACGATAGCCACGGTCACGCCCATGAACACGGCATGAAAGATCAGCATGCGCCCGGGCGAGGCGAGAAAGCGGTCGTAGCGCTGCTGCACGGCAGCCGCCTCGCTGCCGGGCAGGCCCTGCAACAGCGTCTCCAGCGCATAGCCCAGCGTCCAGCCACCAATGACGGCGTAGAAACTGAGGATAAGAAAGCCGGTCAGCACGCCCAGCATGCCGACGCGGGCCCAGCGCCGTCCAGAGAGGCCGCCCTCGGACCTGCCAGCCATGCCGGCCACCCGCGCCAGGCTGCTGGCGCAGTCGGCCTGGCCGATACGACCGATGGCAAACTCGGCCAGCATCAGCGGCACCACCACCAGCACCAAACCGACCAGGTAGAACAACACGAAGGTGCCGCCACCATTGGCGCCGGCTTCGTAGGGAAACTTCCAGATGCTGCCTATGCCGACCGCGGACCCAATGGTGGCCAGCAGAAAGCCGGTGCGTCCGGACCAGTGGTCCGGTTTGCCTGCTGCGCCAGCGATCCCTGCCGTATCAGCCTTGTCTGCAGCCATGATGGAATGCTCCGGAATGATCGTTCGAGCATATGCCCCCGGACTGCGAAGCGTCTTGACCGGACGCAAAGACATGCACACTGCGGAAGGCAACTGCGGTCCGTCACCCAACTCGGCAGAGCCGACTGACCTGTCGCCGACAGGGTCATCTCCGCCGAGACATCATGATCACAATATTTAATTTAACCCAATGAACATAAGATATACCGCACAAGAATGATCATTTTTATCGGCCGTTGAACTGCGGCTTCCTCTTCTGCTTGAAGGCCAGGCGCCCTTCGGCCGAATCCTCGGTCTTCTTGACGAAGCCGGTGACGCGGCGCTCCCAGTCGGTGTAGGCATCCAGTTCCAGCAGCAGCGAGCGGTTGATGGCCAGCTTCCAGGCTGCGTAACTGCGCGTCGGCCCCTCGGCCAGTGCGCCGGCGAACTTGGCCAGTTCCGCATCGAAAGTCTCGGGTGACCACACGCGCACGGCCAGGCCGATGCGCTCGGCTTCGGCGGCATCCAGCACGCGGGCATTGATGAGGATGTCCATGGCGCGAGACTGGCCGATCAGGCGCGGCAGCATGATGGGCACGCCCTGCGCGGAGAAGATGGCCTTGGAGGCGCGGATGTCACCGATCAGCGCATCGGCGCGCATCAGGCGGAAGTCGCAGGCCAGCGCGATCACCCAGCCAGCGCCGTGGCAGCGGCCGTTGATGGCGGCGATCACCGGCTTGGTGACACTGAGCAGTTTTTTCACCAGGGCATGGTGCGGCCCGAGGTCTGTCCCGATGCCGACATCGGCGGTGAAAACACGCGAGGGGTCGCCCATGCCGCCGACGATGTCATCGCCGGAAGAAAAGGCGCGGCCGGCACCGGTGATGATGATGGCGCGCACGCTGTCATCCATGCCGCACTGGTCCAGCCACTGGGTCAGGCCCTCGACCATCCTGAAGGTGATGGCGTTCAGTTTGTCCGGACGATTGAGCGTGATGGTGGCGATGCCACCCTCGCGACGGAATTCCAACCCCTCGACTGGCTTGATGTCCTGCTGCATGTGTCTCCCCCTTGTTCCTTGTTGGATGTGCCGGCCGGTCCGGCTCAGGATGCGCACTGTAACCGCTCCGTGACGAGCTAACAACGCAGCCGGGGAGTTCATGAATGCGCACGGGCGAACCCCGATCCACCACGGTCGACCCGGCCATTACCGGACCCGATATCGCTCCCGCCGCCGCATGGCGGTGTCGACCGTGAATTGATGCACAGACTTGCATCGCAATTGCCCGTGGTTCATCACACAAGGCCTATAATCCGCCATGGTTCGTCACCCTGATCGAACGGGAGAAAATCATGGGTCTGCGTCTCAAGTTCAACCTCGTGCTGCTGGTGGTATTCCTGCTCGGACTGGGCATCTCGGGCACCGTGTCCCATGAACTGCTGCACCGGAATGCGCGCGAGGAAGTGTTGCGCAGTGCCGGCGTGATGATGGAGGCGGCGCTGTCCATGCGTGCCTACACCGTCGCCCATGTGAGCCCCAACCTCAAGGCCGTCTCCGACGATGAGTTCCTGCCCGTGGGAGTGCCGGCCTTCTCCGCCGCGGAGATCATGCTCCTGCTGCGCAAGAAATACCCTGACTATTCGTACAAGGAAGCTGCACTCAACCCGACCAACCCGCGTGACCGCGCGGTGGACTGGGAAGCCGACATCGTCAACAGCTTCCGCAACAACGACAAGCAGCCCGAGATCTCCGGCACGCGCCAGACACCCACCGGCCCCTCGCTCTACCTGGCCAGGCCCTTCCAGATCAAGAACCCGGCCTGCCTCGCCTGTCACACCACGCCGGAGATGGCCCCGGCCGGCATGGTCAAGCTGTATGGTCCCAACAACGGCTTTGGCTGGAAGCTGAATGAAGTCATCGGTGCGCAAATCGTCTCGGTGCCCATGACCCTGCCGGTGGAGAACGCCAACCGCGCCTTCTATACCTTCATGGGATCGCTGGCCGGGGTATTCGTCGCGCTGTTCATCATCCTCAACCTGATGCTGTCGCTGCTCATCGTGCGTCCGATCACGCGCCTGTCCGCTGCCGCCGACAAGATCTCCACCGGGGACACCGACATCGCCGAACTGCCGGACAAGGGCAGCGACGAAGTGTCGGTGCTGGCCCGCTCCTTCAACCGCATGCGTCGCAGCCTGGAAAAGGCGATTGCGCTGATCGACAAGTAAGGCGCGGGGCCCGTCCGCGGGCCCCCACCTCGACCAGCCCCTCACCCACACCAATGGCCGCTGACCCACTCGCCCTGCCGCCGGGCACCGTCATCAACGAGTACTGCATCGAGTCCACGCTCGGCGTGGGCGGTTTCGGGCTGACCTATCTCGCCACCGATGCCAACCTGAAGCTGCGCGTGGCCATCAAGGAGTACCTGCCGGGCGACCTGGCGCAGCGCAACCCGGACCAGTCGGTGCAATCACGCCCCGGCAGCGACGAAGAAACCTTCCGCTGGGGACTGGAACGTTTCCTCGACGAGTCACGCACGCTCGCCTCCTTCCGCCACCCCAACATCGTGCGCGTGATGCGCTTCTTCCAGGCCAACAGCACCGCTTACATGGTGATGGAGTTTGTCGACGGGGATTCGCTGTCGGACTGGGTGAAGGCACGCCGCCCGCTGGATGAGGCCGGTGTGCGCCAGGTGCTGCTGCCGCTCCTCGACGGACTGGAGGTGGTGCACCAATCCGGCTTCCTGCACCGGGACATCAAGCCGGGCAACATCTTCATCCGCGCCGACGGTTCGCCGGTGCTGCTGGATTTCGGCTCGGCGCGCGCGACCACGCAGCAGAACGAACTCACCGCCATCGTCACGCCCGGCTACGCCCCGCTGGAGCAATACCACACCCAGGGGCGGCAGGGCCCATGGAGCGACCTGTACGCGCTGGGCGGCGTGCTGTACTGGATGGTGACCGGCAATCGCCCGGTGGAGGCCGCAGCCCGCGTCGGCAAGGACCCGCTGGCGCCGGCCCTGCAGTCAGGCGACCGCCGCCACTACAGCAACGAACTGCTCGCGGCCATCGACTGGATGCTGACCCCCGATGAAGCGCAGCGCCCGCAGGCAGTGGCCGAGCTCAAGCCCAGGCTGGGCGCCGATGGCCCCGCTACGGTGGCACCGCTGGCACCGCGCACGCCTGCGGCGGCCGGCATGGCCAGCAGCAGCGCGAACAGCGCCGCACCCAGCGCGCCCACCACCTTCCCCACCGCCATGGTGCTGGATCGCGACGCGGTGAAAAAACTCGAACTGGAACTGTCGCAGCACATCGGGCCGATTGCCGCAGTGCTGGTGCGCAAGGCGGCCGTCATCGCCCCCAGCGTGGCGGCACTGGCACGCGCGGTGGCGGGCGAGATCGACGACGAGGCAGCCAAGCAGGCCTTCCTGAAACACCATGCCCGGGCATCGTCGGACCACACCTCGCCCTCGGGGGCCGTGTCGGCGCCCAGCAACGTGGCCACGCAACTGGCCGAGCAGCGCTTCGGCGCGGCGGTGCTGGACAAGGCCGAGAAGGCGCTGGCCCAGCATCTGGGGCCGCTGGCGCGCGTGGTGGTCAAGCGCGCCGCCATGAAGGCGCGCGATGTCCCCGAGCTCTACCTCATCATCGCCGATGAAATCGAGGACCGCGAGCAGCGCAAGGCCTTCGTGCGCAAGGGCCTCGCCAGTCGCGACTGAAGAAGTGAGCGAACGGTGAACGGCCACCGGCATGGGACAATGCCGCCCGCCCTCCCCGGATGAACCGCCTCCATGGCCCTCAATGCAACCATCTTCAAGGCGTCGCTGCAGATCGCCGATCTCGACCGAAACTATTATCAGGACCATGCCCTGACCCTGGCACGGCACCCTTCCGAGACCGACGAACGCATGATGGTGAGGCTGCTCGCCTTCGCCCTGAATGCCGACGACACCCTGGCATTCGGCCGCGGACTGAGCGCCGACGACGAGCCGGACCTGTGGAAACGCGACCTCACCGGCGACATCCGGCTGTGGATAGCTGTCGGTCTCCCCGAGGACAAGGCCATGCGCAAGGCCTGCAATCGCGCCGATGCGGTGCGCGTGTACAGCTATGGCGGGCAGGCGGCAAGCGTGTGGCGCAGGCAACTGGGCAGCACCTGGGGCAAGCAGCGCCCTGCCAACCTCGAGGTGTTCAGCCTGGACGGCCAGGGCACACGTGAACTGGCGCAACTGGCCAAGCGCAACATGACGCTGCAGGTGACCATCCAGGAAGGCCGTGCCTTGATAACCGATGGCGATCGCATGGCGGAATTGCAGCCCGAGGTGATCTGAGGAGACGGACACCCGCGCTGCCGAACAGTGCTGCGGCGACATCCGGGGATGCAGGCGCTGCAAGGCTTCGGGTGTTAACCCCCTTGTCAAAAGGGGTTAACACCAACTGGCCCGCCAGGATTGCGGCATTGAAGACAGGCCGGCAGCCTGCGGGCTCCGTTACCATGTCGGCTCTGCATTGCATGAGCGCCCGCCGGCATGACCGCGCCCTCCAGGCTTTCCTTCGCCGCCCTGCGCCATCCGGGCTACCGCACCTTCTTCATCACCTCGGCCATGGCAATGATGGCCGACAGCATCGAGCACGTCATCAGCTACTGGATGCTGTTCCAGAAATTCCAGTCGCCCGAACTGGGCGGCTTTGCGGTGATCTCGCACTGGACCCCCTACCTGCTGTTCGCCGTATGGTCCGGTGCGCTGGCGGATCGCCATGACCCGCGCCGCATCATCCAGCTGGGCATGCTGCTGTTCATGCTGGTGTCGCTGGCCTGGGGGGTGCTCTTCCTCACCGGCTGGCTGGAGATCTGGCATGCCGTGGTGCTGCTGACCATCCACGGTTTTGCCGGGGTGTTGTGGAACCCGGCCACGCAGCTGCTGGTGCATGACATAGTCGGCCCGGAGGAGCTGCAAAGCGCAGTGCGCCTGAACGCCACATCGCGCTATCTGGGGCTGCTGGCCGGTCCGGCGGTGGGCGGGGTGCTGATGCTGGCGCTGGGCCCGGCAGTGGGCATCCTGGTGAACGTGCTCATCTACCTGCCGCTGCTGATCTGGCTATGGAAGGCACCTTACGGGCCGAAATTCCGGCAGGGCAAACCCGCGCCGGCACGGGCGGTGCGTGGACTGGCCGACATCACCGCCACCATCCGCGATGTGGCCAGGCACCCGGTGATCGCCCCCATGATCCTGCTGGCCGGGGGCGCATCACTATTCATCGGCAATGCCTATCAGGCGCAGATGCCGGAGTTTGCCCATGACCTGGGCCATGGCGATCCCGGCCTCACCTACAGCGCGCTGCTCGGCGCGGATGCAGCCGGTGCCCTGGTCGCCGGACTGATCCTGGAAGCGCGTGGCCTCCTGCAGCCGCGCGTGCGCACTGCCTTCATCCTGGCCATGCTGTGGTGCTGCGCCATCGCCGCCTTCGCCGCCTCGCCCTGGTACGGACTGGCCCTGGTGCTGCTGTTCTGCACCGGCTTCCTGGAACTGTCGTTCAACAGCATGGCGCAAACCCTGGTGCAACTGTCGGCGCCGGCCGCGATGCGCGGGCGCATCATCGGCCTGTACAGCATGTCGGCGCTGGGCCTGCGGGCCTTCGCCGGGGTCACGGTCGGCGTGGTGGGCGGGTTGATCGGCATACACTGGTCGCTGGCATTGAGCGCCATGGCGCTGCTGGCCATCATCAGCACCCTGCTGGCGCTCAACATCAGGGGCCGGATGGGCTGAGTGCGTGCACTGGGCATGCCCCAAACGCACAAATACTGACCAAAGGGGAAACATGAAAGCCGTCGGACTCACGCGTTACCTGCCGATCGCCGATCCGCAGTCACTCATCGACCTGGAATTGCCCGAGCCACAGGCCGCGGGCCGCGACCTGCTGGTGGAAGTGCGCGCCATCTCGGTCAATCCGGTCGACATCAAGCGCCGCTCGCCAGCCCCGGAGAACGAAGGCAAAGTGGAAGCAACCCCGCGCATCCTGGGCTGGGACGTGGCCGGGATAGTCAAGGCGGTCGGCCCGGAAGCGGTGCTGTTCCAGCCGGGCGATCGCGTCTACTACGCCGGCAGCATGGGCCGCCCGGGCGGCAACGCCCAGTTCCATCTGGTTGATGAACGCATCACCGGCCACATGCCGCGCACGCTCGGCTTTGCCGACGCCGCCGCGCTGCCGCTCACCACCATCACGGCATGGCAGGGCCTGTTCCATCGCATGGGCATCTCGACCACTGGCGGGGATGCCGGCAAGTCCATCCTCATCATCGGCGGGGCCGGCGGGGTGGGCTCCATCGCCATCCAGCTGGCGCGCTGTATGGCAAAACTTGCGGTGGTGGCCACTGCGTCGCGCCCCGAATCGGCGGCCTGGGCGCGTGCCCGCGGCGCCGACCACATCGTCGACCACAGCCGCGAGCTGGGGCCGCAACTGCGCGACATCGGCATGGCCGAGGTGGACTACGTGTTCTGCGCCAATGCCACGGCTCGCCATTTTCCGGCGCTGGCGGCCTGCATGAAGCCGCAGGGCAAGATCTGCTCCATCGTCGACGGCCCGGGAGAGTCCGCGCTGCTGTCACTGAAGACCAAGAGCATCACCTTCTGCTGGGAGGCCATGTTCACCCGGGCGTTGTTCCAGACGCCGGACATGATCGCCCAGCACCAGTTGCTGGAGGATTCCGCGGCGCTGTTCGATGCCGGGGTGCTGCATCCGACCATGACAACGAACCTTGGGCGCATCGAGGCGTCCAAGCTGAGGGAGGCACATCGCCGCATCGAAGCAGGCCACACCGTGGGCAAGATTGTCCTCGAGGGCTTCTGAACCGCGACCACCGGAAGGAGACGGGAATATGCCCATGTTCAAGCTACAGGTCCAGGAAGACGAGCAGGATGCCAGCCTCTGGCATGACGTGAAGGGAGCGGACGGCGAGGTCCTGACCTTCGCCTCGCGCACCGACGCGCGGGCCAGGCTGGAGAAGCTGTTTCCGGTGCTGGTGAAGATGGAGGAATACCAGGCCGACGTGAAGCGCACGCGGGTCATCGCCATCCTGGACGACGGCGCCGACGAGGAATGGCGCGGCAAACCCTGAGGCGGACGGGCTCGCCAGGTGGCCAGTCCTGCGCCGCCGGTGGCTCTGTGCCCCCCCCCCGACGGTGTTGCGCATCCTTTCGATATCCCTACGTCATTTTTTCAGACGGTGCCGCGCCTGCCGGAACGCCATTGGCGATACCCTGCGTGATATAGTTGGGCTCCCGCCGGAACCGACGTTCCGGACTCTGAAGGCCGTCGAATCCGCCGGCAACCCATTGATCGCAATGCCGTCTGCATGATGCATTCGATGCGTGAGATTGCCGGGGCATCAGGCGGCCTCGCTACAGGGCGAGTATCGCAAAGGGACGGTCCCTTTCCAGCGTCCTGCCAATCAAGGAGGAAAACGATGAGTTCTGAAGCAGCGCCAAGCACGCTGATCTCGCAGGCCTTGCGCGACAGCCTGAATATCTGGAGCGAGCCCCTGGTTTCGGACCCAGTGGACCAGTCCGACCTGCGCAAGTGGGCAATCGCCGTGTACTGGCCCGATATGCCGCCGCGCATTTTCTGGGACGACGAATACGCCAGGACCACGCGCTGGGCCGGCATCATTGCGCCGCGCGAGTTCAATCCCTTTGCCTGGCCGATCCACCGCCCTGCCGACCGCATGCCCAAGCCGGCCAAGCGCAAGGTCGGCGAGCGCAGCATGAACGGCGGCCAGACCGAGAAGTACGGCGTGCAGATCCGCCCGGGAGACGCCATCACCGCCAAGACCGCGCTGGTGCACATGGAGGAAAAGGTCGGCAAGCTGGGGCTCACGCTGTACAAGAGCACCGAGACGCGCTGGACCAACCAGAAGGGCGAGTTCGTCCGCAGCCGCATTTCCATCTCCATCGTCTACTAACGGGTGATCGCCATGTCATACAAAGTCTATTTCGATGATGTCAAAGTCGGCGACGAACTGCCCGCCTTCGTGAAGCAGACCGACTTCATGCACTGGAACCGCTATGCCGCGGTGAACGACGAGTTCGTCTACATCCACATGGATGATGAAGCCGGCAAGAACGGCGGCAACGCACAGGGTGCCTTCGGCATGGGCAACCTGCGCTGGGCCTACCTGCAGAACATGATCCGCGACTGGATGGGTGATGAGGCCGAAGTGAAGGAGATGAGCGTGCAGTATCGCGCCATCAACCAGAAGCACGATGTGCTGACCTGCACCGGCAAGATCACCGAGAAGAAGTCCGAAGGCGGCGAGAACCTGGTGCGCATGGACATCAATGTCATGAACCAGGATGGCAAGGGCACCACGCCCGGCTACGCTGTCGTTTCACTGCCTGCACGGAAGTAAGCAGGCCGTCACGCTGATGCACATGCCGGGGGGAGGCCCGCTCCCGGCATGGACATTCCACCAGGGCTTTCTTCGCCAGACTAGCATTGGCCACCATTCCGGATTCTGAGCACCCCCTCCGTTACGACATCGCCGCCTGGGTGCTGACGGGCCTGGCGCTGTTTCTGGTGCTGCGCCTGCACCTGCTGTCGGCACTCATCGCCGGCCTGCTGGTTTTCGAGGCGGTGCACGTGGTGGCTCCCTGGATACGTGCGACCGCCCGCGACCGCAATCGCCGCCTGGTGGCGGTGGGCCTGCTGGCCGCAGCGATATCCCTGCTGATCACCCTCATCGTGGCGGGACTCATTACCTTTTTCAGCAGTGAATCGGGCAGTGTGCCCGCGCTGCTGCAGAAGATGGCCAGCATCATCGAGGATGCGCGCGCCCGCTTGCCGGACTGGGTGGCCGGCCACCTGAGCCATGACGTGGCCGGACTGCAGGCGGCGATCGTGGAATGGCTGCGCACCCACGCCAGCGACCTGACCGGCTGGGGCGAAGCCGCCGGCCGCGTGCTGGCCCACATCCTCATCGGCCTGGTGATCGGTGCGCTGGTGTCACTGCGCGAGGCCGATGCCGGTGAGCGCACGGGCCCGCTGGCACGGGCATTGTCCGAACGCGCGGCGCGCCTGGGCGAAGCCTTCCGCCGCATCGTTTTTGCGCAGATCCGCATCTCGGCGCTCAACACCACGCTCACTGCCGCCTACCTGGTGCTCGTGCTGCCCATGCTCGACATCCACCTGCCGCTGCTGAAGACCTTGATCGTGATCACCTTCCTCGCCGGCCTGCTGCCGGTGCTGGGCAACCTCATCTCCAACACGGTCATCGTGGTGGTGAGCCTGAGCTTCTCGCTGTACGCCGCCATCGCTTCGCTGGTGTTCCTGGTGGCCATCCACAAGCTGGAGTACTTCGTGAACGCGCGCATCGTCGGCAGCCAGATCCGCGCCAGCGCCTGGGAGCTGCTGCTGGCCATGCTGGTGATGGAGGCGGCCTTCGGACTGCCCGGGGTGATCGCCGCGCCCATCTTCTACGCCTACCTCAAGGACGAACTGTCCAGCCGGGGGCTGCTGTGAGGATGGACTTCCTGGCCCGCATAAGCCACAAGCAGCGGCTCATCGCCACGCTGTCGGTGCTGCTGAGCCTGGGATTTTTCACCGCCGGCTGGACCAACTACAGGATATCCAGCGCCGCCATCCGCGAGGCCATGGTGGTGAGCGAGCTGCCGCTGACCGCCGACAACCTGTATTCGGAGATCCAGAAGGACCTGATCCGGCCGGTGCTGGTGTCCTCCATGATGGCCAGCGACACCTTCGTGCGCGACTGGGTGCTGTCCGGGGAGACCGACACGCCGCGCATGACCCGCTACCTGCGCGAGGTGCGCGACCGCTTCGGCGCCTTCACCAGCTTCTTCGTCTCCGAGCGCACCCGCACCTATTACCAGGCCGAAGGGGTGCTCAAGGAAATCCGCGTGAACGATCCGCGTGATGCCTGGTACGAGCGTGTTCGCACCATGACCTCGGACTACGAGATCAATGTCGATCCGGACCTTGCCAACAAGGACGCGATGACGATCTTCATCAACTACCGGGTGCTCGACTTCGGCCGCAAGTTCCTCGGCGCCATCGGCGTGGGCATCAAGCTCGAGGCGGCACGCACCCTCATCAACAATTACCAGCAACGATTCGACCGTCGCATCTATTTCGTCGACCGCAGGGGCGTGGTGGCGCTGGTAGGGGAGCATCCGGGCATACAGGCGGACAACATCCAGGCGGTGCCGGGACTGGGCGCCGTCGCCGACAGCATCCTCGGCAAGGGCTCGGGTTCCTACCAGTACATCGACCGGCACGGTACCGAGCAACTGCTCAGCGTGCGGCTGATACCTGAGTTGAACTGGTTCCTGTTCGTCGAAGGCGATACCGAGAACGCCCTGGCCAGCATCCGCAACAGCCTGTACATCAACGTGCTGCTGTCCCTGGGGATCACCGCCATCGTGCTGCTGACCACCAGCTGGACCATCAACCGCTACCAGTCCAGGCTGGAAGTGCTCGCCACCGCCGACAAACTCACCGGCCTGGCCAACCGGCAGGCCTTGGACTTGCTGATGCAGCAGGCGCTGATCGAGACCCACCGCACCGGCGCGCCGCTGTGTACCCTGCTCATGGACATCGACCACTTCAAGGCCGTCAATGATCGTCACGGGCACATTGCCGGGGATCGCCTGGTCCGCCATGTGGCCAAAGTGATACGCCGTTCGCTGCGCAACTCCGACATCGTGGCGCGCTGGGGCGGCGATGAGTTCCTGGTGCTGCTGAAGAATGTGAGCCCGGAACGCTCCGGCATGCTTGCCGAAAAACTCCGCGCCGCCATCGAAAAGTCCGAACTCAACCTGGGCAAGGAGAAGGCGGCGGTGACTGTCAGCGTCGGCACCACCATGTACCGCAATGGCGACACCGCCGATCAGATGATGTCGCGCGCCGAGGCCGCGCTTTACCAGGCCAAGGAGCAGGGCCGCAACCGCGTGCATGCGGCCGCCTGAGCAAATGGAACCCGAATCAACCCAACCCGAAAGGAACAGCATGATTACCACCGCATCCGGACTCGTCTATGAGGAACTCACCGTCGGCAGCGGCGCCGAGGCCGCCAGCGGCCAGCACGTCACCGTGCATTACACCGGCTGGCTCACCGACGGCACCAAATTCGATTCCAGCAAGGACCGCGACGACCCCTTCAGCTTCATGCTGGGTGCCGGTCACGTCATCCGCGGCTGGGACGAGGGCGTCGCCGGCATGAAGGTGGGCGGCTCACGCAAGCTGACCATTCCGCCCGAGCTGGGCTACGGCGCGCGCGGCGCAGGTGGCGCCATTCCGCCCAATGCCACCCTGGTATTCGAGGTGGAATTGCTGGCCATCTGAGAGCCTGATCCTGACAGCGGCGTGTCATGACAACATCCTGAAACAGGCCTCGCGCCAACGGTGCGATGCCTGTTTTTCCCCAGAGACGGGGGGGGTTAAATGACGGTCTGGTGGCCTTCCACAGGCCTTGCCTCCCTCTCCGTCCTTGTCCCCGTCGCCATCCATGACAGCCGCCACGCGGCTCATGCCCTATTCTTCCGTGCTCTTCTCCTCGATGTGCCACGTACGCCTCGCCTGCTGGGCCCTGCTTGCGGCCCTCAACAGCCTGACAGCAGCAAGGCATCAGTGTGGGGGCCAACCGCTTGCACACACTGGAGGGCCGCGGCGGCGCCCTGGACATCGAGGCCGTTGCCGACCCGCACGGCTCTGGCGGCTTCCGCAGCGCCGAGTCGAATTTCGGCTACTCCAGGTCGGCCTTCTGGCTGACCCTGGACCTGGATGTGTCCTCTGGCGCACGCTGGTTTGTGCTGGCCGACACCCTGCTCTTCCTCGGCGTGGGCCTACTCACCTTGCGCAAAACCGCTCAAGGTCAGCATCAGCATAGGCATCGCCTGCTTCCCCCGCAACGCCACCGAACTGCCGCCCCTCATCAAGCTGGCCTATGACACGATGTACCAGGCCAAGTCGGCTGGCCGAAACTGCTGGGTATCGGCGAGCGTGTTATAGCCAACTGGCAGCGCAGGTGCTTGCGTTTATGCCGCAAACGAACAAGGGGCTACTCGCCCCTTGTAGTTCCCCCGACTTCGGAATCGATTACTTTAGCGGCTTGTAGCGCAGGCGCTTCGGCTTGGCACCTTCGTCACCCAGGCGCTTCCGCTTATCTTCTTCGTATTCCTGATAATTGCCATTGAAGAAACTCACTTTCGAATCGCCTTCGAAAGCCAGGATGTGGGTGGCGATGCGGTCGAGGAACCAGCGATCATGCGAGATCACCAGCACGCAACCCGGGAACTCCAGCAGCGCATCTTCCAGCGCGCGCAGGGTTTCCACATCGAGGTCATTGGAAGGCTCATCCAGCAGCAGCACATTGCCGCCTTCCAGCAGCGTCTTGGCCATGTGCAGGCGGCCGCGCTCGCCGCCGGACAGATTGCCGACCTTCTTCTGCTGGTCGCCGCCCTTGAAGTTGAAGCGCCCCAGATAGGCACGCGAGGGCATCTCGAACTTGCCCACATTGAGGATGTCGGCGCCGCCCGCGACGAAGTCGAACACTGTCTTGTCGGCTTCCAGCTCGTCGCGTGACTGATCGACATAGGCCAGCTTCACGGTGGCCCCGATGTCGACCACCCCTGCATCGGGCTTCTCGCGCCCGGCGATCATGCGGAACAGCGTGGACTTGCCCGCGCCGTTGGGGCCGATGATGCCGACGATGGCGCCCGGAGGCACCGAGAAGGACAGGTCGTCGATCAGCAAGCGGTCGCCGTAGGCCTTGCGCACATTGCTGAACTCGATGACCTTGTCACCCAGTCGCTCGGCCACCGGGATGAAGATTTCCGAAGTCTCATTGCGCTTCTGGTATTCGTAGGAGGACAGTTCCTCGAAGCGCGCGAGGCGGGCCTTGCTCTTGGCCTGGCGCGCCTTGGGGTTCTGGCGCACCCACTCCAGCTCCTTCTGCATGGTCTTGATGCGCGCCAGCTCCTGCTTCGCTTCGGTGGCCAGGCGCTTTTCCTTCTGTTCCAGCCAGGAGGAGTAATTGCCTTCCCAGGGAATGCCATAGCCGCGGTCCAGCTCCAGGATCCACTGCGCGGCATTGTCGAGGAAGTAACGGTCGTGGGTAACCGCCACCACGGTGCCCGGGAAACGCTGCAGGTACTGCTCCAGCCACTCCACGCTCTCCGCATCCAGGTGGTTGGTTGGCTCATCCAGCAGCAGCAGGTCGGGCTTGGACAACAGCAGGCGGCACAATGCCACGCGGCGCTTCTCGCCGCCTGAGAGTGGGGCGATCTTGGCGTCCCAGGGCGGCAGGCGCAACGCGTCGGCCGCGATCTCCAGCAGGTGCTCGACATTATCCCCGGCGCCGGCAGCCAGCTTGGCTTCCAGTTCGGCCTGCTCGGTAGCCAGTTTGTCGAAGTCGGCATCCGGCTCGGCATAGGCGGCATAGACTTCCTCGAGCCGCTTCTTTGCGGCAAAGACATCGCCCATGCCTTCCTCGACTTCCTGGCGCACGGTCTTCTCCGGATCGAGCTGCGGCTCCTGCGGCAGGTAGCCCACGTTGATGTTGGGCATACGCACGACTTCGCCCTCGAAATTCGTGTCTTCGCCCGCCATGATCTTGAGCAGTGTCGACTTGCCCGAACCGTTCATTCCGAGCACGCCGATCTTGGCGCCGGGAAAGAAATTGAGGGAAATGTTCTTCAGGATGGTGCGCTTGGGCGGCACGACTTTGCCGACCCGGCGCATGGTATAAACATATTGAGCCATGCTAGCTGCTGTCCGTTATGTGAATGTGAGGGTAGAGTTGGCGACGCGGTGACCAGAGCCGGATAAAAGGCCGCGACTGCCGATCTTCTCATTATCCGCCCGGACCTGCTTGGGCGCAGCCCGGCCGGCTTCACGCAGCTTGAGCACCCGGCAGCAGCCATGCTCAAATACTGTATTGGAAACATCGTTCACGAGCAGATCGTGAGCCGTTCGTGAAACTCGGGAGGAAAAATGTCTTGCCCCTTGAAATTCCTGCACAGACTGGTCGTTCTGGGCGCTGCCAGCGCCCTCGCATTGGCTGCCGCACCGGCCCAGGCCATCAATTTCCTGACGGAGGATAATCCTCCCTTCAACTTTGCCGCCTCCGGCAAGGCTGCCGGCGCCGCCACCGAACTGGTGACCGAAATGGCCAAGCGTGCCTCGGTCCCTGCCAGCTTCCGTGTCATGGAATGGGACATCGCCTACCGCCAGGCGCAAGCCGACAAGGACACCTGCCTGTTCTCGGTGGCACGACTGGAGAACCGCGAGAACCAGTTCCAGTGGGTCGGTGAGCTGCTCACCAACAAGTGGGCGGTGTTCGGACGCAGCGATTTCGCCAAACCGCTCAAGATCGTGACCGACCTGCGTCCCCTGAAGATCGGCGGCGTGGTGCAGGACGCCAAGGTCGAGTACCTGAAGAGCCGCGCTGTCACCAACATCCGCGAAGTGCTGCGCGATGAACAGAATCCGGCACGCCTGTTCCTCAAGGACGGGGATCCCAATCACATCGACCTGTGGGTGACCAGCTACTACTCCGCCAACGAGATCGCCGACAAGGCCAAGGCCGGTCCGGTGAAGATGGTCATGTTGCTGCGTGAAACGCCGCTGTGGCTGGTCTGCAGCCCGCGCACCGACAAGGGCGACCTCAAGAAACTCGCCGATGCTCTGGCCTCCA
Organism: Betaproteobacteria bacterium; assembly: GCA_947474715.1. Lineage (GTDB taxonomy): Bacteria > Pseudomonadota > Gammaproteobacteria > Burkholderiales > SG8-39 > CAIYPG01. Next base: position 20,718 of record CANJJT010000047.1, read on the forward strand.
TGAACAAGGATGGCAGCCGCAAGCGCATCGTGGACGCTCTGGAGAAGCGCGTCCGCTGAGGCAGGTGGCGGCCACTGCCGCCGCCTCAATCATCCCGGGCATGCTGGTCGCGCATGGATTGCGCGACTCCATCCCCTGCCGGCGCGACCCCTTCCGGACCGGCCTGCCACTGCCAGGCCACAAAGCCGATCACCGCGATGAACAGCAGCACCGCCAGCCAGATGCGGTTCGCCTGCACCAGATCCGGACCGCTGCCTTCGCTGCGTCCGCTGATCATGGGTGCTGCCTGATTGCGGCCACGCAACAAGGACAGCCCGGCGATCAAGCCGAGATGGGCCAGCACCACCATCAACATGGCCTCGCCGAAAAACCCGTGCACGTCCTCCAGCCAGTCACCGCCGAATGCGCCACCCCAGTCGTTATAAGTGGCGTATCCGCTCAGCACCACCGGCAGCACCAGCGCAAGCAGCAGGACCACTGCCAGCGCCATGAGCAGGTTCTGCCCCTGGCGCCAGTTCACCGAGGCGAAGCCTGCGCCACTGGTAAAGGACTTCAGCCAGGCCGGTGCGCTGGCAAGCTTGCGCCACAGCCCACCCACGCGCGCCTGGCGCGGGCCGAACAGGCTGTACAGCAGGCGAAAGCCCAGCAATCCGGCCATGGCATATCCCAGACTCACATGCAGCAGGCGCCAGTGCTCGCTCTCGGCAGTGGCATAGGCGCCGACGAAAGTCAGCGCGAACAGCCAGTGGAACATGCGCGTCGGCGCGTCGGTGACGAGCCGCTGGCGCAGCGTCCGGTTGGCGGATGCACGGGCTGCCGCCGGAGCGGGGCCGGCAGCTTCAAATGAGGAATGCGCATGCATGAAGATCTCCTGGTATCGAATGCGTTGAAGGTGAGTTGTCTTGATTCGTCTGATTGGGTCGGTTCAATCGCGCCAGGCGCGGCGATAGCGCGCATCCAGGCCGGGCGGGAAGATCAGTTCGCGTTCATTGAAGCGGCCCTGGTCGGCCCCGCCATGGCAGGCCGCGCAGTTGGACGCGCTATTGACGCTGGCGAGCTTCCACACGGTGGCATCCACCTTGCGGTGCTCGCGCACGAACCAGTCGGACAGGGTGATGCGATCCTGCGGCGGTTCCGCTGTGGCTCGCCGCCCGCTGGCGGCATTGGCCTGCAGCCAGTCGCCCAGTTGCAACAGCGTCGCCGCATCCAGCGACGCGTCGGTGCCGTAATGCTTGTCCAGGCCGTTCATGATGCGTGTCCAGGAAGCCGCCGGCAGCATCCCCGCGGGGAAGGCGGTATGGCAGGTGGCACATTCCTGCACATAGGCCTTGGGCATGACCAGCGACTGCTGCCCGCTGTCAGCGCCTGTGGCTGAAGTCAGGGCAAGCGCCAGAGTGATGCCGGCGGCGATGCGTGCGAAGCGTGAAGCATGGGTGGTCGGGTTCATGATCAGGTCTCCGGTTGCGTTCAGGGTTTCAGGCCATTCAGGTAGGCCAGCACATCGGCCTTTTCGGCGGCGCTGCATTCGCGGCTCAGCACATCGTTGCAGTTGCGGCGGAACCACTTGTCCACCCTGGCCACATCGGTCAACGACAAGGGATTGAAGGCCGGCGCCAGCGGCGCAATCGATTTGCCGGTGGACGCATGCCGCCCCTGCGCCGTGGGTGGCGTGCCATGACAGGAAGCGCAGGACCAGTTGCCGCCCTGCTTCGCGTTGAAGAAGACCCGGCCGCGCTCGGCATTGCCCGGTGCGCCGGCCTGGGCGCTCCAGTGGCTCAGTAGCTGCGCCGGCGAGGTATCGGCTGCCTGAGCAGGCAGGCTTGCGAAAGCCATCGCCGCACCAAGGACGAGGCAGGTTGTAGGAGCGGGTAACTTCATGCTGTTTTCCTTATCAAGGCTGGTATGCGGCCATTCTGCGGAAGCAGCCCTGAACCGCATCTGAAAGGCCTGTTCATCTCCCGTTCAGACAATTCGCGCGACAATGCGACCATGAAATCCGGCCTGCACAGCTTCACCATTGCGCACCCGCTCACCGCCGTGCTGCTGGCAGCCGCGATGGCGACCCCGCTCGCCGTGCGCGCCGACAAGGGCGACCATGAACGCGCGCGCCAGGCAGTGCAGGCAGGTGAAGTGCTGCCGCTTCCGGTGCTGCTGGAGCGCCTGCAGCGGGAACAGCCCGGCCAGGTGCTCGAGGTCGAACTGGAACAGGCCAAAGGCAGCCGCCAGTGGATCTACGAGATCCGGCTGCTGAAAACGGGCGGCGGACTGGTGAAGCTGAAACTCGATGCCCGGACCGGCACGGTCATGGCCGGCGGTGAACGCCTGCGCGATCAGGACCGCAAGCCCGATGGCGGCGGCCCGTCCCGCCCCCGCTGAGCGCCAACGCCCATGCGCTTGCTCCTCGTCGAAGATGAACCGGTGCTGCGCGCGCAGTTGCGCAGCAGCCTGCAGGAAGCCGGCTACACCGTGGATGAAGCGGCCGATGGCCGCGAAGCGCATTTCCTCGGCGACACCGGGAGCTTCGATGCCGTGATCCTCGACCTCGGCCTGCCGGTGATGGACGGGCTCACCGTGCTCAAGCGCTGGCGCGACGCCGGACGCAGCATGCCCGTGCTGATACTCACCGCGCGCGACAACTGGCACGAGAAGGTGGCCGGCATCGATGCCGGCGCCGACGATTACCTCACCAAGCCCTTCCATATGGAGGAGCTGCTGGCCCGCCTGCGCGCGCTGATCCGGCGTGCCAGCGGCCTTGCCTCGCCGGTACTCCAGTGCGGCGAGCTCATGCTCGACACACGCAGCAGCCGCGCCACCCTGGGCGGCCAGCCGGTCACGCTGACCAGCCATGAATACAAGGTGCTCGACTACCTCATGCACCGCCAGGGTTCGGTGGTGTCACGCAGCGAACTCATCGAACACATCTATGCGCAAGACCACGACCGCGACTCCAACACCATCGAGGTGTTCATCGGGCGGCTGCGCCGCAAGCTGCCCGGGGTGAACATCGAGACCGCGCGCGGCCTGGGCTATCGCCTGGCGCCGCCATGAGCGGCACCCCACCGCCCACAAGCGCCACGGTCACGGCCACGGCCTCTGCCACGCGTTTGCCGGGTTCGCTGCGGGTGCGCCTGCTGGCCGCCACCCTGGCCGGCCTGCTGCTGGCACTGGCGCTGGCTGGCGTGACGCTGGCCGGCCTGTTCCGCGACCATGTCGAGCGGCAGTTCCGGCACGACCTCACCGGGCAGCTCGACCAGCTCACCGCGCGTCTCGATTTCGATGCCGCAGGAAGCCCGCTCATCGATGCACAGGCGCTCTCCGACCCGCGCTGGCAGCGCCCCTACTCCGGTCTGTACTGGCAGCTGGATGAAATCAATAGTGACGGACGCGGCCGCAATGGCGCACTGCGCTCGCGCTCGCTGTGGGACACCAGCCTTGCGCTGGAGACCGATGTCCTGGATGACGGACAGGTGCATGTGCACCATGTCCCCGGTCCGCAGCAGGGCCGCCTGCTGTTGCTGGAGCGCACCGTGCAGCCGGCCGGCCCGTCGGCATCACGCTGGCGCCTCATCGTCGCCGCCGACCTGCAGCAGACCACCGCAGCGGTGGCCGAATTCAATGGCGTGCTGGCGCTGTCCCTGGCGGTGCTGCTGCTGTTGCTGGCGCTGGCGGCCTGGGCCCAGGTCAGCGTCGGCCTGCTGCCGCTGCGCGCACTCAGGCGCAGCCTGCAGGATGTGGAGGAAGGCCGCGCACCACGCCTTGCGGGACGCTTTCCCGCAGAGGTGCAGCCGCTGGTGGATGACTTCAACACCGTGCTGGAGCGCAATCAAGACGTGGTGACGCGCGCGCGTACCCAGGCCGGCAATCTCGCCCATGCGCTGAAGACACCGCTGTCGGTGCTGGAGCATGCCGCAGGTCAGAGTGACCCCGCGTTGCCGCGCCTGGTGCAGGAACAGGTGGCAATGGCACGCCGCCACATCGACTGGCATCTGGCCCGCTCCAGGGCGGCCGCCAGCGGGCGCCTGCCAGGCCAGCGCACCGATGCCGTCGCCACGCTCGGCGGACTGCTGCGCGTGATGCAGAAGCTGCATGCCGGTCGCGGCATCACCTTGTCCCTGCAGCAGCCGGATCGGGCCATCTGGTTTGCCGGTGAAGAGCAGGATCTGCAGGAAATGCTCGGCAATCTGCTCGACAACGCCTGCAAGTGGGCGCGCAGCCGCGTCAGCATTGCGGTGGAATTGCCGGCGGCACCTGTGCATGCCGGTCCATCCGCAGGCGCCAGCCTGCTCATCGAAGTGCGCGACGACGGACCGGGGATAGACGCCAGCCAACTGCGAACCGTGATGGCGCGCGGCGTGCGCCTCGATGAAAGCGTGCCCGGCAGCGGCCTGGGCCTGGCCATCGTGCAGGACCTGGCCGCGCTCTACGGCGGCTCGCTGCATCTGGCCAATGGCGAAACCAGCGGACTGTGCGCCCGCCTCAGCCTGCCGGCCACCCGCGCTGCGGACTGACCTGCCGCCCGACCTTCGCGCTCAGCCCTGCGCGGGCATCGGCCGGCGCGCCGCTCGCAGCCACAGCACCAGCGCCACCAGCGTCAACACCACCGTCAGCGCAAAGTAGGTGCGCAGGCCGAACAGCGGCCCGACGATGCCCGCGACAAAGGGGGCGATGCCGATGGCAATGAATTGGAAGGAGGTGGCGTAGGAGATGGCGCGCGCGTCCATGCCTTCGGGCGCGTAAGATTTCAGCAGCCGGATGATGGCCGGCTGCATCATCGACGCCCCCAGCCCGAAGGCCGCACGCGCGAGCACCAGTTGCAGCGGCGTCTCCAGGAACACCAGCGGGATCTGCGTGAGACCGGCCGCCGCGGTGGTGAACACCAGCACGCGCGCCGGATCGACACGGTCGAGAATCCTGCCCCACAGCACCAGCGATACCACACTGGAGATCGCCAGGCCCATGGCCACTGCCCCCACCCAGAAGGCGCCCGCCCCGATGCCGGAGGCATCCGGCCCCTGCAGTTGCAGCACGTAGACGCTGAGGATGGTGATGTTGCCCGAGGCCAGGATGGCAAAGACAAAGCACAGCGCATACAGCAGGCCGATGCGCGGCACCTTGACCAGGTCGCGCAGGCTGCCCATCCAGTCCAGCTTCCACGGGCCGGAAGCCAGTTGCTTCACTTCACGCACGAAGACCACCACCAGCAGGCCGCCCAGCAGCAGCAGGCTGCCGCTGAACCAGAACAGCCAGTGCGGACGCGACACCAGCGCCACCGCCATGGTGGCCACTGCCGGCCCCATGGTCTGGCCCACCAGCATGCCGGTCTGCAACCGCGACAGCGCACTGCCGATGCGACCGGGCGGCGTGTTGGCCACCAGCAGCGCCTGCGAGGCTGCTGACGAACCATTGAAGAAACCCACCAGCGAGAACAGGAAGACGAACCAGAAAGGCGACGGCGCGAAGGGCACCAGCACCATGAACAGGCCCATGCCCATCATGGCGCGCAGCACCATGATCTTGCGCCCGTAGTGGTCGGCGATGCCGCCCCACACCGGACCGGAGGCAAAGCTGATCACGTAGAACAGCAGCATCATGTTGCCCACCCAGGTTTCCAGGTGGTCGCGCACGCCCAAGCTCTGCACCATCACGGGCAGGAAGGGAAAGGACAGCGCAAAGCCCATGGAGGTGAGCATGTTGCACAGGGGCAGCACCTGCAGGTTGCGCCGCCAGTAGGGGAAACGCGCGTCCTCGTCGCCCTGGTGACCCGGGTTGCCCGGGTTGTTGCTTGCGCCGCCGTCCTTGCCGGATGAACTCATGCCTTGCTCCGCATGCAGACCATCCCGCAATGTCGCAAAGTCATGACGGGCTCGGGCTCGGGCACGGGCTTCAGATCGTCAACGCCGTGGACCCGGTGGTGCGACGCGCCTCGATGTCGGCATGCGCCTGCGCGGCATCCTTCAGCGCATAGGTCTGGTTGACACTCACCTTCACCTGGCCCGAGAGCAGCACCTTGAACCAATCCTCGCCCATCTGCTGCAACCGGCCGAGGCCCTCGGTGTAGGCAAACAGCGAGCCTGCGCTGACGGTGAGCGCATCGCGGTTGAGCGCGAACACGTCCAGCGGCGGCACCGGGCCGGAGGAACGCCCGAAGGTGACCAGCTGGCCGTTGGGACGCAGCGCATCCAGCGAGCGGATGAAGGTGTCCTTGCCCACGGCGTCATACACGGCGTGGAACTTGTGCCCGCCATTGCGCGCGATGGCCTGGTCGACGAAATCGCCCTCGGCATACACCACCGCATCGTCGCAGCCGTATTCCCGTGCCAGCTTCGCCTTCTCCGGGGTGGACACGGCGCCGATCACCGTGGCGCCCAGCGCCTTCGCCCACTGGATGAAGATGAGGCCGATGCCACCAGCCGCCGAATGCAGCAGCAGCGTGTCTCCCGGGCCCACAGCACGGATCTGCTTGACCAGGTAGTGCACGGTGAGTCCCTGCAGGATGCTGGCGCCGACGACGCGGTCATCCAGGCCCTCGGGCACCTTCACCACCTTGTCGGCGCCGATCAGGCGCGCCTCGGCATAGGCGCCGTTGTAGGGCGCATACGCCACCCGGTCGCCGGGTTTCAGGGATGTCACCCCTTCGCCCACCGCTTCCACCACGCCCGCACCACCGCGACCGAGCACAATGGGCAGGGTCAGCTTCTGGCGCCCGCGGCGCTGGCCGATGTCGACAAAGTTGACCCCGGCGGCGGTGTGGCGCAGGCGCACCTGTCCCGCACCGGGCTTGCCCACCTCGATCTGTTCGTACTGCATGACTTCAGGCCCGCCGTAGCGGTGGATGCGAATGGCGTAGGTCATGGATGTCCCTGCGATGCCGGATGGTTTTAATGGTGTATCCGCGTAACCTGGGAAAGCGCCGTCAGGCGCATCACCCTCCCCCGTTGGTGTCCGCCCCTCCCGGGCCGCCACGTTTCGTGTCCCGGATTATGCACCCTGCCGTACCAACACCCCCAGCAGTCGGGCGTATCATGACGGCCCCAGTGAACCATTCTGCCCGTCCCAGGCATCCGTTTCCTCCATGCTGATTGACATCCGCACCATGTTCGTTGTGCTGGCAATCACCTCGCTGCTGCTGGGGTTGACCCTGGCCTATGCCTTTCCCGGTTCACGCGATGGCCTGGGCAAGTGGGTGCTCGGGCTGATCTTCCAGGCGCTGGCCTGGACACTCTTCGCCACCCGAGACATCAGTTCCGAGATGCTCGTGGTGGTGGTTGGCAACCTGTTTTTTTCGATGGGCGTGGCTTTCAAGGCAGCCTCGCTGATGGAATTCCAGAAGCGGCGCGCACCGCTGTGGCTGCCACTCGCCCTGCCGATCACCATCGCCATCGTGTTCCTCGCGCTGCTGGACCAGCCGCGCAGCCAGCTGGTGTTCAACGGCGTGGCCTACTGCCTGATGTATGCCGGCATCACCTGGCTGCTGATGGCGCGGCCGCACACCACCAGCCAGCGCATCCGCGCCATGATGATCATCGCCTTCGGCAGCATATCCGCCGGTTTCCTGATTCGCACGATTGTCAGTGGGCTCTCGCTAGATCCGGCTGTGCATCCCCTCGCCCCCGGTCCGCTGGAGAGCCTCAGCCACATCTATGGCTTCATCGTGCTGCTGGTGTCCTCGACTGGGGTGCTGCTCATGCACAAGGAGCGCGCCGACGAGAAGGCGCGCCAGCTGGCCGGGCGCGACCCGCTCACCGGCGTCTACAATCGGCGCATCTTCGTCGAGCTGGCCGACATGGCGATGGCGCGTGCACAACGCTCGCAGAAACCGCTGTCGCTGCTGATGCTGGACCTGGACCATTTCAAGTCGGTCAACGACGAGCACGGCCATCTGGTCGGCGACGAGGTACTGAAAAGTTTCGTGCGCCTCGTCGAGACCTGCCTGCGGCGCGAAGACCTGATGGTGCGCTTCGGCGGCGAGGAGTTCTGCGTGCTGCTGCCCGACGCCCATCTGGAAGGCGCGCTGTCACTGGCCGAGCGCATCCGCAGGCTGGTGGCAGAAACCGCGCTGCCGGCAGAGGGCAAGTCCATTCACATCACCGTCAGCTTCGGCGTGGACTGCATCCGCCCGGGCGAACCCAGCACCGTCAACATGCTGCTGGAACGCGCCGACGCCGCACTGATCCGCGCCAAGCAGACCGGCCGCAACCGCGTCGCCAGCTACCGCCTCCCTTCGCCGCACTGAAGGACTTGGGGAGAACAAACCCTAGCGCCGCACCCCTGGCGCTTCCATCGGCAGGCCTTGTGCCCGCCAAGCCAGGAACAATGCCAGTTGCCGGTGCTCGATGGCGCCGAAGGGATACAGCTCGGCGCGGATGCCGGAGTAACAGGCGCGCAGGCGCCGTTCCAGTGAACCCAGCGACTGCCACTCCATACGATAGGCAGGATAGGCATTGGGGTGGCCCTGGCTGATGCGCTCGGCCAGCAGCGTCCGGCTCCAGTTGGCCTCGTGGCACTGCGCGCACGCCAGGTTCATCTGCCCGACCCGCTGGTAATACAGCCTGCGGCCCGCCTCGAAGTGCGGCCTGGCGGCACCGTCAATGACAACATTCAATCCGTTGATCTTTCCATGATGGCTAACCAGACTCGATATTGATAATAATTCCTGGGACTCGAACGACCACGGCGTCTGGCCCTGCCGCTCGCTGCGGCACTGGTTGATGCGCGCTTCCAGGTTGAGCAGTTCACCCGAAGTCGAGTCGATGCGCGGGTAGCGGGCCGCCACGTCGCGCATGCTGGTGGCGGCATCGCCATGGCATCCGGCGCAGGACTGTGCCTTGGCCGTGCGCGGCACCTCGCTCCACAGCCTGGCCCCGCGTTCCACCCAGAGCATGCCCGGGTTGGCGAACTCGTCCTGCTGCAACTCGCGTACTTCCGGGCCGGCGAACTCGATGCCGGAACGCAGTTCGGTCAGCGGCAGCACGCGTTCCTGCGCCACCACGCCCACCACGCCGATGCCTGCTGCCATCAACAGCCCGGCGAGCAGCCAGCCCGGTCTCACCGGCTCAACCCGTCACCACCAGGCGCTGGCGCTCACTGCCCGCCACGCCCTCGTCGTCCACCCAGGAAAACTCGATGTCGCCGCTTTCCAGCGCCACCGTGGTGAACTGCAGGTAGGGATTGGCGGCGATGCCCTGCGACATCTCGGCACGGAACACCTCCTCGCCGGCGTAGCGGCAACTCAGCGTGCGGATGACATTGCGCGCGATGGGCTGCCCACCTTCGTCGTAGCGATAGCCCGTCTCCATGGGGTGCTGCACCAGCAGGCGGATCTCGATCACCTCGCCGCGGCGGGCCTGGGCCGGCAGTTGGATGCGTGCCGCCATCAGAGGCTCTCGTCCAGACAGGCCGACATGGTGACCACGATCTCGTGGCTGTCCAACCAGAAGCTGCCATCGGACATCTCGGCCACGGCCATCACGCGCTGCGAGCCGGCCAGGCGCACCCGCGTGGCAATGTCGGCACGGCCGGCGCGCGGGCCCAGGTAAAAGCGCGCGATGTTCGGCTCCGGATTGCGGCTGGAGACCAGCGCAATCACCTTCACGTGGTCCTGCGGCGACATCGGGCTGTCCACCACCACCCGCAGCGACACCGTGTTGCCGTTGTCGGCCAGTGGTGGCATGGTCAGGCGCACCCGCCCGCGCCGCACCTCGGCGCCGCGGGCGAAGGCCAGCACGTTCGGATCGAGCAGCGACAACTGGGCCTCGGCCTGGCGCGGCCACAGCGGCCATGTCAGGCTGGCGGCCAGCACACTCAGCAGGCGGCGACGTGCGAGGTCGGCACCATTCCCGTGCTTCATGTCGCTGCCCGCATTCATGCCTTCCCGCTTCATTTCAGCCCCTGCAGATAAGCCACCACATCCTCGATCTGCTGCGCCGTCAGCACCGGCTTGTCACGCCAGGCGGCGCCCACCCGCTGCAGTCCGTCAACGCGATGATAGGCCGGCATGATGCTCTGTGGATTGATGCGCGTGGAATCCACCATGCGCAGGCGCAGCGCTCCGGCACCCAGTCGCGCACCCGTGCCGGCCAGCGGCGGACCGAGATTGCCCATGAAGGCTGCACCGCTGTCGGGCACGGCGTGGCAGAGCAGGCAGGCGCCTTCATTGTTGTTAAGCACGATGGCACGGCCGCGAACCGGATCACCGCGCAGGCCGGCGAGTGGCGTGCGGATCTCGCCGTTGTCGATACGGTAGTCGGCGATGGCCGGCGCGGGTTGCGCTGTGGCCTGGGTGGTAGGCCATAGGGTTGCGCAACACCATGCTATGGCGATGCAGATTTGGGGGAGGTGAGTGCCGATCAAGATCGGTGGGGTTTCGTGATTATTCTGGTATTCGGTCATTCGTTTCGATCGTCTGCGGGCTGCTTTATTCTGCGCACGTTTCCCCGTGCCGGTACAGGGCTTGAGCTTTCGGTCCATTGTTTCGCCTTTCGGCGAGTTCCTTTTCTTGCTTCGCCAAGAAAAGGAACCAAAAGAAGGCGACCCCGGAGGGGACGGCTCCTTCGCTTCGCTACGGAGCTGCCCTGCGATGCTCGCGTCCCTCATTTACGAAAATGCGGGCGCCTGCGGAACTCGCAAAGACCGGTACAGCCGGTCTTTGCTCAGACAGTCCTCGGCGACATCCCCTCAGGACGCTGCGCTTCTCGGCGTCCCCAACGGGGGCCCCAAAAGAAAACCCACCACACCAACATTCTGCGATGGCGAATGCCTTTGCATCCCATTGGTTTTGACCTGCCGGTGTTGGGGCCCCTTAAGCGTCGCCGAGGAGCGGAGCTGCGGACGGGGGCTGTCGGCGAGGACTGTCTGAGCCCGGACC
>CANJJT010000048.1:0-31470 GCA_947474715.1 Betaproteobacteria bacterium
CTCTCATGACCTCAACTCTTCGAACCGCCCGGTGCGGCCCCGCATGCCGGGTGGTGTGGCAGGGGCGCAGTCAGCTAGACTGCCCCCTATGCCGATTGACAAGGGGGTAAACCGCGCCGCAGCCACGTCTCCCCGGAATTCGGCGAAGAACCTTTGACAAGGGGGTAACCCCGGTGCCCGGGAGATCGCCGAAGAACCTACTTCAATCGCGTATTGGCCAGTTCCAGCCGCTCGGCCAGGTTGCGCACCAGCGTCCGGGTAAGCTGCAGTTGCGCGCTGATGCTCATGCTGTCCAGCGCCTCGGGCTCGAATTCGGCCAGCAGCAACTGCACGGCCGATTCCACCGTGGCGTGGCGGGGCAGTTCGCCACCGCGGATGTAGGCCATCTCGCCAAAGAACTCCTTCTTGTCCAGCATGTTGAGCAGGCGCCCCTGTTTGGTGACCTTGACCTGTCCCTGGGCGAGGAAGAAAAAACTCTGCCCCGGCTCGTTCTCGCGGATTACCTCCTTCTTGGCGTCGAAACGGAACCACTTGCCGGCCTTGGCCAGTTCCCATAATTCCGAATCGGACAGGTTGGACAGCATGTCGACGCTCTTGAGCGCGATGTACTTCTCACTGTCCGGGATGACATTGGCGGGCAGCACCAGCTTGACCGCGTTGGAGAGCTGCAACGCGAAGTCGGCCCAGGTGGCGTAGCGCTGCTCGGGCTTCTTGGCCAGTGAGCGTAGCACCACTGCGTCCAGCGCCTTGGGCAGGGCTGGGCGGATCGTGGAGGGCGGGACGGGACTGTCGTTGAGGACCTTGTGCACCAGATTTTCAAGGGTGTCCGCGGTGAATGGCTTCTGGCCCACCAGCAGCTCATACAGTGCCACGCCCAGGCAGTACATGTCGCTGTGATGGGTGAGCGGCTTGTCTTCCATCTGCTCGGGGGACATGTAGTAGGGCGAGCCCATCACCGCCGTCTGCACCGCCTGCGTCTTGCGCAGCAGAGCGGCACCGAAGTCGGCGATCTTCACGTCGGTGCCCTGGTCGATCATGATATTGGCCGGCTTGATATCGCGATGGACGATGCCTTCCTTGAAGGCGTAGTCCAGGGCCCCGCAGCACTTGAAGATGATCTGCAGCACGTCGGCGATAGGCAGCAGGTTGTCCGGCGTTGCATGCTGGGACAGGTCCCCGCCCATCACCAGTTCCATGGCGATGTGGCCGGCATCTTCCTGCACCACGGCGTCAAGGATGGAGACGATGTGCGGATGCTTGAGCTTGCCGGCGAGCGAGGCCTCGTTCAGGAACTGCGCCCGATGCACCGAGCCGAACTGCGGGTCGCGAAACACTTCCGGCTCGATCACCTTGAGCGCCACCTCCCGCCCCGAAAAGGTGTCCTTGGCCAGGTAGACGGTTCCGGTTGCGCCCTTGCCGAGCTGCTTCTGGATGTCGTACTTGCCGATTTGTAGGCTGAGGTCGAGCTCGAAGGGTGCGTCCGCTGCCATGCCGGGGGTCGTCTTCAATTGCAAAGAGCGAAGCATACCGCGAGACCGCATGCTCATGTAGGCCGGTGATGACCTGAGTTTGAGCGGGCGCTGATAGGCGCCCTCACTGCCCGGGCCAAGAATGGTGCCTGCATCGGGGCCGCAGCATGGGCAGTGGCGCATTTTTGCCGCAAAGCGTGCAGCTCCACCCTCAATCGCGATTTTTCTGGCTCAAGAAGTTCGTTGATGGAACCTGATGCCTGCACCGTCCGTAGCGTGACTGGCGGATTTTCCCCTTTGGGGCCAAGGATGGTCCCGGCCCCACAGTCATGGCCGCCGACACCCTGGAAGGCGACACCGTGCGCAATGCCGCCGATTAGCGTGATGCGTGTGCGCCCTTGTCATTCTTCTTGTTGTCCTTCCCGTCCTTGCCCCCTCCGCTGTGATGAATGTTCACTTCGGGCTGGGTGACCGAGGGCGGATCGCTTGCATCCATGGATGGCTCGGACTCGCGGTCGAGTTGCTCATCCATCTTTTGGGGGGGATTGCCGGGCGCTCGGCTCGGGGAGTGGCGGTGTAGTGTTCTTGTGGGCGTGCAGAATGGTGTCGGGTTTCATGGGCCCGCCTCGCGGGTTGGGAGTCAAGCGCCCAATCTGCGCGCCTGGAGTGCGGGCGGATAGCGGCCTGCGCCTGATCAAGGCGTAGGACATTGCGACCTGCCAGGGGCGAACTGGCCGGTGGCGCTCAGCGTCCCCTGAGCAGCCGCGCGCCGCGCTCGGCAATCATCACCGTGGGCGTGTTGGTGTTGCCCGAGGTGATGGTGGGCATCACGGAAGCATCGATGACGCTGAGGCGATCGATGCCGCGCACCGCGAGGTCGGGTCCGACCACCGCGTGCAGGTCATCGGCGCGTCCCATCTTGCACGTCCCCACGGGATGGAAGATGGTGGTCCCGATGTCGCCAGCCGCGTGCGCCAGTGCCTCGTTGCTCTGGAAGGAAGGGCCGGGGAGGAATTCCTCCGGGTTGTAGCGACGCAGCCCTTCCGATTCCAGCACGATGCGCCGGGTCAGGCGCAAGGCGTCCACCGCAATGCGCCGGTCCTCTTCGGCTGACAGGTAGTTCGGTGTGATGGCGGGTGCCGCCCGCGCATCTGACGAAGTGATGCGCACATGGCCGCGAGAAGCAGGGCGCAGGTTGCACACGCTCGCGGTGAAGGCGTCGAAACGATGCAGTGGTTCGCCGAAGCGGTCCAGACTCAGTGGCTGGACGTGGTACTCCAGGTTGGCCGAGGGCTGGTTCGGGTCCGAGCGGGCAAAGGCCCCCAGTTGCGACGGGGCCATGCTCAGGGGGCCGCTGCGGGTCAGCGCATATTCCAGGCCCATCATCGCCTTGTGCCACAGCGTGTGCACCATGGTGTTGAGTGTGCGGGTGTTGCTGACGCGAAAGGCCATGCGCAACTGCAGGTGGTCCTGCAGGTTTGCGCCCACACCGGGCAGGTCGTGGGCCACCGGTATCCCCAGTTGCTGCAGCATTGGGCCTGGCCCGATGCCCGAGAGCTGCAGGATCTGCGGGCTGCCGATTGATCCGGCTGACAGGATGGTGCGCCGGCGCGCCTCGACCCGCCGCAGGCTGCCCTGATGGATGAACTCCACGCCCTGGCATTGACGTCCCTGCAGGATCAGGCGCTGCACCATGCAGCCGGTCATGACGGTGAGATTCCTGCGGCCACGCACCGGCCGCAGGAAGGCCTTGGTGGCATTCCATCTCACGCCGCGCCGCTGGTTCACCTCGAAGCGCGAGACGCCCTCGTTGTCCCCGCCATTGAAATCATCGACTCGCGGGATGCCATGTTCCACTGCCGCATGGGTGAAGGCATCGAGGATCTCCCAGGACAGGCGCTGGCGTTCCACCCGCCATTCGCCGCCGGCACCATGCGTCTCATCGCCGCCGCGCCAGTGGTCCTCAATCTGTCGAAACAGGGGCAGCACCTGTTGCCAGCACCATCCCGGGTCGTCGGTGAGGCGGGCCCATTCGTCATAGTCCCGGGCTTGTCCACGCAGGCACAGCATGGCGTTGATGGACGAGCAGCCGCCCAGCACCTTGCCGCGCGAATACACGATGCTGCGGCCGTTGAGGCCGGGCTCGGGCTCGGTGTGATAACACCAGTCGGTGCGCGGATTGCCGATGCAGTAGAGGTAGCCGACCGGGATGTGGATCCAGATCCAGTCATCCGGTCCGCCCGCTTCCAGCAACAGCACACGGACATCGGGGTCGGCCGACAGGCGATTGGCCAGCACGCAGCCTGCGGTGCCGCCGCCGACGATGACATAGTCCCAGGTATCCGCTTGCTGCATGTGGCCTCCCAAGGCGATTTTAGGGAAACACTGAATAAGTCCCCATTTTCTGGAAAGGGGAGACAGTGCCTCTTCTGACGTGGAGGATATCCAAGGGGCGTAACTTACTTGTTCAGTGCCTCCCTAAAGTCGTTCCTGGCCGCCGCCCCGACAGGCGGTATCATTGTGCCTGTCGAAAGAGCCATCAGGAGAAGCGCAATGAAAGCCGCCATTCGCATGCCCTTACGCACCCTCCTGCTGGGTGCATGCCTGGCGGTATCCGTCACGGTCCAGGCGCAGACTTATCCCACCAAGCCGGTGAAGATCATCCTGCCCTTCGGACCGGGCAGTGCCACCGATGTCATGACGCGCGTGCTGGCCGACGAACTGCGCCAGATCTACAACCAGCCTTTCGTCATCGATTACAAGGCCGGTGCGTCCGGCCAGATCGGTGCGGAGGCGGCGGCCAAGTCTCCGCCGGATGGTTACACCCTGTTTGTGGGCACCAATTCCACCCACTCGGCCAATCCCCATCTGTTCAAGAAGCTGAACTACGACCCGGTCAAGGATTTCACGCCCATCTCCCATCTGGTGGCCTATTCCTCGGTGCTGGCTGCGGCGCCCAATGCGCCCTATTCGAACGTGCGCGAGCTGATTGACTATGCGCGCGCCAATCCCGGCAAGGTGTCTTACGGCTATGGCAACACCATCGGCCAGCTGGGTGCGGCAACGCTGTTTCGCAGCGCCAACGTGGAGGTGCTGGGCGTGGCCTACAAGAGCAATCCCCTGGCCGTCACTGACGTGCTGGGCGGCGTGATTTCAGTGACCATCGTTGACCTGGCCTCGGGCCAGGGCATGCTCAAGTCCGGCAAGCTCAAGCCGCTGGCCGGCGTGCGCGAGAAGCGCTCGGTGCTGCTGCCGGATCTGCCCACCGTATCCGAGACCCCCGGCTTTGAAGGCTTCGGCATCAATTCCTGGGTTGGCTTCTTCGGTCCGGCCGGTTTGCCCAAGGCGATGGCAGAGAACCTCAGCGGCGCCACGCGCAAGATTCTCTCCAAGCCGGACATCAAGGCCAAGTTCGAGGCCACCTCGGCGGAACTGGAGCCGAGCACGCCGGATGAATTTCGCATCTTCATCGCCCGCCAGCTGGACAGCTGGGGCAAGCGTGTGCGCGACGCCGGCATACAACCAGAGTAATGGTGGGTTACCCGCGCCCGCTGCATGCGGAAATGCGGGGCAATTGAACCGGAGGGGCTGCATGGACTGGAGTGAACGACGCGAGCGCTGCCGCGCCCTGTTCTCGGGGCAGGCCTGTGTCTACCCGGGCTCGGTCTTCGATGCGCTCTCGGCACGCATGGCCGAGGAGCTGGGTTACGAGGTCGGCATCTTTGCCGGCTCCATCGCCTCACTCACCGTGCTGGGTGCGCCTGACCTCACCGTGCTCACGCTGTCGGAATTTGCCGATCAGGCCCACCGCATCTGCCGCGCCGGCAATCTGGCGCTGCTGGTGGATGCCGACCATGGCTATGGCAATGCCCTCAATGTGCGCCGTACCGTCGAGGAACTGGAAACGGCCGGCGTGTCGGTGTTGTCCATCGAGGACACGCTGTTGCCTACTGCCTATGGCGCTGGAGGCCAGGCACAACTACTGTCGCTGCAGGAGGGCGTGGGCAAGATGCGCGCCGCAGTGGATGCACGCCAGGATGCCCGGCTGATGATTGCCGGTCGCACCAGTGCCGTGTCCATCAGCGGCATCGACGATGCCATTGCCCGTGGCCAGGCCTATGCGGCGGCCGGCGTGGATACCTTGTTCTATACCGGACTGAAAACGCGCGCCCAGCTCGATGCCATTGCTTCGGCGGTGAAATTGCCGCTCATCCTGGGCGCCCCGGCTGCCGAACTCATGGATCGTGACTATCTGGCAAGCCGGCGGGTGCGCATCTGCCTGCAGGGACACGCGCCCTTCATGGCCGGGGTGCAGGCGGTGTATGCGGCGCTCAAGGCCATGCGCCAGGGCGAAAAGCCGGTGAATGTCGCCTCCGCTGAACTCATGCAGCGCCTCTCGCGCGATGCCGACTACGAACGCTGGTCGCGTGAGTACCTCGGTGGCTAGAGCATCACTCATCGCAAGTGGCATGGCCGCCCTGACTATCACCGTCGCCGGAGGACGTATCCCCCGATCCTGCGCAGCCAGGGGCTTTGATCAACGCTTTCCGTGGCTGTCACGCCCGACCAGGCGAGACTGATGGCCGGCTCTGCCTCGCACGGCGTGCAGCCGCTCACCTGGCTGTTCGACCTGGACAACACCCTGCACGATGCGCGGCCGCATGTGTTTCCGCACATCAACCGTAGCATGACCGAGTACATCATGCGCGAATTGCAGGTGCAGGAAGCCGGCGCCCACCAGATCCGGCAGGATTACTGGCAACGCTATGGCGCGACCCTGATCGGGCTGATGCGCCACCACGCCGTGGATCCGCACCACTTTCTCTGGCACACCCACAACATGCCCGACCTCGAGCGCATGGTGGTGGCTGAGGCTGGGCTCAAACACTGCCTGCGCCGGCTGCCGGGGCGCAAGATCCTGTTCTCCAATTCACCGCAGCATTACGCCCAGGCGGTGCTCGACGTGCTCGGCATCGGTGGCTTCTTCGATGCCGTCTACACCATCGAAACCATCCGCTTCCAGCCCAAGCCGGCGCTGGCCGGTTTTCGCGCCCTGATGGCGCGCGAGCGGCTGGTGGCGGAGCGCACCGTCATGGTGGAAGACACCCTCGCCAACCTGGTGGCGGCCCGCCGCCTGGGCATGAAAACGGTCTGGATCAGCCCCTTGGGTCGCCGTCCGGGCTGGGTGGACCTGCGCCTCAAGTCCGTTCTCGAGATCCCGCGATGCATGGGACAGTTGGGCATTTCGCGCTAGCGAGCCCTCACATAAACACTTAAACTACGCGCATTCTGATTCTGGAGGAAGCGGCCATGGCCGAAACCAAGCCGCGGCCCAAGCGGGGCGAGCGCAAGCTGCAGATCCTGCAGGTTATTGCGGAAATGCTGCAGGACCCCAAGGGCGAGAAGATCACCACGGCAGCGCTGGCAGGCAAGCTGGATGTCTCCGAAGCGGCGTTGTATCGCCACTTCGCCAGCAAGGCGCAGATGTATGAAGGCCTGATCGAATTCATCGAGGCCTCGGTGTTCGGCGTGGCCAACAAGATCGCCGCCGAAGAGGAGAGCGGCGTGAAGCAGTTGCATGCCTTCGTGTCCATGCTGTTGGGTTTTGCCGAGAAGAACCCGGGCATGACCCGGGTGCTGATCGGCGATGCCCTGGTGAACGAGAACGAACGCCTGCAGGCGCGCATCAATCAGTTGCATGACCGCATCGAGGCCACACTCAAACAAAGCTTGCGGGTCGCCTCCACCCAGGGGCACGAGGAACCAGAACCGGCGGCGCGCGCCAACCTCATCCTGTGCTACGTGGTGGGGCGCTGGCACCAATACGCCAAGAGCGGCTTCAAGCGCCTGCCCACCGAAGGTTTCGACAAACAGGCGCCGCTGCTGATCTGATCATTTTCAGATGTGATCCCCTGTGGTTAAGAGATCTACGGGTGGATTGTGATCGGCCTCTTCAGGTGGTGATGGCCGTGCTGCACACCGCACAGGCCGGTTCCCGCTGCATGCGGATCTCGCGCCAGCGCGAGCTGAGCGCATCCACGATCATCAGCCGTCCGGCCAGGCTCTGTCCTACCCCGGTGAGCAGTTTCAGGGCTTCGGCCGCCTGGGCCGTGCCGATCATGCCGGTGAGCGGGGCGAACACGCCGGTGACGGCACAGCGCAGTTCTTCCGCCTCGGTGTCCTCCGGGAACAGGCAGGCATAGCAGGGTCCGCACTCGGCGCCGGTCTTGCGCAGGTCGAACACGGCCAGCTGGCCGTCAAAGCGGATGGCCGCCCCGGACACCAGCGCCTTGCGATGACGCACGCAGGCACGGTTGACGGCATGGCGGGTGGCGAAGTTGTCAGAGCAGTCGAGCACCACGTCGGCGGCGCGCACCTGCTCATCCAGTGCGGCGCCGGCCAGTTTCTCCGCCAGCGCGATTACGCGCACCTCCGGATTCAGCCCGCCCAGGGTGTCCCGTCCGGAGTCCACCTTGCGCCGTCCCACCGATGCCGTCCCATGCAGGATCTGCCGCTGCAGGTTGGTGAGGTCGACTTCGTCACCGTCGGCCAGGGCGAGGGTGCCGACGCCGGCCGCGGCCAGGTACATCGCCACCGGTGAGCCCAGTCCACCCGCACCGATGATCAGCGCCCGCGCATCCAGCAGCTTCTGCTGGGCCTCGATGCCGAACTCATCGAGCAGGATGTGGCGCGAGTAGCGCAGCAGTTGCTGGTCGTTCATGCGGACAGGTGCGCCGGAGATGGGCGGAATGGGTTGCAAATCAGGCCGGCCGGTGGCGCCGGCCCGTCGCAGGGCCGGAAACCGGTTCAGCGGGCCGCAGCGGGTGCGGCTGCGGTCTGCGGGCCGGGGCTGCGTTTCACCGGCAAGCCCTTCAACTGGTTGATCGCCTGCTGGAACACGAAGTCCTTGTCCGAGGCGAACTCCAGCGGCACCGAAGGACGCTTGGCCTGGGCCGCGCGCTGCTCGGACGCCGCCGCATCGGCCTTGTCGTCCTTCTGGCCCTTGTTCCCATTGTTGGACTGGTTGGACTGGATTTCCTCGCGTGTCTTTTCGCTGGCCTTGCCATCGGCCGGGTTGGCCAGGTGCTTCTGCAGGTCAGCTTCGCGTATGCCCACCTCCGGGCTGTCCGGGTCCTGCACCACCACATCGGGCAGGATGCCCTTGGCCTGGATGGAGCGGCCATTCGGCGTGAAATAGCGCGCGGTGGTGAGCTTGATGGCCGTGCTGTTGCCCAGCGGCAGGATGGTCTGCACCGAGCCCTTGCCGAAAGTCTGGGTGCCCAGCACCGTGGCGCGCTTGTGGTCCTGTAGCGCGCCCGCGACGATTTCCGAGGCCGAGGCCGAGCCGCCATTGACCAGCACCACCAGGGGCACGTTCTTCACAGCAGCCGGCAGGCCTTTCAGGTAATCGGTTTCCCGGCCGCGCAGGTAATCCTCCGGCGACGCCACGAACTTGCGGCGGGCTTCATCGGTGCGGCCGTCGGTGGAGACCACCAGCGCGCGGTTGGGCAGGAAGGCTGCCGAGACGGCGACTGCGCCATTGAGCAGTCCACCCGGGTCATTGCGCAGGTCGAGCACCAGGCCCTTGAGCGGGCCGTCCTTGTACAGGCCCTGCAGGTGTTTCACCAGGTTCTCGCCGGTGTGTTCCTGGAACTGGGATATGCGCACCCAGCCATAACCCGGTTCGATCATTTTCGACTTCACGCTCTGCACGCGGATGACATCGCGCATCAGCGTGACTTCGAAAGGCTTGTCCTCGCCCTTGCGCACGATGGTGAGGCGGATCGCCGTCTTGGGCTTGCCGCGCATGCGCTTGACTGCGTCATTCAGCGTCATGCCCTTGATCGGTGTGTCGTCCAGCTTGACGATCAGGTCATTGGGCTTCAGTCCGGCGCGGAAGGCCGGGGAATCCTCGATGGGGGAGACCACTTTCACGAAGCCATCTTCCATGCCCACTTCGATGCCCAGTCCGCCGAATTCGCCCTGGGTGCCGACCTTCATCTCGTTGAAGGCTTCCTGGTCGAGGTAGGCCGAATGCGGATCGAGGTCGGAGAGCATGCCGTTGATGGCGCCGGTGATGAGTTTTTTGTCCTCCACCGGTTCGACATAGCCGGACTTGATGGCGCCGAAGACTTCGGCGAAGGAGCGCAACTCGTCCAGCGGCAGTGGCAGCCGCGTAGTGGTTTCGCGCTGCGCCACAGCGGAGAAATTCAGTGACAGCATTACCCCTGCCAGCACGCCTATCGCGACAAGGCCGACCTGCTTCATTTTGCTAGCCATCAAAACTCTCCAGAGAGCGGAAACCCGGGGGAAGTCCCGGACTGACAGGGTCATTCGACACAGTCTGTTCAGACATTCGTTGTGGATGAAACGCTTGATGCATCACTTTGGACTTGCCGTGGTAGACAGGCGGGACAGAGCCCCGGTCTACTTCAGATTCACCCAGCTGAGCGGGTCGAACGGCCGACCTGCATGACGTATTTCAAAGTATAAACCCGAATCTGCGTTACCACCGCTATCTCCGGTGGTGGCAACCGTGTCACCGGCGCGCACCGTTTCGCCCAGCGCTTTCAACACTGACTCGTTATTGCCATAAATGGTGAGGTATCCCTGCCCGTGGTCGAGGATGAGCAGATTGCCGAATCCGCGCATCCAGTCCGAAAACACCACCCGCCCGCCGGCAACTGCCCTGACTTCCTGTCCAGCCGGCGCGCGGATGAACAGGCCCTTCCAGCTCGGCCCGCCGTCTGGTCGTGGACTGCCGAAGCGGCTGACAAGTTCCCCGCGAACGGGCAGCCGCAGCATGCCCTTGAGCCTGGCAAATACCCCTTCTGCCATCTGGGGTGCTCCGGATTCCGGCACCTTTTCATTGCGCCGCCCTGGCGTCGCGACCGGGCGCTGTTTCTTTTTCGCATCCTCGGCGATCACCCGGGACAACTCTTCCACCAGGCGGGTCAGGCGCGACTCATCCCGTTCCAGGTTCTTCACCTGCCGGCGTTGCTCGCGCAGTTGCGCCGAGACCTTTTCCAGCACGCGTTTGCGGGCCGTCTGCTCCTTCGCTAGCTGGTCGCGCCCCTTCTTCTGGTCGTTTTCGATTTCCGCGAGCTCGGCCGTCTTGTCCCGCGAGCGGCCGCGCAGTTCCTCCAGCCAGGCCAGAGTCGCCTGGAGCGAGCGCACCAGCTCGGCCTGGGCCCGGGAGATATAGCCGTAGTAGTGCAGGTCTCGGGCGGTCTGGTTCGGATCAACGCCGGATACCAGCAGCTTGAGGTAGTCGGCCTGGCCGCCCAGATAGCGCAAGGTGAGCAACTGGGCGAGGTCTTCCTGGCGTCCGGCCAGTTCTTCCTGCACCCGAGCCGCCTCGCCGCCCAGCCGGGCCAGCTCGGTCCTGGCGGCCTGGCGATCGTGCGTCAGATCGCGCAGGGCGCGGTTGGCTTCTGAAATGGCCCGCTCGGACTCCTTCAGGGAATCGCGCGCTTCGTTGCGCGATTCCTCGGCATCGGCAATCTCGGTCTTGAGCTTGTCGATGCGGGTGCGCAGCTGTTTCAGGTCTTCTGCATCCGGCTCGGGGGCACGACGGGCAGCCAGAGCCGGCGCGGCCACCAGCGCAAGGGCCAGCGTGCCGCCGAGGACGGCGGCCAGCCAATGTGTAAAACGGGGGCCGGGTTTTGCCGTGGGCTGCACGTCCTCCGCCGGAACGGCACGGGGCAGTGACCCGATGGTCCGGCCGCCGGTGAGCGGCATCAGGAAAGGTCCCCGCGGGCCGGCGCGGCTTGAGGCGGGCCCGGGTCACAAGGGCGCAGGGGCTTCATCGAAAATTCGAGTTCGTGGACTGGCCGAATGCCGCGTGCAAGTTCGGGCCTGACGCAGTCTGCTTCAATGACCTTGCTCAGGTACTTCACGTCCATGGCTTCCAGTGCCAGCCGCCACGTCTTGATGGCCCGCTTCAATGCCGAGGTGTGTGCCTGGTCGAAATCGAAGCCCCCGGTCTTGAGCCGGTGGCGTGTGGCAAGTGCCTTCTCGCAGCCGGCCTCGGTGAGGCCGGCATCAGCCCAGCCGGTGAAGCGGTTTTCACGGTTCCACACCGATTCACCATGTCGCAGCAGGACTATGTGGTGCATGTTTTTGAGGTGATTGACATGGCCCTTATAATACCCGATGACTCTGTATTTCTCCGCCATGGCGGCCTGCAACCGGCCCGCACCGAAGTCCGGTCCTGCGGCATCAAACTGAATAGCACATGAACATTCTGAATTTCCTTTCCGAACACCTGTTTCTGGTCACCCTGGCCTTGGTGAGCGGCGGCATGCTGGTGTGGCCGCTGATCCGTGGCGGAGCCGGCGGTTCGGCCCTGTCGACGCTGCAGGCCACCCAGCTCATCAATCGCGAGGATGCCATTCTTGTCGACGTCCGCGATGCCGCAGCCTATGCCCAGGGCCACATCATCAATGCGCGCAACATCCCGATGGCCCACCTTGAGGAGCGCGCTGGCGAACTGGCCAAACAGAAAGGCAAGACCAAGCCCATCATCGTGCATTGCGACAGCGGCGCGCGCTCCGGCGCGGCTTTGCCGATACTGACCAAGCAGGGCTTCGAGAAGGTATTCACCCTTGCCGGCGGAATCTCCGCCTGGAAGGCCGCCGGACTGCCCGTCGAAGGCAAGGGCTGAAGGCGGGGCAAGCAGGATTTTCCACAACGGATTTGAGGACGATCATGGCCAGGATCACCATGTATTCCACCGGGGTATGCCCTTACTGCGTGCGCGCCGAGGCGCTGCTCAAATCCAAGGGCGTGCAGCAGATCGACAAGGTTCGGGTGGACCTTGACCCTGTACGCCGCCAGGAGATGATGGAAAAATCCGGCGGACGCCGCACCGTGCCGCAGATCTGGATCAACGAGACACATGTGGGCGGCTTTGACGACCTGTACGCCCTGGACAAGGCGGGTGGCCTCGCTCCCCTGCTGGCGGCTCCCTGACGGGCCGTCCCGAACGCATCTGGCGCCGGCCAGTCCGGCCGCCCGTTTTTCAGCAGTGCGCCTAGCACTGCATCTTTCACCCTCTGGAGTTTTCAATGAGCGAAGAACAGCAGGCCGCCGAGACGGTCTTCAGCATCGAGAAGATTTACGTGAAGGACCTGTCCCTGGAAGTGCCCGGCGCCCCGCGCGTCTTTCTGCAGGGCGGTGAGCCGCAACTGGAAGTGCAGCTCAACCACAAGGCCGAGAGCATCGACGGCGTGCTGTTCGACGTGGCCCTGACGGTCACCGTCACCGCCAAGAATGGTGAGACGGTGATGTTCCTGGCCGAAGCCGTGCAGGCCGGCATATTCCAGTTGCGTGGCATCCCCGAGGCGGACCTGGCCCCGGTGCTGGGCGTGATCTGCCCCAACGTGCTGTTTCCCTATGCGCGTGAAACCATCTCCGACCTGATTACGCGTGCCGGCTTTCCGCCGGTGCTGCTGGCCCCGGTGAACTTCGAAGTGCTGTACCAGCAGCAGATGGCTGCCATGGCCGGTGGCCAGGGACCCAAGATCGAGGTTACGCACTAGCCACCATGGTCGCGACCAGACACGCCATTGCCGTATCCGTGACAGCCGTGCTGCTGGTATGTGCCGGCGTGGCAGGGGGGGCCGTGGCAGCGACTGCGCCGGCAGCAGGTGCTCCTGCGGCCAAGCCGGCGGCAGCAGCTCCGGCAGCAGCGCCTGCACCGTCCGCATCGGCACCTGCGCCGGTCAGCAAGGGCGGTGCAGAATACTTTTCTGTCGGAGAACGCGTCGTGATCATGTACGACGCCCCCTCGGTGCGCGCCAAGAAGCTGTTCGTGGCCAGCCAGTTCTATCCGGTGGAGGTGATTGTCAGCGTCGAGAACTGGGTCAAGGTACGTGACATCTCCGGCACACTGGCCTGGGTGGAGAAACGCCAGCTCTCGGAGCGTCGCACGGTGCTGGTTCGCGTGGCCACCGCAGACGTGCGCCAGTCGGCCGTCGAGAACGCCCCCGTGGCCTTCCAGGTGCGCGAGGGCGTGGCCCTGGAGCTGGCCGAACTGGGCCCTCCCGGTTGGGTGCGGGTGCGCCACCGTGATGGCCAGAGCGGCTTCCTGCGCGTCAATCAGGTCTGGGGCGTGTGAACATCACCATCCTGGGTGCCGGCGCCTGGGGAACGGCACTGGCGATTTCGCTGGCGGTCCGGCATCCGGTGCGTTTGTGGGCGCGTTCCCCGGAGCAGGCCGTCGCCTTGCGTGAAACGCGCCGCAACCAGCGTTATCTCCCTGACCTGGCCTTGCCCGAGAATGTGACCCCCTCGGGGGATTTCGCCGAGGCCCTGGCCGGAGCAGAACTGCTGCTGGTGGCCACGCCGACTGCGGCCTTGCGCAGCCTCCTGCGTGAACTCAAGTCCTGCCCGGGCCTGCCGGTGGTCTGGGCCTGCAAGGGATTCGAGGCCGGCAGTGCCACGCTGCCGCACCGCGTGGTGGCCGAGGAACTCGGTGGTGATCGGCCCTGCGCCGTGCTGTCCGGGCCCAGCTTTGCGCTGGAAGTGGCGCAGGGCAAACCCACCGCACTCACGCTCGCCTCTGCCGACGAGGCCTTTGCGCGCGCCATGGCGCTGGAACTGCATCACCCCTTGCTGCGCGTCTACTACAGCGCCGACGTGGTCGGCGTCGAAGTGGGCGGCGCCGTGAAGAACGTCATGGCCATTGCCACCGGTATCTGCGACGGCCTGGGCCTGGGCCTGAATGCGCGCGCGGCGCTGATCACGCGCGGCCTGGCCGAGATGACGCGCCTGGGCATGAAGATGGGCGGGCGGGCCGAGACTTTCATGGGTCTGGCGGGTGCCGGCGATCTCATCCTCACCTGCACCGGCGATCTCTCACGCAACCGTCGTGTCGGCCAGCAGCTGGCCGGAGGGCAGGGGCTGGAGGCCGTGCTGGCGCACCTCGGGCATGTTGCCGAAGGGGTGCATTCAGCGCGTGAGGTACAACGCCTGGCCACCCGGTTGGGCGTCGATATGCCCATCACCGACGCGGTGTGCAGCGTGCTGTTCGGCGGGGTCAGCCCCGCCGATGCCGTGCAGCGCCTGCTGGCCCGCGACCCGCGCGGCGAGCACTGAGCCGTCTATTTCCGTTGGCGTGAGGGTCGGTCTTCGACGATTTTCGTGGAGACGAGGCTGCGGCGCGGTTTACCCCCTTTGACAAGGGGGTTAACACCAACGCGCCTGCCACGTCTGCTTCCCCGGAAATCGGCGAAGAACCTTTGACAAGGGGGTATACCTCGCTTCCCCCAGGATATCGGAGAACTACCTGACGTGATGGGCCGCTGCCTGTGCTCCCGCCTCTGCATTGCCCCGCCGGGTGATCATGCGGGCATGCGTTCCCGCGAAGCCATAAAATCGGCCCATGAAAAAACTGGTCCTTGCTTCTTCCAATCCCGGCAAGCTGCGTGAATTCCGCCAGATGCTGGAACCGCTCGGCATTGAAGTGATTCCGCAGTCGGCACTGTCCATTCCCGATGCGGACGAACCCTTCGGCACCTTTGTCGAGAATGCCCTGGCCAAGGCGCGCCATGCCAGCCGCCTCGCGGGGCTGCCGGCGATGGCCGACGATTCGGGCATCTGCGTGCGGGCGCTGAAAGGCGAGCCGGGCGTGCACTCGGCGCGCTATGCCGGCGAGCCGAAATCCGACGACCGCAACAACGCGAAGCTGCTGACGGAACTGGCAGCGCACGAGGACAAGCGCGCCCACTACTACTGCGTCATCGTGCTGATGCGCCATGGCGAGGACCCCGAGCCGCTGATCGCCGACGGCACCTGGCAGGGCGAAATCACGCCGCAGGCGCGCGGCGGCAATGGCTTCGGCTATGACCCGTATTTCCTGCTCAGGGACCTGGGCCTTACTGCTGCGGAGCTCGACCCTGCGCAGAAGAACGCCACCAGCCATCGCGGCAAGGCGCTGCGCCGGCTACTCGCCGAACTGCGCGAAGGTGGTCTTTGATGCCGCAGGCAATCACGGTCCGGCTGCCGGGTGGGGCCTCCGGCACGCAGCTCGCCGCGCTGCCGCCCTTGTCGCTCTATGTGCATATGCCCTGGTGCGTGAAGAAATGTCCCTACTGCGATTTCAATTCGCACGAGCTGCGCGGCTCGCTCGCCGACAGCGCCTACGCCGATGCCCTGATACGCGACCTGGAACTGGCGCTGCCGCAGATCTGGGGACGCCGCGTCTACAGTATCTTCATCGGTGGCGGCACGCCCAGCCTGTTTCCGGCAGCGACGCTGGATCGCCTGCTGGCCGACATCCGGGCACGCCTGCAGTTGTCTGCCGATTGCGAAATCACCATGGAAGCCAACCCTGGCACCTTCGAAGCGGACAAGTTCCGTGACTACGCGGCCGCCGGCATCAACCGCCTGTCCATGGGTGTGCAAAGCTTCAATCCGGGCCACCTGAAAGCCCTGGGCCGCATTCACGACGACGCCGAGGCCTGGCGTGCCATCGAAACCGCGTCGAAATATTTCGACAACATCAACCTCGACCTCATGTATGCGCTGCCGAAGCAAACCTTGGCCGAGGCCGAGGCTGATTGCAGGGCCGCCTTAAGCTGCGGCACCAACCACCTGTCCTTCTACCACCTGACGCTGGAACCCAACACCGTGTTCCATCGCTATCCGCCCGAGCTGCCCGACGAGGACACCTCCGCCGACATACAGGAGCGGCTGCAGGTGATGCTCGCCGAGGGCGGCTACGGCAACTACGAGACCTCGGCTTACGCCAAAAGCGGCCGCGAGTGCCGCCACAACCTCAATTACTGGCGCTTCGGCGATTACCTGGGCATAGGTGCGGGGGCACACACCAAGCTGTCGTTTCCGGACCGCATCATCCGCCAGGCGCGCTACAAACAGCCACAAAGTTATTTCGACCAGCTGGGGCGTGGCTCGGCCATTTCGGAAGAACATGCGGTCACGCGTGCCGACCTGCCTTTCGAATTCATGATGAACGCGCTGCGGCTGAGCGATGGCTTTCCGGTGGCGCTGTTCCACGAGCGTACCGGTCTGGAAATCAGCAGCGTGCACCGCGAGCTGGAAGCGGCCGAGGCCAAAGGGCTGATTGCACGCACCCACGAGACCATCCGGCCGACGCCGCTGGGCCAGCGCTTCCTCAACGATCTGCTGGGGCTCTTCCTGCCTGATCACAATCAGGCTGTTCAGCCAATGATGATGCCGGACAGCGCCCGGAAATGATCATTTTCGCCGGAAGATCAGGTCCCACACCCGGTGTCCCAGCCGCAGCCCGCGCTGCTCGAACTTGGTGAGCGGGCGCGAGCCGGGGCGCTCGGCATAACCGGCCGCAGTGTTCTCCAGCAGTGCTTCTGCCACCAGCACTTCCAGCATCTGCTGCGCGTACTCCTCCCAGTCGGTGGCCGAGTGGAAGTAGCCGCCGGGCCGGATGCGCGAGGCGATCAGTTGGCAGAACGGTGGCTGCAGCAGGCGGCGCTTGTGATGGCGCTTCTTCGGCCAGGGGTCGGGGAAGAACAGATGCACGCCATCCAGTGAGTCCGGCGAGAGCATGTGCTCTATCACCTCCACGGCATCGTGCTGGATGATGCGCAGGTTGGTGAGCCCCGCCTCCTCGATCTGCTTGAGCAGGCTGCCCACGCCCGGGCTGTGCACCTCGATGGCGAGGTAGTCGATGTCCGGGTGCGTGGCCGCGATGGCCGCGGTGGTCTCGCCCATGCCGAAGCCGATTTCGAGAATCTTCGGCCCCTTGCGGCCGAAGGCGGCTTCCAGATCCAGCGGTGCACCCGAGTAGGCAATGCCGAATTGTGGCAGCAGGGTATCGAGCGAGCGTTGCTGCGCATTGGAGACGCGCCCCTGGCGCAGCACGAAGCTGCGGATGGACCGCTTGTGGAGTTCTTCGGACAGGATGGTGCCTTTCAGGCTGAATGCAGGATGACGGCAGTACGCAGTTGCGTTTACTTCGTCGGGGACGTGGCGCTGCCACCGATCATGCCGCCCACGGGTGAGCTGGGTACGGCGCTGTAGAGCTTCTTCGGCATGCGCCCGGCGAGGAAGGCTTCGCGGCCGGCCTCGACAGCCTTCTTCATCGCGCCGGCCATCAGCACCGGATCGCGCGCCGCCGCCACGGCAGTGTTCATGAGCACGCCATGGCAGCCCAGCTCCATGGCAATCGCCGCATCCGAAGCGGTGCCCACCCCGGCATCGACGATCACTGGCACCTTGGCCGCCTCAATGATGAGTTGCAGGTTCCAGGGATTGAGGATGCCCATGCCCGAGCCGATCAGCGATGCGAGCGGCATCACCGCGACGCAGCCGATGTCCTCCAGCTGCTTGGCGATGATGGGATCGTCGCTGGTATAGACCATGACCTTGAAGCCGTCCTTGACCAGTGTCCTGGCTGCAGCAATGGTTTCGATGACGTTGGGAAACAGCGTGTTCGGGTCGCCCAGCACTTCCAGCTTCACCAGGTCGTGGCCATCGAGCAACTCGCGCGCCAGGCGCAGCGTGCGCACGGCGTCGTCGGCGGTGTAGCAGCCGGCGGTGTTGGGCAGGTAGGTGTAGCGCGAAGGCGGCAGGGCATCCAGCAGTGAAGGCTGCTTCGGATCCTGGCCGATGTTGGTGCGGCGGATGGCCACGGTGACGATCTGCGCACCGCTGGCCTCGACCGCGCGGCGGGTTTCGTCGAAGTCCTTGTACTTGCCGGTGCCGATGAGCAGGCGCGACGAATACGACTGGCCACCCATGATCAGATTGTCACTGGACATCATCCACCTCCTACGGCGACCACGATTTCGAGCTTGTCGCCCGCTGCGAGCTGCGTTTCACCATGCTGGCTGCGCGGCACGATTTCACCATTGCGCTCCACGGCCACCCGCTTGCCGGTCAGCGCCAGATCCTCGATCAGGCGCGCCAGCGTCGCGCCGGGCGCGATGCTGCGGGCTTCACCATTGACCGAAATCTGGATCATGAGGATGGGATGGGCGAGGGGGAAGGGGAAGAAGCGTTGCAGGCAGGAACGGTGCAAAGTTTATCACGCACCCCCTGCCCATCCTGCTTTGCATTCAGTCGATGCCGCCCTTGAATTCACGCTGCGGCCACCAGGGATGCGATTCGGGCATGTCCTGGCTGGGGCGCATGGTGAATTGCGGCGGGCGCTTCTCCAGGAAGGACTTGGCGCCTTCGCCGGCATCGGCCTGGGTGCGCAGCGCCGACAGCGCCTGGCACTCGATCTCGTGTGCATCGAAGGGGTCGTAGGCACCCATCATGCGCCACAGCAACTGGCGCGACACGGCCACCGACACCGGGGCGGTGCGCTCGCTGTATTCACGCGCGATGGCCTGGGCGCGTGCCAGCAGCTGGTCGGGCTCGACCACCTCGCTCACCAGTTTGTGTTCCAGGGCCTCGGCCGCCGGGAACACCCGGCCGCTCAGCACCCAATCCATGGCCTTGCCGATGCCGACGATGCGCGGCAGGAACCAGCTGGAGCAGGATTCCGGGACGATGCCACGCTGGGTGAACACATAACCGAAGCGTGCCTGGGTGGAGGCAATGCGCACGTCCATGGGCAGGATGAAGGTGGCGCCGATCCCGACTGCTGCGCCATTGACCGCCGCAATCATCGGCTTCTTGCTGTCGAGCAGGCGCAGCACCAGCTTGCCGCCGCCATCGCGACGGATGCCGTTCACGTAGACCGGCGCAAACTCTTCCGTGGCCTGCGCATTGCTGCCGCCCCAGCCGCTCTGGCTGAGGTCGGTGCCCGCGCTGAAGCCCCTCCCGGCACCGGTGACGATGACCACGCGGATGTTGTCGTCGGCATCCCAGCGGTCCGCGGCGTCGATCAACTCCGCATGCATGCGGCGCGTCTGCGCGTTGAGCCTTTCCGGTCGATTCAACGTGATGGTCAGGATGTGGCCCGAGACGTCATACAGGATGTGCTGGTAATCCATGGTTTCCTCTCTCCTTGCTATGGTGCCGATGTGCCGGTGATTGGTGGTGCGTTGCAGACAATGCTACCAGCGGCGCTGCAGGTCCGCCCCCGGCCGCATTGACGAACGACAAACCCTGCGTCGAACGGATAGGCTAGGGAAGCACTGAACCAGTGGGCTACGCCCCCTTGTCTATCCTCCACTTCAGAGGAAACATTTGAACGACTATCTCGATTCGAGACTTGATCAGTGTTTCCCTGGGCTAGACCTTTCTGAAACCGGCCCCCTGACCAGAATGAGTGACCCCATGGGAATGCTCGCCGCCTTGTCTGCAGAACGCCTCGCCCTGTATCCGGCCGGGCTGCGGCGTGTGGCTGTCTAGCCGGGGCAGAGGCAGGTGGCGACCCCGCCCGTGCCCCCTGCCATTCGGACCATCGCAGGCCGCTATCCGGCCCTTGTGTGATCCAGGTCACGAAAATGCGGGGGTAGACTGATCCAATGGGTCATGTCGACACACCCACAAGGAGAGATAGTCATGAAAGCAAACGTTGGCAGTATCGATCGCATCCTGCGCGGCGCGGCCGGCCTGGGCCTGATCGCCTGGGCGCTGATGGGCGGGCCGGCCTGGGCCTGGATAGGTGTGGTGCCGCTGGCGACGGCCGGCATGAGCTTCTGCCCGCTCTATCCGCTGCTGGGCATCAGCACCTGCCCGATGAAGAAGGATGCCTGAAAGTTACTGTGAGTAACTGTGCGGGCCCTGGCCCGCACAGGTGACACTCCTGTCCCGTGGAGGGATCAGTTGGTCATGTCGGCCTTGATGTTGTTGTCGACGACCAGCTTTTTCCAGCGCGCGGCTTCCGTCACCAGCATCTTGCGGAACTCGTCGGAAGTGCTGCCCACCGGGAGGGTGCCCTGGGTTTCCCAGCTCTTCATCGCCCTGGGTGAATTCACCGCCTTCTTGAATTCCGCGCTCAGCTTGTCCAGGATGGGCTTGGGCGTTGCGCCCGGGGCCAGCATGCCCACCCAGCTGGGGTAGTCGAATCCGGGCACGCCGGATTCGGCCAGCGTAGGCACGTTGGGCAGCAGCGGCGTGCGCTCGCCGGTGTAGATGGCCAGCAGCTTGATCTTGCCCGATTTGATCATCGGCAGCGCGCCCACCAGGCCCTTGGCCGAGAGCTGGATACGCCCGGCCATCAGGTCCACGTCCGCTGCGGCAGCGCCCTTGTAATGCACGAAATTGAGCTTCATGCCACTGGCACTGGCCATCCATTCGCCGCTCAGGTGGATGGCGCCGCCCTGGCCGACGGTGCTGTAGGTCACCTGGCCGGGTTTCGCCTTGGCGTAGGCCACCAGCTCCTGAAAGGTCTTCACCGGCAGGTCGGGCGAGGTGGTCAGCAGGAAAATCCGCTTGGTGGTCTGGCCGATCGGGGCCAGATCCTTCATGAAATCGTAGGGCAGGTCGCTGCGCAGGGCCGGCAGGATGGTGGTGGTGGCCGAGGTCCAGCCGATGGTGTGCCCGTCCGGTGCGGCCTTGGCGATGAAGCCATTGGCGATGATGCCGCTGGCACCCGACTTGTAATCGAGCACCACCGGGTTCTTCAGCTGCTCGGACAGGTTCTCCTGGTAGATACGGGCCTCGATGTCATTGGTCGAGCCCGGGGTGTAGGGGATGACCAGGGTGATGGGTTTGGACGGGAAGTTGGCGGCGGACTGGGCCTGGGCGGTTGCCACATCCAGGCTGAGGGCGACGGCAAGGGCGTACATCACGGGCGTGAGGCTGGGGCTTTGCATGGGGTCTCCCTGAGTTTCGATATCGATCCTGTTCTGGGGTTTTACCTGAGTTCAGCCACATCGTCGATGCGCGCCGGGACGACATCAGGATGTCTGGCTGGAGACACACCGCAGCAGGAACCAGCTTTCAGAAGCCGGCCCGGAGCGCTCCGCCGACCATGCCCAGACCGGTGGCGACCAGCAGCAGGCAGACGATGATCTTGAGCAGGCGGGCCGGCAAGGCCGGCGGATGGCGCACGGTGAGAAAGGTGACCAGCACCGCAATGGGGATCGCCTCGAGGGCCAGCTGGAGGGAGAGCATGGAGAAATGCCCCAGGGGAACGACGATCAGCAAACGCAGCAAGGACGTGAAGCCGAATATCAGAAGGAGGGATTCCTGGATGCGCGCCTGCGCCAGCGGCTGTCGGTAAAGCAGATAGACAAGCGGGGGACCCGAGGTGGAGAACAGGCCACCCATGATCCCCGCAATGCCGCCGAAGCCGGCAAAGGCGGCAGGTGATGAGAGCCTGGGCAATGGCCTGGCGACCGACCAGAGCAAGCCCGCGCAGACCACCACACTGATGCCCAGCAGCAGGCGCAGCACCTCATACGCCGCTCCCGCCAGCCACGTCATCAGGAAGGTCCCGAGGACAACCCCGACTGCGCTGGCCGCTATCGCCGGCCGGAGCACCGGCTCGATCCGCACCGGCCGGCGCAGATAGGCATAGGTCCAGGCGTTGATGCAGCTGAGCACCGTGGCCGCATTGATCGCGTCCGGGAGCGGCAGGATGCCTGTGGCACCGATCAGTCCCAGCAGGATCAGCGACTGGGCGAAGCCGGTGAGGGTCTGGGCGAAGACCGACAGCGCAACGAAAAGCAGAAAAGCGGCGTGGATTTCAAGTGGCGAATGCATTACCGCAGCTTAGGCGCATCCTGTTCGCGATGTCCAGGGAGCTCGGCAGAGACAGTTCCAGCGAGGGCCAGGTCGTTGTCGTTGTGCCAGCAAATTGAAAAGGGTCAGCGTGATTACTCCTCCGCCTTGATGCCCTTCTCCTCGATGAACTTCTTCCAGCGTACCGCTTCGGTGGCGATGCGCTTGCGGAAGTCCTCGGGTGTGCTCACCACCGGCACGATGCCCTGGGCATCCATCATCTTCACATTCTCGGGCGCGAACACGATCTTCTTCATCTCGGCCTGGAGGCTGTTGATGACTGCAGGCGGCGTGCCGGCGGGTGCCAATATCCCCAGCCAGGTGGGCTGCTCGACGTCGGCACCCTGCTCGAAGGTGGTCCGCAGGTCCGGCAACTGCTTGGAGCGTTCCGGGTTGGAAGCCGCAATGGCCCGCAATTTGCCTGACTTGATGAGTGGCAGCGCGTTGAACAATGTGCCCGCGGCGAGGTGGGTGCGCCCCGCCATCATGTCCGTCTGGTTCTGCGCGGCGCCCTTGTAGTGGATGGGCGTGATGGGGATGTTGATGGCTGCGGACAGCGATGCGCACACGATGTGGGTGATGTTGCCCTGCCCCGAGGTGCCGCAATTGAGCTTGCCCGGGTTCGCCTTGCCATAGGCGACCAGATCCGCGATGGAACGCACCTCGGGCAGCGCCACGGGACTCACGATGATGACGGTGGGTCGCTCGCTCACCATCGTGACCGGGGCGAAGCTCTTCTGCACGTTGTACGGCAGGTCCGGGTACAAATTCGGGTGGACCGTGAAGCCGCCGTTGTGCAGCAGCAGCGTGTGGCCGTCGGGTGCCGAACGCGCCACGAATCCGGTGCCTATGGAGGTGCCTGCACCGGCACGATAGTCGAACACAAAGGGTTTGCCGAAGGCGGCCTGCAGTTTGTCCAGGTGGACGCGCATTTCGCCGTCCATGGGGCCGCCAGGGGCCGAGGGAATCACCAGCGCGACGGGTTTGGTCGGCCAGGCCTGCGCATGAACCGAAGCGGCGGCCAGCGTGGTGGCCGCCAACAGGCTTGCGCGGCCCAGAATGCGGATGAAGCGGGGGGGAAGCATGAATCCTCCGGAGTGTCGCTCAGGTTGTGATTGTGTTGCTGGAATAAGCGCCACTAAGCGCGCCGTGTGACCTCAAACAGGGCCTGCATGGCATCCAGGCCATCGGTGCCACGACAAGCCTCGACCAGCGCGTTCAGCCCCGCTGCGCCGCGCGGAAAGCCCGGCAGGCAGCGCTGCAACTGAACGGCCAGTTGATCGAAATTCCACTCCATGCGCTTGTAGGGATACTCCCCTTTGAACTTGCGTCCGTCCTTCATGGTGATGACGGCGCCCGGCGAGAACATGCCGCGATCCTTCTCCTGCACCAGATCGACGTGATTCTTCATGAACGCCAGCACCTTACTGTCTTCCCTCAGCTTGTCGCCGGTCGGCCCGAAGGTGACCCCGCCCACCGCGGGATAGCCGCCGTTGACCGCGGCATGCGCGGCGTAGTAATGGGTGCTGCTTTCGCGCGGCTTGTTCCAGTCCGGCTCGCGTGGAAATTGCGGGCTGGGATACTCAGTTTCCAGCCAGTTCATGTGCACGGCGAGGTTCTCGATCTGGTCTGCGTCTATGCCATGCTGTTGCTTCATTTCCGAGACGAGGTCGATCACGGGTTGGTTGTAGCCCGAATTGGAATACATGCGAAACATCACGGTCAGCAGCTTCCACTCCCTGCCCAGGTCCTGCGTGATGTCGGCCGGGGAATACTGCTGCTTGCCGGTAAAGGAGTAACTCAGCTTGCCCTGGTTGTTGCCGGTGTAGGCCGTGTAAAAGCCGGCGTCACCCTCCAGACAGGTTTCGGCACCCTTGATGTGCCCTTCCCGGGCGATCAGCGCGGCAAACACGCCATTGCGCGCGGCCTGCGGTTCATGGATGCCATTGTCGCGAGTACCAACGCGCGATCCCTCATTGAGCCCGGAGGCCATGTTGGTCGCCAGCGCAATGGTGGCGGCCAGGCCATCTTCGTCCAGCCCCAGCAGCTTGCCTGAGGCCAGCGCCGCCCCCATGGTCGAGTAGATGGGACTGGGACGGAAGCCGCGCGCCGCCGTGCTCGGGATGAATTCATCGCAAAGGCGCAACTCGAATTCGTAGCCCACCGCCAACGCGACGATCAGCTCCTTGCCGCCTCGTCCCTCCAGTTCGGCGTTGGCCAAGGCAGCAGCAATGATCACCGGCCCCGGATGGGTCAGCATGCGATAGGAATCAAACAGACCCGAGAGATGGATGATTTCGCAATTGGCATAGGCCGCCCCCACACGGCTGACCTTGCCCGCATGCCAGAGCAGGCTGGCTCCGTCGGGCTTGCCCTCTTCCTTGAGCGTGAAGTGCATCGCTTCGATGGCTTCCGGCTTTTCCGCCCCAAGCATGGCCCCCGCCAGCGCATGCAGCAGCAGCGCCTTGACCTTGTCAACAACCGGCGCAGGCAGATCTTCGTACTTCAGGTTGGCTGCCCATTGGGCAAATTGCCGACTGAGAGATTTGCTCATGAGTGAACCTGACCTCCTTTAGAGTTGAACCCATTCAAAATCAGTTTTGCTTGCCGGGCAGGTTCGGAAAATCCAGCTTTCCGGAAAGTTTTGCCAGCGTGATCAGGCGTGATGCCATCTTCAGGCGTTCCTGATATCGACATCGATCGATCCGCAACTCGAGGCCTGGCGTGCCTCATTCGAGGCTTTCTCAGGCAGCGATGGCACGGGCCCCTTCGCGGGAAGGTCGACTGTACATGAACCCGGTGAAGCACGCCCATGGGTCGACCGTCAAGCGATAGGCCAAACCTGGCTGCAATGGTCCGCTCGCCCTGCCGTACGAATCGGCAGGATCCTGACTTTGCCTCGATGCGACGAAGGTCCCCTGCGGGCAGGGAAATGGCGGCGCCTGCTCAGATCATCACCCACCGGCATGTGGCATTGATAGAATTCGACGCGTTGCGAAGGCAGCTGATCAACTTTTTTCCGGGAACATATGAAGTACGCAGTCAGAAGGGCTTCGGCAGGGCGTGGGCTGTTTGCCACGGTGGGTTTCAAGCGGAGCGAGGAAATCATCGAGTATGTCGGCGAAGAGGTGGCTTTCGATTCGGCCCCGAACTCGAAGTACCTCATCGAGGTTGACGAGCACACCGTTATTGACGGAAGTGGTTACGCCAACAAGGCGCGCTACCTGAATCACTCCTGCAAACCGAATGCGGAAGCATGCATCGTCGGTCGCAAGGTCTTCATCTACGCCAAGAAGCGGATCGTGCCCCAGGAAGAGATCACGATCGATTACGGCAAGGACTACTGGGACGAGCACATCGCCCCCAATGGCTGCCGGTGTGCCCCCTGTGCGAAAGTCGGCTCAAGGCCCCAGGCACAGCTCACGTGAGCATGGACATGTTCGGCCAGCCAGGGCACCGGGAGTAAGGCAGGCTCATAGGGAAACCTGCTTGCCTTGAGTGGCCGATGAAAAAGCCATGGGGGGGCGTTGAAAACGGCGACGCGTCGCCCGAGGACTTCGCCGCCATGCGCCGGCGCGAAGTGGCCGACACCCGGAAGCTGGTCAAGTCGGTGGATATTCCGCTGCAGTGAGGAGAGGCGCCCCGGGATGACGCCAGCGCCGCTAGAATCGGGGAGCCGCCACACCGGCGGTTTCCGGAGGATGCGCATGACCCTGCATCAACGACATTCCAGCAGCGCGCCGGCTGCACTGGCGCTGCTGGCCTTCCTGGCCTTGCCCGCCTGGGCCCAAGGCACCGCCGACAACTGGCCAGTCAAACCGGTCACCCTGGTTGTGCCCTTTGCTGCGGGCGGCCCCGTGGACATCGAGGCCCGCCGCCATGCAAGGAAGCTTGGCGAGCTGACCAACCAGAGCTTCCTCGTCGATTACAAGCCGGGCGCCGGTGAAACCATAGGCACCACCTTCGTGGCGCGCGCCGCACCCGATGGCTACACAGTGCTGGTCGCCTCCTCCAGCTTCACCATCAGCCCCTACCTCTACAAGGGCCTGGCCTATGACATCACACGTGACTTCACGCCGGTGTCGCTGGTCAGCCAGCGCTCTTCGCTGATCCTTGCGCATCCCTCGTTCACGGTGAAGCACTTCGCCGACTTCCTCGGCTATGCAAAGGCGAACCCCGGGAAGATGAACTACGGCACCAGCGGCGCGGGCGGCGTGGCGCACCTGGCGGGCGCATGGCTTGCCGGGCTCACCGGCATCAAGGTGACCTTCGTGCATTACAAGGGCGCGGGGCCGCTGCAGGTGGACATGGTCGCGGGCCGCGTGGAGACGGGCGCCATGAACGTGCTGGCCGCGCTGCCGCACATCAAGTCAGGCAAGCTCGTGCCCATCGCCCTGCAAAGCGACACGCGCTCGCCGCTCCTGCCCGGCATCCCCACCGTCGCCGAGCAGGGTGTGGCGGGCTACAACTACCGTGGCTGGTTCGGCATCGTGGCCCCGGCGGCCACGCCCGCGGCGGTGGTCAACCGCTTGAGCGATCTTTTCTCGAAGACAGCCAAGTCAGCCGATGTGGCGGGGCCGCTCGCCGCCGAAGGCGTCGACACCGTGGGCAGCACGCCGGCGCAGTTCCGCGCAATGATCGCCGCGGAAAACGAGCGCTGGAAGAAGCTGATCCAGGAGAACGGTATCCGGCTGGAGGATTGAGGCGGGCCTGCGCCGGAGAAGCAAAGGGCCCCGTTGTGGGGGGGCTAGTCATTTGACCGGCTGCTGGCGATTAGCTTACATGATGCAAGGGGATACCGTGCCCCTCACTTTCGCTTGATGAACCCGACCACCTGCGATGCTGACTCCTTCGGTGGGATCACTACTAGTCTTGTACAAAATTTATAGCCTTAACTACTTTTTCCCAGCGGGCAACTTCCACGCGCATGGAAGCGCCAAACTCCTCCGGGGTGGTAGTCAGCGGCTCTAATCCGGACCTAGCATAGGTATCTTTAATAAATGGCGTAGAAAGCGCTTTGGCCATTGCCTGATTGATTTGGCGAATTATTGGCATAGGCGTTTTTGCAGGCGAAACAACGCCGCTGATTGCACTCAATTCAAATCCCGGATAAATCGAATCCATGGTCGGCAAGTCTGGTAGTGATGGGCTCCGCGTCTTCGTTGTGACGGCAAGTGGCTGAATTTTTCCCGATTTGGCCAATGGCAGCACTCCTGCCATTGACACAAAAGTCATAGAAATATTACCTCCCATTAGGTCGGCGAGCATCTGTGATGCCCCCCTGCTATATGGGACATGAATCATATTGATGCCAGTCATCAATTTAAGCATCTCTCCGCCAAGATGCAGCGAACCTCCCGTCCCTGTGGAGCCGAAAGAGAGCTTACCGGGGTTGGCTTTTGCGTAAGCGACTAAGTCGGTGACGTTTTTAAAACCGAACTTAGGGTCTACAACCAACACGATAGTCACTTGCGAAACGGTCCCTACTGGCGACAGATCTCGGAATAAATCAAACGGCATCTTGGGATTCGAAGAGGGCATTATCATGATCTGCGCCGACGTAATTAGCAGCGAATAACCGTCTGGCGCTGAACGAGCCACTTGGGCAGAGCCGATCAAGGTACCCGCGCCGCCAATGTTCTCGACAATGACCGGTTGACCAATGAAATCAGTGAGCTTTTCTGCGAACGGGCGCGTCATGATGTCTACGGGCCCGCCAGGAGCGAATGGAACCACCAATCTAATAGGTCTGGAGGGGTAGGACTGAGCAAAGCTAGCCACGCTAAATGCCATTAGTACTGCGCTCACCATCGTCATGATAGAAGCATGCATCCTAATTCTCCTCTCTCCGTATTCACTTGAACGAAGACGAACAAAGCCCTCGTAGATTAAATCATCTTACTGTTGGCAAAAAATGTCAGCTGGGATTCTCCGAAAGATTCAACAACAAGATTCGCGTCATCCAACGCCGTACGCATCGTCTGCGCAAAGAGGAATAGCTGGGCTTGAAAGCGTTTTCCAAATTGAAGCGGAGCCTCTCAAATACTATTAGCTGGATTTTTTACGGTGACCCAGTGCACGCTTCGCCAATTACCTTTGCTCCTGACCCAAACATTGGTGAATATCAGATCCGCCCGGGACGAGGTCACCATAACCAGATCGCCTGTAGAGATCGCGCAGTCCCCAAAAACTCTGACCGTGATGTTGCTCATTACCAGGGATTTGTAGTCGGGCTTGCCATTAATTCTTCCCTCGATATAACTCTTCTTGGTGTCTAACCGTCCGGAGAGGCCGTGAACGTACAACAGGTTTTCATCAAAGAGCGCCTGCAAGGTACGCTCATCTTTCTTCATAATGGCATCGATACGAACTCCCTCCAGACGAATAATTTCCTCGCGGATTTTTGCAGTATCTATCGTGTTAGCCACGTTTTTCTCGATTTTCCATCCTGGTTTATTGAACCTAATATGCCGATAGAACCGCAAGGTACTTCACACTAGCCATACCAATCATGCTCATCCGACGCAGGATACGTATGCCGCTAGTCCACGACATAGTGATCGCTATATAACGGCAACGTTTTCATCCTGGTTTCAAGCGCCTGCGAAATCCTGTCCACTAACGTATCGTCTAGACGCAGCATCTCCTCCACTTCCGATCCCTGTCGTGGACGAGGCGTTGATACGATAGGTAAGTCTGGAACTCCTGCCACCTTGACCATGGCACGCGCTGCGGATTCAAAGAGATCGTGCGTCACTGCAACAACCGGAACTCCGAGCTGATTAAGTGCTACCGAGTCGAGCATACAGCTCGACGTACAGGACCCTCAAGCCCCCATGCCGACGATAACAACGTCGGCTTGTTCGGCGAGCTTTCGATACGTTTCCGCTCCGGCGGGAGCGGAGAGATTTGGTTTGGAATACCAGACGACGGTTCCCCCAGTTCGCGCGGCGATTCGTTGGGCCACAGCTCCAGGGAGGTCATAGCCACGGAATTCGTTTGTCAGAACCCCGATGGCTGCCCCTTTCAGGGAACTCAACGGGACACCTTTAGCGCGCTTTGGGGTAAAGCTTGGGGCAGGCGCAATCTGGCCCACGGGATCGAGGATACGAATAGGATATGGTGACAACTGGGTTTTCATCTGATTTTCCTCTCTTTATTTCAGTGAAACTTGGTGGGTGACCGCAAACCCCCCATGGCGGCCCCATCCAGGACATATTGCCGAGTGCGGGCCATCGCCGCCGGCAACCATCACAAGAATATCTTCAGGCTTGTTGAAGACCGGCTGGATAGCTTCCGGATCTTCACGATTAACCCACTTTGGAGTCTCACGTAGCGCCTGGCGAGCGGTTTGAAACTCACGAATCTTTCGATGAGACTGCCCGTAGAGGCATTGTTGGACGTCTTCGCGAGTCCAGCCGGCCTTTTTCAGGACTTGAGCCCTTTCTTGACCTAAGACAACAAGGGTCTGCCCACCCCAACGCGTAGTTGAATTCCCCATCGTCGACATACAGTCAGCGATTACCCAGAGCAAGCTTTGTGGTTTGTCGTGATGGGTGTCAGCCACGTTGTGCGGTGATTCACAGGCAAACACAGTAACCCCGTTGTCACCAAGACTTCGGTCGAGGCTTACGTGAAGCGGTTCCCAGGGATTGTTCTCCTGATCTTCGGCGATACAAAAGGCATACTTGCCCGGATGGCCAAATGTTGCCTTATCTATGTCCCCAGGCTTGGCGCCGCCAATATTCCAGAGCACCAGCCGGACTGCCCGGCCCACTGAGGCATTGGCGCGTGAGCCACCGCCGAAAACTCCGTCACGCGAGTTAAACCCCAACTCACGAACCACCGGCCCACCGACGATAACAAGTGGGGCACAAGGATGAGTCGTTGCCTGCACGCCATTCAAATTAAAGTCGGGTTTCAGTGCGGCCTGAATAGCCGCCAGGACAATGGGGAAGCAAGCCGGCGGACAACCTGCCATTGCGGCGTTAATCGCTATTCTCTCAATCGTGGCGACCCGACCAACAGGGGGAATGATACCGACTACCTCGAGAGGGTCACGGTCCGCATACTCCAGAATTGCTCTAACACGCGCTTCGGTGGGTAAGGCCACGGGAAGACCATCCGTCCAACCTCGGTCATAACAATGTTCGAGTGCCGTATCGGGATCGGGGAATTCGAATGCATTGGCCCTTTCCAGTTTGTCCAGTTTTAACTCAGGAGCCTTGGTTACGATATTAGCCACAATGTCTCCCTCAACGTTCCCATGTATGACACCACCATGCAAGATTCGAAATGAGTTCTTGCCCCAGGCTTCTTGAATAACCATC
Source organism: Betaproteobacteria bacterium (assembly GCA_947474715.1). Taxonomy (GTDB): domain Bacteria; phylum Pseudomonadota; class Gammaproteobacteria; order Burkholderiales; family SG8-39; genus CAIYPG01. Next base: position 30,425 of record CANJJT010000048.1, read on the forward strand.
GTTCTGCCTAGCGAAATAACATTTCATCATCGACCTTAGTGTGTAATGACAGTGCAAAATTTGTCAAGACGATCATTTTTAGACTTCTTGCGTAGGCAAATGTGAAAGCAGTGCGTACAACTTCAGTTGACGGGTGTATGCAGTCATCACACAGGCTAGCGCCGCTGCTATGATCGGGACTATTTGAACCTGAAGGCCATGGCGTACCCGGGCGGAAGTACAGTGGTTTGCACGGCTGTACGGTACGATGACGTAAGTAGCTATAACGGTGGAAAAACTGCGAAACACAATTCTGGTCGAGCACGTCTGCGCCCGCAGGTTGTGAAAAGCATTCAGTAGATTAATTTCAACGGCTGTACAGACAAATGAAACCCGTCGGTGGCGTCGAGGCAGTAGATCGCGCGTTAAAAATATTGATCGCTTTTCGTGAGCAGGATGATTCACTCACACTTGCAGAACTCGCTAAGCGGACTGGCTTTCACAAAAGCACTCTACTGCGCTTGCTTTTTTCTCTAGAGAATTCCGAATTTGTCCGCAGACTCCCGAATAAGTCGTTCAGGTTGGGCTCCGCCGTCTTGCGACTAGCCGGCGTGTACCAAAAAATGTTTCGTCTCGAGGATTATGTGCGTCCCGTGCTTCGGAACCTGTTAAGAGAAACTGGAGAAACAGCCACTTACTTTCAGCCTGAAGGGCGCATGAGGGTGTGCTTATATCGCGAAAATTCCAATCATGGTCTGCGTGCGCATACGCATGAGGGACAAATCCTGCCATTGGGCAAAGGAGCGGCTGGCCGTGTTCTGGCTCACTTTAAAGCAACGCGCTTACATGATATGTCACCAGATACGGAGAAAGATCTACCGATCATTTCTCGTGGAGAACTTGATCCTGGTACGTTTGGACTATCAGTTCCGATATTCGGGGCAGATGGAAATTTAGTAGGCGCGCTCACCATCTCTGGTCCACTTAGTCGGCTGACCCCTGATGTCCTTAAGAAATTTAGCGCGATTCTAATGAAATCAGGTAGGAATCTGACGTCAGAACTAGGC
>CANJJT010000049.1:0-31367 GCA_947474715.1 Betaproteobacteria bacterium
GCCGTGAAAGCGGATCAGATGCAGGCGCGGGCGCGGCACCAGCGCGGCCAGGCGCTGCATGAATTCCAGCGGCGACATCCTGATGTGCGTGGTGCCGTCGCGCCACGCACTCTTGCGTTGCAGCACGACATCACCCGCGCCATCGCGCTTGAGCCGCTCGTTAGCGATCGCGGGACGCGTGATGTAGCGGCACAGGCGTTCGAGGTCCTTGCACTGATGGGCGCTACAGCGCACCCCGGCATGCCGGCTGAAGCCGTGCGCTTCAGCGCACAGCGCCTGGGTTACTTTCTCGGTCCGGCCGGCCACGGTGCGCAGACTCAGCACCTTCTGTCCGGCGCGCGGCCGCAGCGCGATGCGATAGGTGCACGAAGCGTGCTTGCAATGATCATATTAAGTCTTCTGATCATTTAATAATAATGATCAGCATACGAAAATGATTATATTCATGCCGACTCCAGCGTTCATGGCAGGCATCCGAAAGCAGGAGGGAGTCACCAGGCCAACCGCATCGTGACTTGGCGTCCAGCCATGATCCATTGCATGCCGATGAAATGGCCAGGCGTGCATCCACGCATCGACATCGGGTTCTGCTGCAATGCATGCAAGGCAGGCAACAGGGCCAGCAGAAACTATCGGCGCTGCACCACGATGAGCGGTTTGCCGCGAACATCCAGCAACGCCAGCCGCCAGATCACCTGGCTCCAGTCAGCGCCATTGCTGACCAGGCGCCAGCGGCGAACGGCGTTGAGGCGGGCGCCGAAGTCCTCGTCGATCCCGGCCAGGGTCGGATTGCAGTTCATGCCGCCCGGGGTTGCCCCCGCATCCGGCGTGAAGCGGATCGCCTCGGCCTGAATCCTTACCGCACCCCGATGGTCCCTGCAGGCAGGATGCGCAGCGAAGAGACTGGGAATGCCGCCGCGCACGGGAGAATGAAACGATAGTTGGGGTGACCAGCTCGCCACCATGACGGACATCCCCTGGTCGCGCCCGCCCTGCTCCTTGCGGGACATCTGACGGGCGAAGGCATCACCAAAACCGGGATGCGCCGGCAGCTCGATGATTTCCCAACGCCCCGACCACTCGCGTACCGGCAATTGTTCCGCCAATACCCCCTCGCAAACCATTGCCAGCGCCATTGCCAGCACACGCCCCACCAGTTGGAGTCGACGTCCACCACGGCCAGCCAGCAAGGCCAAACCAGGTGGCGAGCTCGGACAAGCTTCCCCAAAAAGGTCGCGCATGCGTCCAGCCCTTCTCAAGGCCTGCAGGATGCAATAGACGTCAAGAACATTGACTGTTGATTCATGTTGCAATTTTGAGGGGGCTTTTTCTTGAAAATAAAGAAAATCGCATATTTTTTACGACAAAAAAGTATAAATATGAAAAAATTGACCAAATTCCGGGAAGTTGACTCATAAAGGTGTGTCGTCTGCCATGGCTTTACCCCTCGACAAATCTGACCGCACACCACTGAACGACGTCATTTCAGTTCGCATCAATGAGTCCCCGCGTCGCCGCAATCCTGAGAAGTTGCTGCTTCGGATCAGCGCTGCGGTGGCATCACGACTGGACCTGACGAGCATACTCGATACCATCCTGCGCGAGGCCATGGATGCGACCACGGCGCAGGAAGGATCCATCCTGTTGCACAACCCCGGCCGCGAACGCCTGGAGATGCTGGCCTCCTGTGGACTCCCCAAGGAAATTGCCAGCCGCGGATACATCCATCGCAAGGGCAGTGTCGCCGACTGGGTGATCGAGAATAACCGCCCCCTCGTACTGAATGGTGCCATCAAGGACCAGAGGTTCACGCCTGGGCCGGCACAAAGACAGATTACCTCGGCGATGTGCCTGCCGCTTCGCGCGGACGGCGGGGTTATCGGCGTGCTGAATTTGAACCGGGTTGGCGCCTCTGCCGGGGTTTTCCGGCCAGGTGATCTGAAACTGATGGCGCTGGTCGCAGCACATGCTGCAGATGGCATTCGCATCGCCCAACTCAACCACTCCGTGCTGCAATCGGAAAAACTGGCAGCGATCGGCGAAACCATCTCGGGCGTAGCTCACTGCATCAAGAATCTGCTGAGCGGCTTGTCTGGAGGACTCTTCATCTGCAACCGGGCTTTTACAGAGAAGGATTTCGAAAGCTACCGCCACGGCAGTGTGATCCTTGAAAAGACGGTTACCCGCGTCAGTGCCCTCACCCTGGATATGCTCGAGTATTCAAGCACTCGCCAACCAGTACTCTCTGACATACCCGTTCGCAAGCTCTTCAATGAACTGATATCCCTCGAATCGGAGAAAACCCGGGAAAAGCAGATTGAAATCGAAATTCTGGATGACGGACAGGCGGAAGTCAGCGCAGTCCGGGGCGAAAGTAGCCAGATCTTCCGCTGCCTGCTGAACCTGATTGACAATGCGATTCACTACAGCCCGAGGGGCGGTTTGATCACACTCAGCGCGTCTAGAGACGCATCTCCCGCCGCCCTGGAACGACTTCGCTGTAAAGCCGAGTACGCAGTCGTCCTGCGTGTCACTGACTCCGGCCCCGGGGTTCCGCAAGACATAGCAAACAGTATCTTTGAGCCCTTTTTCAGCACAAGAGGTGGCCACGGCGGGACCGGCCTGGGCCTGGCTGTAACCAGGAAGATCGTGCATGAACACAAGGGGGAGATAGCACTGGAAAACCGAGAACCAGGCCAGGGTGCGGTCTTCGCAATCTACCTTTCAGGGCAATAGCCTGGGAAACCGATGCTTCAGCGTGTGAATGACAGCATAGTCTGGCCGCGCCTGGGGAAACATAGGCCCGGGTAGATACAGCAGCGCATGATCCGGACATGCCGGAAGCGAGCCTGATTGGCGTCTGCCAATCAGGCTCGCTCACAATCACATCCGCGCCTTGGGGAAGCTGTGCCCCCCCTGAGCCCCAACCATGAATGCTTATAAGCGCTTTGCCGAGGGCACCCGGGGAATCTTCTTCGGCAGGCGTGAATGCCTTATCCTTGACAGACGGTCAAATGGCCTGAATCCTGGATTTGACTGCATCGTGGTCAGCCTTTTCTGATTTGTTGGCGGAAGCGACGTGTCGTTCGAGTTATTCCATCCTGCCATTGCTCGCTGGTTCTCCAGCGCCTTCGCCGCCCCGACGCCGGCACAGTTGCGCGCATGGCCGGCCATCCAGTCGGGCAGTCACGCACTGGTGGCCGCCCCCACCGGTTCAGGCAAGACCCTGGCTGCCTTTCTGTGCGCGCTGGATGATCTGGTGCGGCGCGGGGTGCAGATGCCGCTGCCGGATGAAACGGCGGTGGTATATGTCTCCCCGCTCAAGGCGCTGTCCAATGACATCCGCCTGAACCTGGAGGTCCCCATCGAGGGCATCCGCGTCGAACTGCAGCGCATGGGCCTGCCCGATGTGGCAATCCGCACCTTCGTGCGCACCGGTGACACGCCGCAGGCCGAGCGCGAGCAGATGAAACGGCGCGCACCGCACATCGTGGTCACCACACCCGAATCGCTGTACATCCTGCTGGGCTCGGCCTCGGGCCGCAAGATGCTGGCCACCATGCGCACCGTGATCGTCGATGAAATCCATGCCCTGGCTGCCAGCAAGCGCGGCAGCCATCTGGCCATCTCGCTGGAGCGCCTGGATGCACTCACCGGCCGCAAGCTCACCCGCATCGGCCTCTCGGCCACGCAGAAGCCGATTGCCGAAGTGGCGCGCTTCCTCACTGGTTCCACCGCCGAAGGCCTGCAGACACCACCCTGCGAGGTGGTGGACATCGGCCATGTGCGCGAGCGTGACCTGCAGGTGGTGGTGCCGCCCTCCCCGCTGGAATCGGTGATGTCCAACGAGGTGAAGGAAGAGGTCTACGACCAGATTGCGGCGCTGGTGCGCGAGCACCGCACCACGCTGATCTTCGTCAACACCCGGCGCATGGCCGAACGCGTGGCGCGCCATCTGTCCGAACGCATCGGCAAGGAAACGGTGGCCGCCCACCACGGCAGCCTCGCGCGTGAGCATCGCCTCGACGCCGAGCAACGCCTGAAGCGCGGGGAACTGAGCGCGCTGGTGGCGACGGCCTCGCTGGAGCTGGGCATCGACATCGGCGAGGTGGATCTGGTCTGCCAGATCACCTCGCCGCGCTCCATCGCCGCCTTCCTACAACGGGTCGGCCGCTCCGGCCACGCCGTGGGCGCCACACCCAAGGGAAGGCTGTTCCCGCAATCGCGCGATGACCTGGTCGAATGCGCGGCGCTGCTCGACTGCGTGCGGCGCGGCGAACTCGATGCGCTGAAGATGCCGGAGAAACCACTGGACGTGCTGGCCCAGCAGATCGTCGCCGAGGTCGCCTGTGAACCCGACGAAGGCTGGGACGAGACCGCGCTCTACGAACTCATGCGGCGCGCCCATCCCTACCGTGAGCTGTCGCGGGAGGCGTATGCCGAAGTCCTGCGCATGCTGGCCGAGGGCTACACCACACGCGTGGGCACACGCGGCGCCTATGTGCATCGCGACGCCGTGAACGGGCGACTGCGGGCGCGCCGCGGTGCCCGCCTCACCGCCATCACTTCGGGCGGCACCATCCCCGACACTGCCGACTACGACGTCATCCTCGAGCCGCAGTCCATGCGCATCGGCTCGGTCAACGAGGACTTCGCCATCGAAAGCATGGCCGGCGACATCTTTCAGCTGGGCAACATCTCCTACCGCATCCTGCGCGTCGAGAAGGGCCGCGTGCGCGTCGAGGACGCCAATGGCGCGCCGCCCAGCATCCCCTTCTGGCTGGGCGAGGCGGCCGGCCGCAGCGACGAGCTGTCGCTGGCGGTGTCGCGCCTGCGCGAGGCGGTGGCGCTGCGCCTTGGTGATACATCCGAGGCCGCGCTCGCCTTCCTCATCGACGACGTGGGGCTGGCCGAAGGCGCGGCCGCACAACTGGTCGATTACCTGGGTCTGGCGCGCACCGCACTGGGCGTCATGCCGACACAGCACGAGATCGTGCTGGAGCGCTTCTTTGACGAATCCGGCGGCACGCAACTGGTCATCCATTCCCCTTACGGCAGCCGCATCAACCGCGCCTGGGGCCTGGCGCTGCGCAAGCGCTTCTGCCGCAAGTTCAACTTCGAGCTGCAGGCCGCGGCCACCGAAGACGCCATCGTGCTGTCGCTCTCCACCAGCCACAGTTTTCCGCTGGAGGAGGTGTCGCGCTATCTCAATGCGAAGACCGTGCGCGAGGTGCTGATCCAGGCCATGCTGGCCGCGCCCCTGTTCACCGCGCGCTGGCGCTGGACCGCCACCACGGCGCTGGCGTTGCCGCGCTTCCGGGGCGGCAAGAAGGTGGCGCCGCAATTGCAGCGGATGATGGCCGAGGACCTGATCGCCGCGGTCTTCCCCGACCAGATCGCCTGTGCCGAGAATCTGGCCGGCGAGCGCGAGGTGCCCGAGCACCCGCTGGTCGACCAGACCGTGCATGACTGTCTGTACGAAGCCATGGACATCGAGGGCCTGGAGCAACTGCTGCGGGACATTGACAGCCACGCGGTGCAGGTGCTGGCCCGCGACACCACCGAGCCTTCCCCGCTGGCGCTGGAAGTCATCAATGCCGCGCCCTATGCCTTCCTGGATGACGCGCCGCTGGAGGAACGCCGCACCCAGGCGGTGAATTCCCGGCGCTGGCTGGATGCCGACAAGGCGGACGACCTGGGGCGCCTCGATGTCGCGGCCATCACGCGGGTGCGCGAGGAAGCCTGGCCGCTGGCACGCCATGCCGACGAACTGCATGAAGTGCTGATGCAGCTGGAATGCCTCACCGATGCGGAGCTTCGCGCCAACGGCGAGTGGGCGCAGCTCATGGCACAACTGGTGGGCGGCCAACGCGCCACCTGCTTCACCACGGCAGGCACCGGTGCCCTGCTGTGGATCGCCACGGAGCGACTGCCCCGCTGGCAGGCCCTGCATGCCGGTGGCCGCTGCGAGCCGCCGGTGCGGGTGCCGGCCGAATTCGACCAGCCGTGCAGCCGCGAGGAGGCGCTGATCGCGGCGGTGCGCGGGCGCATGGGCGCGCTGGGCCCGGTCACAGTGGCGGCGCTGGCCACCTCCATGGCGGTGAGCACCAGCGACATCGAACTGACGCTGCTGCAGCTGGAGGGTGAAGGCACGGTGATGCGCGGCCGCTTCTCGCCGAAGCTGGCGGCCGGCGCAACCGAATGGTGCGAGCGCCGCCTGCTGGCGCGCATCCACCGCTACACCGTGAAGCGCCTGCGCGCGGAAATCGAGCCGGTGGAGCCGCGCGACTTCATGCGCTTTCTGTTCGACTGGCAGCGCGTGACGCCAGGCGCCCAGGTGGAAGGCGAAGATGCGCTGGCCGCCATCCTCGCCCAGCTGGAGGGCTACGAGGCTGCCGCCGCTTCCTGGGAAAGCGAGCTGCTGCCCGCCCGCGTCGCCGGCTACGAATTCACCTGGCTGGACGACCTGTGCCTGGCCGGGCGCGTGGTGTGGACGCGACTGAGCATCCCGGCCGCCCGCCGGGAACGGAACGACGGCACTGATCGCGAGCATGCCGGCGGCCCGGTGCGCAGCACGCCCATCGCCCTGCTGCAGCGGCGCAACCTGCTGTTGTGGACGGCGCTGGCAGCGCAAGGCTCACGCGAGGGACTGCCGCTATCGCCGCGCGCCGCACTGCTGCACGACTGGCTGAAGGAACAGGGCGCCTCCTTCTTCGACGAGATGCTCAATGGCACGCGCCTGCTGCGCTCGCAGCTGGAAGAAGCACTGGGTGAACTGGTATCGCTCGGCCTGGTGAATGCCGACAGCTTCACCGGCTTGCGCGCCCTGGTATTGCCGGCCAGCAAGCGCACCCTGGCCAAACCGCGGCGCGGCCGCCGGCCCTTGTACGGCATCGATGACGCTGGGCGCTGGAGCCTGGTACGCCGGCCTCCGGCCCCGGTGGAGGAAGTGCCACCACGCCGCGCACCACGCCTGCCGCAGGAGACCCTCGATCACATTGCCTGGACGCTGCTGCGCCGTTACGGCGTGGTGTTCTGGCGCATGCTCGAACGCGAGGCCGCCTGGCTGCCGCCGTGGCGGGAGCTGCTGCGTGTCTATCACCGGCTGGAGGCCCGCGGCGAAATCCGCGGCGGACGTTTCGTGGCGGGCATCTCCGGCGAACAGTTCGCCCTGCCTGATGCCATCGGCCTGTTGCGCAAGACCCGCCGCCAGCCTGCAGAAGGGGCGATGGTGTGCGTCTGCGGCGCCGATCCGCTCAACCTGCTGGGCAGTGTCATTCCGGGACCTCGCGTGCCCGCCCTCACCGGCACGCGCATCCTTTACCGTGACGGCATCCCGCTGGCGACCCTGATCGCCGGCGAGGTGCAGTTCCTCGATGCAAGGCTGGCACCGGCGCTGCAATGGGAGGTGCGCAATCGACTGCTGCGCGAAACCAGGCATGCACCTTCCAGGCCACGCTCGGGCCAGGATCAGGGGCTTCCCGAAAAGCACCACGTGCCACCAGAATAATGATCACTTTTGGTATCACTGCCTTTATGATCATTGACTTTACCGCCTATTTATTATCAATTACCCGGCGCTATCAGCGCCGTTCCGCATCCACGACATCGCCCGAACAATAAAAAAGCCGGAGGTTTGCTCCGGCTTTCGGGCCTTTCCGGCGCTTTTGGCACCGGTCGGGAATCAATCTCAGCGCTGCATGACGTACTTCTGTGAGTCGGCCGGCTTCACCGCAGGCGCGACTTCGGTCATGCCCTGGAATGCATCCGGAACCTTCTTCTTCAGCTCTTCCAGGGTGAACATGCCTTCGTCTTCGTCCTTGTAGAGCTTCTTCATCTCTTCGCCGAAGTAGAAGTTGTGGATGCGGCCACGCTCGATGTGGACGGTCTGGCCGTTGAACCAGTAGGCCTCGTCCAGGCACAGCCAGGCGATCATCGGAGCGATGTACTCCGGGCCGCGCGGCAGGTTCTGGCGGTCGTACTGCTCCTGGGTCATCAGGCCGGCCTTGAGCTTGCGCTCGCGGTTGGCCTTCACTTCCGGGGTCAGCGTCATGCGCGTGTCGGCCGACGGGCAGATCGCGTTGCAGGTGATGCCGAACTTGTAGGCTTCCTTGGCGATGGAACGCGACAGGCCGATGATGCCGGCCTTGGCGGCCGAGTAGTTGCACTGGCCGACGGAACCCTTGAAGGCGTCCGAGGAGAAATTCATGATGCGGCCGAAGCCCTGCTGGCGCATATGCTTGATGGCGTGGTGGGACATGTTCCACATGCCCTTCAGGTGCACGTTGATGACCAGATCGAAATCTTCCTCGGTCATGTTCCAGATCATGCGCTCGCGCAGGATGCCGGCCACGTTCAGCATCAGGTCGATGCTGCCGAACTCCTTGACGCAAAGGTCGACCATGCCCTTGGCGAGCTTGTAGTCGGCAACGGAGTCATAGACTGCAATGGCGGTGCCACCGGCAGCCTTGATCTCGGCAACCACTTCGTCCGCGGGACGCTCGGTCGTGGCTTCGCCGCCACGGCCCAGGCCGGGGTCACAGACCATGACCTTGGCGCCTTCCTTGGCCAACAACAATGCGATGTCGCGGCCGACGCCACGTCCACCACCGGTCACGATTGCTGCCTTGCCCTTGAAATTCTGCATTTTCGGTCTCTCCTCTATTCTGTCAAAGAATGTGTTCACAACTGTGCCGGCACGGGATTGCAAGCCTGTCGCAGCGGGATGAACTCCGGTGTCTTGCATGAGGGCTGGAACTGCCAGCGACACAAGCAAAGCAGGCGATTATTTTACCGCGGATTGACTACCCGCCCAATGAGGCGGGCTAGTCCTGCACGGCGGCGTATACCCCCTCAGAGGGCCGAAGCAATAAGCAACACGCACCATGTTTGCTTATCGGAACGACTGCCGGGCGATTCCAGCGTGCGCCCCTGTATCGCCACGTTTCACCCGCCGAAACGTGGCGCCCAGCCTGGCATGGGCTCAGACTGCCAGCAGATCGGTGAACGCATGCACCGGCATGGCCAGCAGGCGCGCATGGTCGAAGCACAGCGCGGCGATCTGCTGCTGGCGCTCGACGGGATAGCGCAGCGCCAGGCCGGCGCGGAACTTCGCTTCGAACAGCGGCAGGGCTTCGCTGCGGCGATCGGGATGCCCGACCGGATAAATCGCCTCGATCCTGCCGCTGCTGGTGCCGTCACGGAAGCGCACTTCGATGCTGGCCGGATTGGCGCGCGTGGCCACATCGCGAAAGCGCGCGGTATAGGCCTCGTCGGGCGTCACGGTCATCAACTCGCGCAGCTGGTCGATGCGCGGATTGGCAGCCGCTTCATCTTCGTAGTCGGCGGCCGTCAGGCTGCCTTTCAGCAGCGCCACCGCCACCGAATATTGCAGGCAGTGGTCGCGGTCGGCCGGATTGCGCAAGGGGCCAGACTTGACGATCTTGGCCATCACCTCCTGGTGGGTGCGGATGTCGATGGCGGCGATATCATCGATACGATGGGCCACGGCAGCATGCAGCTTCAGCGCGCATTCGATCTGCGACTGCACGTGGATCACCGCCGGATAGAACTTGTAGATCACGCCCTGGATCACGCCGCACTCCAGCGGCACCTTCAGTTCCAGGGTGCCGCCGCCGAGGAAGGACTTGAAGAAGCCCCACACCGGATGGGTGAGCACCTGTGGATAACCGGGCTCGCCCTTGGCCGCCATCATGGCGAAGCGCACGCCGTCGGCACTCGCGTCGCCGCCTGCCCAGCCCTTGCGCGGGCCGGTGTTGGAGCCGAAGCGATGGACCGCGAGGCTGGGCTCGAAGAAGGCCAGGGACACCGCCGCGGCAATCCGGTCACGGTCGCAGCCCAACAGCTGGGCCACCACGGCGGCGCAGGCGATCTTGGTCAGGAAAACATTGTCGATGCCGTGACGCGTGATGGGGATGTGCGCGCCCAGTCCACCCTGTATTTCATGGGCACGGGTCATGGCCGCCAGCAGGGTGCGCATGTTCACCGGTGCGCGGCCTGCTGCCGCGGCACTGCGGCTGAGGTAATCGCACACGGCCAGCACGGCGCCCAGGTCGTCGGAGGGATGGGTGGTCTGGGTGGCAATCCAGGTGTCGCTCAGGTCCAGCCAGCGCACCAGGGTGGCGATGTCGAATGTGGCCTTGACCGGGTCCAGCATGAGTTGCGTGCCGGGCACGCGCGCGCCCACCGTGACCTCGCCACCGGGGATGACCGGACCGATCAGCCGGGTGCAATCGGCATGATCCAGCGCCTCGAAGGCACAGGCCAGGCTGTCCAGCAAGCACAGGCGCGCCGCCTGCAGCGCCGCATCGCTGCTGACCTCGTACTGTGCCGCATAGTCGGCGATGGACAGAAGCAGCGGGTCGGTGGGCAGTCTGTTTTCGGTGTGCATGTTGTCCCTGGCTGGAGGCAGATGAGGGCTCCCGGTACCACAGGCGCCGGGAGGCCATGTCGTCCCCGGTTTAAAATCGGCGCTCGGATAGCCGTCCGCTGGTACCGGGGACCGCCACTTTAATCAATTTGTGTTCTTGAACCAAGGAATCAGCATGTCAGCCAAGGACGTCATCGTCATCGGCGCCGGCGTGGCCGGCCTCACCGCCGCCAAGCTTGCCGCCCAGCAGGGATACTCCGTGATCAATTTCGAGTCCGTGGTGTTCGGCGGCCTGGTACTGAACATCAACGAGCTGGATGGGGAGCCGCATGGTTCGGGTGCGGAGTTCGCCTCCACCCTGCTCATGGACATCACCGACCTGGGTGTGGAAAGCCTCAATGAGACAGTCACTGGCCTTGCGCGCAAGGGCAATATCATCGAAGTCACCACCGACGAGGGCAGTCATCAGGCCCGCGCCGTGGTAGTGGCCTCCGGCGCGCGCCTGAAGAAACTGGGCGTGCCCGGCGAGGCCGAATTCCAGGATCGCGGGGTGGCCCATTGCGCCGACTGCGACGGCCCCATGTACCAGGAACAGAGTGTGGCAGTGATCGGCGGTGGCGATGCCGCCATGCAGGAAGCGCTGGTGCTGGCCCAGTACGCGAAGGAAGTGCAGCTCATCCATCGCGGCGGTGCCTTCAGCGCCAAGGCGCACCTGGTGGACGCAGTCAAGGCCAAAGCCAACATCAAGATCCACTGGAACACCACGGTCGAGCAGGTGCTGGGGACAGATGCCGTCACCGGATTGCGCGTAAAAAGCAATGGCGCCGACGCCGAGATCGCCTGCAGCGGCATGTTTGCCTACATCGGGCTGGAACCCAACAATGAATGCCTGCCGGCCGACGTCCAGCGTGCAGCCGATGGCTGCGCGCTCACCGATGCAGCCATGAAAACCAGCCTCGAAGGCGTGCTCGCCATCGGTGCGGTGCGCTCGGGATACGGCGGACGACTCACCCAGGCCATGACCGAAGCACAAACCGCCGTGGCAACTTTGAAGCAGCTGCTGGGCTGAACACCGGCAAGAAGCGGGGCAGGGGCAATCTGTCCTGCCCTTCGCCCCATCCTTTGCCCCGTCCTTCGCCCTATGCTTCCCCCTGCCCTCCCCGGCGCCGGGCTGCGCGATCAGAGCCCGGCGGGAACGCCGTCGAAGAAATCAACCAGGCCAGTCTCCAGGGAGTATTCCCCTCCCACCACCATCAGGCCATCCTTGGCGATCAGTTTCTCCAGCACGTCCGAACCATGGCGCAGGTGACTGGCGGAAAAGCGCACGTTGGCGCGTATCGCGCCATGCACCAGCGCCTCGTGGTCATGCTCGAGGCCGGTGCCGATCAGGGTCTCGACTGAAGGCCGCACACGGTCGACGATGGAGCGCAGGTTCTGGGAATGCGTGTCCTCGGGGTGCTGCAGGGTTTCCAGGGTGGCAAGGATGGCCCCGCACTGGGAATGGCCCAACACCACCACCAGCCGCACGCCATAACGTTCCGCGGCAAATTCCACGCTGCCCACCTGCGAGGGGGCTACGATGTTGCCGGCAACGCGGATCACGAACAGGTCGCCCAGCCCCTGGTCGAAAACGATCTCCGCCGGCACGCGCGAGTCTGAACAGCCGAGGATGATGGCAAAGGGTGTCTGCGCGGCAGCGACCGCCATGCGGCGCGTCTGGCTGGCCAGCACTTTGCGCTCCTGGTCATCGGCAACGAAGCGCCGGTTGCCCTCGATCAGGCGACGCAGGGCTTCAGTGGCCGGGATCATGCGCAGGCTCCACTAAGAACCTGTTTCATGATGATCCGCGAAGTACGAAAGGCGCCATTTCGAGGCAGTGCAAGGCGCGAGTCCCGCAGCTTGCTGGCTGCAAGCAAGGGGCGAGCAACGCCGCAATGCGCCGAAATGGCGCCTTTCCCTGCGGGTTGCTGCCCGAATTGTCCAATATGCGGGCTCCTGCGTCGTTGCTCGACCTCGCCATGCAACCAGCATGGCTGCGGCCGCGCGCCTAGCAGGCTTCCCGTTTTGGCAGCAACGTACTCGTGGCTCATTATGAAACAGGTTCTAAGGGACAGAACGGTGGACTTGGGCGGAATCAGGTGCACGCAATGCTCCGGTACGAAAAGACCCCCGATTGTAATCACTGCGTCGCGCATCGACGGCATCGGTGCGCTCTGGCAACCGCCATTTCCCTGGTGCGGGCAAGGGCATTGCCGGAGCGATCAGTGGACAGAGAAAGTCCTGAATAGCCCAGGCCCTGCAACGCATTCCTGAAGGTGCCGCTCAGCGCTCGGGCAGGTATTTCGCCGGGTCCACCGGCTTGCCGAGGCGGCGGACTTCGAAATGCAGCTTCACCTGGTCGGCGTCGCTGTTGCCCATCTCGGCCACCTTCTGTCCCTTGATCACCCGCTGGCCTTCCTTCACCAGGACGCTGTCGTTGTGGGCATAGACGGTGGAGTAGGCCTTGTTGTGACGTATCACCAGCAGCTTGCCATAGCCACGGATACCGCTGCCGACATAGATCACGGTGCCCGAGGCACTGGCGACGACCGGCTGGCCGGTCTTGCCGGAGATGTCCAGCCCCTTGTTGCTGGCTTCGGAGAATCCTGCGAGCACGCGGCCGGCCGTGGGCCAGCCCCAGTCCAGGCTGTCTTCATCATTGGCCTCCGCCCTGGCCGGCGGCTGCGCTGCAGGCTTGAGCGACTCGGCAGCCGGCTTGGCCTCGGGCGCCGGCTTCAATGTTGACTCGGGCTTGAGTGTCACCTCGGGCTTCGCCGGTGCAGGCGCAGGAACAGCAGCAGGCGCAGCGGCTTTGGGGTCACGCGACAGCAAGGCCAGGTTTTCCTCGCTGTAAGGCATTCTCACCGCACGGGGTTCGGTCTTCAAGCCACTGGGGGCAGCCTGCGGCTTGGGCGGCGGCGGCGACGCCGGCGTCGTCGGCATCGTGAGCGGGCGCGATTCCGCCGGACCGGCCGCAGTCACGGAATTCACCTGCACACCGCCGGCCGACTCGTTGGGCGGACGCACGCGCAATACCTGGCCGGAACGGATCACATTGGGATTGTCGAGATTGTTCCACTGCGCCAGTTCACGATAGTCCTGCCCGTGATCCAGGGCGATGCTGTACAGCGTGTCGCCACGCTTCACGGTGTAGGTTTCCGAGAGCGTGTCGACAGCCCGGACTGCGGGGGCAGGCTTGGCGGGCGGGGCCGGCTTGGCGGCTACAGGCGCGGCAGGCGCGCCACCCGGCATCCGGTCGATGACGGGGGCCGGTCCGGGGCTGGCACAGCCGGCTGCCAACAGGATGAGCAGTACCGCCAGGGCGGACGGCAGCGCAGCCCCCCTCCCCGCCGGGATCACAGCTTGCCCGCCCTCAGGGGAACGAAGCGCACGGCATCCATCCACTGCTCGGTAAATCCGGTGGCGGTGCGTTCAACCAGGCACAAGGCCTGTTCGCTCCCGCCAGCGCTGACATGCACCGGGGCGATCAGCCGGCCGCCGACGGCCAACTGCTCTTTCAGGGCCGGCGGCAGCATCTGCGCCGCAGCGGCGCTGATGATGGAGTCGAAGGGTGCCGCAGCCAGCAGGCCATTGGAGCCATCAGCGTGCACCAGGCGCAGGTTGGGGATGCGCAGCGGACGCAGGTTGGCGCGCGCCTTCTCCAGCAGACCGCCGATGCGCTCCACCGAAAAAACATCCTTGGCCAGTCGCGACAGCAGCGCCGCCTGATAGCCACAGCCGGTGCCGATCTCCAGCACCTTGCCCAGCCCGGCTTCACGGCCGGCACGCAGGGCCGAAATCATCAGGGCAATGACATAGGGTTGCGAGATGGTCTGCTCGAAGCCGATGGGCAGGGCCGTGTCCTCATAGGCACGGCTGGCCAGCGCCTCATCGACAAACAGGTGGCGGGGCACCGCCCCCATGGCGGCGAGGACCACTTCGTCGCGCACCCCCTGCTGGCGCAGGCGCGCGATCATGCGATCACGCGTGCGCTGCGAGGTGAAACCGATGCCGTGTGCCCGCGATACCATCATTGCTGCAGCCACTGCCTCACTGCGTCGATCTGCTCGACATGGGTGAGGTCGACGCGCAAGGGGGTGACCGAGACATGCCCCTCGGCAACCGCATGGAAATCCGTGCCGGGGCCGGCATCGGCGGCTTGTCCAGCCGCGCCCACCCAGTACACCGGCTCGCCGCGCGGATTGGTGGCCTTGATCACCGGTTCGGCCTTGTGGCGCTTGCCCAGGCGGGTTGTTTCGATGCCCTTCAGCTCCGAGAAATCGACGTCGGGAACATTGACGTTGAGCAGGACCGGCACGCGAAAGGGACGGCTGCCGAAGCGTTCTGCGATGTCACAGGCAACGCGGCCGGCGCAGTCGAAATGGCGCAGCGACTTGCCCACCAGCGACACGGCCATGGATGGAATGCCCAGCAGATAACCCTCGGTGGCGGCTGCCACCGTGCCTGAATAAATGGTGTCGTCGCCCATGTTGGCGCCGTGGTTGATGCCGGAAACGATGATGTCGGGCAGCTCATCCAGCAGCCCGGTGACTGCCAGATGGACGCAATCAGTGGGGGTGCCGTTGACAAACAGGAAGCCGTCGGCGGACTTGCGCACGGTCAAGGGCCGGTCCAGGGTCAGCGAATTGGACGAGGCACTGCGGTCGCGCTCGGGTGCCACCACCGTGACAGTGCCCAGCCGTGACAGGGCCCGGGCCAGGGCGGCTATGCCCGGGGAAAAGTAGCCGTCGTCATTGCTTACCAGGATTCTCACGCCGTCTTCGCACACCCGAATTGCACAGAGGTCGTATTTTGCCAGACTGCGGGGGCTTTCCCCTGATGATGGTCGGCATTTTGCGTGGCAGGCACGGCTCCCGGGCCGGTCGAAGCCGGCAGGCGCCTCAGTTGTAGCGGTTGCGGGCGCCCTGCAACACATCGGCAGGAATATTAATGAGGAAGTGGCGCGCCGCCTCCAGATTGAGCGAATGCACCAGGCGACGGGGCGACTCCACCACTGGCCGCTCGAACCCCCGCCCCTCAGGAAGGCGCAGGGCCAGCTCGCCACACCGGCGGCCGATATCGGCATAGTCCCAGTCAAAGGACATCAGGGCGCCGGCACGCGACCAGGCTTCGGACACGCCAATCACCGGAATGCGGTTGCGCCAGGAGAAAAGCAGTATCGGCTGGGCATTCTCGGCAGAGTGGATGCGCAGGTCATAGGTTGCGATCAGCACGTCGATGCGATCAGCCAGAGGATCGAGTTGCAGCCGCAGCCGCAGCGGCCGCCGCAAATTGACGGCATGCACGACTATGCCCAGCCCGGCGTGGCGTGCCGCCGCCTGGAAGTCACGGACTTCGGCGCTGAGCGGTTCCCCCTACGCCACCAGCATGCCCATCGTCAATGCCCCGGGCAGCAACCGGCGCATGCGCAGCAGGCGTGCCTCAGCCGCATGCTGCAGCAACACCCCTGACTGGTCGGAAACCTCCCGTATCATGCAGGCAATCTGCGACGGATAGTTCGTTATCGGGAACAATTCGCTGGCACGCTGTCCGAAGGCAATCACGGTGCCTCCAGAGGCCGGAATGGTTCCCGCCGCCACCATGGTGGCACCTTCATCGAGACTCGCGATGCGCGGCGCTGCGCCGGGGAACCTGGCCAGGACTTCGTTCACGCCACGAACGGCTTCACTGTAGGATCGGGAGTCCCGACTGAGCACCCCGATCACCATTGCGTCATGGGCCCCGGCTTCCACTGCATGCAACCCGGCCACCAGCAACAATGCGGGGCGCAGCATCCGCGACACCGACACGCGCAGTTTAGCCAATGGCAATACCCGGCGCCCTGCTGCCAAGCCTGTACTCGTCGTCACATTGGACGTTGCCATCAACGCGACGCATCCCGTCTGTGGAAAGCCCATCCATCGACAATGACAACCCGTCGGGCGCCTGCGACGATCCGCCAACCCGGTACGGAACGGCATGAAGCGCGGATAAAATCAGCGTGCAGCTCCGGCAATTCTGATTCAGTGACTGTTTTCCGGCCGGAGCAATCCCCTGACCACCACCCGTGCCGGCGTCGCATCAATGCTGGAACGAGACCGCTCACCGACAGGACATTCTGGATCATCACGGGTTCTTGAATAAACCAATGCGAATTACCCCAAGTAACCCGACTGAGCGTTTGCGAACGTGAAAAACGTCTCACTCACGGATGCCCCCCTGAAATACTGGGTCGCGGCACTGCAACGGCGCCTGGGAAATGCACTGGACTCCGCACGGGCACCGGCTTGGGTGCTGTTCATCGGCATCGCCTTCACCCTGCTCAGCACCCGAATTGCATGGGATGTGGCCGATCGGGAGGCGCGCCTGCAGACCGACGCCGCAGCCTTTCGGGTCACCACCCGCATCGTCGAATCGTTTGCCGAGTACGAGTCCCTGCTGCGGGTAGCCGGAAACCTGATCGCGCCTTCGGCCATCAACTCCCTCGAAGGCATCCGCGGCTTCATGCTGGGCGACATCCTGAGCAGGCAGTATGGCGCAGCAACGTTCCTGTCCTTTGTGCGCAAGATTCCACACGCCGGTCTGCCTGCATACGAGCGCGCCATGCGGTCGCGCCTCACCACAGATGAGAACAGCATAGGATCGATGCGCCTGCAGGCCAGAGGGACAGGCAATCACTATCTCCTGGAAAGCAGCGTAAGCACCTCCGCACAACATCCGGTGGCCGGAACCGATTTCGCGCTGGACCCGGTGATGATGGAATGCATGCAGGTGGCCGAATCCTCGCAAGGCATGGTTCTGATCACGTCACAAAGTGCAGATCCTGCAACGTCGCTCCAGCCTCCGGTACTGCTGGCACGGGTGCGGAATCCACTGTCTGCCCACCCGGATGGAGATGCCCTGGGATTCCTGCTGATGGGCGTGAATCTCAAGCAAATCATCGATCCGGTCCTGACAACGGAACCTTCAGGTCGCCTCGCCGTCACCATTGCCCTTGTCCAGAAACTACCCCAAGGCCCTGCCCGGCAAGCCGCACCGACTCCGCTTTACTCGACAGAACCCATTCAGCCAGGGAAAGCCGGTGCACGACAGCCCCCGGACAATCCAGCAACGCAGCGGGAATTCCTGTTCGGTGGTGCACAGCTCAACATCACTGTGAAAAGCGAACGAGTGAAAGCGCGGGGCATCAATGCCTACCTGCCATGGCTGGTGCTGCTTGGCAGCGCCTCCATCGCGGCATTGTCCTTCCTCGTCGTAAGGCGCACCCAGCATGGTCTGGTCAGGGCAGAGGCATTGGCCCGCATGCGCGGCACCGAGGTCCATCAGAGCAACCAGCGCTTTCGCGACCTGGTGGAGTCCAGCAGCGACTGGATATGGGAAGTCGACCGCCACTACCGCTTCACCTATGCAAGCCCGAACACCCATGTGCTTCTGGGCCTCGCCCCGGAGGAACTGATTGGCAGGCGCATGAACTCGCTGGCGGTGCTGGGACGCGAAGGCAGGGCCGATCCGGTATTTCCGTTTCCTGCCACATCTCCGCTGGCCTACAACAGCCACGAACGTCAGCTGCTGCGGGCCGATGGCACCCTGCGCACCTTTGAGAGCTCTGCCTCGCTGGTGGTGGACGAACGGGGCCGGTTCGCCGGACTGCGCGGCATCGACCGCGACGTCACCGAACAGCGGCGCATCCAGATGCAGATATCGGAACTGCGCGACAAGCTGTCCGAAAACATGCGTGCCAACCTGATGGAGCAGATGCTCACCGGCCTTGCGCACGAGCTGAACCAGCCGCTCTCGGCGATCACCACCTACAGCCAGGCCTGCGTGCGCCTGCTGGAGATGGATGATCCGGACATCGGCAAGGTCAGTGACGCCATGCGCTCCACGGCCAGCCATGCCCTGCTCGCCGCCGACATCGTCAAGGGGCTGCGCCGGCTCACCACTTCACGAACGCCACACATCGTGCGCACCGCGGTCGAACCGCTGCTGCGCAACGCCATGACGCTGGTAGATTTCCGCATTCGTGCCGCGGGCATAGACCTGCAACTGGAGATCACCCCTTCGCTGCCATTCGTATGGGCAGACACCGTACTGCTGACGCAGGTCTGCCTGAACCTGCTGCACAACGCCATTGACGCCCTCGCCGACTCGGTGGAAAAGTGCATCAGGGTGCGAGTGCATGCCGACAGCCAGGGCAACGTTGCCATCGAGTTTCTCGACACCGGCCACGGCATCGACCCGAAACACGCCGAGCAGATCTTCGACACCCGCTTCACCACCAAGAGCGAAGGCATGGGCCTGGGCCTGACCATCAGCCGCTCCATCATGGAGGCGCTGAACGGTTCGCTCAGCTATGCGCCGGGGCCCCAGGGCGGCAGCCTGTTCACCCTGAATCTGCCTTTCCGCCAGATGCGCCTTTCCTGAGGCGGGAACACTCCCTGCATTCCGCCGGCCCGGAACCTTGATATTGCGGCCCGTTTCCGCCTGCCCGTATCCAGAAGGCCGCGGGCTCCCACGCATCGCTTGCGCAAGAGCCCCGCACACTCTCGCATCAATACGCAGTGATCTCTACCGCCGGTGGCTCAGACTTGCAGCATTTCCACCAGGCGCGTCAGCGAGGTGATCTCCAGCTTGATCATGAGGCGGCTGCGATAACCCTCAATGGTGCGCACGCTCAGCGCCAGCCTCTCGGCGATGCCGCGCGTCGATGCCCCTTCCACCAGCAGGTGGGCAATCTCCAGCTCGCGCGGGGTCAGGCGGTCGAGCAAGGAACGTGAGGCCAGTTTGCGCTGCACGCGCTCACGCCGCTCGGCGTCGACTGACAACGCCTCGAGCACGCTATCGATGAGCACCTGGTCATCCACGGGTTTTTCGAGAAAATCGAAGGCGCCGGAACGCATCACCCGGACCGCCATGGCGACATCGCCATGGCCGGTCATGAAGATCACCGGAATTTCCACGCCACGCTCGCGCAACTGCCGGAACACCTCCAGCCCGCTCATCTCCGGCATGCGCACATCAAGCAGGATGCAGCCTGAATCGTTAATGCTCGCTTCCATGAACAGCGTCGGGTTGGAATACACGCGGGTATCCAGGTTCACGGTCTTGAGCAGCAGGCTGACCGCCTCACAGACACCAGCGCTGTCATCCACCAGGATGACCGAACTGGAACGCTGCAGAATGTCAGGCATGTCGTTCGTCCCCGCTGCCGAGTGTGAACCCAAACGACGCACCACCTTCTGGACCGGGTCTGAAACCAATTGATTCTCCATGAGCTTGCACGATCGATTTTGAGGTTGACAGCCCCATTCCCAGACCGCCTGCCCTGGTCGTGAAATACGGCTCGAATATTCGTTCCCGGCGTTCCTCCCTGACGCCAGGGTCACTGTCCTGCACTTCTATGCGGATCTTTCCGGCATGCGGTCCGTCCACCGACAGATCGGCCACGATTCCGAGGTTCCGCACCGGCTGACCGGCCATGGCGTCAATGGCATTGCCAATCAGGTTGATGACGGCTTGCTTCACGAGGGTAGCGTTGCCCAGCGCATCGGGCAATTCCGGGGCAATACTCACTGTAATACGTATATCTTCTATCCGGATGCGGTTTATCACGGTCCCCACCACTTCGCGAAGAACCTTGCCGACATCCAGGCTGTTTTATTTCACCCGGGTGGCTGCCAGCACACTGGGGAATTTGCGGATGATGTCGCCCGCCAGAACCGCATTGTCGGCGGTGGCCCGGATGGCGGCAACCATTTCCGGCCGCAGGCCCGATTCCGGCTGCGACATGCGCAGGCAGGTCTGGTTGTAGGCGGCAATCGCCGCCAGGGACTGGTTGATCACGTGCGCCAGGCCCATCAGTGTCTGCCCGGCCGCTTCCGTCTGGATCAGCTTGAGCAGGCGTCCTTGCAGCGAATGCAGCTTGCCCTCGAGTTAGCAGGCGTGCCGAGACGTCCCGGTCGAAGCCACGCTAGCCCTTGCGCGAACCATCAGTCGCCAGCACACGTATGGCACGGCTCTCCATGGTGATGGCATTGCCGGCGCGATGCCGCAGATTGCCCACCTGGCTGGCGTGAAAAGGCATCGTCATCGCAGGCTATTGATCGCCCAGGACAAACTCGCCACGCGTCCCGACGATCTCCACCGGGGCATAACCCAGCAGCAGATCGGGACTCGGACTGCAGTAGGTATAGACGCCTTGCGCATCGGTCTCCCACACCCAGTCGCGCGAAGACTCCACGATGTCGCGGAAACGCTGCTCGCTTTCACGGACATGCCGTTGCGATCGATCCGTATGGCGGCGATTCTCGGTCTTTTTTATTCATCGAATGAGCGACTCAGGACACTCGAGCCGCTGGACAAAGACATTGAAGGCGAGTGCCGCCTCGCGCTCTGCCTCGGCCCGGGCAATCCAGGTGCCAAAGCCGGTCAGGACCAGCCCCAGCACAATGATGGCGATCACGCGCACTCGCCGGTCACCGGACGCTGATTGAGCCACGCTGCGCGCCGGTTAAAGGGTGCCCTCGGCGGGCATCAACCTGCCCCCCTCCGAACCAGCCTCAGCCGGCCGCTTCAGCCTGCAGCACCTGCGGATTGAGCAGGTTGTTGGGCTTGCGACCTTCCAGCCCGGCACGCAGGTTGTTGATGGCGGCAAAAAACGATTTCTCCACGCCTTCCCGGCCCTTGCCCGCCACGTGCGGCGTGAGATAGATATTCTTCGCGCCGAACAGCGGGGCGTCGGGTTGGGGTGGCTCCACCGAGAAGACGTCGATGGCAGCGCCGCCAAGCCGGCCTTCATCCAGGGCAAGGCGCAAAGCCTTCTCGTCGATGATGTTGCCACGCGCGGTGCACACCAGGAAGGCGCCCGGCTTCATCATGGCCAGTTCCTTCTCGCCGATCAGGCCGCGCGTGCTGTCATTGAACAGGGTGTGGACACTGATGACATCGGCGCTGCGGTAGATCTCCTCTTTTTCCACCGCACGCGCGCCGATCTGCCGCGCCATGTCGGCGCCGGCCTCCTTCCTCACGTCGTTGTAGATCACCTTCATGTCGAAGGCATGGGCACGCCGGGCGAGCTTGGCGCCGATGTTGCCGAAGCCAATGATGCCCAGGGTCTTGTCCTCGACCTCCAGCGCCTGCAGGGCGGGCACGCGCGAACCGGCCCAATCCCCGGCATTCATGAGGTTCACGGTCTCCACCGATTTACGCAGCAGGCTGAGCACCATCATCATCGCGAAATCGGCGACGCGGCTGCTGTTCATGTCGCCGTTGTTGCAGCACATGATGCCGCGTTTGGTGGCCCCGGCCAGGTCGAGCTTGTCGTAGCCTGCGCCGGCAGTCTGGATCATGCGCGCCTTGCTGGCCGCATTGAGCACCTGCTCGGTGATGTAGGACCCCTGAACGTAGATGCCATCGCAATCGGCAATCGATTGCATCTGCGCTTCGGTATAGGGGCTGTTGTCCAGCGGCGTGGCCACCTGGACCACCTCGATGTCGGCGGGAAACAGACTGCGGGTTTCCGGTTTGCCCTTGAAGAAATAAGCGAATTTCATGTGCTGCTCCTCTGTCGCTATGGATTTTTGCGCTTCAGCGCCTCTGCCCTGCAGCGCCCTGCCGATCCAGATCAATGCGAACCGGATCGCGGGCCTGCGCGTCTGCGTGGCTATGGTAACCCGTCTGTCCATGCCGGCCGCACCCGCACTTCCGGTGCACAGGCGAACGCCTCAACCAGCCTCACTCATGCTGGTCACGGCCGACTGCCAGCCGAAGAACGCTTCGACTTCCGAGCGGCGGTCCATGGTGTCATCGTATCCAAGCTTCACCAGTTCACGCGTGTAGGGCGCCTCGAACAACAGGTAGCTCGCCAGTGCCGCACCACGAATGTCGCCGACCTCGCCGCGCACACCCAGCGCACCGAGCAGAGTGCGAATGGTGGTGGGCAACGCACCCACATGCCGCGCCGCGATGTCGTCCAGCCGCTGGGTGGGAGCAATCACCAGCAGATCTATGGGCTTCAGCGAAGTCTGCGCCAGCCGTGCCGGTGACATCAGCCCCAGCGTCCGGTTGATACGCTGCAGCCGTTCCACGTCGACGGCCAGTGCATCGAGGAAGATGTTGGACAGCGCATGACCGGCGATCTGCGCCACGCTGGGATAGCCTTCGGCGACGCGCTTCTGGTCGGCAGGCTCGTGCATGCGCCCGGCGCCGATGACCACCAGGCGCCGGGCGCCGAGGTGGATCGCCGGCGACAGCGGCGCCACCTGGCGCATGGAACCGTCGCCGAAGTACTCCTGCCCGCCCAGCAAGGGCAATTGCACCGCAGGAAACACGAAGGGAATGGCCGAGGAGGCAAGCAGGTGCGCATGGGTGATGTCGGCGCGCACGGCGATGCGCTGGGTACGCTCCCAGGACGGACACTCCTCCGCGCACTGGTAGAAGCTCACATGCGTTCCCGATGAATAGCTCGAAGCGGTCACTGCCAGCGCCTGCAGATGCCCCCTGGCCATCAGGCCGGGCAAGCGTTCCAGCGGCATCAATCCGCGCAGCAGTTCCAGCAAGGGCGTGTTGTCCAGGAGCGAGCGCGGCATGGCCTGCCGCCAGCGATTGAGCAGCCAGCCTATGGACATCATGGTGAGCCAGCCTGCGCCGCTGCGGATGATGCCCAGCGAGTCAGCGCGATAGACCTGTTCGGCGTGGAAGTTCTCCCAGACATCGACCAGCTGTCCGGTTGCATGCTCGAAGTCGTCGGCGCCGCAGGCCAGCGCCACGCCATTCACCGCACCGGCCGAGGTGCCGGCAATGATCTTGAAAGGGTTGTCACGGGCCTCGCGACGGCGACGCAACTCGCCCATGGCTCCGAATGACTCACGACGAATCTGCGCGATGGCTTTGAGCACACCCACCTGGTAGCCGGCGCGGGCGCCGCCGCCGCTCAGGACCAGGCCGGTGGGAAGGGTGTTTTTCATGGGCAGGGTGCGACCGGTGAATGCCCGCAGTCAGGGCTTATCGCGCAGCACCGGATGGGCGCTGTAATCCTCGCGTTCAAGCCAGCCATTGCGGGCCAGCTCGCCCATGTCGAAGGGATAGCGACGCTCGCGGAAGATACGCGAGTCACGCCCGGCCATGATCACGGCATTGGCAAATTCCTTGCGCGGCAATGCCATGGCGATACGGTTGACCGAGCCCCTGACTTCCAGCAGATAGATCTGATCGAAGACCGTCTCGTAGGTGCGCATCATCGAACCATAGATGCGATTGTGCGTGGGCCCCCAGACATTGCCCACCACCACGCCATCCTTGCGCACGGCACGACGCACCGCGCCGAGGAACTCGGCGGTGACCAGGGAGCGCGGCACCTCGTAGGCGCCGAAAGCATCCAGAAAAATCGCATCGTAGGTTCCGGCAGCGGCCTTCTCGATGTAGGCCCGGCCGTCAATGACATGCGCATGCATGCGGTCATCCTCGCGAAAGCCGAGGAACTTTGCCGCCACCTCGACCACACCGGGATTGATCTCCGCGACATCGATCACCGCATCCGGATAACGCTGGCGCAGGAACATCGGCAGCGAGCCGCCGCCCAGCCCCACCACCAGCATGCGCTCGGGCTGCGGCCGCGCGAAGGCCAGCGCGGCCACGGCGTAACGCGCGTAGGGCAGTTCCAGGTGATCCGGGTCGCCGAGCCTGACCGCGGACTGGCGCGCGCCATTCAATTCGAAGTAGAGGGTGCGCAGGCCGCTGCCGGTGTTCTCGGTGACGTAGATGGGCCCGAAGGGGGACTTGCCTTCATGGATCAGTCGCTCGTTGAGGGACTGCGCGCGCGCACCACCATGGAACAGGCCTATGACCAGGGTCAGCATCATCAGCAGGTGTATGGCTGCAGCCGCGACCGACGTTGGCGGCCAAGCGGCTCGCGTGCTGTGCATGGCTGACTTCTGCATTATCGACATAAAGGACTCATCGGCGTAATGCCGCGACCACTCCGGGCACATCGGCAATCGTGGAAAGGGTGCGGGCCAGCTGCAAGGCATCCTTCACTTCGACGGTGAAGGACATGGTTGCCAGATGTCCACGCGACAGGGTGTTGACTGCGGTCACGTTGACATGTTCACGCGATAGCACTTCGGAGATGTCCTTGAGCAGTCCCGGTCTGTCGTCGGAGCGTACCACGATCTCCACGGAGTAGACCCGGTCTCCGGCCGGCCCCCAGGCCGCCTCGATGGCGCGCTCCGGCAGCCGCTGCAGCAGGTCCTTGAGGCTGGGACAACTGCGCCGGTGTATGGACACACCACGACCACGCGTGATGAAGCCGGCGATGTCATCGGGAGGCACCGGCCTGCAGCATTTGGCCAGCTGCGTCATCAGCCGGTCCACGCCGACCACCAGGATGCCGCCGGTGCTGTCGGCGCGGCTCTTGCGCGCAATCAGTGCTTCCACGGCGCGCGGCGCCTCCGGCTCAGCACCCAGTGCCAGCTGCAACTGACGCGAGCCGACCTCCTCGCGCGCGCAGGCCGCGAACAAGGCATCCGGACTGTCAAAGCCCAGCGACTGCGCCAGCGCCTCCAGGTTCGCGCCGGTGCGCCCTTCTCGTTGCAACTCTCGCTCGACGATGGCACGGCCATCGACGATCTGCTGCTCCAGCGCCAGACTGTTGAACCACTGGCGCACCTTGTTGCGCGCGCGCGAGCTGCGGATGTAGGCGAGCGAGGCGTTCAGCCAGTCTCGTGAGGGACCGCCGGTCTTGGCGGTGAGTATCTCCACGCGCTCGCCATTGCCCAACCGGTAGTCCAGCGGCACGATGCGCCCGTTCACCTTGGCGCCGCGGCAGCGGTGCCCCACCGAGGTGTGCAAGGCATAGGCGAAATCCACCGGTGTGGCGCCCTGCGGCAGGTCGATGACGCGCCCCTGCGGCGTGAGCACATAGATGGTGTCGTCCAGCGCGGCCTGCTTCGACTGCTCGACCCAGTCGGCCGAATCAACGATGTCATCGCGCCAGGCCAGCATCTGGCGCAGAAAGGCGATCTTGTCATCGAAGGCGTCGCCACCGGCACGACTGCCCTCCTTGTAGCGCCAGTGCGCGGCCACGCCCAGCTCGGCATGGCGGTGCATGTCGTGGGTGCGGATCTGCACTTCCAGCGCGCGCCCGTCCGGACCGATCACGGCAGTGTGCAGCGAACGGTAGAAATTGCCCTTGGGCCGCGAGATGTAGTCGTCGAACTCGCGTGGAATCGGTTGCCACAGGTTATGCACCACGCCGAGCGCGGTGTAGCAATCCTTCACATCATCGACCAGCACGCGCAGGGCGCGCACGTCGTGAAGGTCTTCGAAGGCCAGCGACTTCTGGCGCATCTTGTTCCAGATGCTGTAGATGTGCTTCGGCCTGCCGCTGATCTCGGCCTGCAGGCCGCTGGCCCCGATCTCGCGCCGCAGCAGCGCCGCCGCCTCGCTGATGTAGGACTCGCGCTCGCCGCGGCGCTCGTCGAGCATGGCGGCGATGCGCCGGTAGGCCTCGGGTTCCATGAAACGGAAGGACAGGTCCTCCAGTTCCCACTTCACCTGCCACACCCCCAGGCGGTTGGCCAGCGGCGCATAGATGTCCAGGGTTTCACGCGCAATGCCCCCCCTCTCATCACCGCCTGCCTCACCCGCCTCGTTTGTCAGGTAACGCAGGGTCTGCACCCGGCTCGCCAGTCGCAGCAACACCACGCGGATGTCCTCCACCATGGCGAGCAGCATTTTCCTCAGCACCTCGGCCTGGGTGGCGGCCCCCTTGCCGCCGCTGCGCGCCTCGCCCGAGGCGCTGCGGGACACCACACCCAGGCTGTTCAGACGCGTGATGCCCTCCACCAGGCTGGCCACCACCGCGCCGAAGCGGGTGGTCAGTTCGGCCTGCATGAGCTGGGGTTGGAGCGTGGTGAAGCCGGGAATGGCGAACAGCAGCGCGGCGATACGCGTATCGGCATCCAGCCGCAGGTCGGCCATCACCCCGGCCATGCCCAGGCCGTGCTGCAGCGGCGCTTCGCCAGTGCCCAGGCGCCGGCCCTGGTAATGCTGGCTGGCATATTGCAGGGCGGATTCCAGGCGCGCCGCATCCGCAGCGGCCAGACCATCAGCCAGCCTGGCGGCGAGAGTCCCGGGTTCGGCCGGTGGGACGACTGCATTCATGCAGGCATTGTGCCATCGCAAGGTTCTTCACTGATTCCCGGGGAAGCAACCGTGGCATGCCAGTTGGGGTTAACCCCCTTTTCAAAGGGGGCCGACGCGACGCAGTCGCGCGGGGGGATTTTGGCCAGCCAGGCTGGTCTCATTGCCTTTTCCGGCTTTGCATGAACCCTGCGCACGGCTGTTGCCTTGCAGATGGGAAGCACCGGAGGACACTCAGGACCCGCATCCGTTCATGACTGACGAACGATGAAAGGCAGCGGGAGAAAATCCCCCCGCTCGTTCGCTGCGCTCACGAGTCGGCCCCCTTTGACAAGGGGGTAAACCTCGTCATCCCCGGAAATCGGTGAAGAACCCATCGCAAGGGGGGATGACACAGCGGTGCACACTGCGGGGCATGCGACCGCTCTCAGGAGCGAACCCGTCGGCTGCGTCGTCCAACCACTACGGCAGCCGCTAGAATCAGACGGATGAAATGGCTGCGCAACTGGCGGCGCAAACGCGCGCTCGCATCGACCCGCATCGACGATGGCCTGTGGCAGCTTGTGCTGTCCGGCCTGCCCTTCCTGCGTGGGCTGTCCACGGAGGATCTGGGCCGTCTGCAGCAACTCGCCATCCAGTTCCTGCACGAGAAGGAGATGCATGGCGCCGGCGATCTGGAACTGAGCGATGACATCCGCCTGTCCATCGCAGTGCAGGCCTGCCTGCCCATCCTCAACCTCGGTCTGGATGCCTACGCGGGCTGGGTCGGCGTCATCGTCTACCCGGGCGAATTCCTCGCGCAGCGGCAGGAGATGGACGAAGACGGCGTGATGCACGAGTACGAGGAAGAGCTTTCGGGGGAAGCCTGGGAGGGCGGCCCGGTCATCCTGTCCTGGTCCGATGTGGCCATGACATCGGCCGGCTACAACGTCGTGATCCACGAATTCGCCCACAAGCTGGACATGGAAAACGGCAATGCCGACGGCTACCCGGTGCCGCGCAACGGCATGGACCCGGCGCAATGGACCCGCACATGGCAATCGGCCTACGCCGAGTTCTGCCGCCAGCTGGATGCCGGCCAGCGCACGCTCATCGATCCCTATGCGGCTGAGCATCCCGCGGAGTTCTTCGCCGTGGCCAGCGAAATGTTCTTCACCCACTCGGCGGTGCTGGCACGCGACTGGCCGGCGCTCTATGAACAACTGGTCCGCTATTACTGCCAGGACCCTGCCGGCCTGCTGCCCGAAACGCAAACCGGGGAGTTGCCGCCCCTGCAGGCGCCTGCCCGATCACGACACGGTGGCCCATGAAGCAACTGCTCATCATCTATCACACCCAGGGTGTGCGCACAGGAGAGCTGGCGCAGGCCGTGCTGAAGGGCGCGCTGACCATCGAGGAAACGCAGACCACCCTGAAGCGCGCCTTCGACACCACCGAGGACGACCTGCTGGCCGCTGACGGCATCATCTTCGGCACGCCGGAGAACTTCGGCTACATGTCCGGCGCGCTCAAGGATTTGTTCGACCGCACCTTCTACAAGTGCGAAGGCAAGGTCGACGCCAAACCCTACGCGCTGTTCGTCTGCTGCGGCACCGACGGCTCGGGCACCGTATTCAACGTCGAGCGCATCTGCACCGGCCTGAAGCTGAAGCGGGTGTTCGACCCTGTCGTGGCAGTGAAGCAGAACACCCCGGAGATCATTGCGCGCTGCGAGGAGATGGGTGCCACCCTGGCGGCCGGTATTGCGTACGGGATGTTCTGATACCCGATCGTTATGATCAAATTCAGACGCTTAGATTCGTCCTTATTTGGTGAAACGTCAGAATGTAATCACCCATCGAAAACCATCCCCCGCCTGGACTGCTCATCGCTCCAGCAGGAAGTCGCGCACCACGGCAATCTGATCCTCGTGGATGAGCGTGGGCGCATGGCCAACGCCGGGAAATTCCACGCAGCGTGCGCGCGGGCCGCGCTGCGCCATGGCCGCCGCGGTGGCCGGGGTGAGCAGGTCGGATTCCTGGCCGCGCAGCACCAGCGTCGGGCAGCGCACGGCGTCATACATGCTCCACAGGTCGAGGTCCTGGCCATTGAGCCCGGCAGTGAAAGGCACGGCAATGGCGGGGTCGTAGTGCATGCGCCAGCTGCCATCCGGCTGGCGGCGGACCACATTGCGGGTCAGGAAACGCCACTCGGCATCGCTGTGCGGGCCAAAGGGCGCGCTGGTGAATCGCACGTAGAGTTCCGCCGCCTCGATGGAGGGAAACACCGGATCCTTGCCGACATAAGTGCCAATGCGCGCCAGCGAGGCAAAGGCCAGCACCGGGCCGACATCGTTCATCACCAGGCGCGTGATCGGTGTGTCAGGCAGCGCCGCCACGCCCATGCCGATCAGCCCGCCCATGGAGGTACCCACCCAGTGCACTTCCTCGGCGCCCAGGCGCGCAATCAGGGTGACCATGTCGGCTGCATAGGAAGGCACCACGTAGAGCATGGGGTTCTTCAACCAGCCGGACGCGCCACGCCCGGCCACATCGGGGCAGACCACGCGATAGTCGGCCGCCAGCGCCTGCGCCAGGACATCGAAGTCACGAGCGCTGCGGGTGAGGCCGTGCACGCACACCAGCACCCGCGGATTCTCCGGGTCGCCCCATTCGACATAGGCCATCCGGTGCAGCCCGGCCGGGCTGAGGCAACGCACGCTGTGCTGGCGCGGAGTCGGACTGGCAGGACTCATCGGGGGACTTCCGCTGATGACGATGGAATTCGGGTCAGTATAACAAGCAGATTCAATCACTTGATCTCCATACTGAAGTCTTTGTCGGGATTCGCATGATACGCACCGAAACAAGGCGTCACGCCCCGATCAGGTGCGCAAGCCCGGACGCACGCGCCCGGCGTGGTGCCTGTCAGAAGGATGCGTCCGGCGATCCACACAATACAGGCACAACCGTTGCTTAATGGATGGGGCATCTTCGGGATATGACAAACTGATTGCTGATTCCGCTGCACTGCCCCCTTTCTGACCACTCTTCCTGGCAAAGCACCCATGGCTGTCAAGGCTTACGACGAAATGAGCGGCATGGACGGCAACGTCCTGGCGCATTACAAGAGCTACCAGTCCTGGCTGGATGCGGTTCCGCCGGAACGACTGGTGCAGAAACGCAACGAAGCGGAAGTCATGTTCCACCGCCTGGGCATCACCTTTGCGGTGTATGGCGAGGAGGCCGGCGGCGAGCGCCTGATCCCCTTTGACATCATTCCGCGCATCATCCCGGGCAGCGACTGGCAGATCCTGGAGCGCGGCCTGGTGCAGCGGGTCAAGGCGCTGAACATGTTTCTGCAGGATATCTATCACGACAAGGCCATCCTCAAGGCCGGACTCATCCCCGAAGCCAAGGTCCTCGCCAACTCCCAGTACCGCCCGCTGATGCAGGGTCTGAATGTGCCCGGCAATATTTACGCGCACATCGCCGGCGTCGACCTGGTGTGCACCGGCCCCGGCGAGTTCTACGTGCTGGAGGACAACCTGCGCGTCCCCTCGGGCGTGTCCTACATGCTGGAAAACCGCAAGATGATGATGCGGCTGTTTCCCGAGTTGTTCGGCCGCCAGCCGGTGCAGCCGGTCGAGCACTATGCCGACTTGCTGCTGGAGAGCCTGCGCGGCGTCGCCCCGGCCCATGTCACCGACCCGACCGTGGCCCTGCTCACCCCGGGCATCTACAACTCGGCCTACTTCGAGCACACCTTCCTCGCCCAGCAGATGGGCGTGGAACTGGTCGAAGGCCAGGATCTGATCGTGCGCGACAACTATGTTTACATGCGCACCACCCGCGGCCCGCGCCGGGTCGACGTGATCTACCGTCGCATTGACGATGACTTCCTCGATCCCAAGGCCTTCCGGCCGGACTCGGCGCTGGGCGTGCCCGGCCTGATGCAGGCCTATCGCGCCGGTCGCGTCACCTTGGCCAATGCCGTGGGCACCGGCATCGCCGATGACAAGTCCATGTACGTGCATGTGCCGGACATGATCCAGTTCTACCTGGGCGAACAGCCCATCCTGAAGAACGTGCCCACCTACGAACTCAGCAAGCCGGACGACCTGAATTACGTGCTTGCCCACCTGGCCGAACTGGTGGTGAAGGAAGTGCATGGGTCCGGCGGCTACGGCATGCTGGTCGGCCCGGCCGCCACCTCGGCCCAGCGCGACGACTTCCGCGAACGCATCATCGCCTGCCCGGAAAAATACATGGCCCAGCCCACCCTGGCGCTGTCCACCTGCCCCACCTTCGTCGAGTCCGGCATCGCACCACGCCACGTCGACCTGCGGCCCTTCGTGCTCTCGGGCAAGGACGTGCGCATCGTCCCCGGCGGCCTCACCCGGGTCGCCCTCAAGGACGGCTCACTGGTGGTGAACTCCTCGCAGGGCGGTGGCACCAAGGAC
Source organism: Betaproteobacteria bacterium (assembly GCA_947474715.1). Lineage (GTDB taxonomy): Bacteria > Pseudomonadota > Gammaproteobacteria > Burkholderiales > SG8-39 > CAIYPG01. The sequence continues at coordinate 31,011 of CANJJT010000049.1, forward strand.
ACCTGGGTGCTGGAAGCATGAATTCAGTGAGGAGTAAGGAGTGAGGAGAAAAGACAGAGCGCACACCGCAGGTCCAATTGCGGGTTACCTGGCCAATCAAACCGGCGCTGGTCCTGCCTGCGCCGAAATCCATCCTCAACTTCCCCCCCTCACCCCTCACTCCTCTTAAGAAACACAATCTATCACATTGAATAGCGGCGTAATTTTATGCGGCTTGAGGAATCGGGACGAGTTGCATGCCAAGCTTTTCGGCACGCTTGGTGATGTGGTGCATGACGCGCTGTCGGTAGCGTTCCTCGTAGTAGTCCTGGCCCTTGTCGGTGTATTCCTCACCTTTGGTGAGCATCGTGTAGATCA